>NZ_LDJO01000036.1 GCF_001431595.1 Stenotrophomonas acidaminiphila
TGCCTCGCCGGTGCCGGCGAAGCGGGTTGTTCGTCGGATCCCCGCACCGGAACGTGCGGGTCCCCGGCAGGGATTGGCATCAATGGAACATCAGTGCGGAAAGCACGAAGTTGAACATCAGCACCAGCAGCGAGGCGTTCACCACCGCGCGGGTGGTGGCCACCGAAGTGCCTTCGATGGTGGGCTCGGCATGGAAGCCGACGTAGGCCGCGACCAGTGCCGCGGTGCCGCCGAAGATCGCCGACTTGAGCAGGGCCACGGCGAAGTCGTCCCAGAAGTCGACGCTGTTGCGCAGCCCCGACCAGAACGTGCCGTTGTCCTGGCCCAGCACCTTCACCGCTTCGAACCAGCCGCCGGTGATGGCCAGCGAGCAGAACACGCCGGTCAGCAGCGGCACGGTCAGCACCGCCGCCCAGAAGCGCGGCGCCACCGCCTTGGCCACCGGGTCGATGGCCATCAGTTCCAGCGCCTTGATCTGGTCGGTGGCGCGCATCAGCCCCAGCTCGGCGGCGATGGAACTGCCGGCGCGGCCGATGAACAGCAGCGCGGTCAGCACCGGCGCCAGTTCGCGGTACAGCGACAGCCCGAGCAGGGTGGACAGCGCGTCGGCGGCGCCGAACGTGGTCAGCGTGCGGTAGCCCTGCAGGGTCAGCACCAGGCCGACGAAGGCACCGCCCACGGCGATGATCGGCAGCGAGCGCGCGCCGATCTTGTAGATCTCGCGGGTCAGCTCGGCCAGGAAGTCGCGGGTCGGCAGCGAGCCGCGCAGCACCGTCAGCGAGAACAGGCCGGCGCGGCCCAGCGAGCGGATCGAGGAAACGAACGGCATCAGGCAACCCTCGGCCGCGGGGCGGCATCGAACGGGATCGGGCCATCGGGCTGGCCGTGCAGGAACTGCCGCACCAGCGGGTCGCTGCTGGCCTGCAACTGCTCCGGCGTACCGGAGAACACGATGCCCTCGTTGGCGATGACCAGCGCCTGGTCGCAGATCGGCAGGGTCTCGTGCACGTGGTGGCTGACGATGACGCTGGTCAGCCCCAGGCTGTGGTTCAGGCGCTGGATCAGGCTCATGATCACCCCGGAGGCGATCGGGTCCAGCCCGGTCAGCGGCTCGTCGTAGATCATCAGCGGCGGGTCCAGCGCCAGCGCGCGGGCCAGCGCCACGCGCCGCGCCATGCCGCCGGACAGTTCGCGCGGCCACGCCTCGGCCGCGGCCAGCAGGCCCACCGCGTGCAGCTTCATCCGCACCAGGCGCTGCAGCACCGGCTCGGCCAGGCGGGTGTGGGTCCGCAGCGGCAGGGCGACGTTCTCGGCGACCGTCAGGTCGGTCAGCAGGCCGTTGCCCTGCAGCAGCACGCCGATGTTCTTGCGCATCTCCAGCAGCGCGCGGTTGCCCTGCGGGATGTCCTGCCCGAACAGGCGCACCTGGCCGCTGACCGGGCGCAACTCGCCGGTCAGCGCCGCCAGCAGCGTCGACTTGCCGGTGCCCGAGGGGCCGAGCACGGCGGTGATGCTGCCACGCGGCACGTCCAGCGAAACGTCGCGCAGGATCGTGCGCCCGCCGCGGTCGATGCGGACGTCGGACAACTGCACCAGGGGTGTCCGGGGAAGGGACATGGCGGCCTTTAACGGAAAACCAACGTGGCAGGATTATCGGGTCCGCCTGAACAAAAGAGAACTGGACCGTGCAGTATTGTCGCCGTACCGGCGGCGCGCGTCAGTGACCATGCGCGGAACGCCCAGTCTCCCTGGTGTCGTCACACGCGCAGCGGCGGCGCGTGCCCACGTCCGTGGCGGACACCACGCGACCCGCGCCATCCACCGCCGATCACCGCCACGTCCACGTCCACGTCGCGCCGGCGCGCGTCGCAGTCAACGCGACGCCGCTCCGGCACAATGGCGCGGCCATGCCCGACGCCTCCGCGGACTTCCGCCTCTACCACTCCAACGCCTTGGACGTGCTTGCCTCGCTGCTCGCCCACGCGCTGCGCGAGCCCGATCCGGGCCGGCCGCTGCTGGCGGCCGACACGGTGCTGATCCCGCAGGTGGCGATGCGCCGCTGGCTGCAGTCCACGCTGGCCGCCGAGTACGGCATCGCCGCCAACCTCGAGTTCCTCACGCCCGGCGAGTTCGTCGCCCGCGCGCTGAAGGAAAACGTGCCCGGCGAGCAGGACGACCTGGGCGCGGCCGGGCTGCACTGGCGGCTGTACGCGGCGCTGACCGACGCGGCGCTGATGCGGCAGCCGGCAATGGCCGCGCTGCGCGCCTACCTGGCCGGCAATGCGCCCGGCGGCGACGACCCGTTGCGGGCCTGGTCGCTGGCTACCGAACTGGGCGGGGTGTTCGAGAAGTACCAGGCCTGGCGCCGCGACTGGCTGCTGCGCTGGGAGGCCGGCGCCGACGCCGCCGACCCGCAGGCCATCCTGTGGCGCCATATCGCCGCTGGCCAGCAGCACCGCGCGCGCCGCATCAACGACTATCTGGCGCGGTTCGAGGGCGCCGGCCAGCCGCTGCCGCGCGGCCTGCCGTCGCGGCTGTTCGCATTCGCCACGCTCAACGTCTCGCCCGACGTACTGCGGGTGATCGCCACCCAGGCGCGGGTCGGTACGTTGCATTTCTACCTGCCCACGCCCACGCGTGCCTACTGGGGCGACCTGCAGACCCTGGCCGAGCGGCTGCGCGGCGGCATCGACGACCCGTTCGGCAGCGCCGCCGGCGAGAACCCGCTGCTGCAGGCCTGGGGCGCGGCCGGGCGCGACTTCATGGCGGTGCTGGGCAGTTACGAGGTGGTGCACCCATCCGGCGAAATCGCCGCCTATGCCGATCCGGAGCGCCGCGAGGGGCCGACGCTGGACCAGGGCGGGCTGAGCGACAGCCTGCTGCATCGCCTGCAGGCCGACCTGTTCCACCGCCGCGCGCGGCCGCCGGCGCCACTGCGCCCGGCATTGCGGGTGGACGACCCCAGCGTGCAGGTCCACGCCTGCCATACCCGCCTGCGCGAAATGCAGGTACTGCACGACCAGCTGCGCGCGCTGCTGGACGATCCGCGCTTCGACCCGCCGCTGCAGCCGCGCGAGATCGCGGTGCTGGCGCCGGACATCGACCCCTACGTGCCGTACCTGGAATCGGTGTTCGGTGGCCGCGGTGGCGGCGAGGGCCATATCCCGTGGGCGCTGGCCGATGCCAGTCCGCTGCAGGGCGAGCCGCTGGCCGAGGTGTTCGTGCAGCTGCTGGGGCTGCCGGTCTCGCGCTTCGGCCTCAACGAGATCCTCGACCTGCTCGCCAGCCCGCCGCTGGCCGCCGCCGCCGGACTGGATGCGGCCGCGTTCGAGCGCCTGCACGGCTGGCTGCAGGCCGCCGGCGCGCGCTGGGGGCTGGATGCGGCGCATCGCGGCCAGCACCAGGCGCCGGCCGACGACGCCTGCACCTGGCAGTTCGCGCTGGACCGGCTGCTGCTGGGCCACGCCAGCGGCAGCGATGACGACCTGGCCGGGGTCGCGCCGTGGCCGGAGCTGGAGGGCAGCGCACTGGCCGCGCTCGATGCGCTGATCCGCCTGCTGCGGGTGCTCGCCCGCCACCAGAAGATGCTGGCCGAGGCGCTGCCTCCGGCGCAGTGGCGCGAGCGCCTGCTCGGGCTGCTGGCCGCGCTGCTGCCGGACGCCCCGGCCGAGCCGTCCACCCAGCGCGCGCTCGAACGCCTGCGCAAGCTGGTGGACGAGTTCGCCGGCGAAGCCGCCCGCGCCGGCTTCGAGGCCCCGGTGCCGGCCGAAGTGGTGCGCGCGCATTTTTCCGCGGTGCTGTCCGAGGCCGACACCCGCGCGCCGCTGCTCACCGGCGGCGTCAGCTTCGGCCGCATGGTGCCGATGCGGCTGCTGCCGTTCCGCGCGATCTGCGTGCTGGGCCTGAACGACGGCGATTTCCCGCGCCGCGACCCGGCCGCCGGCCTGAGCCGGCTCACCGCCGAACTCGGCACCGCGCGTCGCCGTCATGGCGACCGCTCGCTGCGCGAGGACGACCGTTTCCTGTTCCTGCAGCTGCTGGCCTCGGCGCAGGACGTGTTCTACCTGAGCTACCTCGGTGCCGACGCGCGCGACGGCAGCGTGCGCGAGCCCTCGGTGCTGGTCAGCGAGCTGATCGATGCGGTGGCCGCCTGCCACGCCGATCCGGCGGCCGCGCGCCAGGCCATGGTCGTGCGCCATCCGCTGCAACCCTTCGCCCCGGCCGCGTTCGGTGGCGATGGCGAGCCGCGGCGTTTCAGCTATCGCCGCCAGTGGCACCCGGCCGCCGGCGCGGTCGGTGGCCAGCGCGGGCAGCTGTCGCCGTGGTCGGCCGGCGTGCTGGATGCGCCGCTGCCCGCTGCCCTGCGCGAGCCCGGCGTGTCGCTGGATGCGCTGCGCCGTTTCCTGGCAGATCCGGCCGGGCAGTTCCTCGAACAGCGCCTGGGCCTGCGCCTGGGGGGCGAGATCGAGGCCAGCGACGATGTCGAACCGCTGGTGCTGCCCGAACGCGGGCGCGAGCACGGCACGCTGCAGCAGCAGGTGCTCGCCGCGCTGCTGGAGGGCCGCGAGCAGGGGCTGTACGAACGCCTGCGCGCGCGCGCGCTGCTGCCGTCCGGAGCGCTCGGCCGGCAACAGTTCGAACAGCTGCTGGGCCGCATCCGCCCGTGCGCGGACAGCTTCGCGCAGTGGTACGACGGCACGCCGCTGCAGTCGCAGCGGCTGGAAGTGGCGATCGACGACAGCATCGTTCACGGTCGTGTCGCACAGATTCATCCACAGGGACTGCCACGCCTGCAGGCCGGTGCGCCGGGCGTGGCCTGGGTGCTGCGCAGCGGCCTGGACTGGCTGCTGGCCAATGCCGCCGGGGTGCCGCTGCCCCTGCTGCAGTTCATTGATGCCGGCGATGGCGGTTTCGGTCCGCACGTCCTGCCGCCGCCACCCGCTGAACAGGCCAGGTCGGCGCTGAAAGCCTTGCTGCAGTTGCGCTGGCAGGGGCTGCAGGCGCCGCTGCCGTTTGCCCCGTACACCGGCTGGGCGATCTACAACGCCGATCCGGACGCACGCGAAAAGACCGCGCGCGAGAAGTGGCATGGCAGCGAGCGCAGCTGGGGCGAGCGCGATGGCGAAGCCCTGCAGCTGGCGCTGCGCGGCGCCGATCCGTTCGCCGATCCAGCCACTACCAACAGATTTATCCACAACAGCCTGCTGGTGTTCACCGCACTGCGCGAGGGCCGGGTGCCGGCCGGCAGCGAGGACCGCGCATGAGCGCCGCGCCGCTTGCGACCGACCCGTACCTGGACCTGCCGCTGGACGGCCTGCGCCTGATCGAGGCCAGCGCCGGTACCGGCAAGACCTTCACCCTGGCCACCCTGTTCACCCGCCTGGTGGTGGAGCAGAACCTGCGCATGGGCCAGATCCTGGCGGTGACCTTCACCGACGCGGCCACCCAGGAACTGCGCCGGCGCATCCGCGAGCGCCTGGACCTGGCCGCGCGGCTGGCCGACGCCGTGCCGGGGCCGGGCGACGGCAACGAGGCCGCGCTGACCGCCGCCATCCTGCAGCGCCACCTGCAGCAGGGCACGGAAACCGCCGCGCAGCTGGCCCGGCGCCTGCGCATCGCCGCCGAGGAAACCGACCTGGCGGCGATCTTCACCATCCACGGCTTCTGCACCCGGGTGCTGGCCGAACACGCGCTGGAGAGCGGCCACAGCTTCGCTGCGCCGGAACTGCTGACCAACACCCGCCAGCTCCACGCCGGGCTCGCCGCCGACCTGTGGCGCCAGCATGCCGCCCGCGCCGATGCGCTGGCGGCCCTGACCGGCCTGTGGAAAAGCCCGGACGCGCTGGCGGCCGACCTGCCGGTGCTGGTCGCCGACCTGCCGCTGCTGCCGGCGCTGCCGCCGGCCCCGCTGGACGATCCCCGCCCGCTGCGCGATGCCGCCGCCGGGCGCCTTGCCGCCGGGCTGGCCACGCATGGCGAGGCGTACCTGCACCAACTGCGCGCCGCGCTGGAAGGCGGCGTGCTCAACAGGAGCAGTTACAAGGCCGAGTGGATCGAACCGCTGTTCCGGCAACTGCTGCAGTGGGCCCGGCATCCGGATCCGGATGCCGGGCTGGATGACCGGCTGCAGCGGCTGACCCTCGACGCGCTCACCGCCAGGACCGTCAAGGCCAAGGCCGGCAGCACCCCGGTGTCGCCGCTGCAGCCGCTGATCGCCGACTACGCGCAGGCACAGGCACGCTTCGGCGAGTGGCGCATGCAGCAGTCCATCGCCCTGCTGCATGCGCTGCGCGATGAAGCCCGCCAGTGCCTGGCACGGCACAAGCAGCAGTACCGCGTGCAGACCTATGACGACCTGATCGACGGCGTGCATGCGGCGCTGGACGGCGAAGCCGGCGCGGCGCTGGCCGAACGCCTGCGTGCGCAGTACCGCTTCGCCCTGGTCGACGAATTCCAGGACACCGACCCGCGGCAGTGGGACATCTTCCGCCGCGTGTTCGCCGAACCGCCCGCCGCCGCCGCGCTGTTCCTGATCGGCGATCCCAAGCAGGCCATCTATGGCTTCCGCGGCGGCGACGTGCATACCTACCTGCAGGCCCGCGAACGCGCCGCCGAGGCACCGCGGCTGGCGCACAACTTCCGCTCGCGCCCCGGCCTGCTGCGCGCGATCGACGCGCTGTACGCCAACGCCGGCGACCGTGCCTTCGTCGATCCGCGGATCCGTTTCGAACCGGTGCAGGCCGGCAGCAAGCGGGGCGATGCCGACTACCTGCTCGATGGCGCCCCGGCCCCGGCGTTGACCCTGCACCTGATCGACGCCGATGCCGACGGCAAGCCGCTCAAGGCCGACGACTCGCGCCACGCCGCCACCCTGGCCTGCGTGGCCGACATCCACCGCGTGCTGTCCGCCGCACGCCAGGACAGGGCGCGGGTCGACGGTCGCGCGCTGCGCCCGGGTGACATCGCCGTGCTGGTGCGCTCGCACCGCGAGGCCACGCGCATCCAGCAGGCGCTGGCGGCGGCGGCGATCCCGGCGGTCGCGGCCGGCCGCCACAGCCTGTTCTCCACCGCCGAGGCGCACGAACTGCGCCTGCTGCTGCTGGCGCTGCTGCAGCCAGCCGACGAAGGCCGCCTGCGCGCGGCGCTGGCCACCGTGCTGCTGGGCGAAAGCGCCACCGGCATCGCCGCGATGGAACACGATGGCGAGCGCCAGCGCACGCACCAGGAACGCCTGCTGCAATGGCGCGAGCGCTGGCAGCGTGGCGGCGTGCTGGCGATGCTGTCCGACCTGTGCGCGGAACAGGCCGAACGCCTGCTGGCGCTGGTCGACGGCGAGCGCCGCCTGACCAACTACCTGCAGCTGGGCGAACTGCTGCAGGAGGCTGGCACCCGCAGCATCGGCCTGCATGGCCTGCTGGATTGGCTGCAGGCGCGCATCGCCCATGCCGACGACGGCGACGAGACCCAGCTGCTGCGCCTGGAATCGGACGCGCACCGGGTCCAGGTCATCACCCTGCACAAGAGCAAGGGCCTGGAGTACCCGCTGGTCTACCTGCCGTTCGTCGGCATCGACGGCGGCGCGCCGGCCACCGATGCCCACCGCATCGTGCACGACGGTGAGCGGCGCGTACTGCACTGGAAGATCGACAAGGACGCGGCCGACTGGAAGGCCGTCGGCCAGCAGGCTGCCGCCGAGGACGCGGCCGAAGCCGCGCGCCTGCTGTACGTCGGCCTGACCCGCGCCGAGCACGCGCTGTGGATCGCCGGCGGCGCGCTGGCGGGGCTGCCCGGCTCGCAGCTGGGGCCGATGCTCGGCGACCTGGAACGCCTGGGCGCGCACGCCGACATCCGCATCGTCGAAGGTGGCGCGGACGCGCTGCCGCCGCGCCTGCCGCCCGCGCGCGAGCCGGCGTTGCCGCCGGTGCGCAGCGTGCGCCGCGCGCTGTCGCAGGACTGGTGGGTCTACAGCTTCACCCAGCTCGCCCACGCCGAGGCCGGCCACGACACCACGGCCGCGGCCACCGAGGACAGCGGCGGTGCCGCCGACGAGCCGCCGCAGGCCGCCGACGAGACCGTGCAGGATCCGGCGGTGGCGCAGGATGCGTTCGATCCGCGCTTCGCCGGCAGCCGCTTCGGCAACGTGCTGCACGCGGCACTGGAGACCACCGAATTCGGCGCCTGGAGCGGCTGGCGGCCCGGCGACGCGGCGCCCGCGGGGCAGGCCGGAGTGATCGCCGCGGCACTGCGCGCCGAAGGCTATGCCGAGGCCGACATCGACGACGGCGTGGCCCTGCTCACCGCGCTGGTCGGCCAGACCCTGACCGTGGCCCTGCCCGAGGGCGGCGCGCTGCATGCGCTGGGGCCCGGCGAGCGCCGCGCCGAAATCGAATTCCACTTCGCCATGCAGCCCACCGCGGTGCCGGCACTGCTGCGCGTGCTGCACGCGCATGGCGTGGTGCGCGGCCGCCACGGCTTCGGCGCGCGTGGCCGCCTGGAAGGACTGATGACCGGCAAGATCGACCTGACCTACCTGCGCGACGGGCGCTGGTACGTGCTCGACTACAAGTCCAACCGCCTGCCCGGCTACGCCGCGGCGCAGCTGGAGGCGGCCATGCGCCACAGCGAGTACGACCTGCAGGCGCTGATCTACACCGTGGCGCTGCACCGCTGGCTGCGCTTCCGGCTTGGCGGCGGCTACGACTACGCGCGTGATTTCGGTGGCATCCGCTACCTGTTCTGCCGTGGCCTGGACGCGACCCGCGTGCCGTCGCCGGGCGTATACGCGCATGTCTTCGCGGCGGACCTGGTGCACGCGCTGGACGCGCTGTTCGCCGGCGGCGACGACGCCCACGCGGCCATGCTGGCACGCCTGGGAGACCGCGCATGAGCCTGTTGGCCGCACTCAGCAAGGCCGGCGTGCTGCGCGCGCTCGACCACGCGCTGGCGCAGAGCCTGCGCCGGCTCGATCCGGACACCCCCGACGCGGTGCTGGCCGCCGCCGCGCTGGCTTCGCTGGCCGTCGCCCACGGCCATGCCGGGTTCGACCCGGCGCGACCGGCGCGGCTGCTCGAAGGGCCGTTGCCCTGGCCAGACGCGCAGGCGTGGATCGCCCAGCTGCAGGCCTCGCCCTGGGTGGCGCAGCCGCATGACGATGCGGCCGAGGCCGCGCAGGCGCCGCTGGCCTGGGAACACGGGCTGCTGTACCTGCGCCGTTACCGCGAGTACGAACGGCGGCTGGCGCTGGGCCTGCAGCGCATCGGCCAGGCACCGCTGGAGCGGGCCGATCCGGCGGCATTGGCGCCACTGTTCGCGCAGCTGTTTCCGGGCACCGTGGATGCCGCGGCGGGCGTGGCGTCGGTACAGGGCGATCTGTTCGCCCGGTCAGTCCCCGCCGATGCGCCCGCCGCTGGCGACCAGCAGGCGCGCGCTGCCGCGCTGGCGCTGCGCCACGCCCTGCTGCTGGTCACCGGCGGGCCCGGCACCGGCAAGACCACCACCATTGCACGGCTGCTGGTGCTGTTGGCCGCGCAGGCCCGTGCCGACGGCCGCGCGCCGCCGCGCGTGGCCCTGGCCGCGCCGACCGGGCGCGCCGCCGAGCGCATGGCCGAGAGCCTGCGCAATGCCGTGCAGAAGCTGCCGCAGCAGGGCGTTGACCCGGCGCTGTGCGCGCAGCTGCCGACCACCGGCACCACCCTGCATCGCCTGCTGGGGGTGGTCCCGGATTCGCCGCGCTTCCGCCACCATGCCGACAACCCGCTGCCATACGACACCCTCGTGGTCGACGAGGCATCGATGATCGACTTGCCGCTGATGGCCAAGCTGGTCGAGGCGGTGGCCAGCGGTACCCGGCTGGTGCTGCTGGGCGATCCCGACCAGCTGCCTTCGGTGGAAGCCGGCGACGTGCTCGGCGCGATCCTGCGCGCCGCCGGCGACGGCACACGCATCGCGCCCGACGACGCACAGGCGTTGCAGGGCCTGCTGGGCAGCCTGCCGGCGGCGGCGATCGCGGCCCCGGCCAGCGGTTTTGCCGGCACCCGCGTGCAGCTGCAGCGTGGCTACCGGCAGAGCGAGGCGCTGCGGCTGGCGCCACTGGCCGCGGCGATGCGCGAGGGTGACGCCGCGCGCGCGCTGTCGCTGCTGCGCGACGCGCAGCTGCCCGGCGTGCACTTCCACGAGAACGAAGACGATCCGCTGCAGGCCTGGCGCGAACCGCTGCAGCGCTACTGGGAGGCGCTGGCGAGCGCGCAGACGCCGGCGCAGGCCCTGGCCCTGGCCGGGCGCCTGCGGCTGCTCACCGCCGTGCGCGAAGGCCCGCAGGGCGCACGCGGGCTCAATGCGCGCATCGAGGAGCTGCTCGCCGGCGGCGCCGCGCGGGGTGCCGCCGCGCACTTCCACGGGCGCCTGCTGCTGGTCACCGAGAACAGCTATCGCCACCGCCTGTTCAACGGCGATGTCGGCATCTGCCTGCGTAGCGAGGGCGGTACCCATGGCACCACCGCCTGGTTCCCCGGCGACGATCCGGACGATCCGCGCCCGTTCCACCCGGCGGCGCTGCCCGCGCACGAAAGCGCCTTCGCCATGACCGTGCACAAGGCGCAGGGCTCGGAGTTCGACGAGGTCTGGCTGCAACTGCCGCGCCGCGACAACCGCGTGCTCAGCCGCGAACTGCTCTACACCGGCATCACCCGCGCGCGCCACGCCGTGCACGTGGCCGGCGACGCGGCGGTGATCGAAGCGGCGCTGTCGCGCCACGCCAGCCGCTGGTCGGGCCTGGCGCAGCGTCTGGGCCGCTCGCGATAGGCGTTCACTGAAGTCAGCTCCTACCGCCCCAGGTACTCCTCGGCATAAAAGCCGCGCAGGAAACCGTCGATCTCCTCCGCACTCATGCTGTCGCCCTGCTTGCGGGCGGCGGCCACGGCTTCGCGGTACTGCGCGGTCTGTCTGAACGCCTGGAACTTCCGCTCGCGCCAGACGCGGAACTGCTCCGCACCCATCGACAGCGCCTCGAGCACCCGGCCCCTGGCGATGCGGTAGACGCGGTAGTGCGCATGGGTGGAGCCATAGCCCATGTGCACGTAATCGACCAGGCGCCCATCGGGGACGATCAGCGCACCGCTGTACCAGGTGGTGGCCACCGGCGCGCCCGAGGGGAAAAGCTCCGGCAGCAGGTCGATGACACTTTCCTGTTCAGTCTGGCGGTCGTACAGGCGTACCTCGACCCTGCGCAGCAGCAGCCGGTCACCATCTATCGCCCAGTGCGCCACGTAACCGCGCCAGTTGGCGGTGCTGCGCGAGACATTCTCCGGCGGGAAACCGGGGCGATCACGCAGCTGGCCTTCCAGCGGATTGGTGTCGAGCGCGTAGTCGCGGCCTTCGATGAAGATCCGGTCCTGTACCTGCGCGGTCGCGCCCGCGGTTCCAGCCACCACCAGCAGCAGGCCCGCCAGCAGCATGCCCATCGCCAGGTGCATCGCCTTCTCCGTGGTCCTCGTCCAGCCGCGAGGTTAACGGCCTGCACCCGCGCCCGTCGCCCACGGCGCACGTTCCAGCCCGGCGGCGAGGTAGTCGATCAGCCGCTGCACGCGCGCCGGGCGGCGCAGGCCGGGCGGGGTGACGATGTGCAGCGCGATCGGCTCCACCTGCCAGTCATCCATCGCCGTTTCCAGGCGGCCGGCGCGCAGGTCTTCCCAGACCATGAACTCCGGTTGCAGGGCAAGCCCGAGCCCGCCGCGCAGTGCGGTGGCGAACACTTCGGCGTTGTTGGCCTGCAACTGGCGCGGCACGGTCTGCGCGTACTCGCCGTGGCGGGGATGGCGGAAGCGCCAGGTGTTGCCGCCGCGCGTGTAGCTGTACTGGAAGCCACGGTGGCCGGCGAGGTCGCGCGGATGCTGCGGCCGGCCGTGTTCGGCGAAGTAGCCCGGCGCGCCGACCAGCAGGATCCGCACCTGGCACAGGCGGCGCGCGCGCAGGCTGGAGTCGGCCAGGGTGGAAATACGCAGCGCCAGGTCGAAGCGCTCGGCTACCAGGTCCACCTGCGCGTCGCTGAGCTGGATGTCCAGTTCCACGTCCGGATGCGCGCGCATGAATGCGGGCAGCAGCGGCGCCAGCTGCGCCACGCCGAACGACATCGGCGCGGCCACCCGCACCAGTCCGCGCAGCGTGGTCGAACGGTCGGCGACCTCGGCCTCCACCGCCTCGCCCTCGTCGAGGATGCGTGCGGCGCGCTCCAGCGCCGCGGCACCGGCATCGGTCAGCGACATGCGCCGCGAGGTGCGGTGGAACAGGGTGGTGCCGATGCGCGCTTCGAGCCGGGTGATGGCCTTGGACACGGTGGCCTGCGACAGCCCCAGCGCTTCGGCCGCACGGGCGAAGGAGCCGGCCTCGGCGACCCTGGCGAAGATGGCCCAGGCTTCCAGGTCGGGCAGTTGGCTCATGGCGGAGACCGCGGGGGGAGGAGATTGGATCATGGCATAAATGGAAAGAATGTCTTTTCATTCCTTCCATTCCGAATGTAAAGGCGCGTGCCTAGACTGGCCCCCATCGCAACCACCCCGCAGGACAGGACCATGATCGAGCGTCGCCCGTTTGCCACCCTTGGCGGAGCCAACCACGGTTGGCTGGATGCCAGGCACCACTTTTCCTTTGCCGGCTACCACGACCCGGCGCGCGTCCACTGGGGCGCCCTGCGGGTGTGGAACGACGACACCATCCAGCCCGGCACCGGCTTCCCGCCGCATCCGCATGCCGACATGGAGATCGTCACCTATGTGCGCGAGGGCGCCATCAGCCACCAGGACGACCAGGGCAACAAGGGCCGTACCGAAGCCGGCGACGTGCAGGTGATGAGCGCCGGCACCGGCATCCGCCATGCCGAGTACAACCTGGAGCCGGGGGTGACCCGCATCTTCCAGATCTGGATCATCCCGGATGCGCGCGGCGGTGCGCCGGCATGGGGTACCAAGCCCTTCCCCAAGGGCGGGCGCTCCGGTCGCTTCATCGCCCTGGCCAGTGGCATGCAGGGTGACGAGGAGGCCCTGCCGATCCGCGCCGATGCCCGCGTACTGGGCGCGTCGCTGAAGGCCGGCGAGAGCACCGAGTATCACTTCCGCGACGCCACCCGCCACGGCTACCTGGTGCCCAACACCGGCAAGGTGGAAGTGAACGGCGTGCCGCTCGAAGCCCGCGACGGCGCCGCCATTGCCGGCGAGGGCAGCATCACCGTCCGCGCGCTGGAAGATGCCGAACTGGTGCTGGTGGATACCGCCGCCTGAGCGGCGGGACCGCTTGATGATCGACGCAAGGGCGCGGGTGACCGCGCCCTTGCCGTCGTCCGCGAAGGCAAGCCGGACGCAGGAGCGACGCAAACACCCGTGCCTTCCGGTAAAACCCGGGCGCCACTGCCGCAGCGGATTCGCCGCGACATTCCAGGCGCCGCGCGGGTTCTCCCCGGCATGACGTACGAACGCGGCCGGGTCAGCGCATCGCTTCGCGACGACGGGTCGGAGGCGACCGGCCTGCGCATGCGCGGACAGCGCCGGGCCGTGCAACCGCAGGAAGCAGGCACCTTGTCCGCCGATCCGTGCATGGCGCCACAGGCAGCGGTTGCGCTTGCCGCCATACTGCGGATTGGCCGGCCACGGTACCGCGACGACATGCGTGACTTCCTCTACTACTCGTCCCTGCTCCTGCTCGGATTTGCCTGGTACCGGTTCGGGCAGAAGCAGCTCCAGAAAGCGCCCTTCGACGAGAACGGCGCGCCGACCCAGGGGCTGGTGGGGCCGGTGGGCTTCCTGATGACCGCCGGCGTGGCGGGCTATGCGCTGTTCGCCGTCATGCGCGCGCTGGCGCGGGGCCAGATACCTTGCCTCGGCAAGGGCTGCGCCGGGCAGGTGTATACGCTGGTCGCGCATGCGGGCGCGTACTGGGCCAACGTTCTGTTTCTGGTGTGGCTGGTGCTGGCGCTGGGTTATGGAATGTACGTGACGCTGAAGATCTGGTTCCGCTGATGGTCCACCGTGGGCTTTGCGGGTAGCGCCGGCACCGGCAATGGCGGCATGCGCGGTCCCTGCCTAAACTGCTTTCCTTGCCAACCCGGGAATCCCGTCATGCAGGCCAAGGGCGAGTTCGACATCACGCGCGTCCCGCAGGAATCGCTGGACATCGGCGGCGGCGCGGTCGTCGGCCATGTGCGTTTCGACAAGCGCTTCCATGGCCCGTTGGACGCCAGCAGCGTGGTGCACATGCTGGCGATGATGTCGCCGGTATCCGGCTCCGGCGCCTACGTCGCCCTGGAACGCATCGAAGGCACGCTCGACGGCCGCCGTGGCAGCTTCCATGCCCAGCACAACGGTGTCATGGACCGCGGCGCGCCCCGGCTCGACCTCACCGTGGTGCCCGACAGCGGCACCGGCGAGCTGGCCGGCCTGCACGGCCGCATCGCCATCGACATCGTCGACGGCAGGCACCACTACACCTTCGATTACGGCTTCCGCGATACCTGAGCCCGCCGCAGAACCCGGCCCGGCCGGATACGGGAAGAAGGCGCGCCAGCCGATCCCGCGCTGGCGGGCCGGTGCGTCGCGGGGTCGTCCGTGCGGGCCTGCAGGCGGAAGACCGCGGCGATGGCAGGCCTTTCCGCCTCAACGCGTCCTGTGCGCCGTATAGGTCCCCGCGCCGCGGACCAGGTCGAATCCCGCGATCGTGCCGGCACCGTCCTGCCGGAAGCGGATGCTCATGTCCTGGGCGGTCATGAAAAAGGAATCCTCCGACTCGCGGAACAGTTCCATCCGCCCCGCGCCGAACAGATCGCTCTGGAAGTAGAGGCGTTCGCCTTCGGCGACGACGTGGGCGGGCTGGTCGAGCAGCCGATAGTCGCCGGCCAGCAGCCGGTTGGTCGCCACGTCGGTCGGAATGGCCGTCTTCTCGACGACCTGGAACTCGGGCCAGCCGTACTCGGCGGCGATGCTGCACAGGATCTCGTCGATCAATGCGGCGCCATTGATGCTGTTGGCCATGATCACCACGCCCTGCCCGGAGCGGGTATAGCCATAGAGCTGCGAGCGGAACCCCTCGGTACCACCGCTGTGGCTGAAGCTGGTGCGGTCGCCCAGGTCCTCGACGAAGAAGCCCAGGCCGTACTCGCCCAGGCCGCGCGTCAGCATGGTCGAAACCATGTCGCGCGACAGGATGCTGCCAGGTCCGCCCGCCTCGGCCCGCTGCACTTCCAGGATCACCTGCGCCAGGTCGCTGGGGGTGCTCCACAGGCCAGCGGCGGCGGATTCGGGGTACAGGCGCCACCGGCCGGCGAGGACCTGGCCGTTGCCGTCGTGGGCGGCGCTTGCCTGGCTGGCCACACTTTCCGGCAGCGGCACGGCATAGGTGCTGTGCGCCATGCCCAAGGGCTGCAGGACCGCCGTTTCCAGGTACCGGTCGAACGGTTGCCCGCTGGCTTCGGTCATCATCAACTGCACGATGCTGTAACCGCCGCCCGAATAGCGCCACGTGCTTCCGGGCGCGATATCGACGCGGACCGGCTCGGAGTTCGCCGGTGCGATGCCATCGAGCACCTGCAGCAGCGTGGGCAACGGCTGCCCCGGTGCGTAGCCGTCATAGCCGTGCACCGTCACCCCGGCGCCGTGGTTGAGCAGCCTGCGCAGGTTGATCGTGCCGGCGCGGGTGAACGCGTTCTGCGGAATCTTCCACGAAGCCAGCTGGCCGTTCGCGTCCGCGTCCAGCGAGAGCCGGCCCTGCTCGACCAGACGCAGCGCGCCCAGGGCGCTGAGCGGTTTGCTGATGGAGCCGGCCTGGAAGCGCGTGGTGGTGGTGGCGGGCTGCTGGCTGGCGGCATCGGCCACGCCATAGGCGCGCGCCCACGCGATCCGGCCCTGGTCGATGAGCGCGATGCTGACCGCCGGCACCCGGTGGAAGGCCATGCGTTGTTCCAGCGCCATCCTCCGCTGCGGCGAACCCTTGACCACGATGCGCGTGGAAAGCCCCTGCTCGACTCTGGAAATGCGCGCCTGGAGCGTGGATGCCGGCGCCGCGGTGGAAGCGGACGCCGCGGCCGGTTGTGCGGCAGCGCACAGGCTCCACAGCAGGAGTGTCGTGCAGGACAGCAACGCAGGGTTCTTCATGGAAGTTCTCGCCATCGTGGCAGAGTGCCGGGCCCGGGAAGCAGTGTGACGGACGTGCGCCGGCTGATGTGACAACCCATGGCACCGGAGCGGACAGGTGCGGCCTACTTCTTCCTGCGTCCGCCCGTGCGTGCGGGTCTGCGCGGAGCGGCCGCGCCATCGGCGTCGCCGCCGGTGGCCGCGCTGCCGCCGAGCTGTTCCAGCCACGACAACGCGTCGGTGTAGGCGACGAAATGCTGCAGGTAATCCGGGCAGACCTCGCGCATCAGCGCCATGGCGCGGTAGGTGAGCACGCTGGAATGCAGCGGGCCGGCGTCCTCGGGCAGGCCGTCGAGGCAGTGCCGCAGCAGGCCATCGATGCGGATGCGGGTCCACAGCTGCTGGAACTCGTCCAGTACCGGCATCGGCGCGGCCAGATCGACGACCGGCGCTGCGTCGCCGGCATCGCCCGCTGCACCGGGCGCAAGCGGGGCGATGGCCTGCACGGGTGCATCTGCGGGCCGCGCATGGCCGAACCGGTCCAGCAACTGCCGCAAGGGGCCGGCCCCGGCCGCGCGCGTGGGTGGCCGCGCAGCGCCCGGTGGCGGCAGTGCGGCATAGGCATCGGCCAGCGCCTGCAGGCGCGCATCCAGGCGCTGCCGCAGCGCGCCGTCGTGGCGCGCCGCATGCCGCGCCAGCGCGCTCATCACCGCGAAGCGCAGCGGATCGATGCGGTCGGCACCGTTCCGGCGCCAGGCCTCCAGCCGCGCGTGGACGTCGCCGGTTTCAGCGGGCATGGGCCTTGCCATCGGGCGTGCGGCGCGGGATCGGCGCGATCTCCACGCGGCGGTTCCGGGCGCGGCCGGCTTCGTCGTCGTTGGTGCTTACCGGCTGCTCGGCGCCGAACGCGGCGGCGAACACCGACGCGGACGGCACGCCGTCGGCGATCAGGGTGCGGGTGACGGTGAGCGCGCGCGCCGCCGACAGTTCCAGGTTGTCGGCGAAGCGGGCGTTGGCCGCGCGCACCGGCTGGTTGTCGGTGAAGCCGCTGACCATCAGGATCTCCTCGCGCGCGGCCAGGTAGTCGCGCAGCGGCGTGGCGATGCTCTGCAGCAGTTCGCGGCCTTCGGGCTGCAGCTGGTCGGAGTTGAGCGCGAACAGCACGCTGCCGCTGATGCCGATGCGGCCGTCGATCACGGTCACCCGGCCGGCCGCCAGCGGCGCGGCCAGTGCCTGTTCCAGGGTCTTCAGCCGCGCGGCCTCGGCCTGGCGCTGCTTCACTTCCTCGTCCAGCCGGTTGTGCAGCAGCAGCTGGATGCCGATGACGCTGGCCAGGATCAGTACGAACGCGCCCAGCAGCACCGACATTAGGTCGCCGAACGCGGCCCAGGTGGTGGCGCTGGATTCGGCATCGAACTCGATCTCGTCGCTCATGCGCCGGATGCCCCGTCGCGGGCGCCGGCCAGTTGCTGCAGCTGGCCGATGATCTGCTTCTGCGACAGCATGCTCAGCTCGATCACTTCGCGTGCCTGCGCCACGTAGTACGCCAGCTGCTCGTCGCTGCGCGCAAGCGATTTCTCCAGCGCCGATTCGATGCCCTGCAGGCGCTCGTTGAGGCTGCCGGTAGCGTCGCCGAACGCCTGCACCGCGTCGCCGAACGCTTCGCCCAGGCTTGCCACTTCCAGCGCGCTGCCGCTGACGTGCGCGGCGGCGGCGTCGAGCCGGCCGGCCTCGCCTTCGACCTGCGCGCTGAAGCGGCTGCCCACCCGCTCCAGCAGCTCGGCCGAGGTCGAGACCAGTGCGTCGATGGCGCCGCGTTGCTCGCGCGATGCATGGTTGACCGCGTCTAGCAGGGTCTGCAGGGTTTCCAGCAGGCGCCCGCGCTCTTCCAGCATCGCGGTATCGCGCACCATGCTGTCGGACAGCTTCTGGCGCAGCTCGGCGACCACTTCGGCGGCGGCACGCGGCGCTTCGGAGGCGGTGGCGACCAGCCGCTCGATCTCGGCCAGGGTGTCGCGTGCCTGCGCCTGCGCCTGCGCGTGGATCGCCCGGGTGGTCTGCGCCAGGGTGTCGCAGACCTGCTGCTGCTGCGCGGCGACCTGGGCGCTGCTGTGTTCCCAGCGCTGGCCGAACTCGCCGGTCAGCGTGGCGAAGGCGTCGCGCCATTGCGCCAAGCGCTGCGCGTCGCGCGCCTGCAGCGCGTCCTGCAGTTCGCCATGCGAACGCTGCAGGGCGTCGATCATGGCCTCGCTGCGCAGGGCGAAGGCGGCGGCCGCGTCGGTCAGCGCCTGCGCGTTGCCGGCGATGCCCTCCAGCGCGCCGCCGGCCGCGGCCTGCAGCTGCGCCGAGACCTCGCCCGCGGTGCGCGCCAGCGCATCGCAGACCTGCTGCTGCTGCTGCGCGACCTGCGCGCCGTTGCGCTGCCAGTTCTCTTCCAGCGTGGCCAGCATCGCCGCCAGCGACTGCGACCAGTGCGCCAGCCGCTGTTCGTCGCGCGCGGCCAGTGCCGACTGCAGTTCGGCGTGCGCCTGGCCCAGGCTGTCGACCAGCGCATGCGCATGCCGGTCGAAGTGGTCGGCGGCGGCAACCAGTGCCTGCTCGTTGCGCTGGGCCAATGCCGCCTGGGCGTCGAGCTGGCGTGCCAGTGCGCTGTTCCAGGCATCGGCGGTCCGGTGGGTGCTGTCTTCCAGCCGCGTCGCCACGCCATCGACCAGCGCGGCCGAGCGCTGCTCGAAGGTGGCGGCGAACTGCTGCAGCGCCTGCTGCAGGCCGTCGGCCAGTGCGGCGTTACCGCGCTGCTGCTCGGCGACGGCGGCGCTCCAGCTGTCACGGGCTGCGCTGGCCGCACCCTGCACGGCACTGTCCAGGCCGTCGAGCTGGCGGCGCACGGCCTGTTCGATGGCCGCGTGCAGGTGCTCGGATCGGTCCGCCAACCCGGCCATGGTGGTATCCACCACCGGCTGCAGCGCTGCACCGACGGCGTTGGCCTGCTGGGCGATGCCGTCGCGCAGCGCCTGCTGCAGCGACGCGGCCAGCTGCGTCCACGCGGCCTCGCTGCGCTGGTGGAACTCCTGCTGGCTGGACTGCAGGCGTTGCCCGGCGTCGTGCTGCTGGCGTTCCAGGGTGCCGGCCAGGGCCTGCAGGCGCTCGACCAGTGCCGGCATCAGTGCGTTCTGTTCCTGCAGCAGGCGGAAGGTCTCGCGGCGCTGGACCGCGTGCGACAGGTGCCCCAGTTGCGCGGCGATGCCGGCATCGAGCTGCTGCACGGCCTGCGCGCGCTCGCGCCGCAGCAGCGCCGACAGCAGGCCCAGCGCGGCCGAGCTGGCGACGCCGGCGATCGAGGTGCCGAAGGCGAAGCCCAGGCCCTTGACCGGTGCGGCCAGCGAACTGCGGATGGCGTCCAGGTCGGTGGCGCTTTCCAGGGCCAGCCCGGTGCCGCGCAGGGTCGCCATCATGCCCAGCAGGGTGCCGAGCATGCCCAGCAGTACCAGCAGCCCGACCAGGTAGGGGGTCAGCGCCGGCGCCGGCAGGCCGACGCGGTCGCCCTCGATGCGCAGCCGCACGCCATTGCGCAGGCCTGGCTGCAGCCGCGACAGCCAGCCGTCGAGGTCGCCGGCGGCGTCGCCGAGCGATGGCAGCGCCTGTACCAGCGTGGCGGTGGCCTGCCGGTAGCGCAGCAGCTCGAAGGCGCCGGCCAGGTAGCAGGCGGCGATCAGCGCGGCGACGGCGGTGGCCAGCGGGTGGCTGCCGAGGTAGCCGATGCCGATCCAGCACACGGCCAGCAGGCCGGCAAGGAACACGACGGGAACGATGGGATTTCTGGACATGGAGATGCGGTTACCGGGTGCGCAACGCGGCGAGCAGGCCGTCGATGGGGTGGAAGCGGACTTCCAGTTCGGCCAGCAGCGCGGTGCGCATGTCCTGGCGGAACCGTGCCAGCCAGGGGCCGGCGGCGGGAGTGGCGGGGGTGTCGTCCGGCGCGTCGGCGCCGGTGGATTCGGGCAGGGCGGCGTCGCGCAGGCGCTGGTAGTGCAGGCCGAGCAGGCCCGGCACGATGGCCAGCAGGGCCTGTTCGCGCGGGCTGAGCGTGGCTTCCATCACCGCGTCCACCTCGGCCAGCCGCGCCTTGGCCGGCGATTGCAGCGCCAGCATGTCGCGCAGGCGGCCGCGCAGCAGGCCGGTGGCTGCCTGCATCGCGCGCTGCATGGCCAGGCAGTGCTGGCGGTAGGGCAGGTAGCCGGGGTCGACCGCGGCGGCGCTGGCGTCCTTGCGCCGCGGCGCGGACAGGTCGACGTCGGCGTCGATGGCCTCCCGCAGCGAACGCCGCAGGCGTGCGCATTCGGCTTCCTGGGCGTCGTCGAAGCCCGGGCCGTCGGCCGCTTCGGGCAGGCGGTTGTCCAGCGCGCGCGACAGGGTGATGGCGCGGTTCCAGTCGAACCACTGCGCCAGCCGCTCGGTCAGCACCGGCGGCGTGCGCGGGAGGTCGGCGTCGCCGAAGCGGGCCAGCAGGCGAATGAACGCCGGGCCCAGCACGGGCGCCCGTGTGGAAGCTTTCGCCATGGTCCTGACCGAAAAATCGGGCATTTTACATGGCCCGTCGGGGGGTGCCCCGGCGGCCCGCATTCATGCCCGGTGGGCGACCTGCGCCGGCTTCAGCGCGCGTGCCGCTTGAGCAGCTCCAGCAGCACCCCGGCCTCGTCCGCGCGCCGCGCCGGGTCGGGCTCGGCCACGACGTGGTCGCTGAGGTGGCCGGCCATCACTTCCAGCATCAGCCCGTGCATGGCGCCCTTGGCCGCGGCGATCTGCACCAGGACCGCATCGCAGTCGTCGCCGGCTTCCAGCGCCTGTTCCAGCGCCGCCACCTGGCCGGCGATGCGGCGCACCCGGGCAAGCAGTTTCTTCCTGTCGCGCTGGATCTGTGCCATGGTGCTTATCGTATACCCTATGGGGGTATCTGAAAAGGCCGCCACGATGAACCTCGAAACCCTTGCCGTGTCCCGCCGGCACAGCCATGTCTTCAGCCAGGGCAACCCGATGGCGGAGAAGAACACCCGCCGCGCCATGATCCTGACCGTGCTGATGATGGGGGTGGAGATCACCGGCGGCTGGTGGTTCAACTCGATGGCGGTGCTGGCCGACGGCTGGCACATGAGCTCGCATGCGCTGGCGCTGGGGCTGGCCGCGTTCGCCTATGCCTGCGCGCGGCGCTACCGCGACGATCCGCGCTTCGCCTTCGGCACCTGGAAGATCGAGATCCTGGCCGGCTACACCAGTGCGATCCTGCTGCTGGGCGTGGCCGGGCTGATGGCGTTCGAGTCGATCGCGCGCGTGTTCAAGCCCAGCCCGATCCACTACCAGCAGGCCATCGCCATCGCCGTGGTGGGGCTGGCGGTGAACCTGCTGTGCGCGTGGTGGCTGCGCGACCAGCACCACCACGGTCATGGCCACGCCCACGACCATGGCGATCACCACAATCACAATCACAATCACAATCACAATCACGACCACGGCCACCATCATCACCACGGCCATCACCAGCATGACCTCAACCAGCGCTCGGCCTACCTGCACGTGCTGGCCGATGCGGCCACTTCGGTGCTGGCGATCATCGCCCTGCTTGGTGGCCTGTACTTCAACGCGTCCTGGCTGGATCCGCTGATGGGCATCGTCGGCGCGGTGCTGGTGTCGGTGTGGGCGTGGGGCCTGATCCGGCAGACCGGGCGGGTGCTGCTGGACGCGGAGATGGATGCGCCGGTGGTGGCCGAGATCCGCGAAGCGGTCGAACAGGGGCCGGTACCGGCCCGGATCAGCGACCTGCATGTCTGGCAGGTCGGCCGTGGCCGCTTCGCCTGCGCGATGGAGGTGGCGACCGCGCCGGGCGTGGAGGCCGAGGTATTCCATCGCGCGCTGTCGATCCACGAGGAGATCGTGCACGTCACCGTGGAGGTACGCAGCGCCGCGTCGTGAGGGCGACGGCGCTCAGATGATGCGCAGGGTGATCGCCTTGAGTACCGCGCGGGTGCGGTCGCGGGTATCGAGTTTGTCGAGGATGGCCGAGACGTAGTTCTTCACCGTGCCCTCGGCCAGGAACAGGCTGCCGGCGATCTCGCGGTTGCTGTAGCCGCCGGCCATCAGCCGCAGCACCGCCACCTCCTTCTGGCTGAACAGCTCCCTGGGCGCATCGTCGGCGTGGTAGCGATAGCGTTGCCGCACCGGGTCGGTGCTGACCGGCTGCAGCAGGGCCTGGCCGGCGACGATGCGGACGATGGCCTCGCGCAGGTCTTCCGGCGCGGCGTCCTTGAGCAGGAACCCCTGGGCGCCGGCCGCGGTGGCGCGCAGCAGCAGGTCGCTGTCGTCGAAGGTGGTCAGGAACAGGCAGGGCGTGGCGTCACCGCGCGCGCGCAGCGCCTGCAACGCCTGGATGCCGTCCATGCCCGGCATGCGGATGTCGGAGACGACCAGCTGTACCGGCTGCAGCGCCAACTGGGCCAGCAGCGACTCGCCGCTGTCGGCTTCGAACACGATGTCGATGCCCTGCTGCTGCAGCAATGCGCGCAGCCCGGCGCGGATCAGGGCCTGGTCGTCGACCAGGGCGATGCGTGGGGCGCCGTTCACGCCGCGAACTCCGCCTGGATGTGCAGCGCGCCGGAGGCGTTGCGCTGCAGTTGCAGCCTGCCGCCATGCTCGGCGACCCGTTCGCGCATGCCGGTCAGGCCGTTGCCCTCGTGCAGTTCGCCGCGCAGCTGGCCGTCGTCGTGCATGTCCAGCAGCAGGCGCCCTTGGTGCTGCCGCAGGGCGACGTGCAGCACCTGCGCTTCGCCATGGCGCGCACTGTTGGTCAGCGCTTCCTGCACGCAGCGCAGTACTGCCTCGGCCAGCGCGGTGTCGTGCAGCTGCACATTGTCGTCCAGCAGCAGGTGCAGGCGCGGCCGCGGCAGCGGCGCGGCCAGCGCGTGCAGGGCGGTGGCGATGTCCAGCCCGTCGCTGTCGCGCAGCGACTGCACCACCGCGCGCAGGTCGCCCAGCAGTTCGGCGGACAGCCGTTCGCACAGTGCCAGCCCCGGCGGTGCGCCGGCCTCCCCGGCCAGCGCACGCAGCTGCAGCCGCAGCGCGGTGAGCTTGTGCCCGGCGACGTCGTGCAGTTCGCGCGACAGGCGCAGGCGTTCGGCATCGCGCGAACTGTCGGCCAGCAGCGCGCGGGTGGCCAACAGGTCGGCGTTGACCTGCGCCAGCCGGTCGCGGGCCTGCTCGGCGCCGCGTGCGTAGTGGGTGGTCAACATGGCGAATGCCTGGAACCCGGCGAAGATCAGCACCACCACGCCGGCATGCCCGTTGACCCCGCGCAGCACGAGGTACATGCCCAGATTGAGGGCGGCGACGGCCACCACGGCGCTGCGCGGCGGCCAGCTGGCGGCGACCTGCGCGGCCAGCATCACCAGCAGTGCCGGCGCCACCCCGCTGTGGTGGGCCAGGCGTACCAGCGCCAGCGCCGCGGCGGCTTCGACCAGCAGCAGCGTGGCCCGCTGCCAGGACGCCCGCGGCAGTGCGGTTGCCAACAGGAACGCGGCCAGGAACACCAGTGCACAGCCCCAGCGCCAGGGCTGCGACGGAGCGTCGCCGTAGGGCAGGGTGAAGGCCACCGCACACCAGGTGAGCAGTCCGGCCAGATTGAGGGGGTGGAGAAGTCCGCGCCAGCGCGACTGCGAGCCGAGTTCCATGCGTGCATGCTGGTGGGCGCGCTGGCCGGCGGCAAGGGGGACGCCGCAGAAAGTGACTTCCGGCAGGGTCCGTAGGTGACCACGGCGACTGCCGTGGCGGGTGCTGTTCAACGAACCTGTGCACGAGCCGCCGCATTCCGCCGGCTGCCATCGGAGGACGTCTCATGCCTGGGTACTCGTTGTTCGTCGCGCTGCACGTGCTGGCCGGGGTGGTCGCGCTGGTCGGCTTCTGGTCGGCGGCGCTGATGAAGAAGGGCTCGCCGCGCCATCGTGCGCTGGGCAAGGTGTACCTGCTGGCCATGGCGACGATCGTCGCCACCGCGCTGCCGATCACCGTGGAGTACGCCGTGTTCCGCCGGCAGCCGCTGTCGGCGCTGTTCCTGGCCTACCTGATGGCCCTCACCGGCAACGCCGCCTGGCTGGCCTGGCGCGCGGTCACCGACAAGCGCGACTGGAAGCGGCTGGTGGCGCGGATCGGCTGGAAGCTGGCGCTGTGGCCGACGCTGCTGCTGGCGCTGGCCACGCTGCTGGTGGGCATCGGCCAGCGCCAGCCGCTGTTCCTGGGTTTTGCGACGATCGGCCTGTGGGTGGGCTGGCGCATGTGGAAATTCGCCCGTCGCGGCCCGTCGCGTCCGGACTGGGCACTGCGCCAGCACTACCAGTCCATGCTGGGCGCGGGCATCGCCACCCACGTGGCCTTCCTCGGCATCGGCATGCGCCCGGTGTGGCAGTGGCTGCAGGCGCACGCCGCGGTGCCGCCGCTGCTGGTCGAACTGTTCCCGTGGACGGTGCCGCTGGTGGTCGCGGTGGCCATCGGCATCCGCTTGGACCGCCGCTATGGCCGCCGCCATGCACCGGCCGCCACCCGGCCGGCGCCCTGAGCGGCCGGTTCCGGGAGTACCAGCGAAAGAGCCGCCCGCGGGCGGCTCTTTCACTTTGGCTGCGCTGCGATACGCCCGTTCAGACGTCGCCGCCGTCGGCCCAGCCTTCGCCGCTGCCGCGCTGGAACACGCGGTCGCCGTCCTGCACGTCGCCGGCCGGCAGGTGCGCCTGCCCGGCGAGCCGCGCGTAGATCGGGGTGAAGTCCGGTTCGGTCGCCGCCATCAGCTGCTCGAAGCTGTCGATGACGAAATAGGTCTTCTGGAAGGTGTCGATGCGGTAGCGGGTGCGCATGATCCGCTCCAGGTCGAAGCCGATCCGGTTCGGCGCCGCCGATTCCAGCGAGTACAGCGATTCGCCCTTGGAGGAAACGATGCCGGCGCCGTAGATGCGCAGGCCATCGGCGGTATCGATCAGGCCGAACTCCACCGTGTACCAGTACAGGCGGGTGAGGTTCTGCAGCGCGTCCGGGCCGATGGCGTGGGCCTTGACGCCACCGCGGCCGTAGGCGGCCATGTAGTCGGCGAATACCGGGTTCATCAAAAGCGGCACGTGGCCGAACAGGTCGTGGAACAGGTCCGGCTCGGCGATGTAGTCGATCTGGTCGGGGCGGCGGATCCACCACGTCACCGGGAACCGGCGGTTGGCCAGGTGCTCGAAGAAGTCCAGTTCCGGCAGCAGCCCCTCCACGCCCACCAGGGTCCAGCCGGTGGCGGCACCGAGCACCTCGTTGAGCTGGTCGAAGCGCGGGATCATGTGCTCGCTCATGCCCATCTCGTCCTGGGCATCGAGGAACTCGCGGCAGGCACGGCCGACCAGCAGCTCGCGCTGGCGCCGGTACAGCGTGCTCCATGTGGCATGGTCGTCGGCGCTGTAGCCGTCCCACGGCTGCTCCACCACGGCGGTGGTGTAGACCGGCACATATCCCTTGTCGGTCTGCTGGTGCTCTACGCGGCGCGGGGACGTGTCCATGGGGCGGTTCCGGAAAGTAGATCGCCTTGATGGTAGAAATCCGCGCGCGCAACAGGTGTGCGAAATTGCGTCGAGCGGCTGCCATGACGCAAGATTGTTGCGTCGATTCGATGTTGCGAGGCAACAAAATGAATGCCATCTCCCTCGACCGCACCGATCTGCGCCTGCTGGCGGAAATCCAGCAGCATGGCCGCGCCACCAATGCCGAACTGGCCACGCGGGTGAATCTCTCGCCGTCGGCCTGCCTGCGCCGCGTGCAGCGGCTGGAAGCGGACGGGGTGATCGCCGGTTACGGCGCGCGCCTGGAGCCGCGCGCCATCGGCCTGGGCCTGCAGGCGTTCGTACGCGTGCAGCTGTCCAAGCACGGGCAGGCGGCAATCGGCCATTTCGTCGAGGCGGTGCAGCTGTGGGACGAGGTGGTGGCCTGCCACGCGCTCACCGGCGACATGGACTACCTGCTGCACATCTACGTGCGCGACCTGGATCACTTCTCGGCGTTCCTGCTCGACAAGCTGCTCGACGCCACCGGCGTGGCCGACGTCAATTCCAGCTTCGTGCTGCGCACGGTCAAGGAGTTCCGCGCGCTGCCGCTGTCGCAGCTCGGGCGCGGTTGAGCGGGCCACGCCGCCTCGGCGGCGGCGGGGCAATGTGCCGGGCTTGATCCAGGTCAATGCCCTTTAAATGAGAATGGTTATTGTTCCGTTGACTCTCATCGGCCGCCACCCGCCGGCAGCGCGGCTTCATTCCAGAGGAAACACGGACCATGACTCCACGACACTCCCGGCGCGTGTCGGGCGCCCGTACGCGCCTGTCCGCCGGTATCGGCCTGGCATCGATGCTGGCGCCGGGCATCGCGCTCGCCGCCGCCAACTCAGCCGCCGTTCCCACCGACCTTGATGCGGTGGTGGTCACCGCCACCGCCAGCGAGCGCAGCGTCGAACGTGCGCCGGCCAGCGTCACCGTCGTCAGCGGCGAGGAACTGCGCACGCGGCCGGCGCGCGACGTGCTCGATGCGATCCGCGACACGCCCGGGCTCAACATCCGCGCCGTCGGCAGCCTTGGCCGCCGCGTGGTCAGCGTCCGCGGCATGGAGAGCCGGCATACGCTGGTGCTGGTCGATGGCGAGCGCATCGCCGCCACCGACCAGGTATTCGGGTTGAGCGACCTGCAGTTCGGCTGGATCCCGCTGGAGGCGATCGAACGGGTCGAGATCGTGCGCGGGCCGCTGTCCTCGCTGTACGGGTCCGACGCGCTGGGCGGGGTCATCAACATCATCACCCGGGGCCCCGGCACGCAGTGGGGCGGCGCGCTGCGCACGTCGCTGGGTCTGTTGCCCGAAGACGATGGCGGCCGCTTCCAGCAGGCGGCCGCGCATCTGGCCGGCCCGCTGGGCAAGACCTTCGCGCTGGCCGTGGATGGTGCATGGCAGAAGCAGCAACCGGTGCCGGAGCCGGACCAGCCGCGGCTGGACCAGCGCGAGGGCCAGGAGCAGGCCACGCTGCGCGCGCGCCTGCAATGGCAGCCGGCGCAGGGCCAGCGGCTGGCGTTCACCGCGATGAAGAGCGACGAGGACCGCTGGTACGGCACCCGTACCGGCGCCGGCCTGTTCCATCGCCAGTCCTATGATTTCGACCGCACCCAGGTCGGGCTGGGTTACGACGGCGGGATCGGCGGCGGCCAGCTGCGCCTGGCCGCGCAGGTCGCCACTATCCACCAGCGCCAGCGCAACACCGGCGGCGTGGCGCCTTCGCCCGAGCAGGAAGCCGGCGAGGCTTCGCTCAACGGCCATTACGGCATCGCGCTGGGCCGCAGCCACCGCCTCACCAGCGGCTTCGAGGCGCGCGAGGAACGGCTCGAACACCCTTCCTTCGCCAGCGGCGAGGAAACGGCCAGGCAGTACGCGCTGTTCCTGCAGGACGAGTGGGCGCTGACCGGCAGCGTGGACCTGGTGTACGGCGCGCGGGTGGACAAGCACGACCTGTTCGGCAGCGAGGTCAGCCCGCGCGCGTACACCAGG
>NZ_LDJO01000037.1 GCF_001431595.1 Stenotrophomonas acidaminiphila
ATCGCCCCCCGCCGCGGCGCTGGCGCCGCGGCGGGGGGCGATTGTACCGGGGTTGCCGCCGGGGGCGTAACGGCCAGGGCCGGCAGTTGGCATTCCGGCCGGGAAACTGGGACACTTCCGCCCGCAATGAAGACCGCACTGGGGATCGCTGGGGTATTGATCGTCGCGCTGACGGCTGTGCCGGCCAGTGCCGGTACCCTGTACAAGTGTCTCGGTGCCGACGGCGTCTCCAATTACGTCAGCAAGCGCATTCGTGGCGCCAGCTGCAGCGTGGTCGGCAGCTACCGGCCGTCGTCCGCCGCGCCGCGCCCGAGCGAGCGGCGGCCGACCACCGCGGTTGCCGCCACCGCCCCGGCTCCTGCCCCAGTTCCCGCCCCGGCGACGGCGGCAGCGGCGGCAGCCAGTACCGCGCCGCCGCGTTCCACCCCCGGCCCCAGCCGCGCGCAACGGGTGGTCAGCGGGCAGGTCTATACCTACATGAAGGACGGCGTGCGCCACTACACCAGCGCCCGGCCGGCACAGGTCGCCAGCCTGGGCGAAGTGCGCACCATCCGCTACAGCTACATCGAGCGCTGCTACGCCTGTGGCGCCAACCCCGGGGTGAACTTCGGCACGGTGCGGCTCAACACCCAGGCCTACAGCTCGGAGATCGCTGCCGCTGCGCGTGAGTTCGGGGTCGAGGAGGCCGTGGTGCGCGCGGTGATCCATGCCGAGTCGGCATTCAATCCCACCGCCCTGAGCCGCGCCGGCGCGCAGGGGCTGATGCAGCTGATGCCGGCCACCGCGCGCCGCTTCGGCGTGAGCGACGCCTACGACGCCAGCCAGAACATCCGCGGCGGGGTGCAGTACCTGTCGTGGCTGCTGCGCCGCTTCAACGGCGACCTGACGCTGGCCGCGGCCGGATACAACGCAGGCGAGGGCGCCGTGGACCGGCATGGCGGGGTGCCCCCCTACAGCGAAACCCGGTACTACGTGAAGCGCGTTGCGCAGTTGGCCGACCGCTACCGTGGCGAGCTGGGCTCGCGCCAATGAGTACTTTTGCGCTTAATTCCGGGAGCACGTGACAAAAGTCATGCACTCGTGTTTCATCGCGTTGTGCGGCCGCTGAACGTTCAGCTAAACTCGGGGGAGATTCGATTCTGAGCGGTCCGGTTCCACCGGGCGCAGGCAGCCGCAAGCCACCTAATCAATATCGGAGGGCCGGATGGCCAACGATGGGGTAAACGATCCAGTAAATGCCGGACGCCGGCGCTTCCTGACAGCGACCACCGCCGTGGTCGGCGCAGTCGGGGCAGGTTTCGCAGCAGTTCCTTTCATCAAGTCATGGAATCCCAGTGCCAAGGCCCAGCTGGCCGGCGCACCGGTGAATGCCGACATCAGCGCGTTGCAGGAGGGGCAGCGCCTGGTGCTGGAGTGGCGAGGCCAGCCGATCTGGATCGTCAAGCGCTCCAAGGCGGTGCTCGACGCGCTGCCGACGCTTGATGGCCGCCTGCGCGACCCCAAGTCCGAGAACCTGGACCAGCAGCCGGACTACGTGCGCAAGGCCAGTCCGGAGCTGCGCTCGATCAAGCCGGAAATCTCGGTGCTGGTCGGCCTGTGCACCCACCTGGGCTGCTCGCCGGAGATGGCCGCCGAAATCAAGCCCGAGCCGTATGACCCGGAATGGAAGGGCGGCTACTTCTGCCCCTGCCACAAGTCGCGCTTCGACATGGCCGGACGCGTGTTCCAGGGCGTGCCGGCACCGACCAACCTGGTCGTGCCACCACATCACTACGCCGACGACAACACCATCGTCATCGGTGTCGATCCCAAGGGGGCGGCGTAATCATGGCTGACAACATCCTCGTTCGCGCCGCCAACGGCGTGATGGGCTGGGTCAACGACCGCGCCCCGGCGCTGATGCCGATGTACCGGAAGCACATGTCCGAGTACTACGCGCCGAAGAACTTCAACATCTGGTACATCTTCGGCGTGCTGTCGATGGTGGTGCTGGTCAACCAGATCGTCACCGGCATCTTCCTCACCATGCATTACAAGACCAGCGCGGCGGAAGCCTTCGCCTCGGTCGAGTACATCATGCGCGACGTGGAGTGGGGCTGGCTGATCCGCTACATGCACAGCACCGGCGCCTCGCTGTTCTTCATCGTCGTGTACCTGCACATGTTCCGCGGCCTGATGTACGGCTCCTACAAGAAGCCGCGCGAGCTGGTGTGGATCCTGGGCATGCTGATCTACCTGGCGCTGATGGCCGAAGCCTTCATGGGCTACGTGCTGCCGTGGGGCCAGATGTCGTTCTGGGGCGCGAAGGTCATCATCTCGCTGTTCGGCGCCATCCCGGTGATCGGCAACGGCCTGACCGAGTGGATCATGGGCGACTACCTGCCGTCCGACGCCACCTTGAACCGCTTCTTCGCCCTGCACGTCATCGCGGTGCCGCTGGTGCTGCTGCTGCTGGTGGTGCTGCACCTGGGCGCGCTGCACGAGGTGGGCTCCAACAACCCCGACGGCGTGGAGATCAAGAAGGGGCCGAAGGGCAACCGCTGGTCGCCGACCGCCCCGGCTGACGGCGTGCCGTTCCACCCGTACTACACGGTGAAGGACACCTTCTACGTGTTCGCGATGATGGTCATCGCCGCCTTCATCATCTTCTTCGCCCCGGCATTCGGCGGCTGGTTCCTCGAGCACGACAACTTCACCGAGGCCAACAGCCTGGTGACCCCGGCGCACATCAAGCCGGTGTGGTACTACACGCCTTACTACGCGATGCTGCGGGTGATCCCGCACAAGCTCAGCGGCGTGCTGGTGATGTTCGGCGCCATCGCGATCCTGTTCCTGGTGCCGTGGCTGGACCGCGCCAAGGTCAAGTCCTACCGCTACCGCGGCCTGCTGTCCAAGCTGCTGCTGTTCGGCTTCGCGATCAGCTTCGTGTGGCTGGGCAAGATCGGCGCGGGCCCGGGTACCGACCCGGTGGAGACCATCATCGGCCGCTTCCTGACCGCGTATTACTTCCTCTTCTTCCTGACCATGCCAGTGTGGACCAAGCTGGACAAGACCAAGCCGGTGCCGGAGCGGGTGACGACGCATGACTAAGAAATGGATTGCCTTGCTGGCAACGGCCGCTGCCGCGCTCCTGTTCTCGGCCACCACCTTCGCCGCTACCGAAGGAGCGCTGCAGCAGGCCGGCAACGACCTGTCCGACCAGGCATCGCTGCAGCGCGGTGCCCAGGCCTACATGAACTACTGCTCGGGCTGCCATTCGCTGAAGTACCTGCGCTACTCGCGCATGGCATCCGACCTCGGCCTCACCGAGCAGCAGGTGATGGACAACCTGAATTTCACCGGCGCCAAGTTCGGCGAGCAGATCCACGTCGCCATGACCAAGGAGCAGGGTGAAAAGTGGTTCGGCAAGATGCCGCCGGACCTGAGCCTGATCGCGCGCGTGCGCCAGAGCGACTGGGTCTACACCTACCTCAAGTCGTTCTACCTGGACGAGTCGCGGCCGCTGGGCTGGAACAACAAGCTGTTCCCGAACGCCTCCATGCCCAATCCGCTGTGGGAGCTGCAGGGCCTGCAGCACGCCGAGTTCGGCGAGCCCGACGCCGCCGGCGAGCGGCATCCGGAGCGGCTGGTGGTCACCAGCCCGGGCCGGGTGACGCCGCAGGAATACGACCAGACCGTCCGCGACATCACCAACTTCCTCGAGTACGCCGGCGAGCCGGCCGCGCTCAAGCGCCAGAGCCTGGGCGTGTGGGTGATACTGTTCCTGGCGCTGCTCTCCTTCCTGGCTTACCTGCTCAAGAACGAGTACTGGACGGACGTGCATTGACGCGAGGGTGGGTCGCCGGGCCGCTGGGGGAAGTTGCCCGGCACTTGGCATCGGCAGCGGCTGACTGCACACTCAGGGAAGGTGGCGGACCGCGGGCGCTGGGCCCGCGGCGCCGTAAGGCTGGCGGATTCCGGCCCTTGGAGAGCCCTTGATGGCGGCGAGTGTGCGCATGCGAAATATCCTGACGTTGTTCTCGGCCAATGACGATGTCCTGTGCCACCGGGTGCGGCTGGTGCTGGCGGCGAAGGGTGTCACCTACGATCTGGTGCCGGTCGATCCGCAGAACCCGCCGGAAGACCTCATCGACCTCAACCCCTACCACTCGGTACCGACCCTGGTCGAGCGCGAGCTGGTGCTGTATGCGGCCTCCGTGGTCAGCGAATACCTGGACGAGCGCTACCCGCATCCGCCGCTGATGCCGGTGGACCCGTTGTCGCGGGCGCGCCTGCGCCTGGCGATGCTGCGCATCGAGCATGACTGGGTGCCGCAGGTGCAGGCGATCCAGCTGGGCAACAAGACCCAGGCCGAGGCGGCCCGCAAGCGCCTGAAGGAACTGGTGGCGCAGTCGGTGCCACTGTTCAAGGCGTCCAAGTTCTTCCTCAACCCGGAAATGAGCCTGGCCGACTGCGCCATGGCGCCGATCGTCTGGCGACTCGAGTCACTCGGCATCCCGCTGCCCAAGGATGGCAAGGCGATCGAGGATTACGGCAACCGCATCTTCCGCAACCCGGGCTTCATCCGCAGTCTCACCGAGCAGGAAAAGAAGCTGCGCGACCTGCCGGTCTGACGCATCTGCTGTATGCAGACTTATCGATCACCGCCCATTGGCGGTGATGGTGTTCGATGCCGCGTACACTTGTCACATGAGTGAAGAATCTTTCCGCATGAGCAGCCATCGTCCCTACCTGTTGAGGGCGCTGGTGGAGTGGATCAACGACAACGGCATGACCCCGCACATCATGGTCGACGCCGGCGTGCCGGGCGTGCAGGTGCCGGCCAGCGCGGTCAAGGACGAGCGGGTCGTGCTCAACATCGCCGAGCGCGCGGTGATGCGGCTGCACATCGACAACGATGCGGTGAGTTTCACCGCGCGCTTCTCCGGTGTCAGCTTCCCGGTGAACGTGCCGATCGCCGCGGTGCTGGCGGTCTATGCCCGCGAAACCGGGCAGGGCATGGCATTGCCCGACGACATCCCGGGCACCGATGGTCCGGAGCCGCATGACGACGATACGCCGCCGCCCACGCCGCCGGATCCACCGCAACCCTCGGGCAAGCGCCCGTTCCTGCGGGTCGTGAAGTAGGCAACACCGCCGCCGCGAGGCGGCGGTTTCGTTTGCGCGCGTGCGTGCGACCAGGGCGCGGCGGCCGCCGCTCAGATGTCTTCGGCTTCCTCGGTGCGTGGCTGCAGCGTGCTCACCCGCGCCGTTGCCGGTCCGACGAAGGACACCAGTTGCCTGCCGCGCAACACCATGCGCCCGCTGTGGCGCTCGACGCCGTCGTAGGAATAATCGAAACGGAAGCTGCGCTCGAAGCCCAGCCAGCCGCTGGGCAGGCGGCACAGGCGCAGGCCGGTCGCGTGCACGCTCTGGTCCAGCCATTGCACGTCCGCGGCCTGGCAGGCATTGCGGCCCAGTTCGGTCGCGCGCTCGGCCGCGGCCCGGGACGCATCCCAGAAGGCATAGCCGATGGCGCCGACGATCATCAGAATCAACAAGGTAGGCATGGCGCCACTTTAGGCGGGCGCGCGCAAAAGCGGAACCACGCCGGTGCGGTGGCGGGTGCGTGCGCATCGGCGGCGAGGCGGCCAGGGATCGGGCGTCCTGCCGCGCTGCCTACCGCGGTGTCCCAGTCGTGCCCGGTGGCGGCTGTGCCGGCGGCGCTTCGACCAGCTTCAGCAGCGCAGCCCAGTCCTGCCGGTTGAAATCGCACGTCTCTTCGCGGCCCGGCGAGCAGGCCGCTTCCAGCGCTGCCGGCGGTGCATCGGCCTGCGACGGCATGACCAGGCGGCCGGTACGGTCCAGTGGCAGCTTGCGCATGACCACCGTGTTGGCGACGTTGCCGCCGATCAGGTACAGGGTCTGGTCGCCGCCGGCATTGGCGGCCACGACCACTTCGCAGTGCGACTTCCAGCGGTCGGCGCCGCCATTGTCCAGGGCCTGGGCCAGGCCGCTGTAGCTGAGTGGCCGGCTGCGCTCGCGCAGGAAGCACAGCAGGTCGCCGGGTGCCGGCTTTTCCAGTGCCGGGTCGGTGAGCCGGTACGGCCCGCCGTCGCCCCCGGTGCGGCGGGCGGCACGGATGTAGTCGATATGCCGTGGCGAACGGGCGAAGCCCGGTACCGCGGCGCGTGCCATGACCCAGGAAACGAAGGCGGCCGACCACGGGTTGTCGACCAGGAAGGCGCGGCAGTCGTTGTCGGTCGTGCGTTCGCCGGGCATGGCCATGCAGCTGCGGGCGCCGGGCAGGGCACCCATCGGCGACAGCGTGCCGCTCTCGCGCCAATAGCCGGCCACCCGCTGCCAGGCGATCAGGCCATCGTCGGCCAGGCTGCCGCTCTCGGCCTCGGTGACGGCGAGGCTGGCGATGCGGCCATCGCGGTCGATGAAGGGCCGGTACCAGAGGCGGTGTTCGCCGCAGGCGGCGCGGACGATGGCCTTGGCGATCTCGCCCACGCCATAGCGCGGGGGAATGTCGCAGACCTCCACGGCCATGGCCGGCAGGGCAGGCAGCGACAGCGCACAGCAGAGCAGGAAGCGGTGGACCACGGCAGGTTCCCTTCGGGCGTGCATGCGAGCCTCGCAGAGCCGGCCGTGGCCGTGTCGTGAAATCAGCGGGGCGGCGGACCCAGCTTCAGCGACAGGTCGATCGCCTGCACGTGCTTGGTCAGCCCGCCGATGGAAATGCAGTCCACCCCGTCCTCGGCAATCGCGCGCAGCCCGTCCAGGCCGACGCTGCCGGAGACTTCCAGCGGAATGCGCCGGCCGTGCGACTGGCGTGCGGCGATGCGGACCGCGTCGCGACGCATGGCCGGGGTGAAGTCGTCGATCAGGATGCGGTCGCAGCCGGCGGCAAGGGCTTCTTCCAGCTGCGCCAGGTCCTCGACCTCGACCACCAGCGGCAGCGCCGGCTGGCACGTGCGCGCGGCGCGTACCGCGGCGGTCAGCGAGCCGGCGGCGCGGATGTGGTTTTCCTTGAGCATGACCATGTCGTACAGGCCGAGGCGGTGGTTCTCGCCGCCGCCGCAGCGCACAGCGTACTTCTGCGCCAGGCGCAGGCCGGGCAGGGTCTTGCGGGTATCGAGGATGCGCGCCCCGGTACCGGCCACGGCCGCGACGTACCGCGCGGTGGTGGTGGCGGTGGCCGACAGCGTCTGCATGAAGTTCAGCGAGGTGCGCTCGGCGCTGACCAGGGCGCGGCTGCGGCCCTGCAGGGTGGCCAGCACGGTGCCGGCGGCGACGTGCTCGCCCTCCCGCACCCGCCAGTCGATCCTGACCTGCGGATCGAGCGCGCGGTGGGTGGCGTCGAACCAGGGGCGGCCGGCGACCACCGCGTCCTGCTTGCACAGCAGATAGGCGCTGTCGGCGGTGTCGGGCAGCAGTGCGGCGGTGACGTCACCGCTGCCGATGTCCTCGGCCAGGGCACGGGCGACGTCGGCCTCGATCTGCTCCAGCGGCGGGGCGGCCGGCGGCTGCGGCACCATCACTTGCCCGGGAAGCCGTCGATCTGCGCGGTGACGATGGCCTCATCGGCCAGCAGCACCGGAATGCCGTCCTCGACCCGGAATACCTGCTTGCGGTCGCGGGTGACCAGCGCCTCGCGCAGCGGTTCGGCCTGCGCGCTGCCGTCGGCACGGGCGACGCCGCCGGCGGCGATGGCGCGGTTCAGCGCTTCGAGCCCGGCGCTGTCCAGCAGGGCCAGCGGTTGGCGGGTATCGGGCGAGACGAGCAGGTCAAGCAGTTTGCGGTCCATCGGGTCGTGGTCTTGCGTGGAAGACGGCTAGAATACGTCTTTGCAGCAGGTGACGGCCAATGACCCCCAATTCCTCCGCGCCGCTCGTCGGCATCGTGATGGGTTCCCGGTCCGACTGGGAGACCATGCAACATGCGGCCCAGAAGCTCGACGCGCTGGGCGTGCCCTATGAAGTGAAGGTGGTTTCGGCGCACCGCACGCCGGACGTGCTGTTCACCTATGCCGAACAGGCCGGCCCGCGCGGGCTGCGCGCGATTATCGCCGGTGCCGGCGGCGCCGCCCACCTGCCAGGCATGATCGCGGCCAAGACCGCGGTGCCGGTGCTGGGCGTGCCGGTGCAGTCCAAGGCGCTGAACGGCATGGATTCGCTGCTGTCGATCGTGCAGATGCCGGCGGGAATACCGGTGGCGACCTTCGCCATCGGCACTGCCGGTGCCGCGAATGCGGCGCTGTTCGCAGCGGCGATGCTGGCGCCGGCGCACCCTGCCATCGGCCAGGCGCTGGAGGCGTTCCGTACGCGCCAGACCGCCGATGTGATGGCCGCCGACGACCCGCGCCAATGACCACGGTCGGCATCCTCGGTGGCGGGCAGCTGGCCCGCATGATGGTATTGGCCGGCGCCCCGCTGGGCCTGCGCTTCGTGGTGTTCGATCCAGCGGCCGATGCCTGCGCGGGGCAGCTGGCGCCACTGCAGGTGGGTGCGTTCGACGATACCGCCGCGCTGGCCGAGTTCGCCGCGCGGGTGGACGTGGTCACCTTCGATTTCGAGAACGTGCCGGCCACCAGCGCACGCTGGCTGGCCGAGCGCAGGCCGGTATTTCCCAACCCGGCCGCGCTGGCCGTGGCGCAGGACCGGCTCAGCGAGAAGACGCTGTTCCAGGAACTGGGCATCCCGCTGCCGCCGTTCGCCGATATCCGCAGCCGCGACGAGCTGGCGGCGAAGGCGGTCGAGTTCGGCATGCCCTGCATCCTCAAGACGCGCCGGCTGGGGTATGACGGCAAGGGCCAGTTCCGCATCCGTGGCGAGGCTGACATCGACGCCGCCTGGCAGGCGCTGGGCGCCCAGGTCGATGCGACCGGCCTGATCCTTGAAGGCTTCGTCGCCTTCGACCGCGAGGTCAGCGTGGTGGCCGTGCGCGGCCGCGATGGCGAGTTCCGTGCCTGGCCGCTGACCGGCAACTGGCATGTCGATGGCGTGCTGTCGGCGAGCCTGGCACCGGCGCCGGCGAGCGTGGCGCAGCACGAGGCCGCCATCGGTTACGCGCGTCGCGTGGCCGAGCGGCTGGACTACGTGGGCGTGTTCGCGCTGGAGCTGTTCTGCCGCGGCGACGAACTGCTGGCCAACGAAATGGCCCCGCGCGTACACAATTCCGGCCACTGGACCAGCGACGGCGCGGAGACCTCGCAGTTCGAGAACCATCTGCGCGCGGTGCTGGGGCTGCCGCTGGGCGATACCCGCGTGCTTGGCTACGCCTGCATGCTCAACTGGCTCGGCCGGATGCCCGATGCGCGTGCGGTGCTGGCCGAGCCCTCCGGCCACTGGCACGACTACGGCAAACAACCGCGCGACGGCCGCAAGGTGGGCCATGCCAATCTGCGCGACGACGATGCCGCGGCATTGGCCGACGCGCTGGAGCGGGTGGGGCAGGCGCTCGCCCGCCAGGCGCAGGTGGAACCGGTGGTGCGCGCGCTGCGCGAGCGCTGATCGCGCCAGCCACCTTGTGCCGCCGGCCCGGGACCGGCAATGCCCCGGGATCAGCCGCGTAGCGGCGCGTTCCTGCGCGTGCTTGCACGCCAGGCGTGGCGATCGCTTGAATCGCAGTCGCCACCAGTCGGGCTGCAACGAAGCCCGCCGCAAACCTGGGTGGGGCAGGGCAAACCGGGCAGGCCTTCGCCGATATGCCCGGGCGAGATGACGCCGGGCGGCGGCGTGCAGGCCGCGCGCCGATCGTGCTGGCGGTGATGCCCCGTTGCGATGGCTGCATCCCCCACATTTCGACCGGCGCCCGAGCAGGGGCGGGCTGCGGGGAGAGGGCCGTCGTGCCGGGTGCGGCAGTGTCACTCCATGCCGGCGTGGTGCGGGTGCCGGGGGCGGTGGATGCCCGCGGCTGGGCCCGCGGCAAGGGTCATGGCGGCTGGGCAGCGCGGCGGTGCCGTGCGTGTGCCGGGCGGGAGGGTCCCACGCCTGCCGCCCGGGTCCGCGTCCTCAGCGCAGCCGGGCGCCGACGAAATCCCAGTTCACCAGTTTCCAGAACGCCTGCAGGTAGCGCCCGCGGTCGTCCTGGAAGTCAGCGTAATAGGCGTGTTCCCACAGGTCGCAGGCCAGCAGCGGCGTGCTGTCGCCGGTCAGTGGCGTGTTGGCGTTGCGGGTGGTGACGATGGCCAGACGGCCATCCGGGTGCTGCACCAGCCACGCCCAGCCCGAGCCGGACAGGGCCAGTGCGGCCCGGTTGAACTCCTCGCGCAGCTTCTGGGTGTCGCCGAACTGGCGCGCGATGCGGTCGGCCAGCGCGCCGTGCGGCTCGCCGCCGGCACGTGGGTGCAGGCACTGCCAGTAGAAGGCGTGGTTCCAGGCCTGTGCGGCGGCTTCGAACAGGCTGCCCTGGCTGGCACGGACGATCTCCTCCAGCGCCAGGTCCGCCAGTTCGGTACCGGCAATGCGGGCGTTGAGCGCATCGACATCGGCACGCTGGTGGTGGCCGTGGTGCAGGTCCAGCGTCGCCGCCGTGAGGTGCGGCTGCAGGGCGTCGCGGGGATAGGGCAGGTCGGGCAGTTCGACGGGCATGGTCCGTTTCTTTTCGTTCTGGGGCGCCGGGAGCCGGCTGGCTCGGCTTACAATCGGCAGCCACGGAGGAAGAGTCTATCCGACCGGACGGACCGTTCCTTCGCAGCAGCTGGGAGATTGCAATGGCGGTGATGGAGCAAATCCAGGCGGAGGTGGAGCAGCATCCCCTCGTCCTGTTCATGAAGGGGACGCCGCAGTATCCGATGTGCGGGTTCTCCGCCCGGGCCGTGCAGGCGCTGCTGGCGGCGGGCGCGGTCAACCTGCGTACCGTCAACGTGCTCGAGCTGCCTGAAGTGCGGGCCAACCTGCCGCGCTATTCCAACTGGCCGACGTTCCCGCAGTTCTTCATGCACGGCGAACTGATCGGCGGCTGCGACATCATCCTGGAACTGCTGGAGTCGGGCGAACTCAAGCGCATCGTCGCCGAAGCGGGGCAGGCATGAGCGCGCAATCGATCGACGCCGGCAACGCGCCGGCCCCGGGTTCCCGCCTGGACGGGCGCGTCGTGCTGGTCGCCGGTGCCGCCGGTGGCCTGGGTGCGGCGGCATCGCGGGCATGCGCGGCCGCCGGCGCCACGGTGGTGCTGCTGGGGCGCAAGGTCGCCAAGCTCAACCGGGTCTACGACAGCGCCGCGCAGCTCGGTCCCGAGCCGCTGCTGTATCCGCTGGACATGGAGGGTGCGTCGCCGGACGACTATGCCGAACTGGCCACGCGGCTGGAGTCGGAAGTCGGCCGGCTCGATGGCCTGCTGCACTGTGCGGCCGACTTCGCCGGGCTCACGCCCTTCGCGCTGGGCGACCCGGCGGCGTTCGCCCGTGCCATCCACGTCAATCTCACCGCCCGCGCCTGGCTCACCCAGGCCTGCCTGCCGCTGCTGCGCCAGCGCGAGGATGCGGCGGTGGTGTTCGCGCTGGACGACCCGCAGCGGGTCGGCCAGGCCTACTGGGGCGGCTATGGCGTGGCCCAGTATGGCCTGCGTGGCCTGCTCGATACCCTGCACCACGAACTGCGCAGCAGTCCGGTGCGGGTCAGCGGGCTGCAGCCGCGGCCGATGCGCACGCCGCTGCGGGCGCGCGCCTTCACCCACGAAACCGACTACGAGCCGGTCGACCCGGCGGTCTGCGCCGATGCCTGCGTGCAGCTGCTGGCCGCCGATGGCGCGGCCTGGCGCGGCAAGGTGCTGGAACTGCGCGGGTGACCATCCTCTCCGCCGCGCTGCTGCTGTTCCTGATCCTGGATCCGCTGGGCAACATCCCGGTCTTCCTCAGCCTGCTCAAGCCGCTGGCGCCCCGCCGCCAGCGCGTGGTCCTGGTGCGCGAGCTGCTGATCGCGCTGGGGGTGCTGATGGCTTTCCTTTGGGGCGGCAAGTATGCGCTGGAGCTGATGCACCTGCGCCAGGAGTCGGTATCGATCGCCGGCGGCATCGTGCTGTTCCTGATCGGCATCCGCATGATCTTCCCGCGGCCGGAAGGGCTGATGGGTGCGGTGCCGGACGGCGAGCCGTTCATCGTGCCGATGGCGATCCCGCTGGTGGCCGGTCCGTCGGGCATGGCGGCAGTCATGCTGATGGGCAGCAACGAGCCCGATCGGCTGGGGGAGTGGAGCCTGGCGCTGCTGCTGGCCTGGGGGGCCACGGCGGCGATCCTGATGTCGGCCACGCTGCTCTACAAGCTGCTCGGGGCGAGGGCGCTGACCGCGCTGGAACGCCTGATGGGCATGCTGCTCGTCGCGATTTCCGTGCAAATGTTGCTTGATGGTGTCGCTACCTACCTGGCGTCCATTCCGTAAGTCTTTGATTCGCCAGTACGGCCTTTGCTGCAGTGCAAGATGGCTGTCTTGCTGCGGTCATATTTGATGCTTACCGTGTTAACCTTATCTTAACCGTTGCGCATGTAACCGCCGCGGAAGGTACCCCCAGATTCAAGCCGATCAGGCGCCCGGTGGCCCCGGGGCTGATGGATCGCGTTTTTTCCCAATCGCCAACTCGTATCGAGGCTACCCAGAATGAACCACCCTCGCATCCGGATGTCCAAGCTTGCCCTTGGTCTCGTTGCCGCTCTCGCGGCCGCGCCGGCTTTCGCACAGAGCACCTCCGCCGGCGTCGGCGGCCTGGTCACCAACAACGGCGGTACGCCGGTGGCCGGTGCCGAAGTCACCATCACCCACGTCGAGTCGGGCACGGTCAGCCGCGCCACGACCGATACGTCGGGTCGTTACAACGCGCGCGGCCTGCGCGTGGGTGGTCCGTACACCATCACCGTGACCAAGCCGGGTGAGGGCACCAAGACCGAAGAGGGTGTGTACCTCAACCTGAACCAGGTGAACACCGTCAATGCGGCGCTGGCCGGTGACGTGACGACTCTGCAGGGCGTGGAAGTAGTGGCTGCGATGGTCGGTTCCGACCTGTTCAGCGCCAACAAGATGGGCACCGGCTCGAACGTGACCCGCGAGCAGATGGATGCGCTGCCGTCGGCCAGCCGCAACATCCAGGACTACATCCGTCTGGATCCGCGCATCTCGCAGGTCAGCAAGGCTGACGGAGCGATCTCGGCCGGTGGCCAGAACACCCGCTACAACGCCATCCGCATCGACGGCATCGGCGCCGGCGACCCGTTCGGCCTGGAGTCCAACAACCTGCCGACCGAGCGTCAGCCGGTGTCGATGGACGCCATCCAGGAAATCAACATCGACCTGGCCAACTACGACACCACCATCTACGGTGGCACCGGCGCGGTGATCAACGCCGTGACCAAGTCGGGTACCAACGAGTTCCACGGCACGGTCTACGGTTCGTACCGCAACAGGGACGACATGGTCCGCCGCCGCCTCGATACCGACAAGGGCGACTTCAACGGCTTCAACGACGAAAAGACCTACGGCATGACCTTCGGCGGCCCGATCGTCAAGGACAAGCTGTTCTTCTTCGCCAACTACGAGAAGTACGAGCGCTCGGCCCCGGGCGTGGCGCTGGGTGATACCCCGTACGGCAAGGGCAACATCAACGACGCCGACATCAAGTCCGTGCAGGACTTCATGACCGGCAAGGGCTACGACGTCGGCAGCCTGTCGGCCCCGGACAGCAAGACCGAGATCGAGGAATACGCGGTCAAGCTGGACTGGAACATCAACGAGAACCACCGTGCCGCGCTGCGCTACAACAAGATGGAGCAGAACGTCATGCGCTTCCCGGGCATGGCCTCGGGCACCGTCTCGCTGAGCAGCTACTGGTATGCGCAGCCGAAGACCTATGAAACCTGGATGGGCGAGCTGTTCTCCGATTGGAGCGACAACTTCTCCACCGAGTTCAAGGTCTCGTACAAGGACTACAACGCTACCCGCGTGCCGACCGTGAACCTGCCGCAGATCCGCATCAACGGCTTCGGTTCCAACAACTCGGCGCTGCTGCTGGGCACCGAGCAGAACACCCACGTCAACATCGTCGAGTCGAAGGAGCTGAGCGCCTTCGGTTCCGCGAACTGGTACATCGGCGACCACACCGTCAAGTTCGGCTTCGACTACTCGAAGAACGAGCTGATGAACTTCTACGGCCGCAACCTCAACGGCGTGTACGAATTCAACAGCCTCACCGACTTCCTGGCCGGCAAGGTCAATCGTTACCAGCTGCGTGCGCCGCGCCCGAACGGCGGCAGCCTCAGCGACATCCCGGCGAGCTTCACCCTGAAGAACACCGGCCTGTTCGTGCAGGACACCTGGGCGATCAACTACAACCTGAACCTGATGTACGGCGTGCGCGTCGACCTGCCGGACTTCAGCAACCAGAAGCTGTACAACCCGCGCATCGAGCAGCTGTACGGCTACAACAACACCGTGCTGCCTGACAGCAGCCTGGTGCAGCCGCGCGTCGGCTTCAACTACACCTTCGATTCGGATCGCCCGACCCAGCTGCGCGGCGGCGTGGGCCTGTTCGGCGGTGCGGCTCCGAACGTGTGGCTGGCGGGTGCCTACCAGAACACCGGCCTGAACTATGTCGAGTACGACCTGCGCGGCAACCAGGCCCCGGCGTTCAACCCGGCGCTGCCGCCGTCGACCGCTGGCCTGACCCCGGGCTCGGGTCGCATGAACGTGGACATCATCGAGCCGGGCACCCGCATGCCGTCGGTGTGGAAGGCCAACCTGGCGTTCGATCACGAACTGCCGTGGTACGGCATCACCGCGTCGGCCGAGCTGCTGGTCACCAAGGTCAAGGACGCGCTGTACTTCGAGCGTCTGGACGTCATGACCCCGACCGCCTACGGCCAGGACGGGCGTGCGATCTACTGGAACGCCGCCGGCCTTGACCCGAGCAAGTCGCGCATGAGCGGCAGCAACAACTTCGGCATGACCGACGGTACCAATGGCGCCCTGACCCGTGCCAATCGTCCGTCGGACATCGGCGACGTGATGCTGCTGCGCAATACCGACAAGGGCGGCAGCTCGCAGGCGACGTTCGCCCTGAGCAAGCCGATGACCGAGAACTGGGGCTGGTCGCTGGGTTATACCTACACCGCCGCCAAGGAAGTCAGCTCGCTGACCAGCTCGCAGAACACCTCGAACTGGAACAACACGCTGATCTTCAACTCCAACGAGAACGTGGACTACAACTCGCGGTATGCCATCAAGGACCGCCTGACCGCGACGCTGGAGTGGAAGCACGCCTTCTTCGGTGACTATGCCACCCGTGCCGGCCTGTTCTACGAAGGCCGCACCGGCCGTCCGTACAGCTACATCTTCTACAACGACGTGAACGGCGACGGTGCCACCACCAATGACCTGTTCTACGTGCCGAAGGGTTACGGCGACGTGCTGTTCGGCAAGGTCGTGGGTGGCAAGTTCCAGCAGGACGCGGCCATGGAGAAGGCGTTCTTCGACTGGCTGGAGAACACCCCGGAACTGGCCGGCTACAAGGGCCAGGTGGTGCCGGCCAACTCGCACCGCGCCAAGTGGGTCAACAGCTTCGACGTGCGCCTGAGCCAGGAGCTGCCGGGCCTGTTCAAGGGTCACAAGACCGAGCTGTCGCTGGACATCATGAACGTGGGCAACCTGCTCAACAAGAAATGGGGCCTGATCGACGACTACGGCTTCTACTCGACCCGTCGCGTGGCCAACTACGGCGGTATCGATCCGGCGACCGGCAAGTACGTGTACTCGTTCACCGGCACCACCGACAACTCGTCGATCCAGGAAAACAACAACGACAAGGGCAACACCGCGGTGTCGCGCTGGTCGATGATGCTGAGCCTGAAGTACAAGTTCTGATGCCCTGACGGATCAGTGCTGCACACGGAAACGGCCGGGGCAACCCGGCCGTTTTCCTTTTCATGGGGGCAGCGCTACATTCGACCAACTGTGAAGGCGGAACCGAGGATGGAAATGACGACGAAAGAGGCGGTGGCACGGGCGCTGCCGGTGCAGGATGCGCGGATCTACCCGCGCGGCGGTCTGGACGTGTTGTCGCGGGCGGAGGTCGCGCGCCTGCGCGACGCGTCGAGCGGCGGCATGCACGAGTTGCTGCGGCGCTGCGCGCTGGCCGTGCTCACCAGCGGCAGCGCATCGGACGACCCGCGCGCGGCGCGCGACCTCTATCCCGACTTCGACATCCAGGTGGCGCAGCAGGACCGCGGCGTCCGCATCGACCTCACCAATGCGCCGGCGATGGCTTTCGTCGACGGCGAGATCATCCGCGGCATCGCCGAGCTGCTGTTCTCGGTGGTGCGCGACTTGGCGTACATGGCCATCGAGCTGGGGCCGGAGTATGCCTCGGACCTGGAGACATCCGAGGGCATCACCAACGCGGTGTTCGGCGTGCTGCGCAACGCCCGCATCCTGCAGCCGAGCGAGCCGAACCTGGTCGTGTGCTGGGGTGGTCACTCGATTTCCCGCGACGAATACCTGTACACCAAGCAGGTCGGCTATGAGCTGGGGCTGCGTGGCCTGGACATCTGCACCGGCTGCGGCCCGGGTGCGATGAAGGGACCGATGAAGGGCGCGACGATCGCCCACGCCAAGCAGCGCAGGACCAATACCCGTTACATCGGCATCACCGAGCCGGGCATCATCGCCGCCGAGTCGCCGAACCCGATCGTCAACCACCTGGTGATCATGCCGGACATCGAGAAACGCCTTGAGGCGTTCGTGCGCATGGGCCACGGCATCATCGTATTCCCGGGCGGCGTCGGCACCGCCGAGGAAATCCTGTACCTGCTGGGCATCCTGCTGCGCGAGGAGAACAAGGCGCTGCCGTTCCCGCTGATCCTCAGCGGCCCGACCATCGCCGCGCCGTACTTCGAGCAGATCGACCGGTTCATACGCATGACCCTGGGCGAGGAGGCGGCCAGCCGCTACGAGATCATCGTCGGCGACCCGGTGGCGGTGTCGCGGCGCATGACCCAGGGCATCAAGCGGGTGCGCGAGTACCGGTTGGCGCACAAGGATTCGTTCTTCTTCAACTGGTCGGTGGAGATTCCGCACGAGTACCAGCAGCCGTTCGTTCCGACGCATGAGGCGATGGCCGCGCTGGACCTGCATCACGGTCGTCCGGCACCGGAGCTGGCGGCGGACCTGCGGCGCGCGTTCTCGGGCATCGTCGCCGGCAACGTCAAGGAGGACAGCATGCAGCGGATCGAGCGCTTCGGGCCGTTCAGGATCCACGGCGACCCGGACATGATGCAGGCGCTGGATGCGCTGCTGCGGGCCTTCGTCGAACAGCGGCGCATGAAGATTTCCGGCGAGTATCACCCCTGCTACCAGGTCGTGACCTGACCTGCTGCGCCGGCGCGGTGCCGCGTACCCGGTGCCATCCGGGGCGCGGCATCGGGTTCCGGGCGCTGGCGCCGGTACGTCCGCCTGCTCAGGCCGCCGGCACCCTCAGCGAGGCCTGGTAGCGCCCATCGGCTGCCTGCGTGTGGACATCGCCGCCCATCATCTGGACCCGTGCGCGCAACGCCTGCAGGCCGACGCTGTGGCCACGGTGGATGCTGCTGGCCATGGGCGCGGGCAGGTCGTTGCTGACCGTGATCCTGACCCCACCGGCTTCCGGCTGGATGGCGATCTGCAGCCTGCATGGCCCGGGCGAGGGCTCCACGCCATGGTGGATGGCGTTTTCCACCAGCGGCTGGATCGACAGGATCGGTACTGCGACGGCGGGCAGCGTGTCGGGCAAGGTCCATTCCACCTGCATCCGCGCACCGAAGCGCAGTTGCTCGATATCGATATAGCGGCGGGCGAGCTCCACTTCCTCATGCAGCGGGACCTGCCGCGAATCGGTCAGGGCTGCGCGGAACAGGTCGGCCAGGTCCAGCAGCAACTGCTCGGCCTTCTGCGGCTGCTGATGCACGAGCGCGGCCCCGGTATTGAGCGTATTGAACAGGAAGTGCGGGTGGATGCGTGCCTGCAGGGCATCCAGTTCCGCCTGCTTGGCGCGCAGCGCCAGTTGCCGCACGCGCCAGTGGTTCTGGAACGCGAGCAGTACCAGCAGGCCGGCCACCAGCGCCAATGCCAGCGCGCGCAGCACGAACAGGGTGCCTTCGTGGTCGCCCGGCGCATGGCGGAAGCTCATCAGCTTCCAGGATGCCGCGGCCATCAGCAGGGTGGTGACCAGCAACAGGCCCAGGCAGGTCCATGCTAGCGGCTGTGGCTTCAGCCGCCCGAGCAGTGGGCGAAGCAGATGGACCAAAGCCAGTGTGCCCAGGGTCGCCCACTGGATCCCCAGCGATGCCAGTCCGAACAGTACCAGCCGGTCGTCCACCGGCGCCGGAGACAGGGCGAGCAGCGCGGCCAGCGCCTCTCCGGCGAGGACCACCCCGATCAGGGTCGCCGGGCTGAGCAGGATGTCGATCGGGCGATGGGGATGTGACACGGCACCAACCTGGGCGGGGAACCGGGATCATAGCCACCGCGGGCGACCGCTGGCTCCCGGGATCGGCCCGCTCGTCGCAATCGTATGGAAATGGACCGGACGCCGCGGTTACTGTCGGTTTGGAAAATCATGGGGAGTGTCATGTCGCTACGGGATGCTGGAACTCCGCGGCCATCGGCAGGGGCTGGGTTTACCTTGATCGAACTGATGGTGACGGTGGCCGTGCTGGCGATCATCGCCACGATCGCCGTGCCTGCCATGCAGGGGCTGATCGCCGCCAACCGCCTCAGCGCCACATCCACGGAGCTGGTCACCGCCCTGCAGCTGGCGCGCTCGGAGGCCATCCGCCGCAATGCGCCCGTCACGGTCTGCGGCAGCGACAACGGCACGAGTTGTGCCAGCACGACCGACTGGAGCCGCTGGATCGTGACCGGTCGCGACAATGCCGACGGCAGCAGCGAAGTGATCCGCGATTCGGCCGTGTCGGGTGACATGCAGGTCGCCGGGCCGGCCGCCGGCATCCGTTTCCGCCCCACGGGCCTGCTCGATGCGCAGGCCAGCATGACGGTCTGCCTGCCGGTGAGCACCGTGGGTGACAACCAGCGGGTCGTGACCATGCTGGTCGGTGGTGGAGTCACCACCACCAAGAACAATGGAGGTGGGGCATGTCCATGAACGGCGCCGTCCACGGCCCGCGTCGGCCGACGGGGCGGCATTTGGCACGCAACCAGCGGGGCGTCAGCCTGCTGGAAGTCATGATTTCGGTGCTGATTCTCGGTATCGGCCTGCTTGGCATCGCTGCGATGCAGGCGCTGGCACTGCGCGGCGGGCAGGGCTCGCTGGAAAGCAGCCAGGCGGTGATGCAGACGACGTCGATCGCCGAGGCGATGCGCGCCAACCGGCTCAATGCAGGAAATTATGCGATGGCCATGACCTGTAGCGCGGGTTCGGGCGGAAGTCTGGCGCAGAACGATCAGGCAGCCTGGATCAACGCGCTCAAGAGCACGATGGGCGTGGCAGGCGACACCAGTACCTGCGGCCGGATCGAGGCGCTCGGCAACAGCCGCTACCGGATCACGGTTCAGTGGGACGACCAGCGCGCCGGCGGCAGCAGCACCCGCCAGGTGGCAACCGAGGTGCGCATATGAATGGCATGGCTTACCGTGCAGGCCGCCGCCGCTCGGCGGGCTTCAGCCTGATCGAGTTGATGATCGCCCTGGTGCTGGGGTTGATGGTGCTGGGTGCGGCGTTCGTCATGTTCCAGTCCAATCAGAACTCGTTTCGTGCCAACGAAGGGCTGAACCGCATCCAGGAAAGCGCGCGGGTCGCGTTCGAGGTGATGTCGCAGGACATCCGCTCGGCCGGCGGGTCTGCCTGCTCCACGGCCTCGGTCGTGGAAACCACGGGCGCCCAGTCCGATGCGTTCCGTGACAATCCGATCACCGGCAATGCCAGCCAGCTGACCGTGGTTTCCGGGGAAGATGCGGCCTATAAGGTCACCGCATCGACCTCGACCTCCATCACCCTGGATTCGGCGCAGGTTTCCGATGCCACGGACAAATTCGAGGTGGGCGACTGGCTGCTGCTGTGCAATGCGCGCAAGAGTTTCGTGGTGCAGGCCACCAGCGTAAGCAGCAGTACCGTCGGGTTCGCCGCGCTGCCGGGCGGTTACAACCCCGGCGCCGACCAGCACGCACCGCCATCCTCCGTGGTGGTGGGGCGGTTGCGCAGCGCGCGCTGGTATGTCGCCGCCAATGGTCGTGGTGGCAACTCGCTCTATGTCTCGCGCTTCGGCGGCGCGGGCGAGGAAGTCACCGACGGTGTCCAGTCGATCGCCTTCTCCTATCTGCAGCAGGGAGGCGCTAGTTATACGGCTACCCCCGCCGACTGGTCATCGGTCATCAGCGTGCGTGCCACCATGGTGCTCACCGGGCGGGATGTGGATGGCAAGGCATTGACCCGCAATTCGTCCAATATCTTCAGCCTCCGGAGTCGTACGCTATGAGCCTTTCCGTCGGCACCGGCGGCCCCACTCTGGCGGCAAGCCGCGCGCAGCGGGGCATCACCTTGCTGGTGGTGTTGATATTGCTGCTGATACTGTCGGTCCTGGGCATCGCGATACTCCGCAGTTCGGCCATGCAGGAGCGCATGAGCGCCAACATGCGTGACCGCAGCCTGGCCTTCCAGGGAGCCGAAACCGCCCTGCGTTACGCGCAGGACGTGGTATTGGCCGGGAATTCGGCCTGGGAAGCGGGAACGATCCCGGCAGCCGCCGATTGCACCAGCACAAGTGTCTGTCCGACCGGGGCGGCTGCGGTCTGGGCGAGCCTGCCTACAGGCACCTACGACACGCGTTTGGGGGCGGCGCCCCAGTATTGGATCGAGTACCTGGGCGTCGGGCCGGGCTACAAGGGCAACTGCGACAGCCTGCCGCCTTCGCCGGACTGCGAGAGCCCGCTTTTCCGCATCACCGCGCGCAGCCGTTCCGTCGGGCGGGCGGATGTCGTGCTGCAGGCCAACGTGGCCAGTCGTACCCCATCACCGGGACAATGATCATGAAGCGCAAGCATTCCAAGCACGGGACATCCCAGCCGACCGGGCGCCAGTGGTGGGCCGGCCCTGCCGCGTTCCTGGCCAGCATGTTGGCCTTGCCGGTCAACGCAGGCATCGTGATCCCCGACGATCCATTGACCACGGCGGCGCGCGTAGCCCCCAACATCCTGTTCATCCTGGATGACTCGGGATCGATGGCCTGGCGCAACATGAACAACCAGGACGTCACCGAAATCACCGGCCCCGGCTCGTTCAGCAGCCGGCCCGATGCCAACGGCGTGTCCTCGGGTACCGGCGTCACCACGGAAACCCTGGACAACTCCAGGCTGTACATGCAGAGCTATGCGACCAATACGCTGTACTACAACCCGGCGGTGACCTACAAGCCGTGGATGGATGCCGATGGCAATCGCCTCACGGGTGGCATGGACTTTACCCGGGTGTACAGCAGTGATCTGGTGGTGACGCACTCCGGTGCCGGAACCAACGGCGGCTCGAAGGATCTGTCGGCGAACATCCAGACGTTCTACGTGCCCAAGAACACCGCCAATACCGCTGCTTCCTATCTTTCCAACGTATCCAATTACTACCGCTACCAGATCATACCGGGCAGCGGGGACATCCTGCGCGGCGTCTACGGCACGGTGGTGACCACCGCCAAGCAGACGGTGCAGGTGGGTGGCAGCAATACGGCCACCGGTACTCTTTCCAACAATACGGCCGTCGACAACCGGCTGGCCTCCGTATCTGCCGGCGCAGTGCTCGAGATCACCATCGACAACACCAGCTCCAACAATTCCCGGACCCTCAATTACTGGGTTTACGACCCTTCCGGAAATGTCGTCTGCTCCGGCGTTTCGTCGCGCAACAGTTCCGGGTTCTGCCAGGTGCCCGAGACGGCCGCTGGCCAATACACGGTCAGGGTGCAGCGCAACACCAACAACAGCACCGGCTACCAGATTTCCGCACAGCGCTACACCACCAACAGCTGTGATGGACAGGGCAGTGGTTATGGCTGGATCGACTGTGCCGCGGCGCTGCCTGCATCGCGTACGGGCTCGGCCAATACGGTGGCGGACGAGAAGGCCAATTTCGCTACCTGGTACTCCTACCACCGCACCCGCACCAAGGCGGCCAAGGCAGGTGCCGCCGAGGCGTTCAGTCCGTTGAACAGCAAGGTGCGCGTCGGGTTCCGCACCATCTGGGGCCGCAATACGTTCGACATCCCGGTCCGCGACGGCAACGACGGGCGCTTCGTTAACAACGTGGCCGACCCCACGGTGGCCGGCAGCACCAGCACCACGTCGCGTTCGACCTGGTACAACCGGTTGTTCGCCGCCGGGGCCAGTAATGGCACGCCACTGCAGCAGGCGCTGGACGATGCCGGCACCTACTTCAGCCGCTCCGATTCGAGCGGTCCGTATGGCCCTGAATCAGGCAGTGACCAGCTTTCCTGCCGGCAGAACTTCTCGATCCTGACCACCGACGGCTACTGGAATACCTCGACGGTCAACAGTGGCAACGCCGACGGCACCAATGGCAGCACCATCAAGGGCCCCAAGAACAAGACCTATACGTATACGGCGGCGGCCCCCTACAGCGACAGCTATTCCAGGACGCTGGCCGACGTGGCGATGAAGTACTGGAAGACGGACCTGCGTACCGAAGACTACATGGGGAACACGTCCAGGCCGGACAACAACAATGTGCCGGCGACGGACGCCGATCCCGCGTTCTGGCAGCACATGGTCACGTTTGGCATCTCGATCGGCCTGAAGACCACCATGGGCTGGTCGAGCGTCGACAGCGTGCCGGCCAATCCGGCCTGGCCCGACCCGGACACCTCCAATCCCGGCACGGACAACGCGCGGCGCATCGACGACCTGCTGCATGCCGCGGTCAATGGGCATGGCCAGTTCGTGTCCGCATCCAGTCCGTCCGAGTTCACCGCCGGGCTGGGCAAGGCGCTCGCGGCGATCGCGCAGCGCACCGGGTCGTTCTCCAACGTCGCCACCAACTCCGCATCGCTCAATGCCGGCTCCAAGGTGTTCAGCGCCAGCTACGTCTCCGGTACCTGGACCGGTACGGTGAAGGGTCAGACGGTGACCCGTGATGGCGTGGGTAGTGGCTGGACATCCAGCATTCCGCCACTGGCGACCCGCAAGGTGTTCACCTATGGTGGAACCTTCCCCACGACGAGCCAGCAGGCGGCGCTGACGCGCGTCGGCGGGCCGGCGGACTACGCGGTGACGGGGGCGGACAACGCGGCGTACATCAAGGGCGACAGCAGCAATGAAGAGCGCAATGGCGGTCTGCTGCGCAACCGGCCCAGCACCGTGCTGGGGGACATTGTCGGCTCTTCCCCCTTCTATGTGAGGGAGACGGACACCCTGTACGTGGGCGCCAATGACGGCATGCTGCATGCCTTCAACGGCACCAGCGGCCAGGAGCTGTTCGCCTACGTGCCCAACATCATCAATTTCAACCAGCTTGCCACGCTGAGCCGGGGCGACTATTCGCACAAGTTCTTCGTCGATGGCCCGGTGGTCGTGACCAACCGCGCGTTGACGCCCAACAAGAACATTCTGGTGGGCAGCCTGGGCAGGGGCGGCAAGGGCCTGTATGCGTTGAACGTGACCGCACCGGCGTCCGCCACCGCGAGTGGTGTTTCCCTGTGGGAGCGTTCGGAAACCACCGATGGCAACATGGGTCAGGTGCTGGGCCGGCCCATCCTGGCCAATGTGCAGGGAACCACCAATGCCGCCGTCGTTTTCGGCAACGGCGTCAACAGCAGTCACGACCGGGCCGTGCTCGTGGTGCTGAATGCCGTGACCGGTGCCGTCATCCGCGAGATCGATACCGGCGCGGGTTCGTCCTCGGCACCCAACGGTCTTTCCGCGCCGACCGGCATCTACGGTCCTGACGGCAAGACCCTGGCCTATGTGTATGCCGGGGACATGCTCGGCAACGTGTGGAAGTTCGACCTGACCAACACCTCGGCGGCTGCATGGACCGCCACCCGGCTTTTCACTGCGCAGGACGCGACCGGCAAGGCGCAGCCGATCAGTGCGGGCGTCACCGTGGCAACCCATCCGTGGACCAACAAGCGTTGGGTATTCTTCGGTACCGGCCGCTACCTCACGACGGAAGATGCCGATTCCAGCAACGTCAACGTGCAGAGCATGTACGGGTTCATGGACACGGGGGCGACGATCAGCCGTTCAGATCTGACCCAGCGCACCGTCCAGGTGACGTCGGGCACCTCGAGCGGGTACCCGGTGCGGGCCTTCCAGGGGAAGGCCAGCCTGCCTGCTGGATCCAAGGGCTGGTACATCGACCTGCCCGAGGCGGGCGAGCGGATCGTGCAGGACGCCCAGGTGGTATCCAGCTTCCTGCTCACCGCCAGCATGATACCGACCGGCAATGCCTGTGATGCGGATGGCCGCGGTTACATCAATGCGCTGGATGCGTTCACCGGGACCAGTGCGGGCAGCTCCTATTTCGACCTGGACAAGAACTCCTCGACCAACGACACGATCAACGATCTGCCGGTCGGCTCGGTGGACGCGGGCGTGGGCATGCCTACGTTGCCAAACCTGATGCGCGGCGTCATGTTGGTTGCAGGCAGCAACGGCGAAATCGTGGCCGTGCCGACGATTCCACCCCGCTGGGAGCGGGTTTCCTGGCGCGATCTGAAGGGAGATTGAGAAAATGAAGAGTGGGCGAGGCGCTCGGGAGTCTGGCTTCAGCCTGATCGAGCTGATGGTGGTGGTGGCGATACTGGCGATTCTCGCCAGCATCGCATTGCCGAGCTACAACGAACACATGCGCAAGGCGCGCCGGGCGGCGGGTGCGGCATGTGCTGCGGCGGTGGCGCAAAGACTGGAGCGGGTGTACACGACCGACCTGAGTTATGCGGCGGCGCCGAACATCGCCACGTTGACCGCTTCATGCGACAGTGATGCGCTGCTTTATTACACCTTCAGCAGGAATGTCGGTGCGCGTACTTACACGGTCTCCGCCGCGCCCAAGGGCAAGCAGTCGGGTGATTCGTGCGGGACGTTGAGCATCAACCAGTTGGGCGTGAAATCCCCGAGCAGCTCTGGCTGCTGGTAATCCGGCGGAGTGGTGCGCAGGGGGCGTGGGCCGACAGGGAGGTCGGCCAGGCAAATAAAAAAGCCTGCGATCGCTCGCAGGCTTTTTATCTGGCGCCCGAAGTTGGACTCGAACCAACGACCCCCTGATTAACAGTCAAGTGCTCTAACCGGCTGAGCTATTCGGGCGGGGACGCGCATTCTACGCAGCGCCGCCGGGGCGTGCAAGCCCCGCCGGCGCGTCGCGGGCGCGGGCGTTCAACGCGGGCATGCCGTCGGCGTCCTGGGGCGGGCAGTGCGCGCGCGGCCCGCGTTGTTGACGATCACCCGCGCCAACAGACGCCCCTTGGTGTTGCACAGCGAGATGGTCAGGTTGCTGCCGGCGCTGCGGCCATCGGGCAGGTAGCGGACCTGTCGTCGTCCGGCGGAACTGACGACCCGGATGTGGCGCGATGCCGGGGGTATGTCCTGCCGCACGATGTCGTCCGGTGTGTCGGGGCGGCGGTTGCCATCGCGGTCGAGGAACAGCAGCCAGCCATTGCTCCAGTCGCTCGAACGCGTGCAGGTGGTGCCATCCGTGGAAGGGCAGAGCGCGGCGATGCCGCGCCTGCTGACCGCGGTGAGGCGGGCCAGGGCGAGGTTGTTGAGCAGCGCATAGGTCGCGGCCCGGGTGCGTTGCCGTTCGATCAGTCCCTCCATGGATGGCAGGGCGACGATGGCAAGGGTCGCCAGGATGAACGCGCCCACCAGGATTTCCACCAGGCTCATGCCGCGCGGATGCGGCGAGGGAGGAGGGGATGCAAGGGGTGTCCAGGCCATGCAGGGCTTTCCCGCGGAACGGCGCGCAGCGCGCCTGCAGGCAGACTGGGCCGATACGCTGGCGACGGGAATCGGCCGCAGGGTGCAGGCGGGCATGGGAAATGTCCTCAGCCGGCCGTCATCCGTGCGATGGCTATACTTGCCGGTCCATACCGCCGGCGCCGCCATGTCCGACCGTTTCCAGCTCGTATCGCCCTATTCGCCGGCAGGCGACCAGCCGGCCGCGATCGCCAAACTCGTCGCCAACTTCGAGGCCGGCATCGCCAAGCAGACCCTGCTGGGCGTGACCGGATCGGGCAAGACCTACACCATCGCCAACGTGGTGCAGCAGGTCCAGCGGCCGACCCTGGTGATGGCGCCGAACAAGACGCTGGCGGCGCAGCTGTATGGCGAGTTCAAGTCGTTCTTCCCGCATAACGCGGTCGAGTACTTCGTCAGCTACTACGATTACTACCAGCCCGAGGCCTACGTGCCGGCCTCGGATACCTTCATCGAGAAGGACAGCTCGATCAACGAGCATATCGAGCAGATGCGGCTCGCCGCGACCAAGACCCTGCTGTCACGGCCCGATGCCCTGGTGGTGGCGACGGTCTCTGCGATCTATGGCCTCGGCGCGCCCGAGGACTACCTGTCGCTGCGGCTGATCCTGTCCAAGGGCGAGCGCATCGACCAGCGCGACCTGATCAAGCACCTGACCCAGTTGCAGTACACCCGCAACGAGTACGAACTGCAGCGCGGCACCTTCCGCGTGCGCGGTGAGGTCATCGACGTGTTTCCCGCCGAGTCGGACAGCGAGGCGGTGCGCATCGAACTGTTCGATGGCGAAGTCGAGCAGCTGGGCATGTTCGACCCGCTCACCGGCGAGAGCCTGCGCAGGATGCAGCGTTACACGATCTACCCCAAGACCCACTACGCCACCACCCGCGAACGGGTGCTGGCGGCGATCGAGACGATCAAGGCCGAGCTCAAGGAGCGGCTGGAGCAGCTGTACGCGCAGAACAAGCTGGTCGAGGCGCAGCGCCTGGCCCAGCGTACCCAGTTCGACCTGGAGATGATGGCCGAGGTCGGCTACTGCAGTGGCATCGAGAATTACTCGCGGCACCTGACCGGCAAGGCCGCCGGCGAGCCGCCGCCGACCCTGTTCGACTACCTGCCGCCGGACGCGTTGCTGGTGATCGACGAATCGCACGTGACCATCCCGCAGATCGGCGCGATGTACAAGGGCGACCGCTCGCGCAAGGAGACGCTGGTGGAGTTCGGCTTCCGCCTGCCATCGGCGCTGGACAACCGCCCGCTGCGTTTCGAGGAATGGGAGGCGCGCTCGCCGCGCAGCATCTACGTATCGGCCACCCCCGGACCCTATGAGCTGCGCGAGTCGGGCGACGAGATCACCGAGCTGGTGGTGCGCCCGACCGGCCTGGTCGACCCGCAGGTCGAGATCCGGCCGGTGGCCACCCAGGTCGACGACCTGATGTCCGAGTGCCACGCGCGCATCAGCATGGGCGACCGCGTGCTGGTCACCACCCTGACCAAGCGCATGGCCGAGAACCTCACCGAGTACCTCGGCGAGCATGGCATCCGCGTGCGCTACCTGCATTCGGACGTGGATACGGTCGAGCGCGTGGAGATCATCCGCGACCTGCGCCTGGGCAAGTTCGACGTGCTGGTCGGCATCAACCTGCTGCGCGAAGGCCTGGACATGCCGGAAGTCTCGCTGGTGGCGATCCTGGATGCGGACAAGGAAGGCTTCCTGCGTTCGACCGGCTCGCTGATCCAGACCATCGGCCGCGCCGCCCGCAACCTGCGCGGCAAGGCGATCCTCTATGCCGACAGGATCACCCGCTCGATGCAGGCGGCCATCGACGAGACCGACCGCCGTCGCCAGAAGCAGGTGGAGCACAACGAGGCGCACGGCATCGTGCCCAAGTCGGTGGCGCGGCCGATCATCGACATCCTCGAGGGCGCGCATGAAGAGGGATCGGCCAAGTCCGGCGCCAAGGGCAAGGGGCGGCGGGTGGCAGAGCCCGAGGCCGACTATCTGTCGCTGGAGCCGGCCAGGCTGGCGGCCCGCATCAAGGAGCTGGAACAGCGGATGTACCAGCATGCGCGCGACCTGGAGTTCGAGGACGCGGCGCGGGTGCGCGACCAGATCCGCCGCATGAAGGAAGCAAGCCTGGGATGAGTCGCGCGCCTTGCCGGTGCCTTGCCGGTGCCTTGCCCGCGGGTGGGGCGGGGCGCATGGAGGGCGATGTGAAAATTTTTCCGGAAACCTGTTGCTCTTGCCGGATCGCTGGCATAAGATACGCGCCCTCGCAGCAAGCAATTTGTTGCGGCGAAAAGGGCGGTTAGCTCAGCGGTAGAGCACTACCTTGACATGGTAGGGGTCACAGGTTCGAACCCTGTACCGCCCACCACTCCGGTGAGGAGTGGATCAATGACCCGGCAGATGCCGGGTTTTTTGTGGCCGTCGATCCGCGCCGGGCGACCCGCCGGAATGTGTCGCCCAGGCCCGCTTTCCCCCGGTTTCCCGTCGCGCTGGCGCGCGGTGCGGTTGCCGGCCGGACAGAGGGACGCCGGCGCGCGCGCGATGGAGGCGGAATGGCCGCGATTGGTTTACCATCGTGCCCGATCTCCTTCCGGAAAAGGTGGCCCGCGGAAACGCCGGCCGAGCGTGCGACATGAGCACTACCCACTCCTGACGCCAGATTCCGCCACGGCCCTGCAGCAGGCGCCTTCGTGGCGCTTTTTTATTGCCCCGATTCTCCGCAGGCGCATTCCCGCATCGCGTGCTCCGCGATCCGCCGCGACCGGCGGGCCATCCCCCAGGTGAAGCCATGATCAACATCACTCTCCCCGACGGCAGCATCCGTCAGTTCGAAAACCCGGTCAGCGTCATGGACGTGGCCCAGTCCATCGGCGCCGGCCTGGCCAAGGCCACCATCGCCGGCGCGGTCGACGGCGTGCTGGTCGATGCCAGCGACGTCATCGACCACGACGCCGCGCTGCGCATCATCACCGCCAAGGACGAGGAGGGCGTGGAGATCATCCGCCACTCCTGCGCCCACCTGGTCGGCCATGCGGTCAAGCAGCTGTATCCGGACGTGAAGATGGTGATCGGCCCGGTCATCGCCGAGGGCTTCTACTACGACATCTACTCCGAGCGCCCGTTCACGCCCGATGACATGGCTGCGATCGAGAAGCGCATGGGCGAGCTCATCGCGCAGGACTACGACGTCATCAAGAAGATGACGCCGCGCGCCGAGGTGGTCGAGATCTTCAGGGCCCGCGGCGAGGACTACAAGCTGCGCCTGATCGAGGACATGTCCGCCGACATCCAGGCCATGGGCATGTACTACCACCAGGAATACGTGGACATGTGCCGCGGCCCGCACGTGCCGAACACGCGTTTCCTCAAGGCCTTCAAGCTGACCCGTATTTCCGGCGCCTATTGGCGCGGCGACGCCAAGAACGAGCAGCTGCAGCGCATCTACGGCACCGCATGGGCCGACAAGAAGCAGCTCGAGGCCTACATCAAGCGCATCGAGGAAGCCGAGATGCGCGACCACCGCCGCATCGGCAAGCAGCAGGAGCTGTTCCACCTGCAGGAAGAGGCGCCGGGCCTGGTGTTCTGGCACCCGAAGGGCTGGGCGCTGTGGCAGGTGGTCGAGCAGTACGTGCGCCGCGTCTATCGCAGCAGCGGCTACGGCGAGGTGCGCTGCCCGCAGATCCTGGACGTGAGCCTGTGGAAGAAGTCCGGCCACTGGGACAACTACCAGGACAACATGTTCTTCACCGAGTCGGAGAAGCGCACCTACGCGGTCAAGCCGATGAACTGCCCGGGCCACATCCAGGTGTTCAACCAGGGCCTGCACAGCTACCGCGACCTGCCGATCCGCTACGGCGAGTTCGGCGCCTGCCACCGCAACGAGCCGTCCGGCGCGCTGCACGGCATCCTGCGCGTGCGCGGCTTCACCCAGGACGACGGCCACGTGTTCTGCACCGAGGAGCAGGTGGAGTCCGAGGTCCGCGCGTTCCACGCCCAGGCGCTGAAGGTCTATGCCGATTTCGGCTTCGAGGACATCCAGATCAAGATCGCGCTGCGCCCGGAATCGCGCCTGGGTGACGACGCCACCTGGGACAAGGCCGAAGACGCCCTGCGTTCGGCGCTGTCCAGCTGTGGCGTGGAATGGCAGGAACTGCCCGGCGAGGGTGCCTTCTACGGCCCGAAGATCGAGTATCACCTGAAGGACGCCATCGGCCGGACCTGGCAGCTGGGCACCATGCAGGTGGACTTCATGATGCCGGGCCGGCTCGGTGCCGAGTACGTCGACGAAAACAGCCAGAAACGGCACCCGGTGATGCTGCACCGGGCCATCGTGGGCTCGATGGAGCGCTTCATCGGCATCCTCATCGAGCACCATGCCGGCGCGTTCCCGACCTGGCTGGCGCCGGTGCAGGTGGTGGTGGCCAATATCACCGACGCCCAGGCTGAATACGTTCAGCAGGTTCGCAAAACCCTTGCGGAGCAAGGGTTCCGGGTCACCGCCGATTTGCGGAACGAGAAGATCGGCTATAAGATTCGCGAGCATACGCTGCAGCGTGTGCCGTATCTGCTGGTCATCGGCGACCGCGAGAAGGAGAACGGCGCGGTGGCGGTACGCACCCGTTCGGGCGAGGATCTGGGCAGCATGTCGCTCCAGGCCTTCATCGAACGCCTGCAGGCGGAACACAGGCAGTAAGCATCCAGCCCCGGTCCCCGCGGACGCTCCGCCGGGGCCGGTTCGATTCCATCCGGAGATTGCAATATCAGTACCCCTGACAACAAGCAGAATCGTCGCAATCATGAAATCCGCGTGCCGCGCGTGCGCGTGATCGGCAGCGACGGTGAAATGATCGGCGTGTTGACGCGCGACGAAGCGCTGTCGATGGCCGAGGATGAGGGCCTGGACCTGGTCGAGATCCAGCCGCAGGCCGATCCGCCGGTCTGCAAGATCATGGACTTCGGCAAGTTCAAGTTCGAACAGCAGAAGAAGGCCAACGAGGCCAAGAAGAAGAGCCGCCAGGTCGAGATCAAGGAAGTCAAGTTCCGTCCGGTCACGGACGAGGGCGACTACCAGATCAAGCTGCGCAAGATGCGTGGTTTCCTCGAGGAGGGCGACAAGGTCAAGGTCAACATCCGCTTCCGTGGCCGTGAGATGAGCCACCAGGAGCTGGGTCGCGAGATGGCCGGTCGCATCGAGGCGGACCTGGGCGAGGACATCGTGATCGAATCGCGCCCGCGCCTGGAAGGCCGGCAGATGGTCATGATGATCGCGCCGAAGAAGAAGTAACGGCGCCGCGGCCCGGGCCGCAGCCGTACCCGCGGACGGGGAGGGGCCTGGCGTCGGCTTCCCGTCCCGTATTCATTTGCCTGTCCCCGCTGCCGCCTGCGTTTGCAAGTGTGCTGGGGCCCGGGCATAATGGGCGGCCCGGTTCGCCGGGTTTGCTGTTTGCAACACCCAACAGGACCTGCCTGCCTCCATCGGGAGTGCGGGCTTCAAGCAGGCAAGGGCAAGGATGGAAAGCGTGGCGCAAGCCACCGCCCGGCCAGTAAAAAGAGACCATCAAGGACATAGCAATGCCCAAGATCAAGACCAACCGGGCGGCGGCCAAGCGTTTCCGCAAGACCGCTTCCGGCAAGTACAAGGCTGGCCACGCCAACCGTAGCCACATCCTCACCAAGAAGGCGACCAAGCGGAAGCGTAACCTGCGTCAGACGAACCACGTCCGCGCAGAAGACGCAGGCCGTCTGGACCGCATGCTGCCCTACCTCTGAGGAACTGAACCATGGCACGAGTCAAGCGTGGTGTGCAGGCGCGCCGCCGCCACAAGAAGATCATCAGCCAGGCGAAGGGCTACTACAATGCCCGCCGCAAGGTTTTCCGCGTCGCCAAGCAGGCGGTCATCAAGGCGCAGCAGTACGCCTATATCGGCCGCAAGCAGAAGAAGCGCAATTTCCGTTCGCTGTGGATCACCCGCATCAATGCGGCTGCCCGCATCAACGGCATGAGCTACAGCCGTTTCATGAACGGCCTGCTCAAGGCTGGCATCAGCCTGGACCGCAAGGTGCTGGCGGACATCGCCGTGCACGACGCGGCGGGTTTTGCCGCGCTGGCCGAGAAGGCCAAGAGCGCGCTGGCGGCATAAGTCCTTCCCCTGCCGGCGCGGTTCACCCGCGGCGGTGGTGAATGAGACAATGCATGGGGAAGGGCGCAAGTCCTTCCCCATTTCTTTTTCCAGCTTGGCCGTTCCCTCTTCCCTCGGGAGGAGGCGCCCCGAGGGGGCGGATGAGGGCGCGCCGCAGGAGCCCGCGGCAGTAGCGGGGTTGAACGCGTCGCCACGCACCGGATTGGGAAACAATCGGTGCATCGGCGTCAGCGCAATCCGACTACGCTAGGATTCGCTCGTGCCCTCACCTCGATCTTCTTCCACCGGAAGGGGACTGGGAGCTCCGGGATATCGCCCCGGCGCGGAACGTGTGAGGCGACCCATCCGAGATCCGTCGATCCATGAGTGACATCCAATCCCTGACCACCCAGGCGCTGGCCGACGTGGCCGCGGCGCAGAATCCGGAAACGCTGGAGAACCTGCGCGTGGCCCTGCTGGGCAAGAGCGGCAGCATCACCGCGCAGCTCAAGCAGCTGGGCGCATTGCCGGCCGACGAACGCAAGGCGGCGGGCGAGGCGATCAACCGCGCGCGTGATGCGGTGTCCGCGGCGCTGGGCGAACGCAAGGCGCTGCTGGAGAACGCGGCCCTGGACGCGCGCCTGGCATCCGAGCGCATCGATGTCACCTTGCCCGGGCGCGATGGCGGGCGCGGCGGCCTGCATCCGGTCACGCGCACCCTGGAGCGCATCACCGAGATCTTCGGCCGGCTCGGCTACGAACTGTCCGAAGGCCCGGAGATCGAGGACGACTGGCACAACTTCGAGGCGCTGAACTTCCCGCCGCACCACCCGGCGCGCGCCATGCACGACACCTTCTACTTCGGCGATGGCCGCCTGCTGCGCACGCATACCTCCGGGGTGCAGGTGCGCTACATGGGCGACCACCGCCCGCCGCTGCGCATGATCGCCGCCGGCAAGGTCTACCGCAGCGACAGCGACCAGACCCATTCGCCGATGTTCCACCAGGTCGAGGGCCTGCTGGTGGACGAGCACTCCACCTTCGCCGATCTCAAGGGCACGCTGAGCGAGTTCGTGCGCGCCTTCTTCGAGCGCGATTTCGAGATGCGCTTCCGCCCGAGCTATTTCCCGTTCGTGGAGCCGGGTGCGGAGGTGGACATCGCCTGGCAGCAGCCCGACGGCAGCACCCGCTGGCTGGAGGTGCTGGGCTGCGGCATGGTGCACCCGAACGTGCTGCGCAACTGCGGCATCGATCCGGAGCGTTACACCGGCTTCGCTTTCGGGTTGGGCGTGGAGCGCTTCGCGATGCTGCGCTATGGCGTGAACGACCTGCGCGCGTTCTTCGACAACGACGTGCGTTTCCTGCGCCAGTTCGCCTGAGGCGCGGCAGCAGGTTCCCACAGGCACACACGGCGGGCGATGGCCCGCACAACGGATCGAGCAACGATGAAATTCTCCGAAAACTGGCTGCGCAGCCATGTCCCCACCGACGCCTCGCGCGACGCGCTGAGCGCGGTGCTGACCGCCATCGGCCTGGAGGTCGAGGACGTGACGGCGTTGGGCCAGGGCCTGGACCACGTGGTGGTGGCGCGCATCGTCGAGGCGGTGCGCCATCCCGAGGCCGACCGCCTGCAGGTGTGCAAGGTCGATGCGGGCCGGGGCGAGCTGCTGCAGATCGTCTGCGGAGCGCCGAACGCGCGCCCGGGCCTGGTGGCGCCGCTGGCCCTGGTCGGCGCGCAGATCGGCGAGCTCAAGATCAAGCCGGCCAGGCTGCGTGGCGTGGAATCCAACGGCATGCTGTGCTCGGTCAGGGAGCTGGGCCTGGACAGCGACGCTTCCGGCCTGCTGGAGCTGCCGGATGACGCGCCGGTGGGCACGGCGCTGGTCGAGTACCTCGGCCTGCCCGACGCCAGCATCGAGATCAAGCTCACCCCGAACCGCGCCGACTGCTTCAGCGTGCGCGGCATCGCCTTCGACGTCGCCGCCGCCACCCGCAGCCAGGTCAAGCCGTTCGCCGCCGACGCGGTGCCGGCGCAGGGCGCGCGCGAGCTGGCCATCACGCTGCAGGCCGGCGCCGAGGCGCCGCGCTACCTGGGCCGCGTGATCGAAGGCGTCGATGCGCGTG
>NZ_LDJO01000038.1 GCF_001431595.1 Stenotrophomonas acidaminiphila
CCGCCCGGGCGCGCGCCCGGGCGGGAGGGGGCGCTGCGCCGGGCGCGGACGCCACGCATATCCTGCGGCCGCGGCCATGACGAAGGTGTCGCCACGCCGCGGTCGGGGCGCGGGCCCTGGCCGGCGGCGGGCTGGAAAGCGGACGGCCGCATCGCTGCGGCCGTCCCGGTGCTGCTTACTTCAGTGCCTTGAACCGCAGGCGCTTGGGACCGGCGTCGTCGCCGAGGCGGCGCTTCTTGTCCTCCTCGTACTCGCGGTAGTTGCCCTGGAAGAACTCCACGTGCGAGTCGCCCTCGAAGGCGATGATGTGGGTGGCGATGCGGTCCAGGAACCAGCGGTCGTGCGAGATGACGAACGTGTTGCCCGGGAACTCCAGCAGCGCGTCTTCCAGCGCGCGCAGGGTTTCGATGTCCAGGTCGTTGGACGGTTCGTCGAGCAGCAGCACGTTGCCGCCCTGCAGCAGGGTCTTGGCCATGTGCAGGCGGCCACGCTCACCACCGGACAGCGAACCGACCATCTTCTGCTGGTCCTGGCCCTTGAAGTTGAAGCGGCCGATGTAGGCGCGCGACTGGATCTCGACGCCGTTGATGTTGAGGATGTCCAGGCCGCCGGAGATTTCCTGGAAGACGTTGTGGTTGCCTTCCAGCTTCTCGCGGCTCTGGTCCACGTAGGACAGTTTCACGGTCGGGCCGATCACGATCTCGCCCGAGTCCGGCTTCTCCTGCCCGGTGATCATCTTGAACAGGGTCGACTTGCCGGCGCCGTTGGGGCCGATGATGCCGACGATGGCGCCCGGCGGGATGATCATCGACAGGTTGTCGATCAGCAGGCGGTCGCCGAACTTCTTGGACACGTTCCTGAACTCCATCACCGAGTTGCCCAGGCGCTCGCCCGGCGGGATGAAGATCTCGTTGGTCTCGTTGCGCTTCTGGTAGTCGACCGACTGCAGTTCTTCCAGGCGGGCCAGGCGCGCCTTGCCCTTGGAACGGCCGCCCTTGGCGTTCTGCCGCGACCATTCCAGCTCCTTGGCGATCGCCTTCTGGCGGGCCTTTTCCTGGTTCTCTTCCTGCTTGAGCCGCTCTTCCTTCTGCTCCAGCCACTGGGTGTAGTTGCCCTTCCACGGGATGCCGCGGCCGCGGTCCAGCTCCAGGATCCACTCGGCGGCGTTGTCCAGGAAGTAGCGGTCGTGGGTGACCGCCACCACGGTGCCGGTGTAGCGGTGCAGGAACTGCTCCAGCCATTCCACCGACTCGGCGTCCAGGTGGTTGGTCGGTTCGTCGAGCAGCAGCATGTCCGGCTTCTGCAGCAGCAGGCGGCACAGCGCGACGCGGCGCTTCTCGCCGCCGGACAGCTTGCCGATCACCGCGTCCCACGGCGGCAGGCGCAGCGCATCGGCGGCCACGTCCAGCTGGTGTTCGACGGTGTGCGCGTCACCGGCGGCCAGGATCGCCTCCAGGCGCTCCTGCTCCTTGGCCAGCGCGTCGAAATCGGCGCCTTCCTCGGCATAGGCGGCGTAAACCGCTTCCAGCGCGGCCTGCGCCTGCAGCACGTCGCCCACGCCTTCTTCCACGGCCTGGCGCACGGTGTGCTCCGGGTTCAACTCCGGTTCCTGGGCCAGGTAGCCGACCTTGATGCCGGGTTGCGGGCGGGCCTCGCCCTCGAAATCGGTGTCCACGCCGGCCATGATCTTCAGCACGGTGGACTTGCCGGCGCCGTTCAGGCCCAACAGGCCGATCTTGGCGCCCGGGAAGAACGACAGCGAGATGTCCTTGATGATCTGCCGCTTGGGCGGGACCACCTTGCTGACGCGGTTCATGGTGTAGATGTATTGCGAGGACATGACGTCTCCGTAGCGCACGCCCGCGCCCGGTCCGCAAGGCGGACGAGCCCGAGGCAAAAGGGAATGGGCGATTATAGCGGGAAGCCGCCCCGCACCGGCGGTCGCGGCATGGCTGGCCGATTGATGAATGGCGCTGTCGGTAACCGTTTCCAGCCGGAAGCCGTTCAGATCGCGTGAGCATGATGGGATGCGTCCATCAACACCGCGAGGGCCACCATGAAGATGCACCGACTTGCAGTCGCCGCGATGACCACCCTGCTGGCCTTCGGCGCCACGGCCCCGGCCTTCGCCGCCGGCGATCGCGACCACGATCGCGGCCGCCACGGCTGGGACGACCGTGGCCGCGGCCACGGCCACGGCCATGACCGCCGTGACGACCGCCGTGACCGTCGCGACTGGCGCGACGACCGCCGCCATTACAACGCCGGCTACCGCGAGGGCTACCGCGACGCCCGCCACAACGACCGCCGCTACTACGCCCCGCCGCCGCGCGTGGTCTACCGTCCCTACGGGTTCGAGCGCGGCTACCGCTACAACAACTACTACGGCGGCCCGGTCTACGTGGTCAACGACTACGACCGCTACCACCTGCGCCGGCCGCCGCACGGCCACCGCTGGATCCGCGACGACCGCGGCAACATGCTGATGGTGGCCATCGCCACCGGCATCATCGCCGACATCGTGTTCAACCACTGAGGCGGCTGCGGTCGCGTGGCGGCAGGGCGCCCCCGGGGCGCCCTTGCCTTTTCTGGCGCGGCGCGGGCGGCGGCCGGTGCGGGGCCGGGGAAGCGCTACAATCGGCATTCTCCCCGCCCACCCTCCCAGGAGCCGAGATGTTCCCGCGTGACGCCCGTATCGAGTCCTACGACCCCGAGTTGGCCAAGGCCATCGCCGCCGAATGCCAGCGCCAGGAAGACCATGTCGAGCTGATCGCCAGCGAGAACTACGCCAGCCCGATGGTGATGGAGGCCCAGGGCAGCCAGCTGACCAACAAGTACGCCGAGGGTTACCCGGGCAAGCGTTACTACGGCGGCTGCGAGTACGTGGACATCGCCGAGAAGCTGGCCATCGACCGCCTCAAGCAGCTGTTCGGCGCCGATTACGCCAACGTCCAGCCGCACAGCGGCTCGCAGGCCAACCAGGCCGTGTACTTCGCGCTGCTGCAGCCGGGCGACACCATCCTGGGCATGAGCCTGGCCCATGGCGGCCACCTGACCCACGGCGCCAAGGTCAACGCTTCGGGCAAGCTGTTCAATGCCGTCCAGTACGGCGTGAACGAGCAGGGCCTGATCGATTACGACGAAGTCGAGCGGCTGGCGCTGGAGCACAAGCCGAAGATGGTCGTGGCCGGGTTCTCGGCCTATTCGCAGATCGTCGACTGGGCGCGCTTCCGCGCCATCGCCGACAAGGTCGGCGCCTACCTGTTCGTGGACATGGCGCACGTGGCCGGCCTGGTCGCTGCCGGCGTCTACCCGAACCCGATCGAGCACGCCCACGTGGTCACCTCGACCACCCACAAGACCCTGCGCGGCCCGCGCGGCGGCATCATCATCGCCAAGGGCGCCGGCGAGGAGATCGAGAAGAAGCTGCAGTCGATCGTGTTCCCGGGCATCCAGGGCGGCCCGCTGATGCACGTCATCGCGGCCAAGGCGGTGGCCTTCAAGGAAGCGCTGGAGCCGGGGTTCAAGGCCTACCAGGAGCAGGTGGTCAGGAACGCGCAGGCGATGGCCGACACGCTGATCTCGCGCGGCTACAAGATCGTCTCCGGCGGCACCCGCAACCACCTGATGCTGGTGGACATGATCGGCAAGGACGTGTCCGGCAAGGACGCGGAAGCCGCGCTGGGCAAGGCCCACATCACCGTCAACAAGAACTCGGTGCCGAACGACCCGCGTTCGCCGTTCGTGACCTCGGGCCTGCGCCTGGGCACCCCGGCCATCACCACCCGCGGCTACAAGGAGCCGGACTGCGTGGCGCTGGCCAACTGGATCGCCGACGTGCTGGACAACCCGAACGACGACAACGTCATCGCCGGCGTGCGCGAGAACGTCACCCTGCAGTGCCGGAAGTTCCCGGTTTACGGCTGATCCGGCGCCGCCGCCGGCAGCCCCGGTGGCGGCCTTGCCATGCGTCCGCCACCGCAGCGGTGGCCTCGCCCCGGGCCGGGCAGTCTTGCTCCGTCCCGGGGTTTGCTGTATCTGCCTTGTAGTGAAGGGATGCCGCAGCCGCGGCGCCTGATGTCCAAGGCGAGATAGATGCACTGCCCGTTCTGCCAGCACACCGATACCCGCGTGATCGATTCGCGCGTTTCCGAGGATGGCGCGACCATCCGCCGCCGGCGCGGCTGCGAAGCCTGCGGCGAGCGTTTCTCCACGCTGGAAACCATCGAGCTCAAGCTGCCGGTCATCGTCAAGAGCGATGGCGGGCGCGAGGCGTTCGATGCGCGCAAGCTGCGGGTCGGCTTCGACCGCGCGCTGCAGAAGCGGCCGGTGGCGGAGGAGCGGATCGAGGCGGCGGTGCGCGCGGTGGTCCACCAGCTGCGCATGAGCGGCGAGCGCGAGGTGCCGTCGATCCGCGTCGGCGAGTTCGTGATGGACGAGCTGCGCAAGCTCGACCACGTGGGCTACGTGCGCTTCGCCTCGGTGTACCGCAGTTTCGAGGACGTGGCCGATTTCCGCGACGAGATCGAGAAGCTCGAGCGCGACCACCCGGCCGGCGACGAGCAGTTGTCGCTGCTGGATGCCGCCACCGCCGCACGCCGCGAGCGCAAGGCATCGCGCTGACGCCGGTGCGCATCGTCGGTCTGCAGGCGCGGCCCGGGTGGCTGCCGGCATTGGCGCGGGCGCATGTGCAGGCCTTCGGCACGCTGCTGCCGGCGTGGACCGTCGAGCAGGCCGAGGCCGAGCTGCGCATGCAGCGCGATGACACCATTCCCTGTACCTGGGTGGCCGAGGACGACACCGGCTGGCTGGGCTCGGTGAGCCTGCTGCATGACGACCACGAGCAGATCCGTGGCTGGTCGCCGTGGCTGGCGTCGCTGTACGTGCGGCCCACGGCGCGGGGCCGCGGTGTCGGCGCACGGCTGGTCCGGCACTGCGTGGCGCATGCCGCGCAGCTGGGCGTGCCGCGCCTGTATCTTTACTGCGAGGCGGCGATGGTGCCGTGGTACCGCGCGCTGGGCTGGGCGCCGCACACCCGGCTGCAGCTCGGGCCGCTGGCCGTCACCGTGATGCAGATCGATCCGGCGCCGCCCTGAGGCGGTACGCCACCTGTTTCCGATGAGGTTTTCCATGCATGAGTTCACCGCCACCGACCACCAGCTGATGGCGCGCGCACTGCGCCTGGCCGAACGCGGGGCGTGGACCACCCGGCCCAACCCGATGGTCGGCTGCGTCATCGCCCATGGCGGGGAGGTCGTGGGCGAAGGCTTCCACCAGCGTGCCGGCGGCCCGCATGCCGAAGTGTTCGCGCTGCGCCAGGCCGGCGCGCGCGCGCGCGGTGCCACCGCCTACGTCACCCTGGAGCCGTGCGCGCACTACGGGCGCACGCCGCCGTGTGCGCTGGCGCTGATCGAGGCGGGGGTGGCGCGGGTGGTGGCGGCCATGGGCGATCCGTTCCCGGATGTCGATGGCGGTGGCTTCGCGCTGCTGCGCCAGGCCGGGATCGAGGTGGAGGTGGGGCTGATGGCGGACCGCGCGCGCGCGCTCAACCGCGGCTTCCTGTCGCGCATCGAGCGCGGCCGGCCGTTGGTACGGGTCAAGCTGGCGGCCAGCCTGGACGGGCGCACCGCCATGGCCAGCGGCGAATCGAAGTGGATCACCGGTGAGGCCGCACGCGCCGACGTGCAGCGCTGGCGTGCCCGCGCCGGCGCGATCCTGACCGGGGCCGCGACGGTGCTGGCCGACGACCCGGCACTGACCGCGCGCCCGGAGGCCGGCGATTTCCTGCCGCCGCTGCGGGTGGTGCTCGATGCGCGGCTGCGCACGCTGGCCTGCGCACGGGTGCGCGAAGGCGATGCGGCCACGCTGTACCTGCACGATCCGGCGCTGGCCGCGCCGGTGCTGCAGGGTGCGGAATTCGCCGCCGCGCCGCTGCTGGCCGATGGCCGCTTCGACCTGGCCGCGGTGATGGCGCTGCTGGCTGCCCGCGGCATCAACGAAGTCCATGTCGAGGCCGGCCCGACCCTGTGCGGGGCGCTGCTGCGCGCCGGCCTGGTCGACGAGCTGCTGCTGTACATGGCGCCGCTGCTGATGGGCGAGGGCGCCCGCCCGCTGCTGGCCGGGCTGGGGATCGGGCGCATGGCGCAGGCCTGGCCGCTGGATGTGGCGGACCTGCGCATGGTCGGCGGGGACCTGCGCCTGCTGCTGCGCCCGGACCCGCGCTGACGCCCGCTGCTGCAACACTGCCATCCATCTGCCGGACAGGTCCGCCGCGGACGGACTGGTACAATGCGCCGGCCGGTTAGCCGGCAACCACGAACGTCTTCAGGGCGGGGTGTAATTCCCCACCGGCGGTAGGTACGCGGTTCCCCGAGGGGAGCGCGCACGAGCCCGCGAGCGCCGAGGCCGGCGCGCGAATCATTCGCCGGAACCCGCGCGCTGGCGTGCGGGTTCCACGGCCAAGGGTCAGCAGATCCGGTCCGATGCCGGAGCCGACGGTTGGCGACGCCGCGAATGCGGTGCCGCCTAGAGTCCGGATGAAAGAAGACGGCCCGCGCGCGGCCCCGCCGTGCGTGCGCCTGTATGCCTTGCGGCGTTTTTCGCTCTCCAACCGCGGGAAACGTTCATGAAAACCCTCTCCATTCCCCATCCGTACTCCCGGCCGCTGGCCATGGGGGTGCGCTGATGTTCACCGGCATCATCGAAGGCGTCGGCCGCCTGGCCGCGCACGAGCCCGTTGACGGCGACGTCCGCTTCACCTTCGAGGTCGGCAGCCTGCCGTTCGAGCAGGTGCGGCTGGGCGAAAGCATCGCGGTCAATGGCGTGTGCCTGACCGTGATCGCGTTCGACGCCAGCTCGTTCCAGGCCGATGCCTCCACCGAGACCCTGGGCCTGACCACGCTCGGCCGGCTGGCCCCCGGCGCGGCGTTGAACCTGGAGCGCGCCATGCGCCCGAGCGACCGCCTCGGCGGCCACCTGGTCAGCGGCCACGTCGATGGCATCGGCACGGTGCTGTCGATCCATGACGACGCCCGCGCCCAGCGCTGGCGCTTCGCCGCGCCCGCGCCGCTGCTCAGGTACATCGCGAAGAAGGGCTCGATCTGCGTCGACGGCGTCAGCCTCACCGTCAACGAAGCCGACGACGCCGGTTTCGAGGTGGCGCTGATCCCGCACACCGTCGCCCATACCCGTTTTGCCCATACCGGCGTCGGCGACGCCGTCAATCTGGAAATCGACCTGTTGGCGCGCTATGTCGAGCGCCTGCTGGGCCAAGGAGCCGCCGCATGAACTTCGCCCCCGTTCCCGAACTGCTGGAAGAGATCCGCGCCGGCCGCATGGTGGTGATCGTCGACGACGAGGACCGCGAGAACGAAGGCGACCTGATCATGGCCGCCGAGCTGGTCAAGCCGTCGGACATCAACTTCATGGTCACCCACGGCCGCGGCCTGGTGTGCCTGCCGCTGACCCGCGAGCGCGCCGGCCAGCTCGGGCTGGCGCCGATGGTGCGCGCCAACACCGCGCAGTTCCAGACCAACTTCACGGTCAGCATCGAGGCCGCCGAGGGCGTGACCACCGGCATCTCCGCCGCCGACCGCGCCCACACCATCCGCACCGCGGTCAGGCCCGGTGCCCGGCCCTCGGACCTGCACCAGCCCGGCCACATCTTCCCGCTGATCGCACAGCCCGGCGGCGTGCTGACCCGCGCCGGCCACACCGAGGCCGGGGTCGACCTGGCGATGCTGGCCGGGCTGGAGCCGGCCGGCGTGCTGGTGGAGATCCTCAACCCCGACGGCACCATGGCGCGGCGTCCCGAGCTGGAGGTGTTCGCGCGCGAGCACGGGCTGAAGATGGGTTCCATCGCCGACCTGATCGCCTACCGCCTGGCCACCGAACACACCGTCGAGCGCGTGGACGAGCGCGAGATCGACACCGAGTTCGGCGCCTTCACGCTGGTCACCTACCGCGACCGCATCGCCCACGACCTGCATTTCGCGCTGGTCAAGGGCCAGCCGCACAAGGACACCCCGACCCTGGTGCGGGTCCAGGTCGAGAACCCGCTGGCCGACCTGCTGCACTGGCGTCGCGACGATTTCGGCGTGGCCGCCACCGATGCGCTGCGCGCCATCGCCAGCGAAGGCCAGGGGGTGATGGTGGTGCTGTCGGCCCCGCGCGATTCCGACGCGCTGCTGGCACGCCTGCGGCGCGAGCCGGAAGTGCGCCCGGCCGGCAAGGACAAGGACGTGGGCCAGTGGCGCCGCAACGGTGCCGGCGCGCAGATCCTGGCCGACCTGGGCCTGGGCAGGCTGCGCGTGCTCGGTACCCCGCGCCGGCAGATCGGCCTGGCCGGCTACGGCCTGGAGATCGTCGAGACCCTGCAGCCCTGAGCCTGCACGCGGGTGCGGGGCCGGCCCCATGCCCGCTGCGGCCGCGTGCGGTGCGGGGCAAGCCACGCACCTACACGGTAAACTGACCCACCTTTTGGATCGCACCGCCCCATGAGCCACTACGAAGGCGACCTCCGCCCGGCCGGAACGGCCCGTTTCGTCATCATCGCCAGCCGCTGGAACGCGCGCATCACCGACGTGCTGGTGGCCGGCGCGCGGCAGAGCCTGGCCGGAAACGGCATCGGTGAGGACGCCATCGACGTGGTGCGCGTGCCCGGCGCCTGGGAGATCCCGCTGGTCGCCACCCGCCTGGCCGCCGCCGGCCGGCATGCGGCCATCATCACCCTGGGCTGCGTGATCCGCGGCGACACCCGCCACTACGAGCACGTGGCTGACCGCTGCGCCGAGGGCCTGATGCGCGCGCAGCTGGATTTTGGCGTGCCGGTGCTCAATGGCGTGCTGGCGGTCGAACGGGTGGAGGATGCCGAGGCCCGCGCCGGCGGCAGCCACGGCAACAAGGGCGAGGAAGCCGCGTTGGCGGCGTTGGAAATGGTCAATCTTCTGGAGCAGCTGCCATGAGCAACAAGAACCACGGCAAGCCTGCCGGCAAGCCCTTCCGCCGCGACGGCGTCGACCCGGTGCTGCGTTCGCGCGCGCGCCGCCGCGCGCTGCAGGCGATCTACGCGTGGCAGATTTCCGGCGGCAACGCCGAGTCGCTGCTGGCCCAGTTCGCCCACGAGCAGGCGCACGAAGTGGCCGACCTGGCCTACTTCGAGAACCTGCTGCGCGGGGTGCTCGACCATCGCCGCGAGCTGGACGAGGCGCTGGTGCCGTTCCTCGACCGCCCGGTCGAAGAGGTCGACGCGATCGAGCGCGCGGTGCTGCGCGTGGCCACCTACGAACTGCGCCACCGCGTCGACGTGCCGTACCGGGTGGTGATCAACGAGGCCATCGAAACCGCCAAGCGTTTCGGTTCCGAGCATGGCCACACCTACGTCAATGGCGTGCTCGACCGCGCCGCCGTGGAATGGCGCAAGGTCGAATCGGGCCAGTGACGCCGCTGCCGGTGCCTGGGTGCGCCGGCCGCTTCCAGCACGACGCCGGGGCCGGCAGCATCGGCGCCGGCGTTTTCGTTCCAGGAATGCCTGCCCATGAGCCTTGACGAGTTCGCCCTGATCGAACGCATCGCGCGCCGCACCCGGGCGCGTGCCGACATCGTGCTGGGCATCGGCGACGACGCGGCGCTGCTGCAGCCGGCGCCGGGGCAGCAGCTGGCGGTCACCGCCGACACCCTCAATGCCGGCGTGCACTTCCCGGCCGAGAGCGCCCCGGCCGACATCGGCTGGAAGGCCCTGGCGGCCAATCTGTCCGACCTGGCGGCGATGGGGGCCGTGCCGGCCTGGTGCACGCTGTCGCTGTCCCTGCCGCAGGCCGAGGGCGACTGGCTGGATGCCTTCGCCGACGGGCTGTTCGCACTGGCAGACGCCAGCGGCATCGCCGTGGTCGGCGGCGATACCACGCGCGGGCCCCTGTCGATCTCGATCACCGCGATCGGGCGGGTGCCGGCCGCGCAGGCGCTGCGCCGCGACGGCGCCCGGGTGGGCGACGACATCTGGGTCAGCGGTCATCCCGGCGAGGCCGCCGGCGCCCTGCGGCTGTGGCAGCAGGGCCGGCTGGACGTACGCGGCGTGGTGGCCGATGCCGCCCACGAACGCCTGCGCCAGCGTCTGCAGCGGCCGATGCCGCGGCTGTCGCTGGGGCTGGCGCTGCGCACCTGCGCGCATGCGGCCGCCGATGTGTCCGATGGCCTGCTCGCCGACCTGGGCCACATCGCGTCGCGCAGCGGCGTGGCCGCGGTGCTGCAGGCCGACGCGGTGCCGCTGTCGGCCGCGCTGCGTACCGCGCTCGGCGATGCCGCCGCCCTGGACTGCGCCCTGCGCGGCGGCGACGACTACGAACTGTGCTTCACCGCCGCGCCGGAACGGCGCCAGGCGGTGCAGGCCCTGACAGCGGATCTCGCGCTGCCGCTGGCGCGCATCGGCGTGATCGCCGAAGGCCGCGGCGTGCACTGCGAAGGCGATGCCGGCGCGGGTCGCAGCGGCTACCGCCACTTCGCGGAGTAGGGCGGCGGCTGGCGCATCCCGGGCGCGCCCGGTTGCCGGTGCCGGCACGCCCCCGCGGCACGCGAAGGCGGCGTGTGGCCGCGCCGCGGGCCATCCGCCCGGTGGCTTCCAATCCTGCGCACGACACCTGCCGGGGCCCGGTACCTGCGCCACGCGGTGGCGCCGTCAGCGATGCGCGGCTTCGGCATCGGGCAGCACCTTGCCCGGATTGAGGATGTCGTCCGGGTCCAGCGCCCGCTTGATCGCGCGCATCGCCGCCAGCGTGGCCGGGGTGAAGGCCTGCGCCATGAACCCGCGCTTGGCCAGGCCGATGCCGTGTTCGCCGGACAGGGTGCCGCCCAGCGCCAGCGCCAGCGCGAACACTTCCGGCAGTGCCGCATGCGCGCGCGCGTTCTGCCCGGCGTCGTCGGGGTGGTAGAGGATGTTGACGTGCAGGTTGCCGTTGCCGGCATGGCCGAAGGTGACGATGGGCAGCTCGAAACGCGCCGACAGCGCCTGCACGCCGGCCACCAGCTCGGGGATGCGCGAGACCGGCACCACCACGTCTTCGTTGATCTTGCCGGGGGCGATGCGCCTGAGCGCCGGCGACAGTGCGCGCCGCGCCGCCCACAGCTGTTCGCGCGCGCTGCCGTCCATTGCCACGTCCAGCGCCAGCAGGCCCTCGCCTTCGGCGGCCTGGGCCAGCGCGTGCAGGATGTTGGGCAGGGTGTCGTCATCGCCGTCGGCGTCGATCAGCAGCATCGCGCCGGCATCGGGCACCTGCGCGCCGTTGCCGCGCAGCAGCTCCAGGCTGCGCGCGTCCATGAATTCGAGCGTGGTCGGCGTGGCCGGCTGCGCCATCACCCGCGACACCGCCGCCGCTGCGCTGGCCGCGTCGCGGTAGAGCACGCGCAGCCCGGCCTGCGCGCGTGGTCGCGGCGCCAGCCTGAGCGTGGCTTCGACGATCAGCGCCAGCGTGCCCTCGCTGCCGACCAGCAGGTGGGTAAGGTCGTAGCCGGTGGCGTCCTTGGTCCACGGGCCGCCGCATTCGATCAGTTCGCCGGCGCCGGTCACCGCCACCAGCCCGAGCACGTTGTCGCGGGTGGTGCCGTACTTCACCGCGCGCGGGCCGCCGGCATTGGTGGCCAGGTTGCCGCCGATGCTGCAGCTCTCGAAGCTGGACGGATCCGGCGGCCAGAACAGGCCATGCGGCATCAGCGCCTGCTGCAGGTCGCCGTTCAGCACGCCCGGCTCGACCACCGCGCAGCGGTCGCCGGGGCGCAGCGCGAGGATGCGGTTCATGCGCGCGAACGACAGCACGATGCCACCTGCGACCGGCACCGCGGCGCCGGTGGTGCCGGTGCCGGCACCGCGCCCGACCAGCGGCACGCCGTGCGCGCGGCACGCCCGAACGATGGCCTGTACCTGCGCGCGGTCCTCCGGCAGCGCCACGCCCAGCGGCAGCGCGTGCCGCCAGGAGTTGTCCTGCGCGTGCGCGGCCAGGGCGGCAGGGTCGGTGCGCCAGTGCGCGCCGAGCAGGTCGGAGAGCGTCTGGTCGAATGCGGCGGGCAGGCAGGTCATGGGGTGCGGGAACCGGCAGGGGAACGGTGTGGGAGCAGGCGCCAGCCGAGCACCGCCAGGGTCAACGGCAGCCACACCCAGCGCAGCTCGGACAGCACGGTCTGCAGGCCGCGTGCGCTGAAGAAGCCATTGGCGAAGGGTGAGACCCGGATCGGCCGCCACGGGGCGAACAGGCGTGCCTCGCTCCATGGCCACCACAGCGCGACGCCGAGGCCACCGGAGGTGAACGCGTCGAGCAGCGGGTGCGACAGCGCGCAGGCGAAGACGAAGGCCGCCGCCTGCGCCGGTCCCGCGCGCAGCGGCCGGTGCAGGGCCAGGGCCAGCGCCGCCAGCACGGCCGAGAACAGCAGCGAATGGCTGGCACCGCGATGGCCGAAGGCATCGGCGTAGGGGACGTGCAGGGCGAAGCCCAGCACGTCGGCGTCGGGCAGCACCGCGGCGGCGACGCCGGCGGCAAGCAGCCGCGTGGACACGCGCCCGCGCGCGCTGGCGCACCACAGGGCCAGCGGCACGGCGGCATGGGTGAAGACGCTGGGCATCAGCCGTCGTCGGCGCGGAAGGCGTCGCGCAGCCAGTGCAGCTGCGGCGGTTCGCCGCTGGCTTCGACCACGTCGAAGCGGCACGGCGCCTGGGCATGGGCCGGGTGCGCGCCCAGGTACAGCTGTGCGGCCAGCAGCAGGCGCCGGCGCTTGCTGGCATCCACCGACGCGGCGCCACCGCCGAACGCGCGGCTGCGGCGGTAGCGCACTTCCACGAAGACGAGGCCGCCGCTGGCCGGGTCCGCCATCACCAGGTCGAGTTCGCCACCGCGGTAGCGGACGTTGCCCGCAAGCCAGCGCAGGCCGGCCCGCTCCAGGTGGCGGCGCGCGGCGGCTTCCACCGCGGCGCCGCGTGCGGCCTGGTCAGCGGCCATCACCGATCGGCACCGGCTGGCCGGCGCTGAAGGTGGACCACGCCGGGGTGCGCAGCACGTTGCCGAAGCCGTCCAGGTGCAGGGTGCCGGTGGCGCCGGCCAGGCCGCCCTGGGTGCTGTTGGCCAGCTTTTCCAGGTAGGCGGAGATCTTCCAGGCATCGAAACCGAAGGCGAACAGGCGCGCGGCGGCACCGCGCGCGGTCGGCAGGGTGGCGGCCAGTTCGGCGGCTGCCGGCAGCCCCGGCGCACCGCGCACGGCCCATGCCTCGCTCGGGAAGGCGATGCCGTCCAGCGCCATGTCCTCGTCGGCCTTGCCGGTGCCCGACACCAGCTGCGAGGTGCCCACTCGCGTAGCCCCGCCGATGCCGGCCAGCGCCAGCTGCGGCGCCAATACCCGCGCCTGCGAGCCCTTGACCGCCAGGAACACCGCATCGACCGTGCCGGCCTGGCGCAGGCGCGCGCCGATGTCGCCGGGGGCGTCGCCGACGGTGAGGCTGGCGACGACCTTGCCGCCGCGCTCGGCGAAGCGCTCGCCGAAGGCGGCGGTGGCGCGGCGGCCGTTGTCGTCGTTGCTGCCGATCACCAGCACCTTGCCGCGCTCGCGGGCCAGCAGGTACTCGGCGGCCATGATGCCGTCGTCCTCCGGTGCCAGCGAGAAGCCGGCGCTGCCCGCCGGCGGCGTGTCCTTGCCGCGGTTGAGCGCGAGCAGCAGCACCTGCAGCTGCGCGCGACCGAACAGCGCGTCGACCTCGTCGCGGCCCAGCGGCCCGACCACGAAATCGGCGCCGCCGGCCACGGCCTTGTCGTAGGCGGCGATGGCGCCGGCCGGGGTGCCGCGGGTGTCGATGAAATCGACCTGCGGGCGGCGGCGGTACTCGCCGTAGTAACCGGCCAGCAGGCCATCGCGCACCGGCGCGGCGGCAGTGGCCAGGGTGCCGGACAGCGGCAGCAGCACCGCCATCTTCAGCGGCGGGCGATAGCCGTCGGTGTCGGCCGGCGGGCGCTTGCTGGTGTCCAGCTGCCACGCGGCATCGCGCTCGAACGGCCGCGGCAGCGGCAGGCCGCGGCCGATCAGCGCGCGGCCGGCATGGTTGTACAGCGGGTCACCGGCCGGCAGCGCGGCGCTGCGGCTGGCCAGGGTGGCATCGTCCAGTCCTGCCAGCAGGCGGGTGATGGCGCGCTGGTTGTCGGTGCGCGCAGCGCCGGCCAGCAGCACGCCGGCGCGGGCGCGGGCACCGGCCGCGGCGAAGGCATCGCCATTGGCTTCCAGCGCCTGGCCGCGGGCCAGGTGCCAGCGCGCCTGCTGGGTGGCCGCGAGCAGGTCCGGCTGCTGCGTGCCCAGCGCCTGCAGCACGGCGGCCGGCTGCTTGTCGGCCAGGGCCAGTTCCGCGACGAGCAGGGCATGGCGCTGGCGGCTGGCGCCGCTCAGCTGGCGCGCCTGCACCTGCGGCAGCAGCATGCGCGCGCGCGCATCGTCGTTGGCTTCGTGCCAGGCGAACGCGGCATCGGCCAGCAACTGCGACCTGGCGGCGCCGCGGACCAGCGCGGCTTCGGCTTCCAGCTGCTGCGCGGCTTCGCGCGGTTTGCCCTGTTCGAGCAGGGCGATGGCGGCCTGCTGCCCCGGCGAGGTGGTCGGTGCCGGGCCGGTGGTGGCGCAGGCGGCCAACAGCAGCAGCGACAGGGACAGGGCGGTGATCCGTGCGGCGGGCTTGTTCATTCGGGGTCCGTTCAACGGCACGCGGCGGCGCCGGGTGGGTGACACGGTAGGATTCTACCCTTGCCCATGGAAAAGCCGATGATGCCCGCTGCCCCCGCCACCCTGTACGTTGTCGCCACGCCGATCGGCAACCTTGCCGACCTGAGTCCGCGCGCGCAGGAGGTGCTGCGGTCGGTGGCCGCGATCTGCGCCGAGGACACGCGCCATACCGGGCAGCTGCTGTCGCACTTCGGCATCAGCCGGCCGCTGGTGGCGCTGCACGACCACAACGAGGAAGCGATGGCCGAGCGCGTGGTGGCGCGCCTGCTCGGCGGCGAATCGATGGCGGTGGTGAGCGACGCCGGCACCCCGCTGGTCAGCGACCCCGGCTTCCGGCTGGTGCGCGCGGCGCGTGCGGCCGGGGTGAAGGTCAGCCCGGTGCCCGGCGCGTGTGCGGCGATCGCGGCGTTGAGCGTGGCCGGCCTGCCCAGCGACCGGTTCGTGTTCGAGGGTTTCCTGCCGGCCAAGGCCGCGGCCCGGCGCGAGCGCCTGCAGCGCCTGGCCGGCGAAACCGGCACCCTGGTGTTCTACGAATCCTCGCACCGCATCGCCGAATCGCTGGCCGACATGGCCGCCGCGTTCGGCGATGAGCGCCCGGCGGTGGTCGCGCGCGAACTGACCAAGCTGTTCGAAACCGTGCTCGACGGCACCCTGGCGCAGCTGCGCGCGGCGGTCGAGGCCGACGACAACCAGCGCAAGGGCGAGTTCGTGGTGATGGTGCAGGGCGCGGCCGACGATGAAGCGGCGAAGATCGCCGAAGGCCGCCGGCTGCATGCCCGGCTCAAGGAATACCTGCCGCCGTCCACCGCGGCCAAGCTCGCCGCCGAACTGAGCGGCGCGCCGCGCAAGCTGCTGTACGGCGGTTAGCCCGGGCCCTGAAGCGGGCGGGAGCGCGGCATGGCACAGGTGAAGCGCCGCTTTCTGCGCGAGGGTGGGGCAAGCGGCCGCGGCGACGGGCGACGGGCGACGGGCGAGACGCACGCCGGAACCTGAAGTCTGTCCGGCGGACTTTCGCGGCGATGCCCGCAGCGCCGGCGCCAGCACGTACACTATGCGCGGCGGAGTCGGCCGGACAGTCGCGTCGTTCCTTCGGGAACGCCGAGGAAAGTCCGGGCTCCACAGGGCAAGGTGCCAGGTAACGCCTGGGCGGCGCGAGCCGACGGAAAGTGCAACAGAAAGATACCGCCTACGTCTCTTTCGGGAGGCCGGTAAGGGTGAAATGGTGCGGTAAGAGCGCACCGCGAGTCCGGCAACGGACCGGCACGGCAAACCCCACCTGGAGCAAGACCAAATAGGGACCTAATGGCGTGGCCCGCGTCGGGTCCGGGTAGGTTGCTCGAGCGTCACGGTGACGTGGCGCCTAGAAGAATGACTGTCCACGACAGAACCCGGCTTACAGGCCGGCTCCGCCGCTTTTCCCGCCTGCCGGGCGGGAAAAGCCCCATTGTTCCGTACCGCGGAAGCGGTACAGAACAATGGGCCCCGGGCCCTTTGCCCTCCACAACCCCGCGCCTGTCGGCGCGCCCCCTTTACTAAAGGGGGCTGTGGCTCCGGAGGCATGGCTTGCTCGCTTCGCATCGCTTCTGGCAGGCGGGGGAGCCAGCCGGTCCTTGCTGCGGCTGCGGGATTGAAACAGCGGGCTCCAGGTCTTTTGCAATCCGCCCTGTGCCTGTTGGTGCGCCTCCTTTGCTGGAGGGCGTTGTGGCTCCGGAGGCATGGCTTGCTCGCTTCGCATCGCTTCTGGCAGGCGGGAGAGTCAGCCGATCCTTGCTGCGGCTGCGCGATTGAAACAGCGGGCTGCAGGTCTTTTGCAATCCGCCCTGTGCCTGTTGGTGCGCCTCCTTTGCTGGAGGGCGTTGTGGCTCCGGCGGCATGGCTTGCCCGCTTCGCATCGCGTTTGGTGGGCGGGAGAGCCAGCCGATCCTTGCTGCGGCTGCGGGATTGAAACTGCGGGCTCCAGGTCTTTTGCAATCCGCCCTGTGCCTGTTGGTACGCCTCCTTTGCTGGAGGGCGTTGTGGCTCCGGAGGCATGGCTTGCTCGCTTCGCATCGCTTCTGGCAGGCGGGAGAGCCAGCCGATCCTTGCTGCGGCTGCGGGATTGAAACAGCGGGCTGCAGGTCTTTTGCAATCCGCCCTGTGCCTGTTGGTGCGCCTCCTTTGCTGGAGGGCGTTGTGGCTCCGGCGGCATGGCCTGCCCGCTTCGCATCCCGTCTGGTGCGTGGGTCGACAGGCGCGCTGCGGTGTGGTCAGGGCGCGATATCCACCCGGCTGTGGCCGAGGAACACGCCTTCCGGGCCGAAGCGGCGTTCGGCGATGAAGCCATGGCCGTCGTGGTCGATGGCGATCACGGTGCTGGCGCGGGTGCCGTAGTCCCGGCCGCGGATGAAGGCGGCCGAAAGCTGGCGTTCCAGTGGCAGGGCGATGCCGGTCGCCGGCAGCTCGGCGTCGTCTGGGCGCCATTCGTCGGCCAGCGCCGCCCACAGCGGGTCCAGTGGCGGGTCGTTCCGTGCCAGCCAGTCTTCCAGTGCCGCCATCAGGCGCCGCGTCTTCGGCCACGGCGCGTCGAGCGTGCCGTTGGACATGCCGTGCACGCCGGGCGCCAGGGCCTGCCGCGCCGGTGGGTGGTTGCCCAGGTAGTGGCAGCCGTCGGCGTCGGCCAGCAGCAGGTTGAACGGGGCGTAGTCGCCGGCCGAGGCCGCCAGTTGCCCGATCTGCCCGGCTGCGGAGGTGCCGGCACCGCCCAGGTAATCGGCTACCAGGGCACCGCGCGACGGTCCGCCGCTGGCCGCGCGCGGGTCGCGCACGTTGGTGATCACCGCGGCGCGGCCGCTGCCGCCGATGCCCATCCAGGTGCCACCCGAGCGCAGGTCGCGGCCGGCGACCACGTCGCCGTACGGTGGCGGCCAGCGGTCCAGCGCGGCCGCCGGGCGGGCGTGGAACTCGTCGCGGTTGCCCGCCATGAACAGGCGCCAGCGGGGGTGGGACTTCCAGGCGAGAGCGACCAGGCACATGCGGCCAGTGTGCCTTCCCGCGCGGTCAGCGGCCACGCCCACCTGAACAGCGGCCCGACCGGATCGGTGTTTTCACATGCCCTCCACACGCCTGAATTTCCTTGAAATCTCAAAATTTGAGACGAAACAGCAACTTGTGGATAAAGTTTGAACAAGTCTCTAAAGATTGGCGCAAACCCTTGATGCGAATGACGATTTTGCCCACGAAAAGTTGTTGACAAGCCTTCGGCCGCTGCTAAGGTGGTCATCCGAGGGAAAACCGGGTTTTTTGTGGTTTTCCGTGGTTCAATGACCGCCCAAGCGACATCAGGCACTGAAGGTAGAGACGGCGTGTTTCAAGGCGAGACGGCCATCACGGTTGACGACAAGGGACGCATGGCGGTGCCAACCGCCTACCGCGACCTGGTCGCGCGTGCGAGCGGCAACCGCCTGGTGCTGACCTACAACCCGTTCGAAGCCGGGTGCCTGTGGCTGTACGCCGAGCAGGAGTGGGAGCGGGTGCGCGACGACGTGATGGCCAAGCCCAACACCCAGCGCGTGGTGCGCACCCTGCAGCAGAAACTTGTCGGCTCGGCCGCCCATCTGGAACTGGATGGCAATGGCCGCATCAGCCTGCCGTCCAGCCACCGCAACGCGGTCGGCATCGAGAAGAAGGCGGTGCTGATGGGCATGGGCGACAAGTTCGAACTATGGAGCGAGCAAGCGCATCGCGCACTGATCCAGCAGACGTTGTCTGACGAGGATCTGGGCGATGGGCTGCTCGATCTGAAGTTGTGAGCCGGGGTGCCCGGGTGCGCGGTCAAGCGCAGGCCGGTCACCCTCCGGTGTCGCAGCCGCCGGCGGCTCACCTGCCGGTGCTGTACACCCAGGTCCTGCAGGGCCTGAGGGTGATCGAGGACGGTACCTATCTGGACGGCACGTTCGGCCGTGGCGGCCACGCCGGCGGCGTGCTGCGCCAGCTCGGTCCCCATGGCCGCCTGCTGGTGATGGACAAGGATCCGGAAGCCATTGCCGTGGCCGAGCGCGATTTCGCGCCGGACCCGCGCGTGGCGATCCATCGCGGCAGCTTCGCCGACCTGCTGGACTGGAGCGAGACCGCCGCCGGCCTGGACGGCGTGCTGTTCGACCTGGGCGTGTCCTCGCCGCAGCTGGACGTGGCCGAGCGCGGTTTCAGCTTCGGCAAGGACGGTCCGCTGGACATGCGCATGGACCCGGATTCGGGCGAGAGCGCAGCGCAGTGGCTCAACCGCGCCGAGGAACGCGAGATTGCCGACGTGCTGTGGACCTACGGCGAGGAGCGGCAGAGCCGCCGCATCGCCCGCGCCATCGTCCAGTACCGCACCGCCAGGCAGTCGTTTTCGCGTACCGCCGAACTGGCCGAGCTGATCGCCTCGGTGATGCCGCGCGGCAAGGACAAGATCCACCCGGCCACGCGCAGCTTCCAGGCCATCCGCATCCACATCAACCGCGAGCTGGCCGACCTCGAGGCCGGGCTGGACGCGGCGATGGCGCGGCTCAAGCCCGGTGGCCGGCTGGCGGTGATCAGCTTCCATTCGCTGGAAGACCGCATCGTCAAGCAGTTCATGAACCGCCACGCCAAGGCGCCGCCGAGCAACCGCCGGCTGCCGGAAGTGCAGGCCTTCGTGCCGACGCTGGACCTGGTCGGTGGCGCCATCAAGGCCGAGGACGACGAGCTGGCGGCCAACCCGCGTTCGCGCAGTGCGGTGCTGCGGGTGGCGGAAAAGCGCGCGCCGGCCACCGGGGGAGGCGCCGCATGAGCCGCCTGCTGCTGGTGGTGCTGCTGGCCTGCACGATCGCCTCGGCGATCGGCGTGGTGTTCATGCGCCACCGCCATCGCCAGTTGTTCGTGGAGCTGTCGCGGCTGGAACACGCGCGCGACGAACTCAACATCGAATTCGGCCGCCTGCAGCTGGAGCAGGCCACCCTGGCCCAGGCCACCCGCGTGGACCAGGAGGCGCGTGGGCGCCTGGGCATGAAGTTCCCGGAAGCCGGCGACATCGTGGTGGTGCGGCCATGACGAAGCGGCAGGACAGAGGTTTTGCACGGCGAAGCCGCCCGCAGGGCGGCGCAGGGTCGGTTTGTGCTCCTGCAAAACCGGCATTCCCGCCGTCCATGGCGGTCAGAGGTGCGCCATGAGCGCCCCCCGCCGCAACCGCAACCGCAGCCAGTTCAACCTGCGCAACCGCATGCTGATGGTCGGCGCCGGGCTGGGCCTGTGCGCGGTGACCCTGGTCGGCCGCGCCGCCTACGTGCAGCTGGTCAACAGCGATTTCTACCAGCGCCAGGGCGAAGCGCGTTACCTGCGCGAAGTGCCCATCGCCACCTCGCGCGGCATGATCACCGACCGCAATGGCGAGCCGGTGGCGGTATCCACCCCGGTCGCCTCGATCTGGGTCAACCCGCAGGAGCTGCTGCGCGCGCCTGGGCGCATCCCCGAGCTGGCGCAGGCGCTGTCGCTGCCGGTGGACGAGCTGACCGCCAAGCTCACGCAGAAGGCCGACAAGGAGTTCATGTACCTGCGGCGCCGGATGAACCCGGACGTGGCCGAGCAGATCGTCGCGCTGAAGATTCCCGGCGTGTTCGCGCAGCGCGAGTTCCGCCGCTATTACCCGCAGGGCGAGGCGATGGCCCACGTGCTGGGCTTCACCAACATCGACGACCACGGCCAGGAAGGCCTGGAGCTGGCGTTCGACGAATGGCTGCGTGGCAAGCCGGGCGCCAAGAAGGTGATCCGCGACCGCAAGGGCGCGATCGTGGAGAGCATCGACCTGGTGCGCGCGGCCGAGCCGGGCAAGGACCTGACCCTCAGCATCGACCGCCGCATCCAGTTCCTGGCCATGCGCGAGCTGCGCAACGCGGTCACCGCCAACGAAGCGGCCGGCGGCTCCATCGTGATCATGGACGTGGCCACCGGCGAGATCATGGCCATGGCCAACCTGCCGACCTACAACCCGAACTCGGTCAGCGGGGCGACGCCGGATGCGCGCCGCAACCGCGCCGTGACCGACCTGGTCGAGCCGGGTTCGACGATGAAGCCGCTGACCATCGCCACCGCGCTGCAGAACCGCGTGGTCACCCCGGACACCATCATCGACACCAACCCCGGCTACCTGTCGCTGGGCCGCTATACGATCCGCGACGTGCCGCGCAACAACGGCGTGCTCAACGTCACCGGGGTGATCACCCGCAGCTCCAACATCGGCGCGGCCAAGATCGTGGCGCGGCTGCCGGACCAGACCTTCTACAACGCGGTGCGCGCCTTCGGTTACGGCGTGGCGCCGCACAGCGGTTTCCCGGGCGAGTCGGCCGGCGTGGTGCCGTCGCCGGGCAGCCCGGGCTGGTACGGCACCACCAAGACCACCATGTCCTACGGCTACGGCCTGTCGGTGACGCCGCTGCAGATTGCGCAGGCCTACTCGGCGCTGGCCAACGGCGGGCGCGTGATCCAGCCGACCTTCGTCAAGGGCCAGCACAACGAAGCGCGCCAGGTGATCGAGCCAGCGGTCGCGCAGGAAGTGGTGCGGATGATGGAGACGGTGGTGACCCAGGGCGGTGCCAAGCAGGCGGCGATCCTGGGCTACCACGTCGCCGGCAAGACCGGCACCGCGCGCAAGAACGGCCCCAACGGCTACGAACGCGGCCACTACAACCTGCTGTTCGCCGGCGTGGTGCCGGCCACCAACCCGCGCTTTGCCGCGGTGATCGTGGTCAACGACCCGCGCGGCAGGCTGCAGTACGGCGGCCTGGTGTCCGCGCCGGTGTTCCACCACGTGATGGAGGGCACGCTGCGGCTGATGGACGTGCCGCCGGACGACATCCAGTCGTGGCTGGCGGCGCAGGCGGCCGGCAAGGTCGGCGGCAACCCGGTCCACAACCCGGCGGTGCTGCCGGTGCCGCAGGATCCGGCCGAGCCCAATATCGATGCCGAATTCAACGCGGCCATCCCCACCGCCACCGCGCCGCAGCCGGCCACGCCGGAGGTGCGCCAGTGAGCCGCACGATGCCGCTGTCGCAGCTGTTGCCCGACCTGGCGCTGGCGTCCGACCCGCAGATCGGCGGGCTGGTGCTGGACTCGCGCCAGGTGCGCCCCGGCGACGCCTTCGTCGCCATCGCCGGCTTCGGCGCGCATGGGCTGGGTTTCGTCGAGCAGGCCCGCGCGGCTGGTGCCAGCGCCATCCTGTTCGATCCGCCGGCACCGGCGCAGCTGCCGGCACCGGCCGACGCCATCGCCGTGCCCGGCCTGCGCCAGCGCATGGGCGCGATGGCCGACCAGTTCCATGGCCATCCCTCGCGCGCGATGACCATGGTCGGCGTGACCGGCACCAACGGCAAAACCTCGACCGTGCAGCTGCTGTCGCAGGCCTGGCACCTGCTGGGTACCCGCAGCGGCAGCATCGGCACGCTCGGCGTCGGCCTGTACGGCGACGTGGTGCCGACCGGCTTCACCACGCCGCTGGTGCTGCAGATGCACGAAGTGCTGGCGCGGCTGCGCGACCAGGGTGCGCAGGCGGTGGCGATGGAGGTCAGCTCGCATGCGCTGGACCAGGGCCGCGTCGATGCCGTGCACTACGACGTGGCGGTGTTCACCAATCTCACCCGCGACCATCTGGACTACCACGGCGACATGGCCAGCTACGGCGCGGCCAAGGCGCGGCTGTTCCACCGTGACGGCCTGAAGGCGGCGGTGATCAACCTCGACGACGGGTTCGGCCGCGAACTGGCCGGCACCCTGGCCGGCGGGGTCCGCGGCATCGGCCTGAGCTCGACCGGGCAGGCGGGCGCCAGCGTGCGCGCCGAGGCGCTGGTGCTGGATGGGCAGGGCATCGGCTTCGACCTGGTCATCGGCGGCGAGCGCCACCCGCTGCGCTCGCCGCTGCTGGGCCGCTTCAACGTCGACAACCTGCTGGCCGTGGCCGGCACGCTGCATGCGCTGGGCCACCCGGCGGCGACCATCGCCGACGTGCTGGGCCGGCTGCAGCCGATCCGCGGCCGCATGAACCGCCTCGGCGGGCACGGCGAGCCGACCGTGGTCATCGATTACGCGCACACCCCTGACGCGCTGGAGCAGGCGCTGCGCAGCCTGCATGGCCACCTCGACGGCCGCCTGCTGTGCGTGTTCGGCTGCGGTGGCGAGCGCGACACCGGCAAGCGTCCGCAGATGGCGGCCATCGCCCAGGCGCATGCCGACGTGGTGTTCGTCACCGACGACAACCCGCGCGGCGAGGACGGCGACGTCATCGTCGCCGACATCATGGCCGGCTTCGCCACGGGCGAAAGCACCCGCAGCGCCGCCGCGGGCAGCGCTGCGGCGCACCGGCCCACCGAAATTCACGTACAGCGCGACCGTGCGCGCGCCATCGGCGCGGCCATCGCCCAGGCCGGCCCCGGCGACATCGTGCTGGTCGCCGGCAAGGGGCACGAGCCTTATCAGGAGATCGCAGGCATCAAGCATCCTTTCGACGACACCGACGTCGCCTCGCGCGCGCTGGCCAGCCGCCAAAGCGCACGCGCCGCACAGGGTTCCAGCGGCGACGCGGCCGCGGGAGGCGCCCGATGAAGCGCACCCCGCTGTCGCTGATCGCGCACTGGGCCGGCGGCGAGCTGCATGGCGAGGACGCGAGCATCGATGCCATCGGCAACGACAGCCGCACGCTGGCACCGGGCAGCCTGTACCTGGCCCTGCGCGGCGAGCGCTTCGACGGCCACGACTTCGCCGCCGGCGCCGTGGACAACGGCGCCAGCGCATTGCTGGTCGAGCGCCTGCTGCCGCTGGACGTGCCGCAGGTGGTGGTCGCCGACGCCGAACGCGCGCTGGCCCGGATCGCCACCGCGATGCAGCGCGACCGCGCCACGCGCGTGTTCGCCATCACCGGCAGCAATGGCAAGACCAGCGTCAAGACCCTGCTGCTGGCGATCCTGCAGCACGTGGCGATGGTCGAGGGCCGACAGGTCTACGCCACCCCGGGCAACCGCAACAACGAGATCGGCATGCCGCTGGCGGTGATCGACGCGCCGGAAGACGCCGACTTCGCGATCTACGAGATGGGCACCGGCAAGCCGGGCGACATCGCCTACCTGACCGCCATCGCCGCGCCGGACGTAGCGCTGGTCAACAACGTCGCGCCCGCGCACCTGGAACGGATGGGCAGCCTGCTGGAGATCGCCAACACCAAGGCGGCGGTCTACGACGACCTGCGCGAGGGTGGAGTGGCGGTGGTCAATGCCGACGACGCGTTCGCCCCGTTCTTCGCCGAGCGCGCTGGTGCCCACCGCGTGCTCCGCTTCGGCCTGGAAGCCAGCGCCGACGTCACCGCCAGCGCCATCGTGCTGGCCGAAGCCGGTTCGCGCTTCTGCCTGCATGCGCCGCAGGGCGAGGCCGAGGTGGCGCTGCAGCTGCCGGGCCGGCACAACGTGCTCAACGCGCTGGCCGCCGCGTCGCTGGCGCTGGCCGCGGGCATCGCCCTGCCGCGGGTCGCCGAAGGCCTGCAGCAGGCGCGCCCGGTGGCGGGCCGCCAGGTCGCCCATGCGCTGCCCGGCGGCGCGGTGCTGGTCGACGACAGCTACAACGCCAACCCGGGGTCGCTGGCCGCGGCGATCGCCGCGCTCGCCGCGGCCAGCGAAGAAGGCTGGCTGGTGCTGGGCGACATGCGCGAACTCGGCCCCGATGCCGAGGCGCTGCATGCGCAGGCCGGCACGCGTGCGCGCGAGGCCGGGCTCAAGCGGCTGTACGCGCTGGGGCCGCTGAGTGCTGCCGCCGCCGCCGCGTTCGGCGAAGGCGGGCGCCATTTCGACAGCCACGCCGCGCTGGCCGCCGCGCTGGAAGCCGACCTTCATGCTGGCGTGCGTTGCCTGGTCAAGGGCTCGCGCGGCAGCGCCATGGACAAGATCGTGACCGCGCTGCTCAAGCGCGGCGAGGACACACCGCATGTTGCTTGAACTGGCCCGCTGGCTGCAGCAGCTGGACGACCTGTTCCGGTTGTTCAACTACCTCACGTTCCGCGGCATCCTCGCCGCGTTGACCGCGCTGGGCCTGTCGCTGTGGCTGGGGCCGGCGGCGATCCGCCGCCTGGCGCAGCTCAAGGGCGGGCAGCCGATCCGCAAGGACGGCCCGCAGTCGCACTTCTCCAAGGCCGGTACCCCGACCATGGGCGGCGGCCTGATCCTGCTGTCGGTGCTGATGGCGGTGCTGCTGTGGGGCGACCTGCGCAACCGCTACGTGTGGCTGGTGATGGCGGTGATGCTGTGCTTCGGCGCCATCGGCTGGTACGACGACTGGATCAAGATCGCCCGGCGCGACCCCAACGGGCTGAAGTCGCGCTGGAAGTACCTGCTGCAGTCGATCTTCGGTCTCGGCGCCGGCCTGTTCCTGTTCCATACCGCCGACGTGCCGGCGGCGCTGACCCTGTACATCCCGATGTTCAAGGCGATCGCGCTGCCGCTGGCCGGGATCAGCTTCGTCGCCATCGCCTACTTCTGGATCGTCGGCTTCTCCAACGCGGTCAACCTGACCGACGGCCTGGACGGGCTGGCGATCATGCCGACCGTGCTGGTCGCCTGCGCGCTGGGCGTGTTCGCCTACGCCTCGGGCAACGCGGTGTTCTCCAGCTACCTGCAGATCCCGCAGATCCCCGGGGCGGGCGAGCTGGTCATCATCTGCGCGGCGATCGCCGGCGCCGGCCTCGGCTTCCTGTGGTTCAACACCTACCCGGCGATGGTGTTCATGGGCGACGTCGGCGCGCTGGCGCTGGGCGCGGTGCTGGGCACCATCGCGGTGATCGTGCGCCAGGAACTGGTGCTGGTGGTGATGGGCGGCGTGTTCGTGATCGAGACGCTGTCGGTGATGATCCAGGTGGCCAGCTTCAAGCTGACCGGCAAGCGCGTGTTCCGCATGGCGCCGATCCACCACCACTTCGAACTCAAGGGCTGGCCCGAACCGCGGGTGATCGTGCGCTTCTGGATCATCTCGGTGGTGCTGGTGCTGATCGGCCTGGCGACGCTGAAGGTGCGCTGATGGACGATACCGCGCGCCAGGCAACCCGGCTCGAAGCGATCGGCGGCCACTACGACAAGTGGCTGCTGGGCGCGGCCGTGGCGCTGGCGTCGCTGGGCATCGTGATGGTCGCCTCCAGCTCCATCGCGCTCACCCAGAGCCCGTTCTACTACCTGACCCGGCACCTGGTGTTCATCGGCATCGGCGTGGCGCTGGCGGCGGTGGCGATGCGGGTGGAGCTGCGCGAGGTCGAGAAGTACAACCACCTGCTGCTGCTGGGCTGCTTCGCGCTGCTGGTGGTGGTGTTCGTGCCCGGCCTGGGCAGCACCGTCAACGGCGCCCGCCGCTGGATCAACCTGGGCGTGTCCAAGTTCCAGACGGTCGAGGCGGTGAAGGTGCTGTACATCGTCTGGCTGTCCAGCTACCTGGTGCGCTTCCGCGACGAGGTCAACGCTACCTGGCAGGCGATGCTCAAGCCGGTGGGCGTGGTCGGGGTGCTGGTGGTGCTGCTGCTGCTGCAGCCGGACTTCGGTTCGTCGATGCTGCTGCTGGGCATCACCACCTGCATGCTGGTGCTGGGCGGCGCGCAGCTCAAGCGGATCATGCTGCCGCTGCTGCTGATGCTGCCGGCGCTGGTGCTGCTGGTGATCTTCGAGCCCTACCGCATGCGCCGCGTGACCTCGTTCATGGACCCGTGGGAAGACCAGCTGGGTTCGGGTTACCAGCTGTCCAACGCGCTGATGGCGATCGGTCGCGGCGAATGGACCGGCGTGGGCCTGGGCGCGTCCATCCAGAAGCTCAACTACCTGCCCGAGTCGCATACCGACTTCATCTTCTCGGTGATCGCCGAGGAACTGGGGTTCGCCGGCGTGTGCACCATCGTCGCGCTGTACGCGCTGCTGGTCGGCCGTGCGTTCTGGCTGGGCATGCGCTGCATCGAGATGCGCCGCCATTTCTCCGGCTACATCGCCTTCGGCGTGGGCCTGTGGATCGGCCTGCAGACCTTCGTGTCGATCGGCGTGAACCTGGGCATGCTGCCGACCAAGGGCCTGACCCTGCCGCTGATTTCCTCCGGCGGTTCCAGCGTGATGATGACCTGCGTGGCGGTCGGCGTGCTGCTGCGCGTGTCGTGGGAATACAACCGCGCGGTGCGCCGCCAGGAAGTGCGCGATGACGCCGACGTGGCCGATGCGCCGGCGGAGACCGGCGCGCAGCCGGCCGAGCCGGCCACCGCCAGCGCGATCGCCGCGGCCATGCAGGCCGGTACCACGCGCGGCACCAGTCGCATGCAGCAGCGTGTCGAACCGACCTTCGGGAGGATCGCGTGATGACGCATCCCTCGCAGCCGCAGGCCGTGGCCCAACAGCAAGGCAGCCCGAGGCCGTCGCATGACGCGCGCCCGGTGCTGATCATGGCCGGTGGCACCGGCGGGCACATCTTCCCGGGGCTGGCCGTGGCCCGGGTGCTGCGCGAGCGCGGCGTCGCGGTCACCTGGCTCGGCGCCGAGGGCGCGATGGAGACCCGGCTGGTGCCGCAGCACGGCATCGCCATCGACACGCTGGCGATCTCCGGCCTGCGCGGCAAGGGCAAGCTGGCGCTGCTGGCCGCGCCACTGCGGGTGCTGCGCGCGATCCGCGCCGCCGGCTTCATCCTGCGCGAGCGCAACCCGCGCGCGGTGGTGGCGTTCGGCGGCTTCGCCTCCGGCCCTGGCGGCATGGCCGCGCGCCTGCACGGCTTGCCGTTGCTGGTGCACGAACAGAACCGCGCGCCGGGCATGACCAACCGCATCCTGTCGCGCTTCGCGCGGCGCCTGCTGACCGGCTTCCCCGGCAGCTTCGCCACCGGCGAAGAGGTCGTCGGCAATCCCGTGCGCGCCGAGATCGCCGCGCTGCCGGCGCCGGAGCAGCGCCTGGGGGGCCGCAGCGGCCCGATGCGGGTGCTGGTGCTGGGCGGCAGCCAGGGCGCGCGCGCGCTCAACAACGCAGTGCCCCGGGCGTTGGCCGCGCTGGCCGGCAGCGTCGCCATCGAGGTCTGGCACCAGTGCGGCGAGAAGCTGCTCGACGAAGCCCGGCAGTCTTACCGCGAGGCCGGCGTCGACGGCCGCGTCGATGCCTTCATCCAGGACATGGCCGCGGCCTATGCCTGGGCCGACCTGGTGGTGTGCCGTTCGGGCGCCTCCACCCTGGCCGAGCTGTGCGCGGTGGGCGTCGGCAGCGTACTGGTGCCGTTTGCCGCGGCGGTCGACGACCACCAGACCCGCAACGCCGAATACCTAGTCGAGCGCGGCGCCGCCGAACTGCTGAAGCAGGACGACGCGCTGGCCACCAACCTGGAGGGCGTGCTGCGCGCGCTCGCCGCCACTCCCGCCCGACGCATGCAGATGGCCCAGGCCGCGCGTGCGCTGGCCAAGGCCGATGCGGCCGAACGCATCGCCGACATCATCCTCGAGGAAGCAGCATGAACACGGCACCGCGCACCCGCGCCCGCCTTGCCGGAGGCCGCGCATGATCCGCCGCCTCCACGACACCACCGACCTGGTCCGGGCGTTCCCGCGGGTGCATTTCGTCGGCATCGGCGGCACCGGCATGAGCGGCATCGCCGAGGTGATGCTGACCCTGGGTTATGAAGTCTCCGGCTCGGACAACGCCGACAATGCCGCCACCCGCCGGCTGGCGCGGCTGGGCGCGCGGGTGATGCGCGGGCACTCGGCCGCCAACGTGCTCGGCACCGACTGCGTGGTGGTGTCCAGCGCCATCCGCGAGGACAACCCGGAACTGATGGAGGCGCGCAGCCAGCGCATCCCGATCATGCCGCGCGCGGCGATGCTGGCCGAGCTGATGCGCTTCCGCCGCGGCATCGCCGTGGCCGGTACCCACGGCAAGACCACCACCACCTCGCTGACCGCCGCGGTACTGAGTGAAGGCGGCCTGGACCCGACCTTCGTGATCGGCGGGCAGCTGCTGGCCGCCGGTGCCAACGCCAAGCTCGGCGGTGGGCAGTGGCTGGTGGCCGAAGCCGACGAGAGCGACGGCAGCTTCCTGCGCCTGAACCCGCTGGTGGCGGTGATCACCAACATCGACGCCGACCACCTGGAGAACTACGGCAACGACTTCGCCCGCGTGCAGGCGGCGTTCGCCGAGTTCCTGCAGCGGCTGCCGTTCTACGGGCTGGCGGTGCTGTGCATCGACGATCCGGAAGTGGCCGCGCTGGCGACACAGACCCCGCGCCACGTCATGACCTACGGCATGAGCGGCAACGCCGACGTGCGCGCGGAGGACGTGGAGCAGGACGGCGCGCGCATGCGCTTCACCCTGCGCCTGCCCGAAGGCAGCAGCGTGCCGGTGACGCTGGCGCTGCCCGGCCGCCACAACGTGCTCAATGCGCTGGCCGCCGCCGCCATCGGCTGGCAGCTGGGCGTGGCCCCGGACACCATCGCCGCGGCGCTGGAGAAGTTCGAAGGCGTGGGCCGCCGCTTCAACGACCTGGGCGTGGTCACCACCGCCAAGGGCGCCCGGGTGCGGCTGATCGACGACTACGGCCACCATCCGCGCGAGCTGGCCGCGGTGTTCGCCGCGGCCCGCGGCGGTTGGCCCGAGCAGCGCCTGGTGGTCGCGTTCCAGCCGCACCGCTACAGCCGTACCCGCGACCAGTTCGACGCGTTCGCCGCGGTGCTGTCGGAAGTCGACGCGCTGGTGCTGAGCGAGGTGTACCCGGCCGGCGAGGCGCCGATCCCCGGTGCCGATTCGAAGTCGCTGGCCCGCGCCATCCGCGCCCGTGGCCGCAGCGAACCGGTGGTGGTCGGCCATGCCCACGACCTGGTGTCGGTGCTGCCGGACGTGCTGCGCGACGGCGACCTGTTGCTGATGATGGGCGCCGGCGACATCGGCCACGTCGCCCAGCAGATCGCCAGCGGCGGCTTCCAGGAGGCGCGGGACGAATGATTGCCTGGCTGCTTCCGTCGGCATGCACCCCGTCCAGGGCCGCGCGCGGCCAGGGCGCGGTGCGGCCGTGCGGAACCGCCCGGGCGCACGGAGGCCGGGCATGAGCGCGCTGCTGCGCATGCTCGCCTGGCTGCTGGCCATCGCCCTGGTGGCGCTGCCGGTGGTCGCGGTGCTCAACGGCTGGGTCGGCGCCGAGCGCTGGCCGCTGACCCGCCTGCGCGTGCACGGCGAGTTCAAGCGCGTGCCCGGTGAGGACCTGCGCAGGGCGCTGCTGCCGTATGCGCGTGCCGGCTACTTCGCGGTCAAGCTGCAGGACGCGCAGCACGCGGTGGAGCGGTTGCCCTGGGTGGAGAGCGCGCAGGTGCGCAAGCAGTGGCCGGACGTGCTGGAAGTGAGCGTGGTCGAGCACAAGCCGTTCGCGCGCTGGGGCAAGGACCGGCTGCTGTCCGAGCAGGGGCGCCTGTTCGCCACCCCGCAAGGGCTGGAGAACGCGCCGTTGCCCGAGCTCGACGGGCCCGACAGCAAGACCGCCGAGGTGGTCGAGCTCTACAACGATTCGCGCGCGCTGTTCGCGCCGGTGGGCATGGACGTGCGGCGGGTGGCGATGGACGCGCGCGGCAGCTGGTCGCTGGCGCTGGACAACGGCACCGAAGTCATCGTCGGCCGCGACGACGCGCGTTCGCGGCTGGGCCGCTTCGTGCGCGTGCTGCCGCAGCTCACGCGCACCCAGGTGCCGATCGTGCGTGCCGATCTCCGCTACACCAACGGTTTCACGCTGAGCTGGGGAACTCCGCCGCCGGCAGCAAAGCAGACGCAGGACAGGACATGAATCGCAAGGGTGACAAATCACTGATCGTCGGCCTCGACATCGGCACCTCCAAGGTGGTGGCGCTGGTGGGCGAGTACTCGCCGGGCAGCCCGATCGAGGTGATCGGCATCGGCTCGCACGAGTCGCGCGGGCTCAAGCGCGGCGTGGTGGTCGACATCGAGTCGACGGTGCAGTCGATCCAGCGCGCGATCGAGGAAGCCGAGCTGATGGCCGGCTGCGAGATCCGCTCGGTCTACGCCTCGATCTCCGGCAACCACGTGCAGTGCCGCAACTCGCAGGGCATCACCCCGATCCGCGAGGGCGAGGTGACCTGGGGCGACCTGGACCGGGTGCTGGAGGCGGCCAAGGCGGTGGCGATCCCGGCCGACCAGAAGATCCTGCACGCGATCCCGCGCGAGTACGTGCTGGACGATTCGCAGGAAGGCATCCGCAACCCGGTCGGCATGACCGGCGTGCGCCTGGAGGTGCACGCGCACCTGGTGGTGTGCGCGCAGTCGGCCGCGGCCAACATCAGCAAGTGCGTGCAGCGCTGCGGCCTGCAGGTGGACGACCTGGTGCTGTCCTCGCTGGCGTCGTCGGTGGCGGTGCTGACCGCCGACGAACGCGAACTCGGCGTGGTGATGGTGGACATCGGCGCCGGCACCACCGACATCGCGGTGTTCGTGCAGGGCGCGATCTGCCACACCGCCTCGCTGCCGATCGCCGGCGACCACGTCACCAACGACATCGCGCACATGCTGCGCACGCCGACCCCGGAGGCCGAGCAGATCAAGGTGCGCTACGCCTGCGCGCTGGCGCAGCTGGCCACCGCCGAGGAGAGCATCCAGGTGCCGTCAGTCGGCGACCGCCCGCCGCGGCGCATGCCGCGCGCCTCGCTGGCGCAGGCGGTGCAGGGCCGCTACGAGGAGATCTTCGAGATGGTGCAGGCCGAACTGCGGCGCTCGGGCTTCGAGGAAATGGTGCGTGCCGGCATGGTGCTCACCGGCGGCGCCTCGAAGATGGAAGGCGTGGTCGAGCTGGCCGAGGAAATGCTGCAGATGCCGGTGCGCGTGGGCATCCCGCAGCACGTCACCGGGCTGGGCGAGGTGGTCGGCAACCCGGTGCATGCCACCGGCGTCGGCCTGCTGCTGATGGGCAGCCAGATCGAACACCCGCGGCGTCCGTCGCTGCCCACCGGGCGCGCCGGCACGCTGTTCAACAAATTGAAGAACTGGTTCCGCGGCGAGTTCTGACGCGGGGCAGGCGGTAACGCCGGCCACTGGCCGGTGATTGAAGCAGGGCGGTACCCCGTAGTGGCGCTGGCCACGAGGGATTCCAACGACAACTGCCGCAATGGCGGCGCGGTGACCAAGGGCAGGACGCCTGCGGGGCCACGCCAACGGAAGCGGTTATAACGAGGACATGGACATGGCACATTTCGAACTGATCGAGAAGATGGCACCCAATGCGGTGATCAAGGTGGTGGGCGTGGGCGGCGGCGGCGGCAACGCCGTGGCGCACATGGTCAACTCCAGCGTGGACGGCGTCGAGTTCATCACCGCCAACACCGATTCGCAGGCGATCAAGAACTGCGGCGCCAAGCTGCAGCTGCAGCTCGGCACCAATGTCACCAAGGGCCTGGGCGCCGGCGCCAACCCGGAAGTCGGCCGCCAGGCCGCGCTGGAAGACCGCGAGCGGATCATGGACGCCCTGCAGGGCGCGGACATGGTGTTCATCACCGCCGGCATGGGTGGCGGCACCGGTACCGGCGCCGCGCCGGTGGTGGCGCAGCTGGCCAAGGAAATGGGCATCCTGACCGTGGCCGTGGTCACCAAGCCGTTCCCGTTCGAGGGCCGTCGCCGCATGCAGGTGGCGCTCAAGGGCATCGAGGAGCTCAGCCAGCACGTCGATTCGCTGATCACCATCCCCAACGAGAAGCTGATCACCGTGCTCGGCCGCAACGCCACCATGGTGCAGGCCTTCCGTGCGGCCAACGACGTGCTGCAGGGCGCGGTGCAGGGCATCGCCGACCTGATCGTGCGCCCGGGCCTGATCAACGTCGACTTCGCCGACGTGCGCACCGTGATGTCGGAAATGGGCCTGGCGATGATGGGCACCGGCACCGCCCGCGGCGACGACCGCGCCCAGGCCGCCGCCGAGGCCGCCATCCAGAACCCGCTGCTGGACGACGTGAACCTGGCCGGCGCCAACGGCATCCTGGTCAACATCACCGCCGGCCCGGACTTCACCATGAGCGAGTTCGACGAGATCGGCCGCACCATCGATGGCTTCGCCTCGGAGGACGCGACCGTGGTGGTCGGCACCGTGCTCGATCCGGACATGCAGGACGAGGTGCGGGTGACCGTGGTCGCCACCGGCCTGAACCGCGCCGTGGCCAAGAACGCGCAGCGCCCCGGCGAGCGTGCGCCGATCAAGCTGGTGCGCAACGCCACCACCGGCCAGGCCGAGTTCGGCGGCGACTACGAAAGCCCGGCCGATGCGGTGGCCAAGGCCGTCGGCAGTTCGCTGGGCATGGGCCTGCGCCGCCCCAGTTCGGACACCGCGGCCGCGTCGGCCCCGGCGGCCGCACCGGCCGCGGCGGAGCTGCCGAGCGACTACCTGGACATCCCGGCGTTCCTCCGCCGCCAGGCCGACTGACCAGCCGGTCGCCATCGCCGGGCGTCCCGACGGGGCGCCTTCGGCGGGCGGCATGGCCGGCAGGTGGTGAGTTGTCGTAGACGCCGGGGTTGTCCTCCCCGGTGGCAGCATCCATGTCCGTTGCTGCCGGGCCAGGATCGGCCCGGCGGCAGCTTCGCCTCCCCGGAGGAGGCGTGGTGGCCGCGCGCCAGGGACGGATGTTGATGCGTGTTATTCTTGTTTGGTTATGGCCGCGCTCCGGGCGGTCCCTCCAGAACGTACCCCGATGATCCAGCAGCGCACCCTCAAGAACACGATCCGCGCCACCGGCGTCGGCCTGCACAGCGGCGACAAGGTCTACATGACCCTGCGCCCGGCGCCGGTCGACCATGGCATCGTGTTCCGCCGCGTCGACCTGGACCCGGTGGTGGAAGTGCCGGCGCGCGCCGACCTGGTCACCGAGGTGACCCTGTGCACCGGCCTGACCTGCGAAGGCGCCAAGATCCAGACCGTCGAGCACCTGATGTCGGCCATGGCCGGCCTGGGCGTGGACAACGCCATCGTCGAGCTGTCCTCGGCCGAACTGCCGATCATGGACGGTTCCTCGGGTCCGTTCGTGTTCCTGCTGCAGTCGGCGGGCATCGTCGAGCAGCCGGCACCCAAGCGTTTCCTGCGCATCCTCAAGACCGTGGAAGTGCGCGACGGCGACAAGGTCGCCCGTTTCGAACCGCACGAGGGCTACCGGCTGGGCTTCACCATCCAGTTCGACCACCCGATGATCCCGGCCCGCCAGTCGCGGGTGGAGATCGACTTCTCCACCGCCGCCTACATCAAGGAAATCTCCCGCGCGCGCACTTTCGGTTTCATGCGCGACCTGGAGTACATGCGCGAGCGCAACCTGGGGCTGGGCGGTTCGATGGACAACGCCATCGTGCTGGACGAATTCCGCGTTCTCAACGACGACGGGCTGCGCTACGCCGACGAGTTCGTGCGGCACAAGATCCTCGATGCGGTCGGCGACCTGTACCTGGCCGGGGGCCCGGTGCTGGGTGCCTACGAGGGCTACAAATCCGGCCACGCGCTCAACAACAAGCTGGTCCGCGCCCTGCTGGCCGACGCCAGCGCCTGGGAGTGGGCGAGCTTCGATTCGCCGGCTGTCGCCGACCCGATCGTCTACGGGGCGACGGCCTACGCCTGAATGGGCGGTCTACGGATAGGCGTAGACAAAATGTGAATCCAGGCGCCATTTCAGCCTGAATTTAACGATTAATTAACAAAAGACTAACTCCTCCACTGCAAGTCGCGGCTAGGATTCCTGCCGGCTTGGTGCTGGGGTCCTTCGGGATGCCCGGATGTGGTGGAGCAACCCCACCCGCATTCAGGAACGGGTGCCCTTCACATCCGCCAGACAAGCCAAGGCGTCGCGCAGGCCTTTGTGCGTGGCGGCCGTTACTGCGTGAGTGCTGCGCTGGTCGTTGCGCACCGGGGAGGGTGCAGGCGCGGTTGCAGTCTTGACGGTCACCCGGGTGGCCTTCAGCCCGATGGATCGGGCCGCGTCGAGCAGCTGGTTTTCGGCAAGCCTGACCTTGGCATGCCAGACCGGCGATTCGACGAGAAAAACGAGGTGTTCGCCGTCCACATTGGCCAGCCGGCAACGGTTGGCCAGCGCAGGCGGCAGATGGGGGCGCAACTGCCGGTCCAGCGCATCGAGCCACAGGGCTCGTCGCAGCGGGTTCCCGGCCTTGTCCGCCATGACCGCTTCCAGCGCCTGTTTGGGCGCGCTGCGGGAACGAACGCTGGATTTCGGCTCAGACATAAGAATTCTTCGATGGCATTCAAAAAGATCGTAATCAAAACACGGGGGCAGCAGGCAAAAACGCCGTTGGCGCGCCTGCAGATGTTTTTCGAGGATAGGCCAAAGGCCCTGCTGGGCAGCGTGATGGGCCTGGGTTGCCTGGTCGGCGTGGGGCTCACCCTCGGCGTCGGCGCGGCCGGCGACGCGGCGCTGCGCGCGCAGGTCGAACGCCAGGAGCGCGAGCTCGCCAAGGTGCAGGCCGACGCGCAGACCCAGGTCAACGCGCTGGCGGCGCGGCTGGGCGAGCTGCAGGCCCAGGCCACCCGCCTGAACGCGCTGGGCGAGCGCCTGACCCAGATGGGCAAGCTCGAGGACGGCGAGTTCGATTTCAACGAGACGCCCGGCCTCGGTGACGGCGATGCCGGCCCAGCGCAGGACATCCCGCTGAGCGCGGTCAACAGCGACTTACAGGTGCTGGAGCAGCGCTTCGCTGCTTCAGGCAGGCAGTTGTCGGTGCTCGAGTCGCTGCTGTTCGACCACCAGCTGGAACAGAACGCCGTGCCCTCGCGCATGCCGATCCGCAACAGCTACGTGACCTCCGGGTTCGGTACCCGCGCCGATCCGTTCGGCCGCGGTGCCGCTACCCACAAGGGCATGGACTTCCACGCCCGCGTCGGCGACCCGGTGACGGCGGTGGCCGAAGGCGTGGTCAGCTTCTCCGGGGTCAAGGGCGGTTATGGCAACGTGGTCGAGGTCGACCACGGCAATGGCTACAAGACCCTGTACGCGCACAACTCGCGCCTGAGCGTGCGCGAGGGCGACCTGGTCCGGGTCGGCCAGGAAGTGGCCAAGGCCGGTTCCACCGGGCGCTCCACCGGCGCGCACGTGCATTTCGAGGTCTGGCAGGACGGGCGCGTGGTCAACCCGCGCAAGTTCCTGGGCGACGGCGGCACCACCCCGGTGGGCCGCATCCAGCGTGGCTGACGGGCGCCTGCGGGCGCTTGAATCGCCAGGCGCCCGCCCCAAGCTACAATAGGCGTTGCCATCGACAGGGCGCATTGCGCCCTGTTTCGTTTGTGCCCGGCTGGTCCCGCTTGGGGTGGGGTCCGCGCACGGCATTCCATTCAAACCGGTTCCTTCAATGATCAACAGCCTGCTTACCCGCGTTTTTGGCAGCCGCAACGAGCGCCAGCTCCGCCAGCTCAACCGTATCGTCGCCAAGATCAATGCCTTGGAGCCGGAAATCCAGAAGCTTTCCGACGACCAGCTGAAGGCCAAGACCCCTGAGTTCCGCGAGCGCATCGCCGCTGGCGAGGCGCTGGACAAGGTGCTGCCGGAAGCCTTCGCGGTCTGCCGCGAGGCCTCGCTGCGCGTGCTGGGCATGCGCCACTACGACGTGCAGCTGATCGGCGGCATGGTGCTGCACCTGGGCAAGATCGCCGAAATGCGCACCGGTGAAGGCAAGACCCTGGTCGCCACCCTGCCGGTGTACCTCAATGCCCTGGAAGGCAAGGGCGTGCACGTGGTCACCGTCAACGACTACCTGGCGCGGCGCGACGCCGCGCAGATGGGCCGGCTCTACAACTGGCTGGGGCTGAGCGTGGGCGTGGTCTATCCGGGCATGCCGCATGGCGACAAGCGCGAAGCCTATGCCGCCGACATCACCTACGGCACCAACAACGAGTTCGGCTTCGACTACCTGCGCGACAACATGGCGCTGACCCGCGCCGACCGTTACCAGCGCGGCCTGCACTACGCCATCGTCGACGAAGTCGACTCGATCCTGATCGACGAGGCCCGCACCCCGCTGATCATCTCCGGCCCGGCCGACGACTCGCCGGAGCTGTACATCCGCGTCAACCGCGTGGTGCCGCAGCTGGTCAAGCAGGAGACCGAGGAAGGCGAAGGCGATTTCTGGGTCGACGAGAAGGGCAAGCAGGTGCACCTGTCCGAAGCGGGCATGGAGCACGCCGAGGACCTGCTGCGGCAGGCTGGCATCATCGACGCCGACAACGACGGCGGCCTGTACGCCGCGCAGAACCTGACGGTGGTCCACCACCTCAACGCCGCGCTGCGCGCGCACGCGATCTACCAGCGCGACGTGGACTACATCGTGCGCGACGGCGAAGTGGTGATCGTCGACGAGTTCACCGGCCGTACCCTGGCCGGCCGCCGCTGGTCCGACGGCCTGCACCAGGCGGTGGAAGCCAAGGAAGGGGTGCCGGTGCAGCGCGAGAACCAGACGCTGGCCAGCATCACCTTCCAGAACCTGTTCCGCATGTACAAGAAGCTGTCCGGCATGACCGGTACGGCCGACACGGAAGCCTACGAGTTCCAGAGCATCTACGGCCTGGAAGTGGTGGTGATCCCGACCAACAAGCCCACCATCCGCAAGGACCACCCGGACCAGGTGTTCCTCAACCGCAAGGGCAAGTTCAACGCGGTGCTGGCCGACATCGAGGAATGTGCCAAGCGCGGCCAGCCGGTGCTGGTCGGCACCACCTCGATCGAAACCTCGGAGATGCTGTCCGAGCACCTGCGCAAGGCCGGCGTGAAGCACGAGGTGCTCAACGCCAAGCAGCACGACCGCGAAGCGACCATCGTCGCCAATGCCGGCCGCCCGGGCTCGGTGACCATCGCCACCAACATGGCCGGCCGCGGTACCGACATCGTGCTCGGCGGTTCGCTGGAGACCGAGCTGCAGGAACTGGGCGAGGAGGCCAACGCCGAGCAGAAGGCCGCGGTCAAGGCGGCCTGGCAGGAGCGTCACGACGCGGTCAAGGCCGCCGGCGGCCTGCACATCGTCGGCACCGAACGCCACGAATCGCGCCGCATCGACAACCAGCTGCGCGGCCGTTCCGGCCGCCAGGGCGACCCGGGTTCCTCGCGCTTCTACCTGTCGCTCGAAGACAACCTGATGCGCATCTTCGCCTCCGACTGGGTGCAGAAGGCGATGCGCCTGATGGGCATGAAGGAAGACGACGTCATCGAGGACCGCCTGGTCAGCCGCCAGATCGAGAAGGCGCAGCGCAAGGTCGAGGCGCACAACTTCGACATCCGCAAGAACCTGCTGGACTTCGACGACGTCAACAACGACCAGCGCAAGGTGATCTACGCGCAGCGCGACGAGCTGCTCGACGCCGAGTCGGTCAAGGACAACATCGATGGCATCCGCGGCGACGTGATCTACGACCTGGTGGCCCGCTTCGTGCCGCCGAACTCGGTGGACGAGCAGTGGGACCTGCCGGGCCTGCAGGCCACGCTGGAGTCCGACCTGGGCGTGCAGATGGACCTGGTGGGGCTGTTCAAGCAGCACGAGGAACTGGATGCCGAGGGCATCGCCCAGGCCGTTGCCGACCACATCGAGCGGCACTTCGAGCAGAAGGAAGCGGCGGTCGGCGCCGAGACCATGCGCGCGCTGGAGAAGCACGTGATGCTGACCGTGCTCGACCAGAGCTGGAAGGAGCACCTGGCGCGCATGGATTACCTGCGCCAGGGCATCTACCTGCGCGGCTACGCACAGAAGCAGCCCAAGCAGGAATACAAGAAGGAAGCCTTCGAACTGTTCTCGGAGATGCTGGAGAACGTCAAGCGCGAAGTGATCCAGCTGCTCTCGCGCGTGCGCATCCGCAGCGAGGAGGAAGTGGCGGCGATGGAGGCGCTGGAACGCCAGCAGGCCGAAGCGCGCCTGCAGATGTCGCAGTTCCAGCACCAGGACAACGGCGGCTACGGCGCCGACGAGGAGGCGGCCGAGGTGCAGGCCGCGCTCGCCGAGCCCAAGGTCGGCCGCAATGATCCGTGCCCCTGCGGCAGCGGCAAGAAGTACAAGCACTGCCACGGTCAACTCAACTGAAAGTTGAGTTGACCGTGGTGTAGCCCGCGCGGCGGGCTACACATCCATGATCCGTTGCACGGATCATGGGTACACGGTCTTTGTCCCCGATCCCCTGCGCCTTCGACGCGCCCCCCTTGCCAAGGGGGGGGGGCTCATCGGGTGGATACCCGCAATGCCGGCCATTGGCCGCGACATGCCATCGCTGCGCGCCGTTGTTCCATGATCTGCGCCGGAGGCCGCGGCCACGCGTTGCTTTCTTCCTCCCCGGACCGGCGTAGTGCACCGGGCGCCCGGCTGGCCTGCCCGGTGGTGTCGCGCAGGCAGGTCACGCCTACCCCGCGCCTTGACTTGCCGCACGTGGTTCGCTCTTCGGGCCGGCTCCGCCATTCGCGCTTCGTACGCCGACGCGCCCAGGCGCAGCGGGCTCCTCCAAAGGCGCTCCCCGGTGATACCGCCCGTTGACCGTGGCGCGCGTCCCTGGGCTCAGCGCATGACCGCAGGTGCGGGGCTCGCCCCACACCGGGCCTCCGATGACCGCCCAGCCCGGAAATGCACGCATGCAGGCGATTGCGCCGTCCCCCGGGTTTTCGGCATTCTCGGCGCATGACTCCTCCGTTGCGCTCCATCCATGTCGTGGCCGCCGTCATCACCGACGCGCGTGGCCGCATCCTGCTCAACCGCCGCAATGGCACCAGCGACATGGCCGGGCTGTGGGAATTCCCCGGCGGCAAACGCGAGCCGGGCGAGACCTCCGAGCAGGCGCTGGCGCGCGAGCTGCACGAAGAGCTTGGCATCGAGGCCGAGGTCGGCGACTGGCTGATGGAAGTGCCGCAACTCTATCCGGACAAGCGCCTGCGCCTGGAAGTGCGCCTGGTGCAGCGCTGGAAGGGAAGCGCGCGCGGGCGCGAAGGACAGGCCATCACCTGGGTGGCGCCTGACAGGCTGGGCCGCTATTCGATGCCGCCGGCGGACCTGCCGGTGGTGGCCGCGCTGCGCCAGGCCGATCGTTACCTGGTCACGCCCGAGCCCGCGGCCGGCGGCGAAGCCTGGCTGGAGGGCGTGCAGGCCGCGGTGGACGCCGGCATCCGCCGGGTGCAGCTGCGCACGCCGCAGGCCGGCGACCGCGCAGCGTTGGCGCGCGACGCGGTGGAGCGCCTCGGCCGCCAGGCCGAGCTGTTGCTCAACCGCGACATCGCGCTGGCCAGGGAGCTGGGGGTGGGCGTGCACCTGGGCAGCGAGCAGCTGCAGCAGCTGCAGCAGCGACCGTTGCCGGAAAGCGTCCTGGTCGGTGCCTCCTGCCACGACCTGGCACAGCTGCAGGCCGCACAGCGCCTGGGCTGCGACTTCGCGGTGCTCGGCCCGGTGCAGGCCACCGCCAGCCATCCGGCGGCGACGCCGCTGGGGTGGGCCGCGTTCGAGCAGCTGCGCGAGCAGGTGTCGCTGCCGATCTACGCCATCGGTGGGTTGGCCGCCGCGGATATCGACACCGCGCGCCGGCACGGCGCGCAGGGCGTGGCCGCGATCCGCGCGTTGTGGCCGCGGCCGGTTACAGGCTGATCCAGAAGCAGTTGTACTGCCGGCGCAGTTTCAGCAGCGTGCGCGACGGCGTGGCGCCCTGCCCGAGGGTCTGCTCAAGGCGCAGCGCCACCGGGCGCGGGCGCCGCGCCGGCATCTCGGTGGACATGGCCGCAGCGTCGCCGGCGGCATGGTCGCCTTCGCCCTCGGGCAGCAGCTCCGGGTCACGCGGGAACACCGGCGCGATGTCGACCAGCGGACGCTGCACGATGGCGTCCAGGCGGTCCATGACCCGCGTGGCTTCGGTGCTGGACAGCCCGCTCCAGGCATAGATGCCGGACAGGTGATTGGGGTCGCGCGCCTCGACCGCGGCGCGGATCTGCGCCACGACCTCGCTGAGCCGGCGCGCGCAGCTGTCGCGGTACAGGCCGCTGGCGCCGGCAGGACGCGCCTCGGGCAGCAGGCGCGCGCGCGCGCCCATCGCCTCGCAGGGCTTGTCGCCGTATACCGTCCGCCCCTGCGGGTCGGTGCAGCGGTTGACGTGCTGCGCATGCGCGGCACCCGCCCACAGGGCGGCAGGGAGCAGCAGGAGCGGCAGTGATCGCATGGGCCAAGCCTAACCCGCGGCCGGGTGACGGGATGTGTACCCGTGCGGCGGGGGATCAGCCGTGGCCGAGCCGCTGCAGCACCGCGCTGGTCGGCCTGGCCAGGTTGAGCGTGTAGAAGTGCAGCGACGGCGCACCGCCGGCGATCAGCCGCTCGCACAACGCCGCCACCACGTCGGCACCGAACGCGCGCACCGAGTCGACATCATCGCCATAGGCCTGCATGCGCTTGGCGATCCAGCGCGGGATCTCCGCGCCGCACTGCTCGGAGAAGCGCCGCAGCTGGCTGAAGTTGGAGATCGGCATCACCCCGGGGACGATCGGCACGTCCACGCCCAGCTTGCGGGTGGCATCGACGAACTGGAAGTAGGCGTCGGCGTTGTAGAAGTACTGGGTGATGGCGGCGTCGGCGCCGGCGTCGATCTTGGCCTTGAAATGGCGCAGGTCGGCCAGCGCGTCGCTGGCCTGCGGGTGCGTTTCCGGATACGCGCCGACCTCGATGCGGAACGCGTCGCCGTGCTCGGCGCGGATGAACGCGATCAGCTCCGAGGCGTAGCGCAGGTCGCCGGGGAAGCCCATGCCCGAGGGCAGGTCGCCGCGCAGGGCGACGATGCGGCGCACGCCGATGGCGCGGTACAGCTTGAGCAGCTCGCGGATCTCCTCGCGGGTACCGCCCACGCAGGACAGGTGCGGCGCGGCCTGCAGGCCATGGTGCTGGTTGAGGTGGCGCACCGTCTCGGAGGTGTAGCTCAGGGTCGAGCCACCGGCGCCGAAGGTACAGGACACGTACTCGGGGGCATGCACCTTGAGCTTGCTCGCGGTGCGGTCCAGCTGCGCGCGCTGGTCATCGGTCTTGGGCGGGTAGAACTCGAAGCTGAGCGCGGTCATGGCGGGGCGGTGAGTGGGCCTGGCCGAGATTATATCTCTCCATCAAGATGGATGTGCAATTGTTTCTGTTGTCACCGGGCGCCCGTGCGTGGGTTCAGTGGGCCCGCCGGGCGGCGCGCTGCGGCAACAGGGCGATACAGGCCACGATCGCCATCAACAGCACCAGCGAGGCGGCATAGCGGCTCAGCGCCAGCCCTCCGTGATCGAGCGGCTTGTCGAGGAAGTCGCCGACCACCGCGCCCAGTGGCCGGGTGAGGATGAAGGCGGCCCAGAACAGCAGGGTCCTGGACAGGCGGGTCGTCAGGTGCAGCGCCGCGACCAGTGCCAGCAGGCCACCGAACAGGACCATGCCACCGGCATAGCCCAGCCCCCGGGTATCGGCCGCCCAGTCGCCCAGCGCGGTGCCCAGGGTCTGCGAGAAGGTGATGGTCAGCCAGTAGAACAGCTCGCTGCGCCGCGAGTTGATGTCCACCACCGAGACGCTGCCGGTACTGCGCTGCCAGCAGAACAGGGTGCCCAGCAGCAATGCCAGCAGCACGCTGCTGCCGCCGCCGTAACCGATGCCGAGCGAGCGGTCCAGGTAGTCGGCCAGGGTGGTCCCCACGGTGGTGCTGGCGATGATCGCCGCCCAGTACAGCCAGGGGCGGAAGCTGCTGGCGCGGATCTGCGCGGCCACGGCGGCGGCGAACACCACGGCGAACAGCGCGGTGCCGGCCAGGTAGCCCAGGCCCATCGACATGGTGACCGCGTCGCCGCCGACTTCGCCCAGGGTGGTGGCAAGGATCTTGGTGATCCAGAAAGCGAGGGTGACTTCGGGAACCTTGCTGTCGCCCAGGTGGGGACGGGTCTGCATGACGGCGGTCCGGTGTGGAGGCGACAACGCCACCGTGCGCGGGCGGCGGTCGGAGCCGTGTCGGAATCCCGTGTGCGGCGCCAGCGGTTCACGCTGCGGACGGCGCCGGGGCCGGCATGCGCTGTACGTGCCGGTCGCATCGCGCATCCACCGCCGGCGCGGACCCGGCCGCAGCGTGCGCGGGCGGGTGGCGATGGCCGACAATGACCGGGTTTTCCGAACGTCCCGGCCATGTCGATCTTCCTCACCCCCTTCGCCCGTACCCGCCTGTTCCCCCGCACGCCGCGCCCGAACACGATCCGCGACTGCACGCCCGAGCAGTTCGAGCGGCACCTCAACGCACATGCGCCGCTGCGCGTGCTCGACGGCTACGCGCCGTTCTGCAAGCTGCACGTGCACCGCAACTGGACCTCCACCCGCTGCCTGACCGTGCCGGTCACCGATGGCAACCGCCACCTGCTGCGCTCGGCCTACGAGGCGCGCACGCGCGAGGAACTGCCGGTGCTGGTGCGCTGGTTCGAAGGCGTGGAGCCGCCGGTGGCCGACTACCTGGTCGTCATCCTCTACAGCCGCGAACAGCTGGCCAAGGAAGGCGCGCCCATCGAGGCCGACTGGGGCGTGGTCGGCTGCCTGTACACCGCCGAGCCGGCGGAAATCCCGATGGCGCCGATCACCATGATGCGCAATGCGCTCGGCGTGGAGGAGGGCGGCTCGGGCGTGCCCATCGACCGCGATGCCTACCGGCGCGCGGTGGAATTCTGGGAAGCGAACGCGAACTGGCGCTGAGCGCGCTCAGTGCGCCGGGCGGTAGTCGAGCGCCAGGCGCAGCATGTCGCGATGCTGGATGCCGTCCTCGACGATCGCTTCGTCGTAGTTGCGCAGGAAGAAGTCGCGGTCCACCTGGAACACACGGAAGCCATGCCGCTGGTAGAACGCGAGCGGGTAGCCGAAGGCGCCGGTGCCGACTTCAAGCCGGTCCGCGCCTTCGCGCCGGTACGTGTCGATCACGTGCACCAGCAGCCGTGAGCCGATGCCGCGCTGCTGCCAGGCCGGATCGACGGCGATGTTGATCAGCTCGTGGCGGCCCTGCGCGTGCGTCACCACCGCGCAGATGCCGGCGATGGCGCCGTCCACGCGCGCTGCGAAACAGCGTGCGCCCGGCAGGTAGGCGCGTACCTTGGACTCGGAAGGATCGGCCAGCAGGAGCAGCGCCAGCGGCGCATCGGTCGGCGGTACTTCGTGGATCGAAAGAGACATGCGTGAACCGGGGTCAGGGTAAACCGGGGTCGGCGTCGGATTCTCCACCGGAAGCCGAATCCGCGCCCGCTTGCGGCCATGCGCCTGGTCGCCTCCCGCGAAGGGTCAGCGCCTGCCGTCGCCGTTGCCGGGGGTGGCCGGATACATGCGCTCGATCGCCATGGCTTCGAGCGTGGTGTAGATGGTGTCGTGGCGCAGGTCCGGGCGCGGCAGGGCCTGCCACTGCAGGTGCGCAGGACCGGCACGCTTCACCGTGTCCGACAGCGCCTGCGCGTGCGGGCCGATGGTGTCCTCGTCGCCCCAGGCCAGCAGCATCCGGCCCTTCAGGCCGGGCATGCCCTGCAGCCGCCCGCCGGCGCTGCGGGTGAGTGCCGCTTCGTTCCACCACAGGCTGGGGCTGAAGGCGATCCAGGTATCGAACAGGGTCGGCTGCTCGAACAGGGTTTCGACGATGAACAGCCCGGCCAGCGACTCGCCGATGATGCCGCGCGAGCCCGTGGTGCGGTAACGGCGCTCGATCTCGGGCACCAGCTCCTCGGCAATGAACGCACGGAACGCGGCCGAGCCGCCGACCACCGGCGCGATGCGGCGGTCGCTGTCGACCCGGGTCGGGCCGGTCATGTCGCGGCGGCGCTGGGTGTTCTCGATGCCGACCACCAGCAGCGGCGCGATCCGCCCGGCGCGGATGCCGGCATCGACCGTGGCGGCCACGTGCGGGAAGTCCTCGGCGATGCCGCCATCGGGCATGTACAGCACCGGATGCGCCGTTGCCGCGTCGGCGGGCGGCAGGTAGACGTTGATGGTGCGCGCCTCCTGCAGGCGCTGCGACTGGATGACGAAGCTGTCGTGTGCCGGCAGCGCCGGTTGCGCGCTGGCGGTGCCTGGCAGGGCTGCCATCAGCAGGGCCGCGATGGCGGGAAGCATCGATCTCATCGTCATGTCGGTGGACGGCGTCGGGACAGGGTCGCGCAGGGTAGCAAGCGCGCGTGGCCGGCGAGAACACGTGCCGCGGTCGTGGGCGTCCGGCGAAAGCAGGACGGGCGCCCTGCGGCGCCCGTCTTGGTGCTTCACGCGATGACCGGCGCGCCGGTCAGTAGCGGTAGTGCTCCGGCTTGAACGGGCCGTCGACCGGCACGCCGAGGTAGTCGGCCTGTTCCTGGGTCAGGGTGGTCAGCTTGACGCCGATCTTTTCCAGGTGCAGGCGAGCCACTTCCTCGTCCAGCTTCTTCGGCAGGCGGTAGACGTCGGCCTTGTAGCTGTCCTTGTTGGCCCACAGGTCGATCTGCGCCAGGGTCTGGTTGGCGAAGCTGTTGGACATCACGAAGCTCGGGTGGCCGGTGGCGCAGCCCAGGTTCACCAGGCGGCCCTCGGCCAGCAGGAAGATCGCGTTGCCGTTCGGGAACACGTACTTGTCCACCTGCGGCTTGATGTTGATCTTCTTCACGCCGGTGTAGCCGTTCAGCGCATCGACCTGGATCTCGTTGTCGAAGTGGCCGATGTTGCAGACGATGGCCTGGTCCTTCATCGCGCTCAGGTGCTCGATGCGGATGATGTCCTTGTTGCCGGTGGTGGTGACGTAGATGTCGGCGCGGCCCAGGGTGGACTCGATGGTGTTGACCTCGAAGCCCTCCATCGCCGCCTGCAGGGCGCAGATCGGGTCGATCTCGGTGACGATCACGCGCGCGCCATAGGCGCGCAGCGAGTGCGCCGAGCCCTTGCCGACGTCGCCGTAGCCACAGACCACGGCGACCTTGCCGGCCAGCATCACGTCCATCGCGCGCTTGAGCCCGTCGGCCAGCGATTCGCGGCAGCCGTACAGGTTGTCGAACTTGCTCTTGGTGACCGAGTCGTTGACGTTGATCGCCGGGACCAGCAGGGTGCCGGCTTCGGCCAGCTGGTACAGGCGGTGCACGCCGGTGGTGGTCTCCTCGGAGACGCCCTTCCAGTCCTTGACCACGCGGGTCCAGTAGCCCGGTCGCTCGGCGTGCACGCGCTTGAGCAGGTTCTTGATGACCTGTTCCTCGTGCGAGCCGGACGGGGTGTTCACCCAGTCGCTGCCGTTCTCCAGCTCGTAGCCCTTGTGGATCAGCAGGGTGACGTCGCCACCGTCGTCGACCACCAGTTCCGGCCCCAGCAGGGTGCCGTCGGCGGCCTTGAAGGTCAGCGCTTCCAGGGTGCAGTCCCAGTACTCCTCCAGGGTCTCGCCCTTCCACGCGAACACCGGCGTGCCGGTGGCGGCGATGGCCGCGGCCGCCTGGTCCTGGGTGGAGAAGATGTTGCACGAGGCCCAGCGCACGTCGCCGCCGATGTCCTTGAGCGTTTCGATCAGCACCGCGGTCTGGATGGTCATGTGCAGCGAGCCGGTCACGCGCACGCCCTTGAGCGGCTGCGCGGCGGCGTGCTTGCGGCGGATCGCCATCAGGCCGGGCATCTCGTGCTCGGCGATGTCGATTTCCTTGCGGCCCCAGTCGGCCAGCGAGATGTCGGCGACCTTGTAGTCGCCTTCCTGGGAGAAGGTCTTTGCAACAGCGTTCATGTGAGGCTCCGGTGTGGTGCGAGCAGGCTCGCGTTCGCCGGGCGCCGTTGTTGCATGCGGTGCCGTCCGAGCCTGGCCGCCGTGCCGGTCCGGCCCTTGCGGGGGACTCCACACGGCGGTCGCAGCGCCCCTCGGACGGGGGCGCCGATTATATCGCGCGCCGGCCCTGCCCAACCAAAGGCAGGGGAGCCGGCAGCCGGGGATTGTTAACGTGTGCGGTTGAGACCGCACCCAGAGGATTGCCATGACGATGTTCGCTTCCCGCCGCCCCCGCCGCGCGTCCGCGGCGCTGGTGCTGTGCGCCGGCCTGCTGCTGGCCGTGCCGCCGTTGCTGGCGGCCGCCCCGGCCGCCAACGCCGCCGCCAGCGATGCCCAGGGCTATCGCCTGCCGTCGGCGGCGCTGCAGGCGGTGGTCGACGCCCCGCGCGCGCCGACCCTGCGGCTGTCGCCGCGCCGCGACCTGGCCGCGATGCTGCAGACCCCGCCGCTGCCGTCGATCGCCCAGGTGGCGCAGCCGGAACTGAAGCTGGCCGGTCTGCGGATCAACCCCAGGACCTTTTCCGACAGCCGCTTCTCGTTCGGCAGCAGACTGTGGCTGATCTCCACCGCCGATGGCGCCGAGCGCCAGATCAGCGGCCTGCCGCAGCCGTTGTCGGTGGCCTCGCTGGCCTGGTCGCCGGACCAGAAGTACCTGGCGTTCAACCAGGTGGATCCGGCCAGCGGCAGCAACGAGCTGTGGCTGGTGGACGTGGCCGCCGGCAGCGCGCGCCGCGTGGCCGAGCGGCTGAACTCGGTGGTCGGCAACGGCTATGCGTGGGCGCCGGGCGGCGATGCGCTGCTGGTGATGCAGCGCCCGGCCGGCCAGGGCGCCGCGCCGGTGGGCGACGGCATCCCGACCGGTCCGGCGGTGCAGCAGACCGAGGCCGGCGCTGGCGTGCGCTCGGTGCGTACCTACCAGGACCTGCTGAAGAACGAGCATGACGCGCGCCTGTTCGAGTACTACCTGCAGGCGCAGCCGGTGCGGGTGGCGATCAACGGCGAGAGCCGGCCGCTGGGCATACCGGGTCTGTACCTGGGGCTGTCGCCCTCGCCGGACGGCAACTACCTGCTCAGCCAGCGCGTGGAGCGGCCGTTCTCCTACGCGGTGCCGGTGAACCGTTTCCCGCGCCGCATCGAGGTGCTGGACGCGCAGGGTCGGGTCGCGCACACGGTGGCCAGGCTGCCGCTGGTCGAGGGCCTGCCGACCGGCAACGACGCGGTGCCGACCGGGGTGCGTTCGATCTCCTGGCGCGCCGATGCGCCGGCCACCCTGGTCTGGGCCGAAGCGCAGGACGGTGGCGATCCGGCGCGCGAGGCGGCGATCCGCGACGCGGTGCTGGTCCAGGCCGCGCCGTTCGAGCGGCCGCCGGTGACTCTGGCGCGGCTGGGCTCGCGCTACGCCGGCATCACCTGGGGCCGCGGCGACGTGGCGCTGCTGGACGAGTACTGGTGGAAGACCCGCCAGGTGAAGCAGTGGAAGATCGCGCCGGATCATCCGGAGCAGGCGCCGGCGTTGCTGTACGCGCGCTCGGAGGACGACCGCTACGGCGATCCGGGCGAGCCGCTGCTGCAGCCGGACGACAGCGGCCGCGCGCGCCTGCAGTTCAGCGCCGACGGCAAAGGCTTCTACCGCGTCGGTGACGGCGCCTCGCCGCAAGGCGACCGCCCGTTCCTGGACCGGATCGACCTGGACAGCGGCAGCGCCGAGCGCCTGTTCCATTCGCAGGCGCCGTACTACGAGTCACCGGTGGCGGTGATCGAGGGCCCCATGCCGCGCGTGCTGTACAGCCGCGAGTCCAACGACGAGCCGTCCAACCTGTACACGCGTGCGCTGGGCGATGCGACGGCGCCGCTCGCCCTGACCCGCAACACGCATCCGCTGCCGCAGCTGCGTGGCGTGAACAAGGAACAGATCCGCTACACGCGCAACGACGGCGTCGAACTCACCGCCGACCTGCTGCTGCCGCCCGGTTACGACCCGAAGAAGGACGGTCCGCGCCCGCTGCTGATGTGGGCCTACCCGGCCGAATTCAAATCGGCCGGCGACGCCAGCCAGGTCAGCGGCTCCCCGCACCGTTTCAATGCGATCAGCTACTGGGGCCCGCAGGCGTTCCTGGCCAAGGGCTACGTGGTGCTCAACAACCCGACCATGCCGATCGTCGGCGAGGGTGATGCCGAGCCCAACGACACCTACGTGCAGCAGCTGGTGGCCAGCGCGCAGGCGGCGGTGGACGAGGTGGTGCGCCGTGGCGTGGCCGACCGTGGCCGCATCGCCGTCGGCGGACATTCGTATGGCGCATTCATGACCGCCAACCTGCTGGCGCACACGCGCCTGTTCAAGGCCGGCATCGCCCGCTCCGGCGCCTACAACCGCACGCTCACCCCGTTCGGCTTCCAGGCCGAGGAGCGCAACTACTGGCAGGCGCAGGACACCTACCTGAAGATGTCGCCGTTCAACTACGCCGGCGACATCAAGGACGCGATCCTGTTCATCCATGGCGTGGACGACAACAATTCGGGCACGTTCCCGATGCAGAGCGAGCGCATGTTCGCCGCGGTCAAGGGCCTGGGCGGCAACGCGCGGCTGGTGATGCTGCCCAACGAATCGCACGCCTACCGCGCACGCGAATCGATCATGACCATGCTCGCCGAGAGCGAGGACTGGCTGGACCGCTGGCTGGCGGCACCGGCGAAGGACGGCAAGCGCTAATCCCGCCGCGGGCCGGCGCATGCCGGCGCTCCGCGCGCCCGCCCCACGGTCTGCGTCGCAGGCCGTGGGGCCTGTTCCCGGCTGTCGCGGCGCCATGTACTCGCGGCTTCCTGGCCCGGGGCCTTTCCGGCCCGCCTTGCCGGCAGCGGGCGCTGTCGCGGGAAGCCTGGCGTCACTCGCGTCATCCACTGTCCATGGCGCGGCGCTCGCGGTGCCATTGCGATGTCCGCAACGACAGCCGCCGGACAACATGCAGATGCAACCATTTTCCCGGTTGATGCACTGCAAAAAACGCGGAATTTTTCAGTTAGGCTTGGGGACGTTCCCGCTTCCGAGGTTCCGGTTCCTGGATGAACGAGTACCGCAGCAGCGTCGTCTTCGCCACCCCCGACCTGCCCCTGCGCGACGATGTCCGTCGCCTCGGCGCGATGGTCGGCGATCTCCTTTCCGAGCAGGTCTCGCCCGCGTTCCTCGATGAAGTGGAGGAGGTGCGCACCGCCGCGATCGCGCGCCGCGAGAGCCAGGCGCCGCTGGCCACGCTCAGCGCGCAGCTGGCCGGGCGCACGCCGCGCCAGGCCGAGGCGCTGGTGCGTGCGTTCAGTACCTATTTCCAGGTGGTGAACATCGCCGAGCGCGTGCACCGCATCCGCCGCCGCCGCGACTACCAGCGCGCCGGCACCAAGCGTCCGCAGCCCGAAGGCCTGCAGGATGCGCTGCAGCAGCTCAAGGCGCAGGGCGTGACCCTGGAAGAGCTGGTGCAGTGGTTGCCGCGCATCGACATCGAACCGGTGTTCACCGCCCATCCCACCGAGGCGGTGCGCCGCGCGCTGCTGGAGAAAGAGCAGCTGATGGTGGCGAGCCTGGTGGACAACCTCGACGGCCAGCGCACGCCGGGCGAGCAGGCCGCCGATACCGCGCGCCTGCGCATGGCGCTCACCGCGTCGTGGCAGACCGCCGATTCATCGCCGGTGCGGCCCGGCGTGGAGGATGAGCGCGAGCACGTCGGCTTCTACCTCACCCGGGTGCTGTACCGGGTGATGCCGGTGTTCTACGAATCGCTGGAGCAGGCGCTGCGCGACACCTGGGGCCGCACCCTGCCGCTGCCGCGGCTGGTGCGCTTCGGCACCTGGGTGGGCGGCGACATGGACGGCAACCCCAATGTCGATGCGGGCACCATCGCCGCCACCTTGAACGCGCAGCGCGCCGCGGTGCTGGAGCTGTACCAGAGGGACCTGCTCAAGCTCGCCAGCCTGCTCAGCCAGTCCACCGAACTGGTCGGGGTGAGCGAGGCGGTGCGCGCGCGCGTGGATGTATATCGCGCGCTGTTGCCGCAGGTGCAGTCGCGCCCGCGCCACGCCGACATGCCCTACCGCCTGCTCAACGACCGCATGCGCGCGCGGCTGCAGGCCACGCTCGACGATGCCGAGGGCGCATACCGCTCGCCGGATGAGCTGGCCGACGACATCCAGTTGATCCTCGACAGCCTGGACGCGAACCGTGGCCGCCACGCCGGCTGGTTCTCGGTGCGGCGCCTGCTGTGGCGCGTGCGCACCTTCGGCTTCCACCTGGCGCGGCTGGACGTGCGCCAGGAATCGAGCGTGCATGCGCGCGCGCTGGCCGAGGTGCTGGGCGGGCAGGCGGCGTTCGAGGCACTGGACGGCGCGGCGCGCGCCCGCCAGCTGGCGCCCTATGCCGCCGGCGAGACCACCTTGCCGCGCGGCGACGACGAAGCCGGGCAGCGGCTGGACAAGGTGTTCGCGGCGCTGGCCGATGCGCGCGCCCGGCACGGCGCCGACGCGCTGGGCAGCTACATCATCTCGATGGCCCACGACCGTGGCGACGTGCTCGCGGTGCTGGCGCTGGCGCGCCGTGGCGGCCTGGTCGACGCCGGCAACGCGGTGCCGCTGGACATCGCGCCGCTGTTCGAGACGGTGGACGACCTGCGCCACGGCACCGCGACCCTGGGCGATCTGCTGGACGACCCGGTGTACCGCGCGCACCTGGCCGCGCGCGGCGATGTGCAGATGGTGATGCTCGGCTACTCGGACAGCGGCAAGGACGGTGGCATCGCCGCCTCGCGCTGGGGGTTGCAGCAGGCGCAGGTGGAACTGCTGGCCGTGGCCGCCGCCCACGGCGTGCGCCTGACCTTCTTCCACGGCCGCGGCGGTTCGATCAGCCGTGGCGGCACCAAGACCACGCATGCGGTCGACGCCTCGCCGCCGGGCAGCATCGACGGCCGCCTGCGGGTCACCGAGCAGGGCGAGGTGATCCACCGCAAGTACGGCATCCGCGCGCTGGCGCTGCGCTCGCTGGAGCAGGCCGCCGGCGCGGTGCTGCGGGCCAGCCTGCGCCCGCGCGCGCCCGAGCCGCGCGAGCGGCTGTGGACGCCGGTGATGGACATCGTCGCGGCCGAGAGCGCACGCCGCTACCGCGGCTTCGTCGGCGACGCGCAGTTCATGGATTACTTCCGCAACGCCACTCCGATCGACGTGATCGAGCGCATGACCCTGGGCTCGCGGCCCTCGCGCAGGCTCGGCCAGGACGCGGCCCTGTCCAACCTGCGCGCGATCCCGTGGGTGTTCGCCTGGAGCCAGGCGCGCGCGGTGATTCCCGGCTGGTTCGGTGTGGGCAGCGGCCTGCAGGCCGCCGCCGATGCGGGCCACGAGGAGCGGCTGCGCGAGATGGCGCACGACTGGCCCTTCTTCGCCACCTTCCTGGACGACATGGCGATGGTGCTGAGCAAGGGCGACATCCACATCGCCGAGCAGTTCTCGCGCCTGGCCGGGCCGCTGCACGCGCGCTTCTTCCCGGTGATCCGCGAGGAGCTGGCGCTGACCGCGCACTGGGTCAAGCGGCTCAGCGGGCAGCAGGAACTGCTCGCGCACGATCCGCGGCTGGCGCTGTCCATCCGCCTGCGCAACCCCTACATCGACCCGATCAGTACCCTGCAGGTGGACCTGCTGCAGCGCTGGCGGCACAGTGGCCGCGAGGACGAGGCGCTGCTGCGCGCGCTGGTGGCCTGCGTGAACGGAGTGTCGCAGGGCGTGCAGAATACCGGCTGACGGTGGCCTGCCGCACGGGGAGGGGAACGGGGAATGGGGACGATGCGCGAAGGGGAGGAGAACGCTGGCGACGCGGCGCGTTACCACCGGATCAAGCAGATCGTGCTGCAGGCGCTGGACCTGCAGGGCAGCGCCCGCGAGGAACTGATCGCCCGCGAGGCGGCCGGTGACGCGACGATCGCCGATGAAGTGCGGGCGCTGCTCGCCGGCATGGAGGCCGACCAGACGCTGGTGGTGTCGTGCCGCTCGCCCGGGCTGCCGCCGCCCGACCCGGGGCAGGACCTCAGCGGCCAGGAGGCATCGGCCGACGCCAGCCGCGAGTACCGCCTGCTGCAGCGCCTGGGCGCCGGCGGCATGGGCGTGGTGTACCTGGCCGAACGCAGCCACGGCGGCTTCGTGCAGAAGGTCGCGCTGAAGCTGCTCAACCCGGTCGCCGAGGCGTCGCCGGAACTGCGCGAACGCTTCGCCCGCGAGCGCGAGCTGCTGGCACGGCTGGACCACCCCGGCATCGCGCGCCTGCTCGACGGCGGCATCCTCGCCGACGGCCGTCCGTTCCTGGCGATGGAGTACGTCGAAGGCGAGCGCGTTGACGTGCATGCCGCGCGCCTGCCGCTGGACGAGCGCATCGCGCTGTTCGTCAGGATCTGCGAAGCAGTGGCCGAGGCGCACCGCTGCCTGGTGATCCACCGCGACCTCAAGCCGGCCAACATCCTGGTCGACGCCCGCGGCCAGCCGCGGTTGCTGGATTTCGGCATCGCCCGCCTGATCGACGAGGACAGTGCGGCGGCCGGCGATACCCGTACCGGCCAGCATGCGCTCACCCTGGCCTATGCCAGCCCCGAGCAGCTCGCCTGCCAGCCGCTGACCACGGCCACCGACGTCTACTCGCTGGGCGCGGTGCTGTACCAGCTGGTCTGCGGGCAGTTGCCGTTCGCCGAGATCGACAATCCGGCCGGCCTGTACAACGCCATCGCCAACACCGACGTGCCGCCGCCCAGCCGGCGGCTGCGCGACGCCGGCACGCCGCGGCCGCGCGCCCGTGCGGTGCCGGCAGACATCGATGCCATCGTGCTCAAGGCGCTGCGCAAGGAGCCGGAGCGTCGCTACGCCTCGGTCGCGGCATTGGCCGAGGACCTGCGCCGTTACCTGGCCCATCGCCCGGTCAGCGCGCGCGCCGGCGAGCGCGGTTATCGCGCGCGGCGGCTGCTGCGGCGCAATGCCTGGCCGCTGGCCGCCGCCGCGCTGGTGCTGCTGTCGGTACTGGGCGGCCTGCTGGCCTCGGTGCTGGCCCTGCGCGAGGCGCGGGCGCAGCAGGCGCTGGCCGAACGCCGCGGACATGAGCTGCAGCGGATCGTCGATTTCCAGCGGAGCACGCTGGAAAGCGTGGACATCCAGGCAATGGGGCGCTCGCTGGCCGAAGCGCAGAAGGACATGCTGCTCAAGGCCGACGCGGCATCCGGGCGGCAACTGGCCTCGCCGCAGGTGCTGCAGCTGGTGGATGCCGCGGCCGCGCGCGGTGCCACCGACCTCGCCCGCGATGCGCTGGAGACCTACGTGGTGGCGCATGCGCTGGACCGGATCGGCAACGAGGTGGACGACGACACCGCGCTGGCGGCGGAGCTGAGGCAGTCGCTGGCCGGCGTGCTGCATGCGATCGGCAGCAACGTCAGCGCCGAGGCGCAGTTGCGGCGGGTGCTGGAGCAGCGGCAGTCGCTGGCAGCGGACAGCCCGGAGCGGCTGTCTACGGAACTGGCGCTGGCCGGGGTGCTGGTCACCCTCGGGCGCCCGGACGAGGCGCAGCGCCTGTATACGCAGGTGCACGCCGCCACCGCGGGACGGCCGATGAGCGATCCGCAGCGGCTGGAGGCCGAACTCGGGCGGGCCATCGTGATGATCATCCAGGGCCGCTTCGACGACGCCATCGCCGCCTACGACGCGATCCGCACGGGTGTCGGCAGCGCGCTGCCGGAAAGCGACGAGCGCATGCTGCGGCTGCGCCGTTACCGCATCGACGCGCTGATCCAGGCCGGCCGTCGCGAGGAGGCCGGGCCGGAGGCCGAGGCGTTGTTGTCGCTGTACCAGCGGGCCCTGGGGCCCACGCATCGCGACACGCTGTACGTGGCGCTGGTCCAGGCCAAGCTGCTGCGCGAGCAGAAGCAGTTCGAACAGTCGCAGGTGCTGGCCCGCAGCGTGGCCGACGTGCTGGCGCGGCGCTACGGCGAAGGCCATCCGGACACCGTGTCGGCGCGCTACCTGGTGGCGACCAACGGCTTCGCGCTTGCGCGGGACGATGCGGCGCTGGCCCAGGTGCAGGCCGATATCGAGCGCGTCGTCGAGTACCGGCGCCAGCAGCAGGGCGAAGACAGTGCCCAGACCATCTCGCCGATGACCGGGCTGGTCGGCGTGCTGAGCAAGCGCGCCGCGCTGGCCGACGACCCGGCCGCCAGTGCAGGGTTCATGGCACAGGCGCTGCGGGTACAGCAGGCAGTGCTGGATTCGCACCTGCAGCACCGCGGTCCGGATCATCCCAATACCCTGCTGGCGCAGGGCAGCCTGGCGAGCCTGCTGCACCGGCAGGGGCGCCATGCGCAGGCATTGCCGCATGCGCAGCGCTGCCTCGAGGGCCAGCGGCGCACGCTCGCGCCGGACCACCCGATCATCGCCGGGACCTGGAACCTGAACGGCGACATCCTGCTCGCCCTGGGCCGGCTGGAACCGGCGCGCGCGGCCTATGCGACGGCCCTGCAGCTGCGTACGCAGAAGCTGGGCGCCCAGGCGCCGAACACGATCGAAAGCGCCGCGCGCCTGTACGCGTTGCTGCAGCGCCTGCAGCGCACGGACGAGGCCAGCGTGCTGCGCACCCGCTACCTGGACCCGGTGGTGAAGATGGACCCCGCGCAACTGGATGCCGGGATGCGTTCGGTCCGCGACAAGGCAAGGGACGTGATCGCCGCGGCCGGCGGCCGCTGAGGGCGCGGTGGCCATGATGGGATTGGCCGGCGCCGCGCTTGCGGTGCCCGCCCGCTTCCCCGTTCCGGTTGCGGCGACCGGCAGCGCGCCGGCGCGGCGCTACGGGGACCGCGGCTGCGTGGCGGCGGCGGGGCTGCTGCCGAGCAGCTCCCGGTGGCGCTGCTCCATGTCCTGCCGCAGCTGGCGGCGGATCTGCGCGGCGGCGTAGCGGCGCGTCTCGTCGCCGCTCGCCGGCTGCAGCGGCGGCACCGGCGTGGGCCTGCCGTCGTCGTCCACCGCGACCATGGTGAAGAAGCAGCTGTTGGCGTGGCGCACGCTGCCCTTGCGGATGTCCTCGGCCACCACCTTGATGCCCACCTCCATCGACGAGGTGCCGGTGTAGTTCACCGACGCCAGGAAGGTGACCAGTTCGCCCACCGCGATCGGCTGGCGGAACATCACCTGGTCCACCGACAGGGTGACCACGTAGTTGCCGGCATAGCGGCTGGCGCAGGCATAGGCGACCTGGTCGAGCAGGCGCAGCACCGCGCCGCCGTGCACCTTGCCCGAGAAATTGGCCATCTCCGGGGTCATCAGCACGGTCATCGACAACTGGTGGGGCGTGGGTGCGGACATGGGCGGCGGCGCGATGGGCGGAGCCGCAGGCTAACCCGGCATGGTGGCTGGATGCACGCGCCGCTGGCCCATCCGCAAATGGAAAGGCCGCCCGTGCGGGCGGCCTTTCCGGTCGGTACCTGCCGGGCCGGGCTTACTTGAGCTTGGCGGCCTTGCGCAGCGCCTCGGCGCGGTCGGTCTTCTCCCACGAGAACGCGGTGGCGTTCTGGGTCTTGCCGTCGCCGTCGACGTACGAGAACTCCTTCGGCTTGCGGCCGAAGTGGCCGTAGGCGGCGGTCTGCTGGTACATCGGGTGGATCAGGTCGAGCATCTTGATGATGCCGTACGGGCGCAGGTCGAAGTGCGCGCGGATCAGCTTCTCGATCTGCGCGTCGGCGATCTTGCCGGTGCCGAAGGTGGTGACCGAGATCGAGGTCGGCTCGGCCACGCCGATGGCGTAGGAGACCTGCACTTCGCACTTGTCGGCCAGGCCGGCGGCGACCACGTTCTTGGCCACGTAACGGGCGGCGTAGGCGGCCGAGCGGTCGACCTTGGACGGGTCCTTGCCGGAGAACGCGCCGCCACCGTGGCGGGCCATGCCGCCGTAGGTGTCGACGATGATCTTGCGGCCGGTCAGGCCGCAGTCGCCCACCGGGCCGCCGATCACGAAGATGCCGGTCGGGTTGATGTGCACCTTGTTCTTCGGCAGCGCGTCCAGCCACGCCTTGGGCAGGACCGGCTTGAGGATGTGCTCGCGCACGGCCTCGATCAGGTCCTTCTGCTTCACGCCCGGGTCATGCTGGGTCGACAGCACCACCGCGTCCAGGCCCTCGATCCGGCCATCCTGGCCGTAGCGCAGGGTGACCTGGCTCTTGGCGTCCGGGCGCAGCCACGGCAGCGGCGAATTCTTCTTCTTGCGGACCTTGGCCTGCTGCTCGACCAGGCGGTGCGAGTAGTAGATCGGCGCCGGCATGAATTCCGGGGCTTCGTTGCAGGCATAGCCGAACATCAGGCCCTGGTCGCCCGCGCCCTGTTCTTCCGGCTTCTTGGCCTTCCTGTCGGTGCCGTCGACGCCGGCGGCGATGTCCGGCGACTGCTTGCCGAGCATGTTGATGATGGCGCAGGTGTGGCCGTCGAAGCCGACGTTGGAGTTGTCGTAGCCGATCGCGTTGATGACGTTGCGGGTCAGCTCTTCGATGTCGACCCAGGCCGAGGTGGTGACCTCGCCGGCGACGATCGCCGCACCGGTCTTGACCAGGGTTTCGCAGGCGACGCGGGCGCGCTTGTCCTGGGTCAGGATCGCGTCCAGCACCGCATCGGAAATCTGGTCGGCGATCTTGTCCGGATGGCCTTCGGAGACCGACTCGGAGGTGAAGAGATAGCTGGACATGAGCTTGTATCCCTGTATGCGGATGAAAAGATAGCCGCGCATGATACACGGCCGGGGCACGGCTGGAATAGTGCAGGGCCGGTTGTTGCCATCCGGTTAATAAACCGGTTCACCCACCCCGCCGCTCCCGGGCGGGCGTCACCGAACTGCCGCAAAACCGCAACCGCGCTGCCGCGTGGCGGGCGCAGGCTGCCGGCCAACCGGGCCGTCGGACAACCGCCATGCACCAGATCGAGCAACGCCTGCAGCAGCGCTATCCCGAGTGGTTCCATGGCCCGCGCGGGCACCTGGCGCGGCCGCTGCTGCGCGGCGTGGGGCGCTGGTCGCGGCTGGACCGGGTGCAGGCGTTCCTGCGCCACAACGGCGAGCGCCGCGGCTTCGCCTTCGTCGAGGCCGCGCTGGACTTCCTGGGCAGCCGCTACCAGCTGGAGCCCGGCGCGCTGGCGCGGATCCCCGCCAGCGGGCGGCTGCTGGTGGTCGCCAACCATCCCTCCGGCGCGCTCGACGCGCTGGCGCTGCTGGACGCGGTGGGCCAGGTGCGGCGCGACGTGCGCATCATCGCCAACGACCTGCTGGCCGAGCTGGAGCCGCTGCGCGAGCTGCTGCTGCCGGTGCGGATCCTGGGCGGCCGCGCCCGCCGCGACAGCCTGCGCGCGGTGGAACAGGCGCTGGCCGCCGAACAGTGCGTGATCGTGTTCCCGGCCGGCGAAGTGTCGCGGCTGTCGCTGCGCGGCATCCGCGACGGCCGCTGGAACCGCGGCTTCGTGCGCTTCGCCAACGCCACCCGCGCGCCGGTGCTGCCTGTGCGGGTGCAGGCGCGCAACTCGGCGCTGTTCTACGGGGCCTCGGCACTGTTCAAACCGGCCGGCACCGCATTGCTCGCGCGCGAGATGTTCGCCCGCCGCGGGCGGCCGCTGCGCCTGTGGGTAGGGCAGGCCATGCAGCTGGACCCCGCGCTGGACCCGGCGCTGCAGCTGCAGGCGGTACGGCATGCGCTGTACGCGCTTGGCGGTGGCCACGGGCAGGCGGGCGGCGTCGGCGGCGGGCCCGAACCGCTGGCCGCGGCGATCGCCGCCGAGCGGGTGGCGGCGGACATCGAAGCCGCCGAACTGCTTGGCCAGACCGGCGACGGCAAGCAGATCCGGCTGGCGCGCTGCGCCGCCGGCTCGCCCCTGCTGCTGGAACTGGGCCGGTTGCGCGAGCTGACCTTCCGCCGGGTCGGCGAGGGCACCGGGCGCAGCCGCGACCTGGACGACTTCGACCTGCTGTACCAGCACATCGTGGTCTGGGACGCGACGCAGCAGCGCATCGCCGGCGCCTATCGCGTCATGCGCGGCGCCCAGGCGCTGGCGCGCAGCGGATTGGCCGGGCTCTACACCGCGGCGCTGTTCCGCTACGCGGACGATGCCATCAGCCGCATCGCCGAGGGCATGGAGCTGGGCCGCAGCTTCGTCGTGCCCGACTACTGGGGCAGCCGCAGCCTGGACTACCTGTGGCAGGGCATCGGCGCCTACCTGCGCTGCCAGCCGGGCGTGCGCTACCTGTTCGGCGCGGTGTCGATCAGCGCGGCCTTGCCGCGCGAGGCGCGCGAGCAGCTGGTCGCCTACTACCAGCGCTACTACGGCGGTGGCCACGGCCTGGTCGAATCGACCCGGCCGTTCCAGTACTTCGCCGCGCCGCCGAGCTTCGGCGACATGGATGCCGATGCCGCGTTCGAGCTGCTCAAGGCCAACCTGGCCGCGCTGGGCACCAGCGTGCCCACCCTCTACCGCCAGTACACGGACCTGTGCGAGCCGGGCGGCGCGCGCTTCCTGGCGTTCGGCGTGGACCCGGATTTCAGCGATTCCATCGACGGCCTGATCGAAGTGGATCTGCAGGCGATCCGGCCGAACAAGCGCAGGCGCTACCTGCGCGACGCCGGGGCCGTGGCATGAGCGCGCCGGCGGCGCTGCTGCCGCGCCGGCGCGCGGTGTTCATCTCCGACACCCACCTGGGCGCGCGCCATTGCCATGCCGCCGAACTGGCACGCTTCCTGTCCACGCTGCGCTGCGAACGCCTGTACCTGGTCGGTGACATCGTCGACCTGTGGTGGCTGGCGCAGCGGCGCGCCAGCTGGACCGCGGCGCACAACGCGGTGATCGAGGCGCTGCACGCATTGCGCCGTGCCGGTACCGCGATCATCTACATCCCCGGCAACCACGACGCCCCGCTGCGTCGTACCTGCGGACTGATGCTGCCGGCGATGCAGGTGCGGCGGCGCGCCATCCACGTCACCGCCGATGGCCGCCGCCTGCTGGTGGTGCATGGCGACGACTACGATGCGGTCACGCGCTGGCATCGGCCGGTGCCGACGCGTGCCGCGCGCCCCGCCGCGCCGTCCCATGCGGCGGATGGCGCCGGTGCTGCTTCCGCCGCCGCACCCCGGCACCGCTGGTGCCGCCTGGGCACCGATCTCCAGTACGCGGCGGGCGACTGGCTGTACGAGCGCATCCTCACCGGCAACCGCCTGCTCAACGCGCTGCGCCGCCACCTCGGCCTGCGCTACTGGTCGCTGGCCGAGTTCCTCAAGCGGCGCAGCGGCGCGGCCGAGCGCTACATCCAGCGGTTCGTGCAGGCCGGGCTGGACGACGCCCGCCGCCGCGGCCTGGACGGCATCGTCTGCGGCCACATCCATCGCGCCGCGCTGGTCGAACGCGATGGCCTGGTGTACGCCAACGACGGCGACTGGGTCGAAAGCCTCACCGCCCTGGCCGAGGATCACGATGGCGGCCTGCGCCTGCTCGACCATGCCGGGCGCAGCCTGGCGTGGCTGCCGCCACGCGCGTCGCTGGCGCGGGCCGCCTGAGGCGGTGTGCATGCTTCTTCCTCACGATGGCGGCGCTATGCTGGCCGGGGGCTGGGGAAAGGAGCATCCGCGGTGGTACACACGCAGTCGACGACCGGGGCACGGGCGGTGCTGCCGGTGTTGTTCGCGGCCTGGGTTCTGCTGGCAGCCACCGGCACCGCTGCCGCCAGCGTCGATGACCCGCCGGCATTGAGTTTCGAGCAGGCGCGCGAGCGCCTGGAGCAGGTCTCCGACGCGCTGGCCGCGGCCGACGCGGGAGTGCGCGGCAAGCAGGACCTGCAGGACGCCACCCGCTACCTGCGGCTGCCGGAAATCACCGGCGACATACGCCGCATGCAGTTCCAGAAATCGCTGGAGCTGCCGCTGGGTTCGCTGGCGCCGGTGGCCGAGGCGTTCGGCATCGAATCGCCGCTGCGCTTCGCCGAGCGCGACTGGCGCACCCGCCCGATCGTCACCGCCAGCGTGCCGCTGTACAGCGGCGGGCTGATCCCGGCGGCGCAGCAGGCGGCGCAGGCGGCCACCGCCCAGGCGCAGGCCGAGCGCGAGGCGCAGCGGCAGTCGCTGGCGCTGCAGCTGGTGCAGGCCTATTTCGGCCAGCAGCTGGCCGAGCGCGCGGCGCAGGTGCGGCGCGAGGTCCGCGATGGCCTGCAGCGGCACCTGGACGACGCCCTCAAGCTCGAGCGCGAAGGCTTCGCCAGCCGCGCCCAGCGCCTGCAGGCCAGCGTCGCCCGCGACAAGGCCGAGCGCGATTACCAGAAGGCGCTCAACGACCTGGCCACCCTGCAGCAGGCGCTGGCCACGCTGCTGCGCAGCGGCGGCAACGTCGGCACCACCTCGCCGCTGTTCGTGATCGACGCGCCGCTGGGCGCGCGCGAGGATTTCGAGCGCAGCGCGCTGCAGCGCCACCCGCAGATCGAACGCCTGCGCGCGCTGGGCCTGCAGGCCGAGCAGGGCGTGCGCGTGCAGCAGGCCAGGCTCAAGCCGCAGGTCTACCTGTTCGGGCAGTACGACCTGCACCGCCGCGACGCGCTGCTCACCGACGCCGACTGGGCGTTCGGCATCGGCCTGCGCTACACCTTCCTGTCGCCGACGGCGCGGCCGCTGCAGGTCAGCGCGGCGCGGGCGCAGCTGGAACAGGCGCGTGCCGGCCTTGGCGAGGCGGAGAACCAGGTGCGGCTGGGCGTGGGCAAGGCCCGGAACGAGCTGGACACCGCCCGCACCCAGTTCCGGCTGCTGGACAGCAGCATCGCCCAGGCCGAGGAGAACCTGCGCCTGCAGGAACTGTCCTTCCGCGAAGGGCAGGCGACCTCGCTGGACGTGATCGACGCGCGCCTGGGGCTGGGTGCGGCGCGGGTGGAACGGGCGCAGGCGGCCTACCAGTTCGACGTGGCCCTGGCGCAGCTGCTGGAAGTGAGCGGGCAGATGCAACGGTTCGACGACTACCGCCGGCGGGCGGACAAGGTGCTGGAATGAGCGATACACCGGGACAGGCCACGGGACCGCGGCAGCGCCGCGTTTTTGCCATCGCTGGCGTGCTGTTGCTGGCGTTGGTGGCGCTGGGCCTGTGGCTGGGCCTGCGCACGCCGCCCGACCAGGTGCAGGGCATGGCCGACGCAGACAGCGTCAACGTCGCGGCCAAGGTCACCGCGCGGCTGCACGCGCTGCACGCGCGCGAGGGCGACCGGGTCGCGGCCGGGCAGGTGCTGTTCGAGCTGGACAGCCCGGAAGTCGCGGCCAGGGAGCGCCAGGCCGCCGCGGTGGTCGCGGCCGCACAGGCGATGGCGGACAAGGCCGAAGAGGGCGCGCGCAGCGAGGACATCCGTGCCGCCGAGGCCAACTGGAAGCGTGCCAGGGCCGGCGCCGAGCTGGCCACGGCCACCTTCCGGCGGCTGGACACGCTGTTCAACGAGGGCGTGGTCACCCGGCAGAAGCGCGACGAAGCCCAGGCCCAGGCGCGCAGTTCGGAGGAGCTGGCGCGTGCGGCGCGGGCGCAGTACGACCAGGCGCTGGCCGGCGCGCGGCGCCAGGACAAGGCCGCCGCGCTGGCGCAGGTACGGCAGGCCGAGGGCGCCAGGGCCGAGGTCGATGCCGCGCGCCAGGAAACCCGCGGCCACGCGCCGCTGGCCGGCGAGGTGAGCAAGCGCATGGCCGACATCGGCGAACTGGTGCCGGCCGGCTACCCGGTGTTCACCCTGGTCGACATCGACCACATGTGGGTGGCGCTGACCCTGCGCGAGGACCAGCTGCACGGGCTCGCGACCGGCGCCACGCTGCACGGCACGATCCCGGCGCTGGGCGGGCGCAAGGCCGCGTTCGAGGTCTATTTCATCAGTCCGGCCGGCGACTACGCCACCTGGCGCAGCACCCGGCAGTCGTCCGGCTACGACGTACGCAGCTTCGAGGTGCGGGTGCGTCCGCGGCAGCCGATCGAAGGGTTCCGCCCGGGCATGAGCGTGCTGTTCGCATGGCCGCAGGGCTGACGGCGGGCGCCGGGGCCGCGTTCGTTGCGTCGCTGCGGCGCGAGCTGCGCCATTGGCGCGGGGATCGCTGGGAACTGGCGCTGGTCACGCTGATGCCGTTGCTGGCGATGGCGCTGATGATGGCGCTGTTCTCCGGCTCGGTGCTGCGCCAGGTGCCGGTGGCGCTGGTGGACCTGGACGGCAGCGCCGACAGCCGCGCGCTGGCGCGCGCCATCGATGCCAGCCCCGGGGTGGCGCTGGTGCGGCAGCCGGCATCGCTGCAGCAGGCGCAGGCGCAGCTGCGCGCACTGGAGGTGTTCGCCATCGTGCTGGTGCCGCGCGACATGAGCCGGCGCGCGCTGCGCGGCGAAGCGGCACCGGTCTACGCGTTCTACAACGCCACCTACATGGCCACCGGGCAATCGGCCGCGCGCGACATCGCCGAGGCGGTGGGCGCGTACAACGCGCGCATGCTGAAGGAGCGGATCGGCCTGCAGGCCGGGCCGGCGCGCCTGCGTGCGGCGCCGGTGACGGTGCAGGCCACGGTGCTGTACAACCCGGCGCGCAGCTATGAACTGTTCCTGCTGCCGCTGATCTTCCCCGCGGTGCTGTCGCTGCTGGCGGCACTGGCTGCCGGCGGCGCCTTCGGCCGCGAGCGCCGCGACGGCCTGCTGGCCCCCTGGCTGGGGCGGCGGCCGTGGGCCGCCATCGCCGGCAAGCTGGCGGCGTACGTGGCGCTGTTCTCGCTGTATGGCGCGCTGGGTGTGCTGTACGTGGCATACGTGCGCGGCGATGGCGTGGCCGGCAGCCTGTGGCTGCTGTTGCTGGCACAGCCGCTGTTCTACCTGGCCTGCTGCTGCTTCGCGCTGTTGTTCATCGCCCTTGCCCGCGACATGTGCACCGGGCTGTCGCTGGTGGGGCTGAGCATCGGCACCGCGCTGGCGTTCTCCGGCGCCACCTTCCCGGTGATCGAAGCGCCGCTGTTCACCCGCGTGTGGAACGCGCTGCTGCCGCTCACCGCCTATGTGCAGGTGCAGATGCAGCAGTTGTTCATGGGGGCGGCGTGGACGGTGTCGCTGCGCCCGCTGGGCGTGCTGCTGCTGATGGCGGTGGTGGCCGGCGGCACCGGGTCGCTGCTGCTGGCGCGCGCCGCGCGCGGCGCACCGCGGCCGCTGCCGGCATGAGCCGGGTCGCCGCCAGCTTCGGCGCCACCCTGCGGGCGGTGTTCGCCGACTCGGCCGCGTGCACGGTGATGATCGGCGCGGTGCTGTTGTATTCGTTCTTCTACCCGGCGGCCTACCGTCACCAGGTCGCCAGCGACCTGCCGCTGGCGGTGGTCGACGCCGACCGCAGCGCCACCAGCCGCGCGCTGGTCCGGCATGTGGACGCGCTGCGCGCGGTGCGGGTGGCGACCCAGCCCCGGGACCTGGCGCAGGCGCGCGCGCAGCTGGAAGCCGGGCAGGTCGACGGCATCGTGCTGATCCCGGCGCGGCTGGAGCGCGACATCCTGCGCGGCGGCAGCGGCCAGCTGGTGTTGCTGGGCAATGGCGCCTACCTGAGCCACGCCAGCGCCATCCTGAGCGGCCTGGCCGAGGGCATCGGCGCCTTCGGCCGCGACCAGGCGGTGCGCCAGGCCGGCTTCATGGGGCCGCCGCTGGCGGCACCGCTCGAACTGGTGCAGCGGCCGCTGTACAACACCCGCGAGGGCTACGGCAGCAGCGTGGTGCCGGGCGTGGCCGAGCTGATCGTGCACCAGACCCTGCTGCTGGGCATCGGCGTGCTGCTGGGCACCCGTCGCGCGCAGTCGGGGCGGCGCCTGCAGGTGGCGCCGCCGGTGCTGCTGGGCATCGCCGCGGCCTTCACCCTGGTGGCGGTTGCCGGGCTGCTCTACTACGCCGGTTTCAACGCCTGGGTGCAGGACTACCCGCGTGGCGGCAACGTGCCGGGCCTGCTGCTGGCGGTGCTGCTGTTCGCCCTGGCGTCGGTGGCGTTCGGCCTGTTCGTCGGCAGCTTCTTCACCACCCGCGAGCGCGCCTTCCAGTACGTCACCGGGGTCTCGATCCCGCTGTTCTTCCTGTCCAACCTGTCATGGCCGGCGCTGGCCTCGCCAGCGGCACTGGTGGCGCTGGCCACGCTGCTGCCGACCACCGCGGGCATCAACGCCATCGTGCGCACCCAGCAGATGGGCGCGCGCGTGCCCGAGGTCGGCGGCGAGCTGCTCAACCTGCTGCTGCTGGCGCTGCTGTACGGCGCGCTGGCGGCATGGCGGCTGCGCGTGCCGGCGCGGCCACCGGCATGACCCGGGCGAATGCCGCGGGCGACGGCATAATGCGGGCATGGATTCCCTCAGCCAGATCGTCCTCGGCGGCGCCGTCGCCGCCGCCATCGCGCCCGCCGGCCACCGCCGCGCGGCGCTGCTCGCCGGTGCCGCCCTGGGCACGCTGCCCGATCTCGACGGGCTGCTGATCATCGCCTTCACCCGCGACCCGGTGAGCCTGATGACGGTGCACCGCAGTTTCAGCCATTCGCTGTTCGTGCTGCCGCTGCTGGGCACGCTGATCTGGTGGCTGTACCGGCGCTTCGGCCACGGCCGGGTGGCGCAGGCGCCGCTGCGCTGGTGGTGGGCGATGGTGCTGGCGCTGGTCACCCATCCGCTGCTGGACGCGTTCACCGTATACGGCACGCAGTTATGGTGGCCGCTGATGCCGCATCCGACGATGTGGTCGAGCGTGTTCATCATCGATCCGCTGTACACGCTGTGGCTGGGCCTGGCCTGCGCGGTGGCGTGGTTCGCGCGGGCGCGCCCGCTGGCGCAGCGCGCGCTGGTCGCCGGGCTGGTGCTCAGCTGCGGCTACCTGGGTTGGTCGCTGCTGGCCAAGCACCTGGTCGAGCGCGATGCCGGCCGCGCGCTGGCGGCGATGGGGCTGGCCGACGCACCGCGGTTCTCGGTGCCGATGCCGTTCAACACGCTGCTGTGGCGGGTGGTGGCGATGACCCCGCAGGGTTACGTGGTCGGCGACCGCTCGCTGTGGGCCGACCACGGGCCGATGCGCTTCACCGGCCATCCCTCCAACGTGCAGGCGCTGCGCCAGGCCGCGGCGATCCCGGCGGTGGCGCGGCTGCAATGGTTCAACCGCGGTTTCATGCGCGCGCAGGTGCGCGATGGCGAACTGGTGCTCAGCGACCTGCGCATGGGCCTTGAGCCGGACTACAACTTCAGTTTCGCCGTGGCCCGCGAGCAGGGGGGCCGCTGGGCGCCGATTGCGCCGCGGCAGCTGCGCCCGGTGTACCGCGACGCCGGTGGTCGCGCGGTGCTGGAGCAGCGGCTGGCGCAGGTCTGGCGCCGGATATGGAACGATGAGGGCGTGATGCCGGCGGCGGAGGTGACGGGCGGCTAGGCGGGAGATTCCGGCGGAAGGTCGTCGTGCTGAATTTGGAACAAATAGTGATTTATTTAATATTTGTTCTGAATTTGTAGCCAATTACACTGGCGCCCATTCCACGAATGGCCGCCTTGCCGGCTTTCCTTCCTTCCGGAGTCACCATGAACAGCCAAGCCATTGCCCTGTACAAGCAGCGTCGTTCCCAATACGCGCTCGGCCGCAACCTGCCCATCGGCCAGGACCAGGCCACCGACCTGATCAAGCAGGCCATGCGCGAGGCGCCGTCGGCCTTCAATTCGCAGCCCACCCGCGCGCTGATCCTGCACGGGGCGCAGAGCGTGAAGTTCTGGGAGCTGGTCAAGGACGCGCTGCGCCCGATCGTGCCGGCCGCCGCCTTTGCCGCCACCGAGGGCAAGCTGGACAGCTTTGCCGCCGGCGCCGGCACGGTGCTGTTCTTCAACGACGTGGACGTGACCCGCGGCCTGCAGGACCAGTTCCCGCTGTACGCCGACAACTTCCCGGTCTGGGCCGAGCACGCCAACGGCATCGCCCAGTTCGCGGTGTGGACGGCGCTGGCCGAAGCCGGCGTCGGCGCCAGCCTGCAGCACTACAACCCGGTGGTGGACGAGGCGGTGCGCCGCGAATGGGGCATCGCCGGCAACTGGCAGCTGCGCGCGCAGATGCCGTTCGGCTCCAACGAGGCGGCCATCGGCGAGAAGAGCTACATGGAAGACGAGGCCCGCTTCAAGGTCTTCGCCTGAGCGTTCCGGCGCGCTCCTCCCCCCGCGCCGACCCCGGCCCGTCCGCTTCGCGGGCGGGCTTTTCAATGCCCCGGGCCGGCGCTGGACAGTGCCGCCACCAGGTGCAGGACGTGGCGGCTCTCAGGCCGCAGCCAGCGGCTGCGCGGCGATCAGCCCGTCGAAGTAGTCGCGGGTCAGCCGCAGCTGCGCGTCGGCACTCTCGGCGGCGTTGACCACGGCGCGGAAGGCCGCGCGCTGCTCATCGGTGTGTTCGGGCCGGTCCTTCGCGTACCAGCCCAGGTGCTTGCGGGCGATGCGCACGCCCTGCGGTTCGCCGTAGAAGGCATGCAGGTCGGCGAGGTGGCCGAGCAGGATGTCGCGCACTTCCTGCAGCGACGGCGGCGGCAACTCCTGGCCGGTGGCCAGGTAGTGGGCGATCTCGCGGAAGATCCACGGCCGGCCCTGCGCTGCGCGCCCGACCATGACCGCGTCGGCACCGGTGTGGGCCAGTACCTGCGCGGCCTTGCGTGGTGAATCGACGTCGCCGTTGGCCAGCACCGGGATGTCCAGCATGGCCTTGATCGCGGCGATGGTGTCGTATTCGGCGGTGCCGGTGTAGTGCTGGTCGCGGGTGCGGCCATGCACTGCCAGCGCGGCGATGCCGCTGTCCTGGGCGATGCGGGCGATGGCCGGGGCATTGCGCACCTGCGCGCACCAGCCGGTGCGGATCTTCAGCGTGACCGGTACGTCCACCGCGCCCACCACCGCCTCCAGGATGCGCGCCACCAGCGCCTCGTCGCGCATCAGCGCCGAGCCGGCCCACGCATTGCACACCTTCTTGGCCGGGCAGCCCATGTTGATGTCGATGATCTGTGCGCCGTGGTCGACGTTGTAGCGCGCGGCCTCGGCCAGCTGCCGCGGTTCGGTGCCGGCGATCTGCACGCTGATCGGCGCCGGCTCGCCGGCATGGTCCATGCGGTGGATGGACTTGCGGGTGTTCCAGAAGCGCGGGTCGGAGATGGTCATCTCCGAGGCGGCCAGGCCCGCGCCGAGCCGTTTGCACAGCTGCCGGAACGGTTTGTCGGTGACGCCGGCCATGGGCGCGAGCACCACATTGGGCGCGATGGTGTAGGGGCCGATCTGCATGCGGCGCATTGTAGTGCCCGGCGCGGCGCCGATGCCGGCGCCGGCCCGGTGCGCGGGCGTGGCTTCAGCCATCATCCGGTTTGCCGGTGGCGGCGCCGCGCCATCGCCGCGCCGCCGTGAGCGGCCGCGGTCAGTGGAGCGGCGGCCCGGGGGCTCAGGCGGCGTCGGCCGGGGTCATCCGCGGCATCGCCGCGGCGGCGCCTTCGCTCTCGGTGGAGCGGGCCGCGTACTGGTTGGCGAAGCGCACGTGCTTGATGAAGGCCGCGTCCGGCGCCTGCGCCAGCGAGGCCGCCAGGGCGCCGTTGAAGGCGTCGCCGGCACCGGTGGTATCGACCACCTGCGCCGCCTCGGCGGCTACGCGGTAGTAGGGCTGGCTGTCGCCGCGCAGGCGTTCCTCGTCGTGCGAGACGAACACGCCGACCGCGCCGAGGGTGACCACCACGGTGTTGCCGGACAGCTTGCGGCACAGCGCGTGCAGGCTGGCGCCGTCCAGCGCCGCCACGTCGTCGGCCTCCACCCGCTCGCCGACATGGCGGCCGAGCAGGGCGGCGAACTCGGTTTCGTTCGGGGTCAGCACGTCGGCCAGCTTGAGCAGGCCGATGGTCGACGGGGCGTTGGCCGGGGCGGCGTTGAGCACGGTCAGCACGCCGGCCTCGCGGGCGATGCCCAGGGCTGCCTCGATCGACTCCACCGGCGACTCCAGCTGCGCCAGCAGCACCCCGGCGGCGCCGATCAGCGCCGCGTTGGCGGCCATGAACCCGGTGCTCAGCGAGGCATTGGCGCCCGGGCCGATGACGATGGAGTTGCGGCCGCGGCTGTCCACGTAGATGCCGGCGGTGCCGGTGGGCTCGCTGCTGGCCTCGGCGGCCAGCACGATGCCGTCGGCCGCGGCCAGCTGCCGCGCCAGCGCGCCGCCGGCGTCCTCGCCCAGCGCGCAGACGAAGGTGATGCCGGCGCCGGCGCGCCGCGCGGCCACCGCCTGGTTGAAGCCCTTGCCGCCAGGACCGGTGCTGTAGCGCCCGGCAATGGTCGCCCCCGGCGCGGGCAGGGCATCGCAGCGCCAGACGTGGTCGACATTGAAGGAACCGGCAACAACAACAGACTTCATGGAATCAATTTCTCTTCAGGTGGCTTGGGGGAGCCGAAGGGGGAGCGCGTGGGCTCAGCCGAAGTGGCTGAGCACGCCGGCGATGGTCGCCGTCATCAGCGTGGCGATGGTGCCGCCGAGCACCGCGCGCAGGCCGAACTTGGCCAGGTCGTGGCGACGGTCCGGGGCCAGCCCGCCGATGCCGCCGATCTGGATGGCGATCGAGCTGAAGTTGGCGAAGCCGCACAGCGCGTAGGTGGCGATCAGGCGGCCTTCGTCGCTCAGGCTGACGCCGGCGACATTGCCCTTGATGATCTCCGACAGCTGCAGGTAGGCGACGAACTCGTTGATCACCACCTTCTGGCCGATCAGCGAGCCCACGGTGGTGGCGTCGGCCCATGGCGTGCCGATCACCCAGGCGATCGGCGCCAGCACGTAGCCGAAGATGGTCGCCAGGTTGGTCGGCTTGCCGATGGCCTGGGCCAGGCCGGTGACCTCGCCCAGCCAGGTCAGCGGTGCGTTGAGCAGCGCGATCAGGGCGATGAAGGCCAGCAGCATGGCGCCGATGTTCAGTGCCAGCTTGAGGCCGTCGCCGGCGCCGGCGGCAGCGGCGTCGATGATGTTGGACGAGGTCTTCTCCACTTCCATCTTCACCGTGCCGCGGGTCAGCGGGGTGCCGGTCTCGGGCACCAGCAGCTTGGCGATCACCAGCGTGGCCGGTGCGGCCATGATCGACGCCGCCAGCAGGTGCTTGGCGTAGAACGCCTGCGCCACCGGGTCGCCGCCACCGAGCATGCCCACGTAGGCGGCCAGCACGCCGCCGGCGATGTGCGCCATGCCGCCGATCATCATGGTGATCAGCTCGGACTGGGTCATCTTCGGGATGTAGGGACGCACGGTCAGCGGCGCCTCGGTCTGGCCGATGAACACGCTGGCGCAGACGCTGGTGGTTTCCGCGCCGGACACCCGCATCACCTTGGTGATCGCCCAGGCCATGACCTTGACCACCGCCTGCATCACCCCGACGTGGTAGAGCACGCCCATCAGCGCCGAGAAGAAGATGATGGTCGGCAGCACCTGGAAGGCGAAGATGAAGCCGTACTTGGACACGTCCATCAGGCTGCCGAAGATGAAGCCGGAGCCTTCGTTGACGAAGCTGAGGATCTTGACGAAGCCCTGGCCCAGCCAGTCGAACACGTCGCGCCCGCCCGGCACCAGCAGCACCAGCGCGGCGAAGGCGATCTGCAGGCTGATGCCGGTGGCGACCAGCTTCCAGTCCACTGCCTTCTTGTTGTTGGAAAACAGCCAGGTGATGCCGATCAGCACCGCCAGACCGAACAGGCCGAAGCCGATCCTGCCCAAACCTTCGACCATGAGTATTCCCCGGGCGAGCCCGCAAAAGCGGCAAGCCTAGAGCAGCGGCCAGTGGCGGGCAACAATCCCGATGCCGGGCGGGGGCAACGGCGGCGATCAAGCCGCCATCGGCAAGGTCCCGGACGCTATCGGTCCGGTGGCGGCGGTTACACTGGCGGCTGTCCGCGCCGCCGGCGCGCACCGTGTTCCAGGAGCCAGCCATGCAATACCGCCGCCTCGGGTCGTCCGGCCTGCAGCTTTCCGCCCTGTCCTTCGGGGCCTGGGTCACCTTCGGCAGCCAGATCGCCCGCGGCGAGGCCCGCAACCTGATCGCCGCGGCCTGGGACAACGGGGTCAACTTCTTCGACAACGCCGAGGTCTACGCGCAGGGCCGGGCCGAGCAGGTGATGGGCGACGTGATCGCCGACCTGCGCCTTCCGCGCGACGGCTACTGCGTGTCCAGCAAGGTGTTCTTCGGCGCGGTCGAGGCACCCAACCCGCTGCAGCGCGGGCTCTCGCGCAAGCACGTGCACGATGCCTGCCATGCCGCGCTCAAGCGCCTGCGGGTGGACTACCTGGACCTGTATTACTGCCACCGCCCGGACCCGGAGGCGCCGATCGCCGAGACCGTGCAGGCGATGGATGTGCTGATCCGCCAGGGCAAGGTGCTGTACTGGGGGACGTCGGAGTGGTCGGCCGCGCAGATCGCCGAGGCGGTGGCGTTCGCCCGCGGCAACGGCCTGCACGCGCCGAGCATGGAGCAGCCGCAGTACAACCTGCTGCACCGCACCCGGGTGGAGCAGGAATACGCGCCGCTGTACGCCGACGCCGGGCTGGGCACGACCATCTGGTCGCCGCTGGCCTCGGGCCTGCTGACCGGCAAGTACAACGACGGCATCGTGGCCGGCTCGCGGCTGGCGCAGCCGTCGCTGGGCTGGCTGCAGTCGGCGGTGCTGGGCGAACCGGCCGATGCGCGGCTGGAAAAGGTGCGGCGCTTCACCGCGCTGGCCGCGGAGCTGGGCGAATCGCCGGCGCAGCTGGCCATCGCCTGGTGCCTGCGCAACCGGCATGTCTCCAGCGTGATTCTGGGCGCCAGCCGGGTCGCGCAGCTGGAGGAGAACCTGCGCGCGCTGGAGGTGTTCGAGCGCCTCGGCGAGGACGCGTGGGGCAGGCTGGAGGCCGCGTTCGACTGATGGCGGCGACGGGCCGGGGGCGTTGCCGCCGGCCTGGACGCGCGGTGGGATGGGCGCGCGTGGCAAAAGCGTGCGCGACCCTCTTGCGTCGCGGATGAGAATCATTATCATCAATTCCGTCCCCGCCACGGAACCGCCGCGATGTTCGCCCAACCTGTCCTGCTCCGTCCCCGTACCCTGCACCTGCCGCAGCGTCCCGCCCCGCGCCCGCTGCCCGTCGACGACGCCATCGACAGCGGCGCGCTGCTGAATGGCCAGCGCGAGATCCTGATCCGCCATGGCGACCGCGTTTACCGCCTGCGCCATACCAGCAACGACAAGCTGATCCTCACCAAGTAATTCCCGGCCGCAATCGCCGCCAGCCGGCGCGTCCGCGCGTCATGCCCGCCTGAATCGCATCTTCTCTCCCCCTCGGCCGCGGCCGGGCCGCTGCGGCGGCCGGCCGCTGTGCCGCGGGCCAACCTTTCGATTCCAGGTACCCATGATCCGTCCCACCGCCTTGAGCGTCGCCCTGTGGGCGACGCTGTTTCCCGCCCATGCCGACCCCGCCGCGCCGGCCGATGCCCACCAGATGGACCGCGTCCAGGTCACCGCCACCCGCACCGGGCGCGCGGTCGGCGACGTCGCCGCCACGGTCGACGTGATCGAACGCGAACAGCTCGACCGGCAGCTGGTCCATGACATCGACGACCTGGTCCGCTACGAACCGGGCATCTCGGTGACCCGCAGCGTGGCCCGCTTCGGCCTGGGCGGCTTCCGCATCCGCGGGCTGGACGGCAACCGCGTGCTGATCCAGACCGATGGCATCGCCATGCCGCGCAGTTTCGCCATTGGCAGCTTCGCCAGTGCCAACCGCGACTTCACCGACCTGGAAACGCTCAAGCGGGTGGAAATCGTGCGTGGTCCGGCCAGTTCGCTGTATGGCTCCGACGCGCTGGGCGGCGTGGTCGCCTTCGTCACCAAGGACCCGGCCGATTACCTGGGCGACGGCAAGCACAGCCACGTCGGCCTGAAGCTGGGCTACGACGGCGACTGGCAGGGTCTGCTGGGCGGGGTGACCACCGCCTTCGGCGGCACGCGCTGGAGCGGCATGGTCAACGTCAACCACCGCCAGGGCCAGGAAACCGGCAACAAGGGCCGGGTGCGCAGCGCCGACAACACCCGCACCGCGGCGAACCCGCAGGAGCGCGACGGGCGCAGCGTATTGTCCAAGCTGGTCTATGCGCCGGACCCGGACCAGCGCCTGCGGCTGACCGTGGAGGGCAACGAGGACATCACCGACACCGACGTCCTGTCGGCCATCGACCATGCCACCACCACCGGCATGAAGGCGCACGACAAGCAGACCCGCGCGCGGGTGTCGTTCGCCCATGAAATGGATGCCCTGGACGCGGCCTTCGCCGACAGCCTGCGCTGGCAGCTGTACCGCCAGGACAGCGAAACCACCCAGGTCACCGACGAGGCCCGCGCCAACCGCAGCCGCCGCCACCGCGTGTTCGATTTCGACCAGCGGGTGCATGGCGCGCAGGCGCAGTTCGACAAGCGCCTGGCCACCGGCGCGGCGGAGCACGCGCTGACCTGGGGCTTCGATGGCACCTGGACCCGGATCCGGCAGAAGCGCGACGGCTACCAGGTGCTGGCCAATGGCGGCACCAGCAGCACGATCCTGCCCGACGCGTTCCCGGTGCGCGACTTCCCGGTCAGCCGCACCACCGAGCTGGGCCTGTACCTGCAGGACGAGGTGCGGCTGGCCGACGGCCGCCTGTCGCTGGTGCCCGGCGTGCGTGTGGACCACTACCGGCTCGAACCGCAGGCCGACGCGATCTTCAGCGACGACAACCCCGGCGTGGCGCTGGCCTCGCTGCGCAAGACCAGCGTGTCGCCGAAGCTGGGCATGGTCTGGCGCCTGGATCCGCGCTGGTCGCTGTTCGCCGGCTACGCGCGCGGCTTCCGCTCGCCGCCTTACAACGACGTCAACCTGGGTTTCACCAACGTCATGTTCGGCTACACCGCCATTCCCAACCCGGACCTGAAACCGGAAACCAGCAATGGCCTGGAACTGGGCGTGCGCTACGTGGGGCCGGCACTGTGGGCCAGCCTCGGCGGCTACCGCAACGACTACCGCGACTTCATCGAATCGCAGCGCTACGTCGGTACCAACGCACAGGGGCTGATGGTGTTCCAGTCGCAGAACATCGCCGACGCCCGCATCCATGGCGCCGAACTGAAGGCGGGGCTGGAGCTCGGCGCGCTGGATGCGCGGCTGGCCGGCTGGTCGCTGCGCGGTGCGGCGGCCTGGTCGCGCGGGCGCAACCTCAGCGAGGGCGTGCCGCTGGACACGGTGGACCCGCTGCGCGGCAGCCTCGGGCTGGCCTACGACCGCGACGACTGGGGCATGCAGCTGGCCGGCAGCTTCGCCCGCCGCAAGGGCCGGGTCGCCAGCGCCGACGCGTTCCGCCCGGCCGGCTACGGCGTGCTCGACCTGATGGCGCACTGGCGCTTCGCACCGGGCGCCACCGCCCACGCCGGCGTGTTCAACCTGGCCGACCGCCGCTACATCGAATGGTCCGGCCTGGCCGGGACCCTGGCCGCCTCCAGCAGCGTGGTCGACCGCTACAGCAACCCCGGCCGCACGCTCTCGGCCAGCCTGTCGCTGGCCTGGTGAGCGGCACCGGCCGCCTCCCCCGATGGAGCGTCACCCGGCCATGGACGGCCTTCCCACCGCCCCCGAGGAACCCATGATGAAACCGCATTGCGCCAGCCTGCTGCTGGTGTGCGCCGCCAGTGCCGGCGCCTCCGCCGCGCCCGCCGACCCCGTCCGCGACCACGACACCATCGTGCGCATGCAGGGCGAATACACGGTGGATTTCGCCTTCGACGAAACCGTGCTGCTGCAGCCCGGCTATGCGCGCGCGCCGGCGATGCGTAGCGGCGGCAACGAACTGGTGGTCGTGGTCGAGGACACTCCCACCCGCATCGTGCTGCAGCACCTGCTGGTGGATCCGGCCAGCGGCCACGTGACCAAGCACTGGCGCCAGGACTGGACCTACGAAGCGCCGGTGCGCTTCGAGTTCAGCGCCGACCAGACCTGGCGGGTGCGCCCGCTTCCCGCCGACCTCACCCGCGGCGCGTGGACCCAGTG
>NZ_LDJO01000039.1 GCF_001431595.1 Stenotrophomonas acidaminiphila
GCTGGTGGCGCTGGTGCTGTTCGTGCTGCCGCTGCTGGCGCTGTACCAGGCCATCGTCGGCCAGTGGCTGGTCAGCGTGCCGATGACGATCATCATGATCGTGGCCGGCTTCCTGTTCGTTTCGGTGTCCGGCTACCTGGCCGGCCTGGTCGGCTCGTCCAACAACCCGGTCTCGGGCATCACCATCGCCACCATCCTGTTCGCCTCGGTGGTGCTGCTGATGCTGCTGGGCGACGACGGCAAGGTGCAGGTCGGCGGCGCGCCGCTGGGCGCGGTGGCGGCGATCATGATCGGCGCGGTCGTGTGCTGTGCGGCCGCGGTCGGCGGCGACAACCTGCAGGATCTCAAGACCGGCTACCTGGTCGGCGCCACGCCGTGGAAGCAGCAGCTGATGCTTGGCATCGGCGCGTTCTCCTGCGCGCTGATCATGGCGCCGGTGCTGAACCTGCTGCAGGAGGCCTATGGCATCGGCTCCAAGACCCTGCCGGCGCCGCAGGCCAACCTGATGGCGTCGGTCGCCAAGGGCCTGTTCGGCGGCGACCTGCCCTGGACCATGATCATCATCGGCGGCGGCATCGGCGCGGTGGTGATCGCCATCGACGGCTGGCTGAAGAAGACCGGCAAGCGCTTCCGCGTGCCGGTGCTGGCGGCGGCCATCGGCATCTACCTGCCGCTGGAGCTGATGGTGCCGATCTTCCTCGGCGGCCTGCTGGCCCACCTGGTCGCGCGCTTCCACAAGGTGCGTGCCGACGACGAAGAGGGGCTGGACCGCGTGCATCGCCCCGGCGTGCTGTTCTCCGCCGGCCTGATCACCGGCGAGGCGCTGATGGGCATCGCCATCGCGCTGCCGATCGTCATCACCCAGAACCCGGACGTGCTGGCGCTGCCGCTCAGCCTGGGCGCCGCGGCGCAGTGGGTGGGGCTGGCAGTGCTGTTCCTGGTCGGCTGGCTGCTGTACCGGGTCGGCCGCAAGGGCGAGCAGGCGTCGCCGGCCAAGGGTTGATGCCCGCGCGATGATCCACCCTGCAAGGCCCCGCTCCGGCGGGGCCTTGTCGTTGTGGGAGCCCGGGCATGACTTCATGCCTTTGCGCGCGGCGCCCGGCCGCGCCTACCATCCATGGTTTGCCTGCCTTGTTCCGGGAGAATCCCATGAAGCTCCGTCACGCCCTGCTGCCGTTGTGCCTGCTTGCCGCGCTGCCCTCGCTGGCCAGCGCACGCGGCTTCGAAGTCCGCGACATGGTGAAGCTGGACCGCGTGTCCGCGCCGCTGCTCACCGCCGATGGCGCGCAGGTGATCTTCGCCAAGCGCGTGGTCGATGCCGACCTGAAGGCCAGCAGCAGCCTGTGGATCCGCGACCTGCGCACCCGCGACCTGGCACCGCCGAAGCGGCTCTCGCCGGACGGCTGGAACGTCAACTCGGCCGCACTGTCGGCCGATGGCCGCACCGTGTACTTCCTCAGCGCCAAGAACGGCAGCCAGCAGCTCTACGCGATGCCGGTGGCCGGTGGCGCGCCGCGGCAGCTGACCGACTTCGCGCTGGACGTGGACAGCTACCGGGTCTCGCCGCAGGACGACCGCGTGCTGTTCAGCGCCGGCGCGTTCCAGGACTGCGGTTCGGACCTGGCGTGCACCGCCACCCGGCTGAAGGAGCGGGAAAAATCCAGGAGCAGCGGCGTGGTGTTCGACAGCATGTTCGTGCGCCACTGGGATACCTGGGCCGACGGCCGCCGCAACACCCTGTTCGTGGCGCCGCTGCCGGCCACCGGCGCCGCCGCCGGCAAGACCGCCACGGCGATCAGCGCCGGCCTGGCCGGCGACGCACCGTCCAAGCCGTTCGGCGGCAACGAGGATTTCGTGTGGTCGCCGGATGGAAAGTCGGTGGTCGCCAGCATCCGCGTGCAGGGCCGGCAGGAACCGTGGTCGACCAATTTCGACCTGTACCGGCTCGATGCCGCCGGCAAGGCCGCGCCGGTCAACCTGACCGCCGCCAACCCGGCGTGGGATGCCGGCCCGGTGTTCAGTGCCGACGGCAAGACCCTGTACTACCGCGCGATGAAGCGCCCGGGCTTCGAGGCCGACCGCTTCGGCCTGATGGCGCTGGAGCTGGCCAGCGGCACGCTGCGCGAGATCGCCCCGCAGTGGGACCGCTCGGCCGACGGCATCACCCTGTCGGCCGATGGCAGCACGATCTACACCACCGCGCAGGACATGGGCGAGCACCCGCTGTTCGCGGTCAAGGTCGCCGATGGCGCGGTCGCCAAGGTGGCGGGCGAGGGCAGCATCTCCGCCTTCGACCTTGCCGGCGACACGCTGGCCTTCACCCGCAACTCGCTCAAGAGCGGCGACCAGGTGTTCACCACCGGCACCGCGGCCGGTACTCCGCAGCGCGCGATCACCCCGAGCGCCGGCGAGATGCTGCCGGACGTCGATTTCGGCAGCTTCGAGCAGTTCTCGTTCAAGGGCTGGAACGACGAGACCGTGCATGGCTACGTGGTCAAGCCGCACGACTACCAGGAAGGCCGGAAATACCCGGTCGCGTTCCTGATCCACGGTGGCCCGCAGGGCAGCTTCGGCAACGGCTGGAGCTACCGCTGGAATCCGCAGACCTATGCCGGGCAGGGCTATGCGGTGGTGATGATCGATTTCCACGGCTCCACCGGCTACGGCCAGGCCTTCACCGATGCGATCAGCCAGCACTGGGGCGACCGCCCGCTGGAAGACCTGCAGAAGGGCTGGGCCGCGGCGCAGCACAAGTACGGCTTCCTCGACGGCGACAAGGCCTGCGCGCTGGGCGCCAGCTACGGCGGCTTCATGGTCAACTGGATCGCCGGCAACTGGAACGAGCCGTGGAAGTGCCTGGTCAACCACGACGGCGTGTTCGACCAGCGTGCGATGGGCTACGCCACCGAGGAACTGTGGTTCACCGAGTGGGAGCAGGGCGGTACCCCGTACGACGTCCCGCAGAACTACGAGAAGTTCAACCCGGTCAACCATGTCGCCAACTGGAGCAAGCCGATGCTGGTGGTGCAGGGCCAGCTGGACTACCGCATCCCGGTGGAGCAGGGCCTGGCCACGTTCACCGCGCTGCAGCGCAAGGGCATCGAATCCAGGTTCCTGTACTTCCCGGACGAGAACCACTGGGTGCTCAAGCCGCACAACAGCGTGCAGTGGCATGACACGGTCAATGCCTGGCTGAAGCAGCACATCGGCCGGTAACGCAGGCAGGGGCATGCCGCAGGCATGCCCGCCCACGGCCGGGCGGCGGCAGCGGGATGCTGTCCGCGCCGGGCCTTCGCCCCTTCCGCCGCATGCGGCGGAAGGGGGCGACCAGGACGGTTGCGATCCACGGGTCCCTCCCCGCAGGCAGTGGGGAACGGCGGCCCGACATGGCCGCGCGCGCCCAGGCCCTTCATCCGTGATCCGGGGGAAGACACGGGAACCGCGGTTCCCGACACTCACGCATCGAGGGGAGAGACGATGACGGCAGCCGCATCCGGCGCACTCATCAGCAACGACATCATCGTGTTCGGCCTGATCGCCGCCACGCTGGGCGCCATTTTCTGGACGTCGTCCAGCAGCAACCGGCTGCTGAAGAAGTTCTACGGCTTCGTGCCGGCGCTGCTGCTGTGCTACTTCATTCCCGGCATCTACAACACCTTCGGCCTGATCGACGGCGAGACCACGCGGCTCTACAACCCGATCGCGCGCGACGTGTTCCTGCCGGCGGCGCTGGTGCTGCTGACCCTGTCCATCGACCTGAAAGGCATCCTCGGGCTGGGCTGGAAGATGCTGGCCATGTACGTGGCGGCGGTGCTGAGCATCATGCTCGGCGCGCTGGTGGCGTTCTGGCTGATGGGCATCATCCATCCCGACACGGTGGCCGGCAGCACCTGGGGCGGCATGGCCGCGCTGGCCGGCAGCTGGATCGGCGGCGGCGCCAACATGCTGGCGATGAAGGAGATCTTCGAAGTCGACGCGACTACCTTCGGCCAGTTCGCGGTGGTGGACGTCGGCGTCGGCTACGTGTGGATGGCGGTGCTGATCTTCTTCGCCTCGCGGGCCCCGGCGCTGGACCGGCACAGCGGTGCGGATACCACCGCCCTGGACGACCTGCGCGACCGCGTCGCCAGCTACCAGGCGCGGCATGCGCGCATCCCGGCGCTGGGCGACCTGATGGTGATGGCCGGCGTGGCGTTCGGTGCGGTGGCGATCTCGCACGCGGTGGCCGGGCCGCTGTCGTCCTGGTTCGCCGCCCATGTCGGCTGGGCGGCCTCGGTGAGCCTGGACAAGCCGTTCGTCTGGGTGGTGCTGCTGGCGACGCTCATCGGGCTGGGCCTGAGCTTCACCCGCGCGCGCGAGCTCGAAGGCGTCGGCGCCTCCAAGTGGGGCTCGATGTTCCTGTACTTCCTGATCGCCTGCATCGGCATGCAGATGGACCTGCTGGCGCTGCTGGAGAAGCCGTGGCTGTTCGCCCTGGGCGTGCTGTGGATCGGCGTGCACATCGTGCTGCTGTGGCTGGCCGGCAAGCTGCTGCGGGTGCCGTTCTTCTATTTCGCCATCGCCTCGCAGAGCAACATCGGTGGCCCGGCCTCGGCGCCGGTGCTGGCTTCTGCGTTCCATCCGGCGCTGGCCCCGGTGGGCGTGCTGCTCGGCACCCTGGGCTACGCGGTGGGTACCGGCGCGGCCTACGTGGTCGGCATCACCCTGCGCGCGATGGCGGGAGCGGGCTGAACGCTCCGGCCGGCTTGCCGCCACCACCCGGTGGTGGCAAACCGGCATCGTCCCGCGGCCGGGGCCAACGGCACTGCCGGCATGCTAGGCTTCGCTCCCCCACGCCACGTCATCAACGTGGCGTTTTTGTTTCCCTTCGATCGACAGGAACTGGCCATATGCCGACCGAAAGTACTCCCGCACTCATCAGCAACGACATCGTCGGCCTCGGGCTGATCGCCGCGACCCTGGCGCTGATCTTCTGGCTGGCCAGCGGGCCGACCCCGTTCTGGAGGAAGGTCTTCACCTGGGTGCCGGCCCTGCTGCTGTGCTACTTCGTGCCGGCGATCTACAACACCACCGGCCTGATCGACGGCCATGGCACCAAGCTCTACAACCCGATCGCCCGCGACGTGCTGCTGCCGGCGGCGCTGGTGCTGCTGACCCTGTCGATCGACCTGAAGGGCATCGCCCGGCTCGGCCCGAAGCTGCTGCTGATGTTCGTCACCGGCACCGTGGGCATCATGCTCGGCGCGCTGGTCTCGTTCCAGGCGATGAAGCTGATCCATCCGGCCACCGTGGCCGGGGATACCTGGGCCGGCATGGCGGCGCTGGCCGGCAGCTGGATCGGCGGCGGCGCCAACATGGCCGCGATGCGCGAAACCTTCAATGTCGATGCCACCACCTTCGGCCAGTTCGCGGTGGTGGACGTGGTCTGCGCCAGCATCCTGCTGATGCCGGCCCTGATCTGGCTGGCCGGGCGCGCGCAGGCCATCGATGCGCGCAACGGCGCCGACACCTCGGCCATCGACGACATGAAGCGGCGGATCGCCGATTACCAGGCGCGCAGCGCGCGCATTCCCACCCTGACCGACCTGATGATCATCGTCGGCGTCGGCCTGGGCGTGGTCGGCGCGGCCCACGCGCTGGCCGCGCCGCTGGCGGCGTGGTGCGCGGCGAACATCAGCTTCGCCAGGCAGGCGTCGCTGGACAACCAGTTCGTGTGGGTGGTGATGCTGTCCACGTTCGCCGGACTGGCGCTGAGCTTCACCCGCGCGCGCGAACTGGAAGCGGTCGGCGCCTCCCGGGTCGGCACCCTGTTCCTGTACTTCCTGATCGCCTGCATCGGCATGCAGATGGACCTGCTGTCGCTGCTCGAGCGCCCGTGGCTGTTCCTGCTGGGCGCGATCTGGATGGGCACCCACGTGCTGCTGCTGTACGTGGTCGGCCGCCTGCTCAAGGCGCCGATGTTCTTCCTGGCCATCGGCTCGCAGGGCAACGTCGGCGCGGCGGCGTCGGCACCGGTGGTGGCGGCGGCGTTCCATCCCAGCCTGGCGCCGGTAGGTGTGCTGCTGGGCACGGTCGGCTACGCCACCGGCACGGTGCTGGCGTACATCACCGGGCTGATGCTCAAGTGGATGGCCGGCGCCTGACGGCCCCGCGCGGCGCCCGGCCGCGCCACCGCGCCGGGCATGAAGAAGGCCGCCTCACGGCGGCCTTCTGTCTTCCTGCCCCGGAACCCGGGCTTCAGCAGCAGCGGAAGCCCTTGCCGCCGCCGAAGCGTGCTTCCTGGCGTTCCCGGAAGAAGGTCTTGTAGTCCATGACCTCGCGCTCGGGGTGCTTTTCGCGCATGTGCCGCACGTAGTTGTCGTAGTCCGGCACGCCGCAGCACAGGCGCGCGGTCTGCACCAGGCGCCGCCAGGTACGGCGGAACGCCTGGTGCTGGCCGGCCGGGACCAGCGCGGTACCCATTACAGGTCCACCTCGTGCGGCTTGAGCGCCACGTACGGGGTTTCATGGTCGATACGCACCGGCGAACGGCGCGCGGCGGCGACGGTCCTGATCGAATACACCAGCACCGCGAACACCACGAACAGGAACAGCGCGGTGAGGCCGGCATTGATGTAGTTGTTGACCATCACCTGGTGCATCTGCCCGAAGTCCTTGGATGGCGGCAGCAGGTTGCCGGCGGCGATGGCGTCGCGGTACTTGTGCGCCTGCGCCATGAAGCCCACCGCCGGCTCGGCGGAGAAGATCTTGATGAAGCCGGCCGCGGTGGTGCACACCAGCAGCCAGGCCGCCGGCAGCAGCGGCACCCAGGCGTACTTTTCCTTCTTGGCCTTGAACAGCACCACCGCGCACAGCATCAGCGCGACACCGGCCAGCATCTGGTTGGCGATGCCGAACAGCGGCCACAGCATGTTGATGCCGCCCAGCGGATCGGTCACGCCCTGGTACAGGAAGTAGCCCCACAGCGCGACGCAGCCACCGGTGGCGATGAAGCTGGCCACCCACGAGTCGGTGCGGCGCAGCGCCGGTACGAAATTGCCGAGCAGGTCCTGAAGCATGAAGCGGCCCGAGCGGGTGCCGGCGTCCACGGCGGTGAGGATGAACAGCGCCTCGAACAGGATGGCGAAGTGGTACCAGAACGCCATCATGCCGTCGCCCGGCAGCACCGCATGCAGGATCTGGGCGATACCCACCGCCAGCGTCGGCGCGCCGCCGGCGCGCGAGAGGATGGTGTTCTCGCCGATATCGGCGGCGGTGGCGGTCAACTGTTCGGGCGAGATGGTGAAGCCCCAGCTGCTGACCACCTGCGCGGCGTTGGCCACATCGGTGCCGATCACCGCTGCCGGGCTGTTCATGGCGAAGTAGATGCCCGGCTCGATGATCGAGGCCGCGACCATCGCCATGATCGCCACGAACGATTCCATCAGCATGCCGCCGTAGCCGATGTAGGCGGCGTGGCCTTCGTTGGCCAGCAGCTTGGGCGTGGTGCCGGAGGAGATCAGTGCATGGAAGCCCGATACCGCACCGCAGGCGATGGTGATGAACAGGAACGGGAACATGCCGCCCTTCCACACCGGGCCGCTGCCGTCGGTGAACTGGGTCAGCGCCGGCATCTTCAGTTCCGGCATCACGATCAGGATGCCGATCGCCAGGCCGACGATGGTGCCGATCTTGAGGAAGGTGGACAGGTAGTCGCGCGGTGCCAGCAGCAGCCATACCGGCAACACCGCGGCGACGAAGCCGTAACCGATCAGCATCCAGGTGATCTGCACGCCGGTGAAGGTGAACATCGGCCCCAGCACCGGGTCGGCGGCGACCTTGCCGCCGTACCAGATCGCCGCCAGCAGCAGGACCAGGCCGACGATGGAGATCTCGCCGATCTTGCCCGGGCGGATGTAGCGCATGTACAGGCCCATCAGGATGGCGATGGGCATCGTGGCCATGACCGTGAACATGCCCCAGGGGCTGTCGGCCAGCGCCTTGACCACGATCATCGCCAGCACCGCGAGGATGATGATCATGATCATGAACACGCCGAACAGGGCGATGGTGCCGGGTACCGGCCCCATCTCCTCGCGCACCAGGTCGCCGAGCGAGCGGCCGTTGCGGCGGCTGGAGATGAACAGGATCATGAAATCCTGCACCGCGCCGGCCAGCACCACGCCGGCGATCAGCCACAGCGTGCCCGGCAGGTAGCCCATCTGCGCGGCGAGCACCGGGCCCACCAGCGGGCCGGCGCCGGCGATCGCGGCGAAGTGGTGGCCGAACAGCACGTGCTTGTTGGTCGGTACGTAGTCCAGGCCGTCGTTGTGGATCACCGCCGGGGTAGCGCGGGTCGGGTCCACGCCCAGCACCTTGTTGGCGATGAACAGCCCGTAGTAGCGGAACGCGACCAGGTACAGCGAGACCGCCGCGGCCACGATCCACAGTGCGTTGATGTGTTCGCCGCGGCGCAGCGCCACGACACCCAGGCAGAACGCGCCGATCAGGGACAGCAACGCCCAGCCGGCCTTGGAGAAACCTTTCATCGAGTCACCTCGCGGGAAGACCGCTGCAAGAGTCCTCCCGCCGCGGCCGGGGGTCAACGCTCCGGCGGCCCGCCGGCGTGCGACTTTGGTCTTAGGCGGCGCGGCCGCCCGGCCGCAATGGCCCGGCAACGCGTCACCGACACCGGCTCTGGAACAATCGGTTGCGGTGATGGCGATTGGCGCGGCCATGCGCTGCGCCCATTTTCCGGAGATTCCAAGGGAGGCTTGACCATGAGCGACCAGAACTTCGCGCGGGTGCTGCGCGGCATCCGCGGCATGCCCACGTCCGACGGTGCCGGCGTGCGCCTGACCCGGGTGATCGGAACCCCGGCACTGCCCGATCTCGACCCGTTCCTGATGCTCGACGAATTCGGCACCGACCGCCCCGAGGACTATATCGCCGGCTTCCCCGAGCACCCGCACCGCGGCTTCGAGACCGTGACCTACATGCTCGACGGGCGCATGCGGCATCGCGACAACCACGGCAACGAAGGCCTGCTCACGCCCGGCAGCGTGCAGTGGATGACCGCCGGCCGCGGCCTGGTGCATTCGGAAATGCCCGAGCAGGAGTCCGGGCGCATGCGCGGGTTCCAGCTATGGGTGAACCTGCCCGCGCGCGACAAGATGACCGAGCCGAAGTACCAGGAATTCGCCCCGGAACGCATTCCGCAGGTGGTGCCGGCCGATGGGGTCGGCGTCCGGGTCATTGCCGGGCAGGTGGGCGATGTCCGGGGCCCGATCGTGCAGCCGGCCACCGACCCGCTGTACCTGGACGTGGAGCTGGCACCGGGCCGTGACTGGGCCTACGACCTGCCGGACGGGCACAACGCCTTCGCCTACGTGTTCGAAGGCGCGTTGACCCTGGGCAACGGCGAGGCCGCGCGCGAGGTGGCGCGGCATGAGCTGGCGGTGCTCGGCGGTGGCCGCCTGCTGCGCCTGCAGGCCGGCGCGCAGGGCGCACGGCTGATCGTGGTGGCCGGGCGCCCTCTGCGCGAACCGGTGGCGCGCCACGGGCCGTTCGTGATGAATACCCGCGAGCAGCTGATGCAGGCCTTCATCGACTACCAGGAAGGCCGCTTCTGAGGGGCGCGCGCGCCGCAGTGGGTTCCGGCGCGCCGCCTGCCAGGGCGCCTTACTTGCCGGCGAAGTTGGCGGTCGCGTCGCCGAGCGTGCCGGTCAACTGCTGCAGGCTGGCCAGCTCGGCGACGTCGCCGGCATCGATCCAGATCTGCGCGTAGCGGTTGCGGCCGAGCTTGACCTCGGTGATGCGCCGCGTTTCCAGGCCGGGCATGTCGCGTCCACCCATGTCCAGCTTGTACCAGTACAGCTCCTCGCCGGCGAAGCTGCCCTTCTCGGCGCGCAGCGTGCGGACCAGGCTCAGCCCCGGGTCGCGTGCGGTCAGCATCACGTTCAACACGGTGCGGCCGTCGCCGGTGGTGGCCTTGCAGACGATGAAATCGCTCTGGGCCTGCTCCTGCCACTGCAGGCCGCTGCCGGACGGCAGCATCGGGCACTGCCCGGCCTGTTGCGCGGATGCGCCGGCGCTGCCGGCCAGCAGCAGCGCGCAAGCAACGATACGGACGTGTTTGAGCATGCGTTTTCCCCCGGACGCCGGCCAACGCAGGCGCGACGGCAGTGTTGTCTGTCTGGAACCGAATACACCTGCGGGCGGTGTTGCCCCTGCCCGATGCGCGCGTCCCCGTTGCGCGCCAGCTGTGTTTCCACGGTATTACAAAAACACCGGCCGTCGCAAACCGGGCGCTGGCCGGAACAGCGACGGCCCCGCGTGGGGGCCGTCGCCGGTGCGTGCCACAGGTCGCTTCAACGCGCGTCGCTGCCCACCCACTTGTACGCCAGGCCGCCGATCAGCGCGCCGAGCAGCGGCGCCACCCAGAACAGCCACAGCTGGCCGATCGCGCCGGGCCCGGCGAACAGCGCCACGGCGGTGGAGCGCGCCGGGTTCACCGAGGTGTTGGTGACCGGGATGCTGATCAGGTGGATCAGGGTCAGCGCCAGGCCGATCGCGATCGGCGCGAAGCCGGCTGGTGCCTTGCCATGGGTGGCGCCCATGATCACCACCAGGAACATCGCGGTCATCACCACTTCGCACAGGAACGCGGCGGCCACGCCGTAGCCGCCCGGCGACAAGGCGCCGTAGCCGTTGCTGGCGAACGCGCCGGCCTGGCTGCCGTCAATGGCGAACCCGGCCTGGCCCTGCGCGATCTGCAGCAGGATGAAGGCGGCGAGGATGCCGCCCAGCACCTGGGCGACGACGTAGGGCACCAGGTCCTTGCCGGCGAAGCGGCCGCCGGCCCACAGGCCGAGGCTGACCGCCGGATTGAAGTGGGCGCCGGAGACGTGCCCGAACGCATACGCACCGGTCAGCACGGTCAGGCCGAACGCCAGCGCCACGCCATGGAAACCGATTCCCAGTGGATTGCCGTCACCGCCGAACTTGGCCGCCAGCACCGCGCTGCCGCAACCGCCCAGCACCAGCCAGAAGGTACCGAGGAACTCGGCCGCCAGTCGTTTCCCCATGCTCATCGTCTGCTCCCCCGCAATGACCCGGAATGGGCACCGGGAACATACCCAAGAACCGGGACGGCGGCGTATTCAAAGCGTTAACCCGGCCCTCAGCCCGGCAGCGGGATGAATTCCTTGTCGTCGCCGGGAATGGTGCCGAAGCGGCCCTGGCGCCAGTCGTCCTTGGCCTGTTCGATGCGTTCCTTCGAGCTGGAGACGAAGTTCCACCACAGGTGGCGGGGGCCATCGAGCGGTTCGCCACCCATCAGCATCGCCTTGAGCGGGGTCATGGCGCGCAGGCGCGCGCGGGCCCCGGGCTCGGGGATGACCAGGTGCTGGACCGGGATGTCGACGCCGTCGAGCTGGGCCTGGCCCTCCAGTACGTAGAGCGCGCGTTCGGCATGCGAGGCATCCAGGTCGATCTCCGCGCCCGGTTCCAGGTCGATGGCGACGTTGAGGGTGTCGGCGAATACCCGCACCGGTGACTCCTCGCCGTAGGCGCGGCCGGCGATCACCCGCAGCCAGGCGCCGTCGCGGCGCTGCTGCGGCAACTGCGCGGCGGAGAAATGGTAGAACGCCGGCGCGGTCTCCTCGTGCGTGCGCGGCAGCGCCACCCAGGTCTGCATGCCGTGCAGCGGGTGTGCGTGGCCGCGTTCGTCCGGCGGCGTGCGTTCGGAATGGGCGATGCCGCGGCCGGCGGTCATCCAGTTGACGTCGCCGGGTTCGATCACCTGCTCCGAGCCGAGCGTGTCGCGGTGGCCGATCCGCCCGGACCACAGGAAGGTGACCGTCGCCAGGCCGATGTGCGGATGCGGGCGCACGTCGATGCCCTGGCCGGGCGTGAACACGGCCGGACCCATGTGGTCGACGAACACGAACGGCCCGACGCTGCGCGCCTGCAGGGTGGGCACGGCGCGGCGTACCTGGAAACCGCCGAGGTCATGGACGCGGGGACTGATGATCGTGGTCATGCACGGGCTCCATTGCGGGTACCGGCAGGATGGCACGCGCCGCGCGGGTTTTCTGCGGCGCGGCCATGACGGACTGTTGCCGCGGTGGATCAGGCGCCACCGTCGCGGCGCGAGGCGAGGCGGTCGGCCAGGCGCGTGGGTTCGGGCAGCCGGTAGCGGGTGAGGCAGGCCAGCACCAGCGGCAGGCAGGCCTCGACCGAGACGTGGTGGCCCGGGGAGATGAACAGCGGGTTGCAGCGCGGCTTGCTGCGCAGCACCCAGCCGACCTGGCGGCCCTTGTGCAGCAGCGGCGCGTGGTCGCCACGCTCCGGACCGGGTTCGGTGTAGTCGCCGACCAGCCGGCTTTTGCCCACGCCGATGCTGGGCAGGCCGGTCAGTACCCCGAGGTGCGCGGCAATGCCCAGCCCGCGCGGATGGGCGATGCCGTGGCCGTCGACCAGTACCAGCTGCGGCGGCTCGCGCAGTTGCCGCAGGGCCTGCAGCACTGCCGGCAGCTCGCGGAAGCTGAGCAGGCCGGGGATGTAGGGCAGGGCGGTGGGCAGTCGCGCCAGGGTCGATTCGAGCGGCTGCAGGCTGCCGCCATCGACCCGTACCGCCACCGAGCGGGTGGTGCGGCCTTCGTCCTCGAAGCCGCTGTCCACCCCGGCCACCCGCGCCGGCAGTGCCGACAGGCGGTCGTCCAGCTCCACCCGCGCGGCCAGTTCGACCTGCTGGCGGCGCAGCTCGGCCAGGGCGGCGGGGGCGATGTCGGCGGGAGGCTGGAAGCGCATGGTCCAAGCCTGCCACACCAGTGTCGGCGCGCGGTGCAGGGCGCGTGGGGCGATGCGGCTACAATCGGCAGGTTGCCTTCCCCCCGACCGGAGACTTTCGCAGTGACCCGCAAACTCGTGCTGTTGCGCCATGGCCAGAGCCAGTGGAACCTCGACAACCGTTTCACCGGCTGGGTGGACGTGGACCTGACCGAGCAGGGCCGCCGCGAAGCCGCCGCCGCCGGCCGCTTGATGAAGGAGGAAGGGCTGCAGTTCGACGTCGCCCATACCTCGGTGCTCAAGCGCGCCATCCATACCCTGCAGGGCGCGCTGGCCGAACTGGGCCAGGACTGGCTGCCGGTGAACAAGTCCTGGCGCCTCAACGAACGCCACTACGGCGGCCTGCAGGGCTTGGACAAGGCCGAGACCGCCGCCAGGCATGGCGAGGAGCAGGTCAAGGTGTGGCGCCGTTCCTACGACATCCCGCCGCCGCCGATGGATCTGGAAGACCCGGGCCACCCGATCCACGACCGCCGTTATGCCGGCCTGGACCGCAACGCGCTGCCGGGCACCGAATCGCTGGCCACCACCCTGGAGCGGGTGCTGCCGTACTGGCACGACGCCATCGCCCCGCAGCTGAAGGACGGCAGGACCGTGTTGGTCACCGCTCACGGCAACTCGCTGCGCGCGCTGTACAAGTACCTCAACAATGTCAGCCGCGAGGACATCCTCGAGCTCAACATTCCCACCGGCATCCCGCTGCTGTTCGAACTGAACGATGACCTGACCGTGCAGTCGTTCCGCTACCTGGGCGACCCGGAAGCGGCTAAGAAGGCGGCCGAGGCCGTGGCCAACCAGGGCAAGGCGAAGTAAAGCCAGCTTGCTTGACGCGTCGAGACACCCGGCTCCGGCCGGGTGTTTCGTTTGTGGCCAAGGGGCAGGGCGGTGTCAGCGGTCGCAGCTGGCCGGCGCGGCCTTGCAGGCTTCGTCGATCCGGTTGTCGCGTTTGGCCGCGTTCTTGCCGAGGACGTAGCCGGCGACCCCTTGGAACATGATCACCGCCAGCACGATGCTCACGATCCACAGGGTGATCTTGATGCGGTCCGCCGCGCCGATGCCGGAAGTGGGCACCGGCGCGGCGGCCTGGAAACCCGCCAATTGCGTTGGTTCGATACCCAGCGCCGCCGCCACCGCCATTCGCGATTCATGCGCGGCCTTGCCTTCGGCTTCCAGCCGCTGCACGGTGCGCGGGCTGAGCCCGGCCACGGCGGCCAGGTGCTCCTGCGACCAGCCGCGCGCCTCGCGCAATGACCTGATCCGGTTGGCGTCGATCTTCATCGGTTCCTCGTCCACTGTGACTGCCCGGCGATGGTATGTGAGCCGGCACGCTGCCGCGATGCGCCGCGTTGGACCACGACAGCGCTGCGCCAGATTCACGACAGGCCTTGCCGATCAAGGTCTTGCGGGACCGTCGGGCGGTCGTCGCGCCGGTGCCCGCCGGCCGGGCTATGCTTGGGCCACGGCCACGGCCACGCAGCCGGCTTTTCCATCCAATGCACGGGGGAGCGCATGAACACGTCCACGGAACGGCGCCATTTCTGGCGTGCACCCTTCCATTCACCGGCCTGGCTGGTGCGCGCCGATGGCAGCATCCACGCCGGGCAGGTGCACGACGTGTCGCTGAAGGGCGCGTTGTTCGAATTCGATGCCGGTGGCGACTGCAGGCTGGACGAGCCCTGCCAGTTGCAGGTCGAGCTGTCGCAGGACACGCCGATCCGCATGCAGGCCACCGTAGTGCACGTGGACGGGCGCACCATCGGGCTGCGCTGCGACGAGATCGACCTGGACAGCATCACCGCGTTGCGTCGCCTGATCGAACTCAATGCCGCCGACCCTGCGTTGCTGGAGCGCGAACTGGGCGCGCTGGTCCGGTACGGCTGAGCCGGCGTGCGCTGGCGTCCCCAGGGGCCGCGGGGCGCGCGTGCCTGCGCGGCCGCGCCGGGTCCAGGCCGGCACGCCTCCACGACCAATGGCAGGTGTCGCCGCCGGCGTGCTCGCTAGACTGCCCCCGGTCCCCTTGGGTGGATTGCCGATGTCCTCCATGCCCGCCGGCGTTTCCCGGCCGATGCGTACGACCCGCGGCCGCATCCTGTTCACCGGCGAGCAGCTGTCGGCACGGGTGGCGTGGTATGCGCCGGGCTCGCGCATGCCCGCGCACACGCACGACTGCCACCAGGTGTCGCTGCTGCTGGCCGGCACCCTGGCCGAGCGCGGCAAGGGCGAGGAGGTGCGGCTGGGCGTGCCCGCGGTCGGGGTGAAGCCGGCAGGTCTGGCGCACGCCAACGACTACGGGCCGGCCGGCGCGCTGGTGCTGGGCATCGACCTGCCGGGCGACCTCGACCTGCCGCGCGCGATTGGGCTTGCGCCGGACTGGCGCTGGCGCACGCGGCCGGCGTCGCCGCTGCTGGGGCAGGGCGGCGCGCTGCTGTCGGTACTGGCCGCCGGCGCCAGCGCCCCCGATGCAGTCGAAAGCCAGGCCTGGGAGCTGCTCGCGGCGATGGCCGGTTGTGCCGACCGCCGTGGCGGGACGCCCCCGCGATGGGTCGCGCGCGCCTGCGAGCGCCTGCAGGAGGAGGCGGTGCCGCTGGCGTGGCTGGCGGCGGAGCAGGGTGTGCATCCGGTGTACTTCGCACGGGGCTTCGCGCGCTGGGTGGGCTGCCCGCCTTCGGTGTTCCGCGTGCGCGCGCAGCTGCAGCGCGGGTTGGCGCAGGTGGCCGCGGGCGTACCGCTGTCCGCAGCGGCGCTGCATGCCGGATTCGCCGACCAGGCGCACTTCAGCCGTATCGCGCGGCACCACTGCGGGGTGGCACCGGCACGGCTGCGCGCGCTGTTGGCGTGAGCAGGTTCAATCCGTGCAAGAAGCGCGGCCATTTCCGCGCGAGGATGGCGGCCCCTTGCCCTGGAACCGTTCCATGCGCCTGACCGTGCTGGGCCTGCTGTTTGGCTTCATCCTCCCCTTGTCCGCGGCACAGGCGGCCAGTGCCGAGCAGGCGGCGCACCACCTGCGGCAGTTCCTCGACGGCATCCCCGGGCTGGGGCCGGGGTACGCGGTGGTGGTGGTGGACCGCGAGCGGCAACTGCTCGGCTACACGCGCGGCCAGCGCAACGCCGCCAGCGGCGCACCGCTGGCGATGCACACGCCGATGTACATCGCCTCGCAGACCAAGTCGTACATGGGGCTGCTGGCCCACCTGCTGGACCGGCGCGGGGTGCTGCGCCTGGACAGCACGCTGGCCGAACACTGGCCGCAGCTGCGCCTGCCCGGCGGTGTCGATCCGGCCGCCTGGACCCTGGCCGACCTGCTCAACCATCGCGTACCGCTGAGCGCGGACGCCATCACCGTGCTGGAAGCCTATGTCCAGGCGCCCGATCCGGCCCTGTATCCGCAGCTGCTGGGCACGCTGGCGAGTGCGCGCCCGCAGGGCTTCGACTACGACAACCTGGGCTACACGATCTACGCCGCGATCCTGCAGCAGCACACCGGCCGCTCCTGGCAGGCATGGCTGCGCGACGAACTGTTCCTCCCGTTGCGGATGAGCGATACCGCAACGCGCACGTCCACTTTCGACCCGGCGCAGCTGGCCTACAACCACCAGTGGCTGGGGCCGGCCGATGGCTGGCGGGTGGTGGAACCCAAGCCTGACGCCATCATGCATGCGGCCGGCGGCATGATGACCTCGCCACGCGATCTCGGCCGCTGGCTGCGCCTGCAACTGGGCGGCGCGGCGCCGGCGGGGTTCGATGTCGCCGCGGTCGAGGCCGCGCACGCCATCGGCGCGCAGGTCCAGCGCACCGCGCGCAACGCCTACGAACTGCCGTGCGTGGGCTACGCCTTCGGCTGGAATGTCTGCGATTTCGAAGGGCATGTGCTCTACATCCACGGCGGCAGCTACACCGGTGCGCGCAGCATGATGGCGTTCTCGCCGGACCTGGGGGTGGGCATCGGCGTGTTCTCCAATGCGGACAACGCCACCGGCTGGCTCACCTCACGCACGGTGGTGCAGTTCTTCCAGTACCTGGTGGATCACCCGCAGGCGGCATCGTGGGCGACCACCCGGCAGCGCATGTACCCGCAGCACGTGGCCGCGCAGCTGCATGACCAGCGCGAGCGCCAGGCGCAGGTGCGCGCGCAGCCGCTCTGGCAGGCGTGGGCATGGCATCCCGATGCCGCGGCGCGGGCCGCCTACGCGGGGAGGTTCCGCGGCGAGCGGTTGCCGGTGGAGGCGGTCGTGGCCTCCGAGGCTGACCTGCTGCGGTTGCGGATCGGGGCGCTGGACCGCGCACTGCAGCCAGCGGCGGTCGATCTGTTCGGCGCGCAGGCCGGGCCGCTGGATGTCGCCGAGCCGCTGCGTTTCCTGCGCGATGCGAACGGGCAACTGTCCGGCTTCGAGTTCGACGGCGAACGCTACCTGCGGATTGCCGCCGGCCCAGGCTGAACGCGCATGACGCGAGGCGCAGCGTGCCGCTGCGGAGCCGCGAACCCGGCCAGCCATCGCGTCGATGCCGCTGCCGGCGCCGCCCACGCCGGACCATGACGGCAGGGTGCGTGATGCTGCGCTAGGCTCCACCGGGCCGGTGCGGTGGCGCGTGCGCGTTGCCCGGCCGGCATGCCTTTCCCGACGAGGAGCAGCGCGATGACCGGCAAGAACACTATCTGCCTGTGGTACGACGGTACCGCCCTGGAGGCGGCCACGTTCTATGCGGCGACCTTTCCCGACAGCCGGGTGGGAGCCGTGCATCGCGCGCCCGGCGACTATCCCGCCGGCCGCCAGGGCGATGTGCTGACGGTCGAGTTCACGGTGCTCGGCATTCCGTGCCTGGGCCTGAACGGCGGCCCTGCGTTCCGTCACAGCGAGGCGTTCTCGTTCCAGGTCGCCACCGATGACCAGGCCGAGACCGACCGCCTGTGGCATGCGATCGTCGGCAACGGCGGCGAGGAAAGCGCCTGTGGCTGGTGCCGCGACAAGTGGGGACTGTCGTGGCAGATCACGCCGCGCGCGCTGAGCGCGGCGATCAGTGATCCGGACCCGGCCGCGGCCAGGCGTGCGTTCGAGGCGATGATGGGCATGCGCAGGATCGACATCGCCGCGATCGAGGCCGCGCGTCGCGGTTGAGCCGCGCACCGGCGTGCCGCGGGTGCCGTGGCATGACCTTCGGCCTATCCGCGGCACGGCGCCATCGCCTACGCTCGTGGATTGGCCGCGCGCAGGCGCGGCGTTCCCTGCAAGGCCGGAGATCCGCATGACCCTTTCCAAGCTCGTCCCGTTGTCCCTGACCGTCGCCATCGCCGCCTCGCTGGCCGCCTGCGGCGGCAAGGGCGAAGCCACGGCGCCCGCCGCCGACACGCCCGCCAAGCCGGCGTTCGACCTGTCGCAGATCAAGACGCCGTCGGTGTCGTTCAACGTCGCCGACCTGGATCCGGCGGTTGCGGCCTGCAGCGATCTCAATGGCTTCGTCAACGGCAAGTGGCTCAGGGCCAACCCGGTGCCGGGCGACCAGGTGACCTGGGGCAGCTTCGAGATCCTGCGCGAGCGCTCGCTGGAAGTGCAGCACGCGCTGGTGCAGCAGGCCGCCGCGGCCAACGCCAAGGCCGGCAGCGTGCAGGCGCAGATCGGCGACATCTGGAAGACCGGTTCGGACGAAGCCGCCATCGAAGCGGCCGGCATCACGCCACTGCAGCCGGAACTGGACAAGATCGCCGCGCTCGGCGACGGTGCCGCCATCGCCGGCTACCTGCGCGACGCCTATGCGCGCGGCCAGGGCTTCCTGTTCTCGCTGTATGCCAGCCCGGACTTCAAGGATTCGGCCAACGTCATCGCCTACGTCGGCCAGGGCGGCCTGGGCCTGCCGGAAAAGGGCTACTACTTCGACGAATCGCAGGCCAGGATCCGCGAGGCCTATGTCGCCTACATCGAACGGATGCTGGTGCTGTCCGGCGTCGATGCCGCGCAGGCGAAGGAGCAGGCCAAGGCGGTGATGGCATTCGAAACCCGCCTGGCCAAGGCCTCGCTGTCGCGCATCGAACTGCGCGACCCGGCCAAGCGCTACAACCCGGTCAGCGCCGCCGCCGCCGACGCGCAGACCCCGAACTTCAGCTGGACCGCGTTGTTCGACACCCTGAAGGTGCCGGCCAAGGACAAGTTCTCGCTGGCGCAGCCGGGCTTCTTCGCCGAGGTCGACACCATGCTGGCCGAGGTCCCGGCCACGACCTGGCAGGCCTACCTGCGCTTCCACACCGTGGACAACGCGGCACCGTACCTGAGCAGTGCCTTCGAGCAGGCCAACTTCGATTTCTTCAGCAAGACCCTGCGTGGCCAGCAGGAAATGCAGCCGCGCTGGAAGCGCGTGCTGGAGTCGGTGAACGGCGCGATGGGCGAGGCGCTCGGCCAGCTGTACGTGGACGCGGTGTTCCCGGCCGAGTCGAAGGTGGCCATGCAGCATCTGGTGGAGAACCTGTCGGCGGCGCTGAAGACGCGCCTGGAAGGCCTGCCGTGGATGGGCGAGGAGACCAAGAAGAAGGCGCTGGAGAAGTGGGCCAGCTTCACCCCGAAGATCGGCTACCCGGACAAGTGGCGCGACTGGTCGGGCCTGGCCACCCATGGCGACAGCTACCTGGGCAACATGCAGGCCGCGCGCGCCTTCAACTACCGCTACATGCTCGACAAGATCGGCAAGCCGGTGGACAAGACCGAGTGGGGCATGACCCCGCAGACGGTCAACGCCTACTACAACGCGACCAAGAACGAGATCGTGTTCCCGGCCGCGATCCTGCAGCCGCCGTTCTTCGACGCCAAGGCCGACCCGGCACTGAACTACGGCGGCATCGGCGCGGTGATCGGCCACGAGATGATGCACGGCTACGACGACTCGGGCAGCCAGTTCGCCGCCAACGGCAACTTCGACAACTGGTGGACCGACGCCGACCGCAGCGCCTTCAACGGCCGCACCGACCAGCTGGTCGCGCAGTTCGACGGCTATGAGGCGCTGCCGGGCGTGAACGTCAAGGGCAAGCTGACCCTGGGCGAGAACATCGGCGACCTCGGTGGCCTGACCGTGGCGTACGACGCGCTGCAGATGGCGCTCAAGGAAGACCCGTCGAAGAACGTGGCCGTCGACGGCTACAGCCAGGACCAGCGCTTCTTCATGAACTGGGCCACGGTGTGGCGCCGCAACTTCACCGAGGGCGAACTGCGCGTGCGCCTGAACACCGACCCGCACGCGCCGGCCAACTTCCGCGCCAACGGCGCGCCGTCGAACATGCCGTCCTTCGCCACGGCATTCCAGTGCAAGGCGGGCGACGCGATGGTGCGTGGCGACGACAAGCGCGTGGTCATCTGGTAAACCGCCGGTAGTCCGGCTGGCAACCGACGCAGGGCCCGGGGCATGCCGGGCCTTTGCGTTCGGGCGCCTGGTGCCGTGCACGCCCGCGTGGTGGGCCCGCTGCGGCAATGGCGATGCCTTGCCGGTGGTGGCCGAAGCGCCGGCCTGCAGCCCGCGCTGGCGTCCGTAGAGGGCGACTCAGTCCGCCCGGCGGAGCGGCGCCGCCGCGCGATGCCGTTCGCGCAGGTACAGGAACAGCGGCAAGGCCAGCGACGGACCGACCGCCAGGCACGAAAGCGGCAGCCACAGCCGCGGCATCGCCAGCCTGCGTCCCTCGGCGACTACGAACGTGGCCACGGCGATGCCCGAGACCAGCACGTCCGACCAGGCGAATGCCGCGATGCGCGCCGAGGTGGCCTGCTGCACCAGCAGCGGCACGTCGAGGCCGTGCGCGGACAGCCACGGAACGAACTGCGACAGCGGCAGGACCGTGCCGGCGATGCAGAGAAGTAGGTAGATGAACTTCACGATGTCTCCTGACGTGGGGAATGCGCCACGCCGCTGGACGCTGCCGGCATGGATGGGGGGTGGGACGGCGCGCCCGCCGGTGTACGACACCGGTGGCGCAGGCGTTGCCGGCCGCTGCGGGTGTCGACGCACCGGCGCCCGTCCAGGGAAAGCGGGGAATCCGCGGTGGAGAGCCAGGTCGCACCCGCGCCGGGCAGTCCGGCGATCAGCGCCATCCGGCTGTTCCCGCGAACCACGACGGCCTTCATCGGACCCTCGTGCGCCCGGTAGCTGAGGTGGCGGGGCGCGATGCGGAGGACAAGCTCGTCCGCGTCCGACGCGCAGGCGCCTGGACGTCTGGCCCCATGCCCGGCGAGGCGCTCCGGCACGGCCACCTGCCATCGCCCGCCAAAGCCGGCAGTGGCAGCAGCCACGGGGTCAACCCCGGCACGTTCTTCATTGCTCTCCCTGGCAGTCCGGCGACCCGGTTGCGACCCGCCGCGGTCGGTCGCGGCCACCGCAGCGCGTATTGTGCGGCATGCAGCCGGCCACCGGGACCGCGGCGATACGACGTTGCGACTTCGCCCCGGAGATGCCGGCGGCGGGCGGCCGTGGTATTGATCGACCACGCCACGGGATGGCGCATCATCGATCATCGGGAGGCACGCATGGTGCCGGAAGCAGGCGGGGCGCACGCGCCGCTGCAGTGGACAATCGCCGCGCTGGCGTTCGCCGCGCACCTGCTGGTCGCCGCGCGTGCGCTGACCCGCGCCAACCGCACCCCGGCTTCGCGCGCGGCCTGGGTGGCGGTGGTGATGCTGGCACCCGGGGTGGGGATGCTCGCGTACCTGCTGCTGGGCGAGACCAGCATCGGCCGCGCGCGGTTCCACCGGGTGGAGCAGGTGCTGCGACGGATGGGCGCGGCCGCGGCGCCGCCGGCCGCACCGGTCACGGTGGTGGACGGCGCGGTGCCGCTGCTGGAACTGGCGCGCACCATCAACGGCCTGCCGGCGGTGGGGGGCAACCGGGTGCAGCTGCTGGGCGATGAGGGCAGCCCGGCCGATGCGCCCGAGCGCGACTGCCGCCGCGCGCTGGATGCGCTGGTCGCGGATATCGAACAGGCCCGCGAGAGCGTGCACATCGCCGTCTACATCTGGCTCGACGACGGCGCCGGCGGCCGCCTGGCCGACGCGGTGGCCGCCGCCGCGCGACGCGGCGTGGCCTGCCGGGTGATGGTCGATGCGCTGGGCTCGCGTGCCTTCATCGACGGGCCACGCTGGAAACAACTGGCCCAGGCCGGGGTCAGGCAACTCAAGACGCTGGACGACATCCACCGCCTGCAGCACGTGGTGTTCAGCCGCATGGACCTGCGCGACCACCGCAAGATCGTGGTCATCGACAACCGCATCGCCTACTGCGGCAGCCAGAACCTTGCCGATCCCGAGTTCCGGGTGAAGCCGGCGCAGGCGCCGTGGATCGACCTGCTGCTGCGCTGCCAGGGGCCGGTGGTGGCGCAGATCCAGTTCCTGTTCCTCAGCGGCTGGATCCCGGAGACCGGCGAAGCCGGGCTGGAGGGCTATGCCGCCGCAGCGGCGCCGGCATGGCACGAGGACGGCTGCGTGGCCATGGCGTTCGAGACCGGGCCGGTGGCGCGGCACAACGTCATGGCCGACATGTACGTGGCCTGCATCTACGCGGCGCGGCGCGAGCTGGTGATCACCACGCCGTACTTCGTGCCCGATGAATCGATCCTGCGCGCGATCTGCGCGGCACCGCGGCGTGGCGTGCGCACCACGCTGGTGCTGCCGCGGCGCAACGACTCGTGGCTGGTCGGGCAGGCCAGCCGCAGCACCTATGGCGACCTGCTGCGCAGCGGGGTGGAGGTCCACGAGTACCCGCTCGGCCTGCTGCATGCCAAATCCCTGACCGTCGACGGGCAGGTCGCCCTGGTCGGGTCGGCCAACATCGACCGGCGCAGCCTGGAGCTGAATTTCGAGAACAGCCTGCTGGTCGCCGACCCGCGGGTGACGGCGGCGATCCGGCGGCGCCAGGACCGCTACCTGTCGGTGTCCGTGCCGGTGACCGTGCAGCAGGTGCAGGGCTGGTCCTTCGCCACGCGGCTGGTGCAGAACGCGGTGGCGATGATGTCGCCGGTGCTGTGAGCGCGCCGGCCCGCCGGATCAGCTGGCCGGTCGCCCGCGCGCCCGCGCGCGCAGCAGGCCGCGGAACTCGCCGAGCAGGCGCGCATCGACCAGCCGGTTCTTCTCGCGGTTGAGGATGGCCAGGGCATCGTCGGTGTGCAGCGGGCCGCGGTAGGGGCGGCGCGAGGTCAGCGCGTCGTAGCCGTCGGCGATGGTCAGGATGCGCGCCTCCAGCGGGATCTCGTCGCCCTGCAGGCCATGCGGGTAGCCGCTGCCGTCCCAGGCTTCGTGGTGGTGCAGGATCAGCCGCGCCACGGCGGCGGCATCGTCGCGGCCGGTGGCCGCGAACAGGCGCGCGCCGCGCTCGGGATGGGTACGCATCTTCTCCATCCGCGGCTCGTCCAGGCGGCCGGGGTGCAGCAGCACGTCGTCGCGGATGCCGATCTTGCCGACGTCATGGAAACGTGCCGCCAATGCCAGCTGCTCGAGCTGGGTGCCGGACAGCCCGCAGCGCTCGCCAAGGCCATGCGCGAGCAGCGAAACCCGGTCGCAGTGCTGGTCGGTGTAGCTGTCGCGCTCGTCCAGTGCGGCGGCCAGCACGGAGATGCTGCAGCTTTCGTTTTCAGGGGGGATGGACAGGCCCGGGGCCGAGAAAGTCGAAGACATGGAGCGCCGCACCGCAGTGGGAAAACGGCCTGGCCGGGAGGAGGGCGGCTATTGTCCTCGCCGCCCCCGTTCCTGGCAAACCTCTCATCCGCTCACCCCGGGCGCAGGGTGGCCAGCAGTGCGCGGGCGGCGTTGAAGCGGTCCGCGCCTTCCGGCAACGGGTGGCGGATGCGCAGCTTGTCCGGGCCGTCCATCTGGTAGAGCCTGGGTTGCTTCTGGATCAGCTGGATCACCGCCATCGGGTCGATGTCGGGCTTGGCCTCGAACACGATGCGGCCGCCGTTCTCGCCCAGTTCCAGTTTGCGGATGCCCAGCGCGTTGGCCTGCAGCTTGAGCTCGGCGATGGCGAACAGGTGCTTGACCGGATCCGGCAGCAGGCCGAAGCGGTCGATCATCTCCACCTGCAGTTCGCGCAGGGCGGCGCTGTCGCGCGCGCTGGAAATGCGCTTGTACAGGGTCAGGCGCGTATGCACGTCGGGCAGGTAGTCCTCCGGGATCAGCGCCGGCACGTGCAGTTCGACCTCGGCGCCGCGCACTTCCTCGCCGGCGTCCAGGTCGGGCAGCTTGCCGGACCTGATCGAGCGCACCGCCCGCTCCAGCAGTTCGGTGTAGAGGCTGAAGCCGACCTCGGCCATCTGCCCGCTCTGGTCCTCGCCGAGCAGTTCGCCGGCACCGCGGATCTCCAGGTCGTGGGTGGCCAGGGTGAAGCCGGCGCCGAGTTCGTCCATCGAGGCGATGGCATCCAGCCGCTTCTGCGCATCGGGGGTGATCGAGCGCTTGTCCGGCACCACCAGGTACGCATAGGCGCGGTGGTGCGAGCGGCCGACGCGGCCGCGCAGCTGGTGCAGCTGGGCCAGGCCGAAGCGGTCGGCGCGGTTGATGATGATGGTGTTGGCGTTGGGGATGTCGATGCCCGACTCGATGATGGTGCTGGCCAGCAGCACGTTGAAGCGCTGCTTCTGGAAGTCCAGCATCACCTTTTCCAGCTCGCGCTCGGGCATCTGGCCATGGGCCATGCCGATGCGCGCCTCGGGCACCAGTTCGGACAGCTCGCGCTGCATCCGGCCCATGCTTTCCACGTCGTTGTGCAGGAAATACAGCTGGCCGCCGCGCGCGAGTTCGCGCTGGAACGCCTCGCGCAGCTGCGCGTTGTCCCACTGGGTGACGAAGGTCTGCACCGCCAGCCGGTTCGGCGGCGGGGTGGCGATGATCGACAGGTCGCGCAGCCCGGCCATGGCCATGTTCAGCGTGCGCGGGATCGGTGTGGCGGTGAGCGTGAGCAGGTGCACGTTGGCGCGCATGGCCTTGAGCGCTTCCTTCTGGCGCACGCCGAAGCGCTGTTCCTCGTCGACGATGACCAGGCCCAGGTCCTTGAACTTCACGTCCGGCTGCAGCAGGCGGTGGGTGCCGACGATCACGTCGATGCTGCCGTCGGCCACCTTGTCCAGCTCGGCCTTGATCTCCTTGGTGGACTTGAAGCGCGACAGCACTTCGACCTTGAGCGGATAGTCGGCGAAGCGGTCGCGGAAGTTGCGGTAGTGCTGCTCGGCCAGCAGGGTGGTGGGCACCAGCACCGCCACCTGCTTGCCGCCGCTGGCGGCGGCGAAGGCGGCGCGCACCGCCACCTCGGTCTTGCCGAAGCCGACGTCGCCGCAGACCACGCGGTCCATCGGCTGCGACGACTGCAGGTCGCGCAGGGTGGCTTCGATCGCGGCCAGCTGGTCCGGCGTTTCCTCGAACGGGAAGCCGGCGGCGAACGGTTCGTACATGGCGCGGTCGATGTCCAGCGCCAGACCGGCACGGGCCTGGCGCCGGGCCTGGATTTCCAGCAGTTCGGCGGCGACGTCGCGCACCTTCTCGGCGGCCTTGCGCTTGGCCTTGGCCCACTGCTCGCCGCCGAGCGAGTGCAGCGGCGCGGTTTCCGGCGAGGCGCCGGAGTAGCGGCTGATCAGGTGCAGCTGCGCGACCGGCACGTACAGGCGGTCGCCCTTGGCGTACTCGATCTCCAGGAATTCGCCGGGCATGCCGCCGACGTCCATCGCGATCAGCCCGCGGTAGCGGCCGACGCCGTGGTCCTCGTGGACGATGGGCGCGCCTTCGGTCAGCTCGCCGAGGTCGCGGATGATCGCCTCCGGCTCGCGCCCGGCACGGCGGCTGCGGCGCGGCTGGCCGGCGCGTTCGGGGAACAGCTGGCGCTCGGTGAGCACCGCCAGCGGCGGCTCGGCCAGGGCGAAGCCGTCGTCCAGCGGTGCCACGGTGATGGCGAAGCGTGGTGCGTCGGCGGCCAGGAACGCCGGCAGCCCCGGCACCACCGGCGGCCGCAGGTCGGCGGCCTGCAGCACTTCCAGCAGCGCCTCGCGGCGGCCCGGCGAATCGGCGGCAATCAGCACCCGGCCGGGATAATGGTCGAGGAAGGACTTCAGCGCCTGTCCGGCCGGCGCGTCCTTGGCCGCGACCGGCAACGGCGGCAGCGGCTGGTCGCCCAGCGCCTGTGCCTCGGCGATGCGCGGGTGCCCGGCCGGCCACACGTCCACCCGCGGCAGCCGGTTGAACTGCTCGCGCAGGCTGTCCGGCGACTGGTAGATCTCCTCCGGCGGCAGCAGCGGCCGTTCGATGTCGTGGCGGCGCTGTTCGTAGCGGCTGCCGGTCTGTGCCCAGAACGCATCGGCGGCTTCGCCCACGCCGGGCGCGACCACGGTCAGGAAGCCGGCCGGCAGGTAGTCGAACAGGGTCGCGGTGCGCTCGAAGAACAGCGGCAGGAAGTACTCGATGCCCGAGGGCAGCACCCCGGCCTTGAGGTCCTGGTAGAGCGGGCTGCGGCGGGTGTCCACGTCGAAGCGCTCGCGCAGCGTGGCCAGTACCTTCGCCAGGCTGGCCTCGTCCATCGGCACTTCGCGGCCGGGCAGCATCTTCACCGCGGCGACCTTGTCCAGCGAGCGCTGCGATTCGGGGTCGAATTCGCGGATCGAGTCGATGTCCTCGTCCAGCAGTTCGATGCGCAGCGGCGTGTCGGCGCCCATCGGGTAGACATCGAGCAGGCCGCCGCGCACGGCGAAATCGCCCGGGTCCATGACCTGCGGCACGTTGCGGTAGCCGGCGCTTTCCAGGCGGCGCTTCTCCGCGTCCATGTCCAGGCGCTGGCCGACCTGCAGGTCGAAGCTGCCGCCGACGATGTAGCTCAGTGGCGCCAGCCGTTGCAGCAGGGTCTGTACCGGCACCACCACGATGCCGTGGGCGAGCCCGGGCAGGCGGTGCAGCGCGGCCAGGCGCTGGGAAATGATGTCCGGGTGCGGACTGAACTGGTCGTAGGGCAGGGTCTCCCAGTCCGGGAACGGCACCACCGGCAGCGTTGCGTCGTCGCCGAGCAGGGTCTGCAGGTCGGCGACGGCCTGGTGCGCGCCGTGGTTGTCGCGGGTGACCAGCAGCAACGGCCCGGCATGGGCCTGCGCGGCGCGGGCCACGTACCAGGCCAGCGCGCTGGTCGATGCGGGGGCGCGCCACCAGGCGCGGAGCTGGCCTGTGCGGGGCAGCGGCGGAACGGGGTAGGAGGCGTGATGCGGCATGAGACCGCCGATTTTACCGCAGTGCCGGGTGCCGGCCGTCAGCCCCGGACGTCATCGTCACGGTCGATGCTGCCGACCGGCGCATCGACCGGTGCGGCATGGGCCGGCGGCCGCGTAGGCAGCGCGGGTACGCGACCGGCCGGGGGCAGCACCCCCGGTGGCCAGGTGTCGTACCGGCATGCCGTCAGCTGGCCAGTTCCAGCACCATGCGCACCAGGCCCGGGGTGCCGGACGGGTGCGGCACCTGCTTGAAACCCAGCGAGGCGGCCAACTGCAGCATCGGTTCGTTGTCCTGGGCGATGTCGCCGTACATGCGGTCCAGGTACTTGCCGCGTGCCCATTTGACCAGCTTGCGCATCAGTTGCCGGCCCAGGCCCTGGCCGGCAAGGAAGCGGCTGACGAGGATGGCGTACTCGGCGTCGCGGGTGCCGGGGATGATCGAGGCACGCGCCACCGCGCCGACCACGGCTTCGCCCGGCGGCAGCGGCTCGGCCGCGACCAGCGAGATCTCGGTCTTGGGATTGGGATGGGTCAGGCGCTGGGCGGTTTCGTCCGACAACACGTCGACGGCCTGCAGGAAGCGGTCGCGGACTTCTTCCGGTCCGAACAGTGCGAATGCGCCCTGCAGCGGGGCGCCGTCCTCGGGGCGGATGGGGCGGATGAGCAGTTCTCGGCCACTGGGCGCCTTGAAGTTTTCATGCCACGGGGGCATGCGGTTGCGGGTAGCCATGACTTCGGTTCCTCGAGAGTCCGCCGATTCTTGCACCTGTGGCGTGAGGTTCTGTGAACGTGATTCAACCGTGGGAACGCGGCGCTGTCCAGCGCAAGCGTGCTGCGCGGGCCCTGCCGGGCAGGGTCCGTCGTGGCGTGGAGCGCGGTGCCGGGCGCTGTGGCCGCGGCGCTCAATCGCCGTTCTTGATCCACTCCAGCCGTGTCGATGCGCCGGTTTCGCCCAGTTCGCGCTGCAGCACCGGCAAGGCCGGCGCCAGCACCTGGTCGAACTGCCAGGGCGGGTTGAGCAGCAGCATGCCGCTGCCGTTCAGGCGCAGCGGCGAATCGTCCGGGCGCACCATCAGTTCGGCCACCAGTGCCGATTTCGCCGGCAGCGCGGCGGCCTTGCGGAAGAAGGGCAGCAGGCTGCGGCGCTGCTTGATCGGGTACCACACCGCGCACTGGGCCTGTGGCATGCGCGTCAGGATCTCGCGCAGGGTGGCGATGATCTGCGGGTACTCGGCGTCCTGCACCTCGTAGGGCGGATCGACCAGCACCAGCGCGCGGCCGATCTTCGCGGCGCCGGCTTTGGGTGGCAGCAGGGCGCGGATGCTGTCGTAGCCGTTGGCGGCCAGCACCTGCACGCGGCGGTCGCGGGCGAACAGTTCCTTCAGCGCCGCGGCCTCCTCCGGCTGCAGTTCGCAGGCGGCCAGCCGGTCCTGCTCGCGCATGGCCTGGGCGGCCAGCAGCGGCGAGCCGGGGTAGGCGATCAACCCGCCCACCGGATTGTTGGCCTGGATCGCGCGCAGGTAGCGTTCGACCACGTCCGGCAGGGTCGGCGAGGCCATCAGCTGCAGGATGCCTTCGTCGGCCTCGGCGGTCTTGCGGCTTTCCTCGGCCGACAGCAGGTAGCGGCCGCGGCCGGCATGGGTGTCGAGCACGAAGAACGGCGCGTCCTTGCGCTTGAGCGCATCGATCAGCGCGAGCAGGACGATGTGCTTGAGCACGTCGGCGTGGTTGCCGGCATGGAAGGCGTGGCGGTAGTTCATCGGTGCAGTGTACGGGTGCCGCCCGGGGGCGGCTATGCTGGCGGCATGTCCGAACAGCCCGCCCAGGTGCTCGTCGTCGAAGACGAGGCCGCCATCGCCGATACCGTCCTGTATGCGCTGCGCAGCGAGGGCCATGCCGCCGAGCACTGCGCGCTGGGGCGGCTGGCGCTGGAACGGGTGCGCGCCGGCGGCATCGACGTGGTGGTGCTGGACGTGGGCCTGCCCGACCTGGGCGGCTTCGAGGTCTGCCGCCAGCTCCGTACCTTCAGCCAGGTGCCGGTGATCTTCCTCACCGCGCGCAACGACGAATTCGACCGGGTGCTGGGCCTGGAGCTGGGCGCGGACGACTACGTCGGCAAGCCGTTCTCGCCGCGCGAGCTGGTGGCGCGGGTGCGCGCACGGCTGCGGCGCCCGGCGCAGGCGCTGCCGGCCGAGGCCGGCTGGGTGCTGCAGGGCGCGTTCGCGATCGACCGCGAGGGCCGGCGGGTGCGCTACCGCGAGGCGCTGCTGGACCTGACCCGCTACGAGTACGCGCTGCTGGCGGCGCTGCTGCAGCGGCCGGGGGCGATCCTCAGCCGCGCGCAGCTGATGGAGCGCGGCTGGGACCATGCCAGCGACAGCGCCGACCGTACGGTGGATACGCACGTCAAGACATTGCGCGCCAAGCTGCGCGCGGCCGGGGCGGAGGATGACCCGATCCGTACGCATAGGGGCGTGGGGTATGCGCTGGATGTCTGACATCGCCGTGAGCCTGGCGCAGGCGATGCGACCGCCTTTGAGGCCCGTCTCCCTGCGGGGCGGGAAGGCATGGCTGGCGCACCGCTGGCGCGGGTGCCTTGAAGTACCTGCGCCGCTGGCATGGGGTGGGGCAGGGAGCGCAAGTCGGGTTGAGCGGCGGTGGCGTCGGGATGAAGCAAGAGCTTTCGCTCCCGCTTCGCGTGAGCGGGTTGCTTTTCCTTGCCCGTGCAAAGAAAAGGTAACCCAAAGAAAGCACGCCCTGCCTCCGTGCCCGACGCGCTGCGCGCACCGGGTCCACTCCGCCGGGGTTTTTCGACGAGACATCCATGTCTCGTCGAAAAACGATGTGCTCGCCCGCTTCGCGATCGAGTCCGGGGCAGGCGCCGCCAGGCGCCTGCCCGTCCGGCGGGGCGAAGCAGTGCTTCGCCTTTTTCCGCCGAACCCATGCACGTCGCCCTTCGGGTCTTTTCCGTCGGCTCCGGCGGCTCCGTCGCTACGGCAGGGAGCCCGGAAGATCAACGGCCACAGCAACGGCAAGGTCACGAGCTGCAGCAGGTTTGACCATGTGGGGTGGGCGTGCGCCTCGGCCTGAAGCTCTTCCTCGGCTTCTTCCTGATCGTCGGCATCGCCGCGTTCTTCGTGATGCGGGTGTTCGTCGACGAGGTCAAGCCGGGCGTGCGCCAGGCGATGGAGTCCACCCTGGTCGATTCGGCCAACGTGCTGGCGGTGATGGCCGCGCCGGACCTGAAGGCCGGGCGCATCGCCGATGGCCGCTTCGCCGCGCACATGGCGACCGCGCAGCGGCGCGACCCGCGGGCGATGGTGTGGCGTTTCCCCAAGCGCAGCATCGATTACCGGGTCACGGTGACCGATGCCCGCGGCATCGTCGTCTACGATTCGCGCGGGCAGGACGTGGGCCGCGACAACTCGCGCTGGAACGATGTCTACCGCACCCTGCGCGGCCAGTACGGCGCGCGTTCCAGCCCGGGCGCGCCGGGCGATGCGGACAGCACCGTCATGCACGTGGCGGCGCCGGTCTACGATCCGGATGACGGCCGTACCCTGATCGGGGTGCTGACCCTGGCCCAGCCCAACGACAGCATCGATCCGTTCATCACCGCCAGCCAGCGCGCCATCGTCGCGCGCGGCGCGTGGCTGATCGGCTCGGCGGCGCTGATCGGGCTGCTGATGACCTGGTGGCTGGCGCGCGGCATCGGCAGCCTGAGCCGCTATGCCAAGGCGGTCAGCGCCGGCGAGCCGGTGCCGCCGCCGAAACCGCGCGGCGACGAGATCGGCGACCTCGGCCAGGCCCTGGAGACCATGCGCCGCAAGCTCGAAGGCAAGGCCTATGTCGAGCAGTACGTGCAGTCGCTCACCCATGAAATGAAGAGCCCGCTGGCGGCGATCCGCGGTGCCGCCGAGTTGCTGCAGGAGCCCCTGCCCGAAGCCGACCGGCAGCGCTTCGCGGCCAACATCGCGCAGCAGGAACGGCGCCTGACCGAAACCATCGACCAGCTGCTGCGGCTGGCCGAGGTGGAGCAGCATGGCTGGCTGCAGCGGCGCACCGTGGTGGACCTGTCGATGCTGTGCCGGCAGCTCGCCGAGGACGCGGCGCCACGCCTGCAGGCGGCGCACCTGTCGCTGCACTGCGAGCTGCCCGGGCACGCCAACGTGCAGGGCGATGCGTTCCTGCTGCGGCAGGCGCTGGACAACCTGCTGGACAACGCCATCGCGTTCTCGCCGGAGGGCGGGCGGATCGGGTTGCGGCTGGAGGCCGGGCAGGGCGGCTGGGAGGTGGTGCTGTCCGACCAGGGGCCAGGGGTGCCCGATTACGCGCTGGAGCGGGTGTTCGAGCGCTTCTATTCGCTGGCCCGTCCCGGCAGCGGCCAGCGCAGTTCAGGGCTGGGCCTGCCGTTCGTGGCCGAGGTCGCGCGCCTGCACGGCGGCCACGCGTGCCTGCGCAACGGCCCGGCCGGCGGTGCGCAGGCCACCCTGTGGCTGCCGTCCGCCTAGGCCGGCACGCGCCGGGCGGAGCTACTCAATCGGCCAGCGCCGGATGGTCTGCGCGCGGCCGGTCCAGGTGGTAGCCCTGCACCATGTCCACGCCCATCGCGCGCAGCATCTGCAGCGTTGCCTCGTCCTCGACGAACTCGGCCACGGTCAGCTTGCCCATGCCGTGCGCCACTTCGATGATGGCGCGCACGAACACCTGGTTGTCGCGCTCGCTGGGCAGGTCGCGGATGAACATGCCGTCGATCTTGAGCACGTCGGCCTGCAGGTTCTTGAGGTAGGCGAACGAGGAGAAGCCGGTGCCGAAGTCGTCCAGGCAGATCGGGCAGCCGGTGTCGCGCAGCGCGGCGATGAAGCGCGCCGCGTCGCCCATGTCCGAGACCGCCGAGGTTTCGGTCAGTTCCACCAGCAGGCGCCGCGGGGCGACGTGCTGCTGGCGCAGCTGGCCACCGATCCATGCCGGCAGCTCGGGATCGTCGAACGAGCGCCCGGAAATGTTGACGGCGATGGCCGGCAGGTTGGGGTGCGTGGCCAGCAGGCTGATGCTGCGGCCGATCACCCAGCGGTCGATCTCCAGGATCTTGCCGCTCTTTTCGGCAGGTTCGATGAACTGCGCCGGCATGATCAGCTGGCCCGGGTTGGCCTCGTCCTCCATGCGGATCAGCGCTTCCAGGTGCGCCAGGCGGCCGTCGGCGGCATGGTGCACGCCCTGGAAATGCAGGCGCAGCAGGTCGTTCTCCAGTGCGTGCGCGATGCGGTCGTTCCAGGCCAGCCGGGTCGCCATCTCGCGCGAGCTGTCGCGGTCCGGGCGATACACGTTCCAGCGGTTCTTGCCGGTGTGCTTGGCCTGGTACATCGCCGCGTCGGCGTGGGCCACTAGGTCCTCGGCATTGTCGGCATGGGCGGGGAAGTGGGCGATGCCCAGGCTGGTGGTCAGGCGCACGGTGTGTTCGTGCAGGCACAGCGGCGTCTGCGCGATCCGCAGCACGATGCGTTCGGCCAGGTGCTGGGCATCGTCCAGGCTCGCATGCGGCATCAGCACGGCGAACTCGTCGCCGCCGAGCCGGAACAGGGTCTCGCCGCTGCGCACCAGGGTACGGATCTCGACCGCCATGCGGTTGAGCACCGAGTCGCCGGCGCGATGGCCGAAGGTGTCGTTGATGTACTTGAATTCGTCCAGGTCGAAGAACAGCAGCGCGGCCTGGCTGGGAATGCGTTCGGCGGCGTGGAAGAAGCGCGCCAGCTCGTCCTCGAAGCGGCGCCGGTTGTACAGGCTGGTCAACGGGTCGTGCTGCGCCAGCCGCACCAGCTGCTCGGCGGTCTGGCGCTCGTGGGTGACGTCTTCCTGCACCCACAGCCGGCCGATGAAGTGTTCCTGCGCGTCGCGCACCGGGTAGGCGTCGTGCATGACGATGCGACCGTCGTGCAGGCGGATCTCCAGCCGCTTGTGCAGTTCGGGCGAGACCGTGGCCTCGTCCATGTGCCGGCGGAACTCCTGCGGGTCGATCATCAGCCGCTGCGACGCGTCCAGCCACTGCCCGGTGGTTTTGCCGACCACGCTGGTGCCCTCCGGGAAATCCCACATGGCCAGGAAGGCGGCATTGCAGTAGGTGGCGCGGTTCTCGTGGCCGACGAACAGGATGCCCAGGTTCATCGCGCCGAGCAGGGCCAGCAGGCGCGCACGTTCCTCCTCCAGCCGGGTCATGAACTGGCGGCGTTCGTCGATCTCGGTCTGCAGTGCCTGTGCATGCGCGAACTGCAGGGCACGCTGCTGCACCAGCTCCTCGACCATGTCGTCGAACGCATCGGCCAGGTGCCCCAGCTCGTCGTTGCCCTGCATCGCGATCGGCCTGGGTTCGCGGCCCTGGCTCAACTCGTCCACCGCCTGGGTCAGGCGCGTGAGCGGTACCGCGAACAGCAGGCCGACCCGCCGGCGCAGCAGCCACATCGCCGGCAGCAGGCCGAGGATGCCGAAGCTGGACACCGCCAGCAGGCCCCACATCAGCACCCGGTCCACCCGTGCCTGCGGCAGCAGGAACACCTGGTACCAGCCCGGGCCGTGGATCTTCGACCATGCCACCCAGTGGCTGCCATCCGGCGAGCGGCCCACGCCGTGGTCGCCGCGGCCATAGGCGATCATCCCGTGCACCTGGGCCAGCAGCGGGTCGTCGAGCGCGGACAGCTGCAGCTGGCCGTCGGCGGCGGCGATGCGCCGGCTGAGCTGCGGGTGCGCGATCAGCGCACCGTCAGCGGCCATGACCAGCTGCACGCCGGCGCTGTCGTTCGTGGTGGTCCGGTCGATCAGGCTCTGCACCAGCACGTCGTGGCCGAGGGTGCCGACCCATCGCCCCTGCCAGTCCAGCGGCTTGATCACCGACACCATCCAGGTATCGGCCTGCCGGTCCAGGTAGACCGGTGTCCAGAACACCTTGCGCTGCGGGTTGCGCCGCGGGTCCGAGCCGCGCATGGTCGGGTAGCCGGCGTTGGTGGCGCTGGCATCGGCGTTGCTGCCCCAGTCCATGCCGTGCGCGTAGACCATCAGGCCGTCTTCGACGAAGTCCATGTAGACCGAGAAGAACGGCGGCACCAGCGCCGGGCCCTGCTCGCGCAGCAGGTCGTAGGCGACCACCGCGCGCATCCTTGCCGAGGCATCCAGGCCCTGCGGCGGCTGGTGCAGGTACAGGGTGGGCGCGCGCTCGGGATCCACCTGCCCGGGCTGCAGCCGCCACAGGCCGTCGGGACTGCGCGCGAACAGCGTATCGAAGCGTGCCAGCGCGGCCTGCCGGTCGGCATGGTCAAGCCGCCACAGCAGTTCCCGCTGCAGGCGCTGCACACTCCGTTCGGCCTGCAGGAACTGGCCCTCGCTGGCCTTTGCACGCAGGTCGACGCTGCGCTGCGCCACCACCGGCACCACCCGGTCGGTGATCACCCGCATCGCCAGGTAGCCGAATGCGCAAAGCAGCAGCAGGAGGGCGAGGAACAGGCCCCATATGCTCAGGGACAGCCGGTGGATCAGCGAAGTACGCGACCTGGCATGCAGCACGTAGGGTTCCTTCGGGGAATGGCGGCGCAGCCAGAGGGGGCCGGGCGGCGGGGCAGCGCGGATTCATACTATGTCGCGGCCCGTGTCCGCAACCGGCCGTGGCCGCCGGCGCGGGGTGGTCGCCACGGGGCGCTTCACGCCCACTTCAAATTCGCCACAAACCCCGCCCACCCGCTGCCGCCACGCTGTACCCGTTTCCACACGAGGACGGGTCATGAATTCCCTGAAACTGCTGTTGCGCTTCGCCGTGGTCGGCGGGCTGGTGTTGCTGTTGCTGGTTCCGCTGCTGCTGATCCGCGGCACGATCGGAGAGCGCGAGCGTTACCGCGACCAGGCCATCGAACGGGTCGCGCAGAGCCGTGCCGGCGCGCAGTCGCTGATCGGCCCGGTGCGGGTACTGCCGTGGACCCAGCAGCGCGAGGTCGAGGTGGTCGAGGCGGGCGTGCGCAAGAGCGAGCTGCGGACCGAGCACGGCTATGAACTGCAGATGCCGCGGCAGTTGCGGATACAGGGCGAGCTGCGCCCGGACGAGCGCCGGGTTGGCCTGTTCCGGGTGCCGGTGTACAGCTGGCACGCGCGGGTGCAGGCCGAGTTCGCCGATGCCGCCTATGCCACCGTGCCGGGCCGCGTCTACGGCCGCCCCTACCTGGCGCTGGGCATCGCCGACGTGCGCGGCCTGGTGGGTACGCCGAACCTGCGCGTGGACGGGCGCGCGCTGACGTTGCAGGCCGGTTCGCTGGCGCTGGAGGGTGCGTCCAAGGGGCTGCACGCCATGCTGTCGCCGTTGGGCCACCCCGACCAGGGCACCCTGGCCGAGGGGCGCAGGGTGGAGCTGGAGTTCGTGCTCGACGGCACCCGATCGCTGTCGGTGGTGCCGGTGGGCGACGACACCCGCGTGTCGCTGGCCTCGACCTGGCCGCATCCGCTGTTCGGCGGCAGCTTCGCGCCCAACGAGCGCCACATCGATGATGCCGGGTTCAAGGCCGACTGGGCGGTATCCTCGCTGGCCTCGGCCGCACAGGAACAGCTGCGCCGCGACCTGCGCAGCGATGGCGGCGCGGTCGAAGCGCTGGAGGTGGCGCTGGTCGACCCGGTCGACGTGTACACGCAGGTCGACCGCGCCAGCAAGTACGGCATCCTGTTCGTGCTGCTGACCTTCGTCGGCTTCGCGCTGTTCGAGCTGATCAAGCGGCTGAGAATCCATCCGCTGCAGTACCTGCTGGTCGGGCTGGCGCTGGCGATCTTCTTCCTGCTGCTGCTGAGCCTGTCCGAGCACATCGCCTTCTGGCAGGCCTACCTGGTATCGGCGGTGGCGTGCATCGGCCTGCAGGGTTTCTACCTCAGCGGGGTGTTGCGCAGTTGGGGGCACGGGCTGGGCTTTGCCACCCTGCTGACCCTGCTGTACGGAGTCCTGTACCTGTTGCTGGCGTCGGAAAACAATGCGCTGCTGATGGGCTCGCTGCTGCTGTTCGGGATCCTCGCGGCGATCATGTGGCTGACCCGCAAGGTGGACTGGTACGACCTCGGCGGTGGCCTGCGGTGAACCCGATGCGGCTCAGTACACGGTTGCTCCGGCGGCTGCGGCAAGGGCTGCCGCCGGGGCTGGCGGCAGCGGTGCTGCGGGTGGAGCAGGGCGCTGGCTGGTCCGCTTCGCCGCTGGCGGCACTGGGACTGGGTACGGCCCCGCGCCACGGCTGCCTGCGCCTGCAACTGGACGCAACGCTGGCCGAACGGATCCGCCAGCGCGGCGCCGAAGGCCTGCCCGCGCTGGACGGCGCGGGCCGCTGGCAGGCGCTGGGTCGTCGTGGCCTGCGCTTCAGGGCGGTGCTGCGGGAGCGCCAGGTGGTGGTGTGCGATGCCGTGCACCAGCGGCTGTGGCTGTTGTGGCGCGAACCGGGAACGGCCCGGTGCGCACGCGGTTACTGAAACTGGCACCGGGGCGTGATGCGTTTCCATCATGGACTGGCACTGTTCGCGACCGTCGCGCTGCTGCTGCTGGCCGGCGCGGTGGTCGCCATCGAAGCGGGCTACAGGCGGGTTCCGGCCGGCGGCGCGGTGTTGTCGGTGTTGTCGGTGTTGACCGCGATGGTGCTTGCGTTGGCCGTCGTCGTGCCGCTGGCATCCCGGTGCCCGGCATCACGGGATGTCACCCTGGCGATGCCACGGCTGCTCGCGCCGGAAGAGCGCCGGACCCTGAGGCGCACGACCGTGCTGTGCCCCACCGTCTACCGGTTCAGGCGCGATGGTCGCGACGAATGCCTCGTCTCCGACGGGGATGGCGGCGCCTCGGTCGGCTGCGGCTGAGGCGTTGCTGCGCGGGAAACGCGCGGCGCTAGAATTCCGCCATGGACGCCTCTCCCGCCATCGCCGCCCTGCGCGGCACCGACCTGCTGCCGGTACTGGACGACGTGGCGCGCCTGCGCATCCGGGTATTCAACGACTGGCCGTATCTGTACCAGGGCAGCCTGGACTACGAGCGCGACTACCTGGCCGCCTATGCGGCCACGCCGGATGCGGTGTGCGTGGTGGCGCGGGCCGGCGATGAGATTGTGGGCGCCTCCACCGGCCTGCCGCTGCTCGATGACGGCCCGGCGTTCCGCGAGCCGTTCGAGGCGGCCGGCATCGATCCGGCGCAGGCGTTCTATTTCGGCGAATCGGTGCTGCTGCCGGCCTGGCGCGGGCGTGGCATCGGCCATGCCTTCTTCGATGCCCGCGAGGCGCATGCGCGCGCGCTCGGGCGCTTCGCGATGACCGCGTTCTGCGCGGTGGACCGCGACCACGACGACCCGCGCCGGCCCGCCGGCCACCGCGACCACGACGGGTTCTGGCGCAGGCGCGGCTATGCGCGGCAGCCGGGCATGACCCTGCACCTGCGCTGGGACGAGGTCGGCCGCGGCGAGCTGTCGCACGCCCTCACCCTCTGGACCCGTGCATTGGAGCCCGTCGCATGAAGATCGCCGTTGCCCGCTACCGGATCGGCGCCCCGGTCGATTTCGACGCCTTCGCCGGGCGCCAGCGCCAGGAACTGGGGGCCGCCGCCGCGGCCGGCGCGCGCATCGCGGTGCTGCCCGAATACCTGTCGCTGGAACTGGCGGCCACCTTCGACGCGGGCATCCAGCGCGACCTGGCGGCGTCGCTGGCGGCGATCCAGCGCTACCGGCAACCGTGGCTGCAGCTGTTCGCCGGCCTCGCCCGCGAGCTGGACATGCACGTGGTCGCCGGCACGTTCCTGCTCGACACCGGCCACGGCCGCTACCGCAACCGCTGCGACTGGCTGACCCCGCAGGGTACGCACCTGTGGCAGGACAAGCTGCAGCTGACCGGCTTCGAGCAGGCCAGCGGAGTGATCGAGGCCGGCGACGTGCTCAAGGTGTTCGAGATCGACGGCATCCGTGCCGGCGTGGCGGTCTGCTACGACAGCGAGTTCCCGCTGCCGGTGCGTGCCCAGCACGAAGCCGGCGCGCGCCTGCTGGTGGTGCCCAGCTGCACCGACACCGAAGCCGGCGCCACCCGCGTGCGCGTGGGCTGCCTGGCGCGGGCGCTGGAGAACCGCATGTTCGTCGCGCAGGCGGTGACCGCCGGCATGGCCGGCTGGAGCCCGGCGCTGGACGTCAATACCGGCGAGGCGACGGTGTATGCGCCGATGGACCGCGGCTTCCCCGACGACGGCGTGCTGGCGCGGACCGCTGATGGCCAGCCCTGGGCGATGGCAGAACTGGATTTCGCCGCCTTCGAGGCCAGCCGTGCACACGCGCAGGTGGCCAACGACCGCGACTGGCCGGGGCAGTGGCGGCCGCTGCTGCAACGCGCCGTGGTATCACCGGGCTGAGCCCGCGCCTATGGTGCGCAGGCCCGCTGCCCATGCGCGACCATGACCATTGGCCGGCTCGGCCGCTCCCGGCGCTGGCTAGACTCGGGCCTTTGTCGTGATCGGCCGCGGGCCGGGGGAAATGATGATCAAGCGGTGCTTGCTGGTACTGGGCATGGGGCTGGCGTTCGCCGGTGGCGCGGGCGCGACCGAGCAGGTGGACCTGGACATGGTGGGCAAGATCCGCCAGGAGGCGTTCCACCGCTCGCAGGTGATGGACACCTTTTCCTACCTCACCGAGAGCATCGGGCCGCGCCTGACCAATTCGCCGGCCATGATCCGGGCCAACGCCTGGACCCGGCAGAAATTCGGCGAATGGGGGCTGACCAGCGTGCATGACGAGGCGTTCGACGACTTCGGCCGCGGCTGGGAGTTCGAGTCGGCCAGCGTGGAGATGCTGGAGCCACGCCTGACCCAGCTGTATGCGCTGCCCAAGGCGTGGACGCCGGGCACCCAGGGCACGGTCGAAGGCGAAGTGGTCAAGGTCGACATCAAGAAGCTTGCCGACCTGGAAAAATACAAGGGCAAGCTGCGTGGCAAGATCCTGCTGCTGGGCGACGCGCGCGAGTACAAGCGCGGCATCGAAGCCGACTCGCACCGGCATGACGCCACCTCGCTGGAGGGGCTGCAGGAATTCACCATTCCCAAATCCGCGGACAAGGACCGTGCCAAGCGGGTCAAGGAGTACGCCGAGCGCCAGGAACTGGTGCGCGCCACCAACGCCTTCCTTGCCGAAGAGGGCGCGCTGGCCTCGATCAGCATCAGCGGCTGGGACAACGGCATCATCCGTGTCGGCGGCGGCGGTTCGCGCAAGGCCGGCGAGCCGGTGGGCATCCCCGAACTGGCGATGATCGCCGAGCACTACAACCAGCTGGCGCGCGCGCTCGAGCGCAAGCAGCCGGTGAAGCTGCGGATCAACGTCGATGCACGTTTCACCGACGAGGCCGACCAGCCGGGCCACAACACCATCGCCGAGATCCGCGGCGGCGGCAAGGCCGACGAGATCGTGATGCTCGGCGCGCACATGGACTCCTGGCACACCGGCACCGGCGCGGCCGACAACGCCGCCGGCGTGGCGGTGATGATGGAAGCCATGCGCATCCTCAAGGCGGTGGGCGCCAAGCCCCGGCGCACCATCCGCGTGGCGCTGTGGAGCGGCGAGGAGCAGGGCCTGATCGGTTCGCAGGCGTATGTGGCAAGGCACTTCGCGCACTATCCCGAGCCGACCGATCCGGCGCAGAAGGCGCTGCCTGCCTCGCTGCGCGCGCCCACCGGCCCGCTGCAGAAGCTGCGCGACTACGAGAAGTTCTCGGTGTACTTCAACATGGACAACGGCTCGGGCCGCTTCCGTGGCATCTACGCCCAGGAGAACATCGCCGCGATGCCGATCTTCGAGGCCTGGCTGAAGCCGTTCAACGACGTCGGCGCCGCCACCGTGGCCAGCCGCAACACCGGCAGCACCGACCACATCAGCTTCGACCGGGTCGGCCTGCCGGGCTTCCAGTTCATCCAGGACCGGCTGGACTACTTCAGCAACGTCCACCACAGCAACCTGGATACCTGGGACCACGCCGAGGCCGAAGACCTGAAGCAGGCCGCGGCGATCGTCGCCGCGTTCGCCTACAACGCCGCCATGCGCGAAGAGAAGATGCCGCGCAAGCCGCTGCTGGAAGACTGACCCACGCACCACTGCCGGAAACGACAAGGGGCCGCATCGCGGCCCCTTCGTCGTGTAGGCGGTGCTTCGCTGCCGCGTGGCGCGGCCGCGGCGCCGGCTCAGCTCGACGCGGCGCGCACCGCCTCCGGCAGCGGCGCGCTGCGGCCGGTCTGGGTGTCCATCCACACCACCACCACGTTGCCGTCGGAGTACAGCTTGCCCGGGTCCTTCTGGTCGACGATGCGGTGGCCGATGGTCACGCTGCTGGTGCCCAGGCGCTCGACGAACAGCTCGACCACGATGTCGTCGGGCCACACGATCGGCAGCCGGTAGTTGATGTTGGTGTTGGCCACCACCGGGGCGATGCGGTCGTTCATCGACACGCCTTCCACGCCCAGCATCCAGCGCACGCGCGCCTCTTCCAGGTAGGACACGTACTTGGCGTTGTTGACGTGGCCCATCGAGTCCATGTCGCGCCAGCGCACGCTGATCGGCACGCGGGCCAGCTGCTTGTGTTCGGTGCTCATCACGAAACCTTCCTGTTGCGGGGGGCGGCGGCCTTCTTCGCGGTCGCTTTCTTTGCGGGTTTTTCCTTGCGCGGCGGCCGCGCGTCGGGCTTGTTGGCCACCGCCGCGGGCTGCTCCGGGCGCGCACTGGTGGAGGGCAGCAGCCTGGCCAGGAACTGGCCGGTGTACGAGGCCGGGTGCGCGGCCACGTCTTCGGGCGTGCCGGAAACCAGGATGGTGCCGCCGCGGTGGCCGCCTTCCGGGCCGAGGTCGACGATCCAGTCGGCGGTCTTGATCACGTCCAGGTTGTGCTCGATCACCACCACGGTGTTGCCCTCGTCGCGCAGCTTGTGCAGCACGCCGAGCAGGGCCTCGATGTCGTGGAAGTGCAGGCCGGTGGTCGGCTCGTCGAGGATGTACAGGGTGCGCCCGGTGTCGCGCCGCGACAGTTCCTTGGACAGCTTCACGCGCTGCGCCTCGCCGCCGGACAGCGTGGTCGCGCTCTGGCCCAGCTTGATGTAGCTCAGGCCCACGTCGACCAGGGTTTCCAGCTTGCGGGCGATGGCCGGCACCGGCTCGAACAGCTTCAGCGCATCCTCGACGGTCATTTCCAGCACGTCGTTGATGTTGTAGCCCTTGTACAGGATCTCCAGCGTCTCGCGGTTGTAGCGCTTGCCGTGGCAGACGTCGCAGGGCACGTACACGTCCGGCAGGAAGTGCATCTCCACCTTGATCAGGCCATCGCCCTGGCAGGCCTCGCAGCGGCCGCCGCGCACGTTGAAGCTGAAGCGGCCCGGCGAATAGCCGCGCGCGCGCGCTTCCGGCACCTGCGCATACAGCTCGCGCAGCGGGGTGAACAGGCCGGTATAGGTGGCCGGGTTCGAGCGCGGGGTGCGGCCGATCGGCGACTGGTCGATGTCCACGACCTTGTCGAACAGGTCCAGGCCCTCGACCTCGCGGTACGGTGCGACCGGGTGCGAGGAACCGTTGATCTCGTTGGCCGCCAGCGAGTACAGGGTGTCGTTGATCAGCGTGGACTTGCCCGAGCCGGACACGCCGGTGATGCAGGTCAGCAGCCCGGCCGGGATGTCCAGGTCCACAGCCTTGAGGTTGTTGCCGCTGGCACCGCGCAGGTGCAGCGTCATCTTCGGGTTCGGCCTGTGGCGCCGCGCCGGGATCTCGATGCTGCGCTTGCCCGACAGGTACTGCCCGGTCAGCGAGCGTGGCGCCGAGAGGATGTCCTCCAGCCGGCCTTCGCCGACCACTTCGCCGCCGTGCACGCCGGCGCCGGGGCCGATGTCCACCACGTGGTCGGCCAGGCGGATCGCATCCTCGTCATGCTCGACCACGATCACCGTGTTGCCGAGGTCGCGCAGGCGGGTGAGGGTGCCGAGCAGGCGCTCGTTGTCGCGCTGGTGCAGGCCGATGGACGGCTCGTCGAGCACGTACATCACCCCGACCAGGCCGGCGCCGATCTGCGAGGCCAGGCGGATGCGCTGCGCCTCGCCGCCGGACAGCGTGTCGGCCTTGCGCTCCAGGGTGAGGTAGTCCAGGCCCACGTCGACCAGGAAGCCGAGCCGTTCGCTGATTTCCTTGACGATCTTGGCGGCGATCTCGCCGCGCCAGCCCGGCAGGCTCAGCTCGCCGAAGAAGCGCTTGGCCTCGTCGATCGGCAGCACCGCCAGCTCCGGCAGCGGGCGGTCGGCGACGAACACGTTGCGCGCGGCCTTGTTCAGGCGCGCGCCGCCGCACTCGGGGCAGGGCCGTTCGCTGATGAACTTGGCCAGTTCCTCGCGCACCGCCGGCGATTCGGTCTCGCGGTAGCGGCGCTCCAGGTTGGGGATGATGCCCTCGAAACGGTGCTTGCGCTGGCTGCGGCCGCCGTTCTCGGTGAAGTAGGTGAAGGTGATCTGGTCTTCGCCGCTGCCGTACAGCACGGCCTGGCGCACGTCCGCGGGCAGCGATTGCCACGGCGCGTCGACATCGAACCTGTAGTGCTTGGCCAGCGAGGCGATCAGCTGGAAATAGTAGGCGTTGCGGCGGTCCCAGCCGCGCACCGCGCCGGCGGCCAGCGACAGCTCCGGGTGCACCACCACGCGCGCGGGGTCGAAGAACTCGGCCATGCCCAGGCCGTCGCAGCCCGGGCAGGCGCCGACCGGCGAGTTGAACGAGAACAGGCGCGGCTCCAGCTCCGGCAGCGCGTAGTCGCAGACCGGGCAGGAGTACTTGGACGAGAACAGCTGCGGCACCGCCTGCGCGTCGTCCAGCGACTGCACGGTGGCCATGCCGTCGCCCAGCTTGAGCGCGGTCTCGAAGCTCTCGGCCAGGCGCTGCTTGAGGTCCCCGCGCGGGCGGAAGCGGTCGATCACCGCCTCGATGGTGTGCTTCTGGCGCAGCGCCAGCGGCGGCACCGCGTCGATCTCGTGCAGTTCGCCGTCCACGCGCACGCGCACGAAGCCCTGCGCGCGCAGCTGGTCGAACACCTGCACGTGCTCGCCCTTGCGCTCGCGGATCACCGGCGCCAGCAGCATGTAGCGCTGTTCCGGGTCCAGCGCCAGCACCTGGTCGACCATCTGGCTGACGGTCTGCGCTTCCAGCGGGTAGCCGTGGTCGGGGCAGCGCGGGCTGCCGACGCGGGCGTAGAGCAGGCGCAGGTAGTCGTAGATCTCGGTGATGGTGCCCACGGTCGAGCGCGGGTTGTGGCTGGTGGACTTCTGCTCGATCGAGATCGCCGGCGACAGGCCCTCGATGTGGTCCAGGTCAGGCTTCTCCATCACGCTCAGGAACTGCCGCGCGTAGGCCGACAGCGACTCGACGTAGCGGCGCTGGCCCTCGGCGTAGATGGTGTCGAACGCCAGCGAGGACTTGCCCGAGCCGGACAGGCCGGTGATCACGATCAGCTTGTCGCGGGGCAGGTCGAGGTCGATGTTCTTGAGGTTGTGCGTCCGCGCGCCGCGGATGCGGATGAAATCCATCGCCATGGGAGGTCCGTTCTTGGCCGCGCACGGCGGGTACCGGGTGCGGAGGGGGCAGGGGATGCAGCTGACGGCAGTCGATCAGCCTAGCGAGCTTGGGATTTGGGGGCAATTGCCGGAATTGCCAGCGCGCATGCCCGCGCCCGGGCCCGGCGCAGGCCATTGTTCAGGCACGGTTTTCCGCCCCGGGGTCGACTTGACCCGGACGGCCGGGTACCGGTAAAATTCCGCTTCTGTCCGCCCTCGATGGGGGGCAGCTCCTGAGAATAACTACAGAAGAGACATTCCATGTATGCAGTCCTGGTAACCGGCGGTAAGCAGTACCGCGTCGCGCAGGGTGAGACCCTCCGCGTTGAGAAGCTCGAAGCCGAAGCCGGCAGCGAGATCAAGTTCGACACCGTCCTGATGCTCGGCGATGCCGACGGCATCAAGATCGGCGATGCCCTGAAGGGCGCTTCGGTGACCGCCAAGGTCGTGGCCCACGGCCGCGCCGACAAGGTGAAGATCATCAAGTTCCGCCGGCGCAAGCACCACATGAAGCGCCAGGGTCACCGCCAGTACTACACCGAAATCGAAATCACCGGCATCGCCGGCTAATCCAAGGAGAATCCGTCATGGCACAAAAAAAGGGCGTAGGCTCCTCGCGCAACGGCCGCGACTCCAACCCGAAGTATCTGGGCGTCAAGATCTTCGGTGGCCAGGCCATCGAAGCCGGCAACATCATCGTGCGTCAGCGCGGCACCCAGTTCCATCCGGGCGCCGGCGTCGGCCTGGGTCGTGACCACACGCTGTTCGCGCTGGTCGACGGCAAGGTCGAGTTCGCGGTGAAGGGCCCGAAGAAGCGCCGCACCGTCAGCGTCGTCGCGGAAGTCTGATCTCCCGCACGCACGGGTGCCCGGGCCACGGCGTGGGCGCCGCCGACGAAAGCCCCGCTTCGGCGGGGCTTCTCGTTTCCAGATGATCCGCGGGCCGCGTGTGGGCAGGAGGCAGGGAAGGGTGATCCGTTACCGGGCTGTGGCCCTGCTGTGCGGCCTGCTGGCCTGCGCCGGATGCGCGGCCGATATTCCCAGCGACCGTGACACCCTGGCCGTTGCCGGGCCGCTGGTCTCGTTGCAGGCTGAAACCCTGGCCCTTCCACCGGGCTCGCCGCAACTGCCGGCCCTGCTGGCCGATCCGCAGGGCTGGCAGCCCGAGCCTGGCGCCGAAGGCGTCGAGCGCAGCAGCGCCCGTGGCGATTTCGATGCCGGGGGCTGGCTGCGCACGATGGTCTTCAGCTGGGACGGGAGTCGCGGCTGGGAAGTCCACATGGCCTATGGCGAGGGCAAGCGCCCGCCGCCGGCCACGGTACGGATCTGGCTGCGGGCGCCGCAAGGCAGCGGGCAGCCGGACTGGCCGATGGGCGAGGGCACGGTCCGCTATGCTGGCGCCACGCGTACCCTGAGCTACAAAGGCCGCCGTCCGGGCATCGAGGGTCGCGAGGACTTTGAAAGAAGCCTGACCCTTGGCGCGTCCAACCGGGTCGAGCTGGAAGAATCAACCAGCGTCGCGCCCGATGGCGCCCCCGTCCACAAGCGCCGCCAGGTCCTGGCGCGCGATGCGCAGGGGCATCCGCTGGACGACGCGGAATTGCTGGAAGGTGCGGAATACCGCGTCTCCAATCACTATTTCCTGCCCGACGGGCGGGGCAACCCCCGCCGCATCGTGCGCCTGTACCGCGCCGCCGGCGCGGCGCAGGACGCGCCGGTGCTGCGGGCCGAAGTAATTCTGAGAACCTTGCGATACCAAGATGAAACTCGTTGATGAAGCCGAAATCTCTGTAATCGCCGGCAATGGCGGCAATGGCTGCGTCGGTTTCCGCCGCGAGAAGTTCATTCCGCTCGGCGGTCCCGACGGTGGCGACGGCGGCGACGGCGGCAGCGTCTGGCTGCGCGCCGATGAAAACCTGAACACGCTGGTCGACTTCCGCCACGAGCGCATCTTCAAGGCGCAGCGCGGCGAGAACGGCATGGGCCGCCAGGCCTACGGCAAGGGTGGCGAAGACCTGGTCATCACCGTGCCGGTCGGCACCGTGGTCATCAACGTCGACACCGACGAGGTGATCGGCGACATGACCCGCCATGGCGACCGCCTGCTGGTGGCCAAGGGCGGCAAGGGCGGCCTGGGCAACATGCACTTCAAGAGCTCCACCAACCGCGCGCCGCGCCAGGCGCTGCCGGGCGAGGAGGGCGAGCAGCGCCTGCTCAAGCTGGAGCTGAAGCTGCTGGCCGACGTCGGCCTGCTGGGCTTCCCGAATGCCGGCAAGAGCACCCTGATCCGGGCGGTCTCGGCGGCGACGCCGAAGGTGGCCGACTACCCGTTCACCACGCTGTACCCGAACCTGGGCGTGGTCAAGGTGGAGAACTACCGCAGCTTCGTGATCGCCGACATCCCCGGCCTGATCGAGGGTGCGGCCGATGGCGCGGGCCTCGGTGCGCAGTTCCTGCGCCACCTGCAGCGCACCCGGTTGCTGCTGCACCTGGTCGACATCTCGCCGATGGAGGGGGGCGTGGAAGGCGTTTCCCCGGTCGAGCAGGTGCGCGCGATCGAGCGCGAACTGGGCAAGCACGACCCGGAGCTGCTGGAGAAGCCGCGCTGGCTGGTGCTGAACAAGGCCGACCTGATGTTCGAGGACGAGGCGCGGGCCGCGGCCGAGCAGGTGGTCAAGGAGCTGGGCTGGACCGGTCCGTGGTACCTGGTCTCGGCACTGGGCCGCGAGGGTACCTGGCCGATCATGAAGGACATCATGGCCTTCTTCGACCAGCAGAGGCTGCTCGAGGCCGAGGCGCGCGAGGCGCAGGGCTGAGGCGACTCCGCTCCGGCGCACAGGAAAAACCCGGCCACGGCCGGGTTTTTCATTGCTGCCGACGCCGCGGCGTTCGTTCCCTGCGATGGTTTCTGCGGTGCCGCTGCTTCCCGGAGGCGGTCCCCGCGCGGCGGCGGCCGTTCCTGCCGCTGCCTGGCGGAGCCGGGCAACAGAAGCCCGCCGGCAGCGGCTTCCGGCATCGCCCTTCGATGGCCGGGAGTGCGGTCGTCCCTGGATGGTGGGCACGAGGAAACGGCCGGAGCGTGGTTTCCGACATCGCCTGCCGATGGCCCGGAGAGTGGCTGCCACGGATGGTGGGCACAAGGAAACCGCCGGGAGCGGTTTCCGACATCGCCTGCTGATGGCCCGGAGAGTGGCTGCCACGGATGGTGGGCACAAGGAAACCGCCGGGAGCGGTCTCCGACATCGCCTGCCGATGGCCCGGAGGGTGGCCGCCCTGGATGGTGGGCACAAGGAAACCGCCGGGAGCGGTTTCCGACATCGCCTGCCGATGGCCCGGAGAGTGGCTGCCACGGATGGCGGACACAAGGAAACCGCCGGGAGCGGTTTCCGACATCGCCTGCCGATGGCCCGAAGGGTGGCCGCCACGGATGGCGGACACAAGGAAACCGCCGGGAGCGGTTTCCGACATCGCCTGCCGATGGCCCGAAGGGTGGCCGCCATGGATGGCGGACACAAAAAACCCGGCCTTGGCCGGGTTTCTGGCGTCGGGAGCCGCGCGGCTCCCGATGATCGCGCCGATCAGGCGGCCTTGAGGGCCTTGATGCGGGCGGTCAGGCGGCTCTTGTGACGGGCGGCCTTGTTCTTGTGGATCAGGCCACGGGCGCTGAAACGGTCGAGAATCGGCTGGGCGACAGCAAAGGCAGCCTCGGCGCCGGCGGCGTCATTGGCATCCAGAGCCTTGATCACCTTCTTGACGGCGGTGCGCAGCATCGAACGCTGAGCCGTGTTACGCGCGTTGCGCACAACGGTCTGCTTGGCGCGCTTCTTGGCGGACTTGATATTGGCCACGGTGGTGGTTTCCTGAAAATCGGTATGGTGGGAACAGCAAGCACGCAAGTATGATGGCTGTCAGAATGAACGTCAAGTCGAGTTGTCAAGGGGGCCGTGGGTGAGTTCACCGCGCATGTTGCGGGGGCTGCTGTCGTTCAGCAGCATGACGATGATCTCGCGGGTGCTGGGGCTCGTCCGCGACCAGGCGATTTCCATCACCTTCGGCGCCAATGCCACCACCGATGCATTCTGGGTGGCGTTCCGCGTGCCCAACTTCCTGCGCCGGCTGTTCGCCGAGGGCTCGTTCGCCACCGCCTTCGTGCCGGTGTTCACCGAAGTGAAGGAGACCCGCCCGCACGCCGACCTGCGCGAGCTGATGGCGCGGGTGTCCGGCACCCTGGGCGGGGTCCTGCTGGTGCTGACAGCGCTGGGCCTGATCTTCACCCCGCAGATCGCCTGGCTGTTCGCCGACGCCGATGCCGCCGACCCGGTCAAGTATGGCCTGCTGGTGGACCTGCTGCGGCTGACCTTCCCGTTCCTGCTGTTCGTGTCGCTGACCGCGCTGGCCGGCGGGGCGCTGAACAGCTTCCAGAAGTTCGCGATGCCGGCGCTGACCCCGGTGATCCTCAACCTGTGCATGATCGCCGGCGCGTTGTGGCTGGCGCCCCGGCTGGAGGTGCCGATCCTGGCGCTGGGCTGGGCGGTGCTGGCGGCCGGCGTGCTGCAGTTGCTGTTCCAGCTGCCGTCGCTGAAGGGCATCGACCTGCTGACCCTGCCGCGCTGGGGCTGGAACCATCCCGACGTGCGCAAGGTGCTGACCCTGATGGTGCCGACCCTGTTCGGGTCCTCGGTGGCGCAGATCAACCTGATGCTGGACACGGTGATCGCGGCCCGGCTCAGCGACGGCTCGCAGTCCTGGCTGTCGCTGGCCGATCGTTTCCTGGAGCTGCCGCTGGGGGTGTTCGGCGTGGCGCTGGGCACGGTGATCCTGCCGGCGCTGGCCCGGCACCACGTCAAGACCGACGGCGAGGGCTTCTCCAACGCGCTGGACTGGGGCCTGCGCATGACCCTGCTGATCGCGGTGCCGGCCATGCTCGGCCTGCTGCTGCTCGCCCAGCCACTGATCGCCACCCTGTTCCAGTACCGCGAGTTCACCGACTTCGACACCCGCATGACCGCGCTGTCGGTCTACGGGCTGAGCTTCGGCCTGCCGGCGTTCGCGCTGCTGAAGGTGGTGCTGCCGGCGTTCTATTCGCGCCAGGACACCAAGACCCCGGTACGCGCCGGCGTGGCCGCGCTGGTGGCCAACATGGTGTTCAACTTCATCCTGCTGGCGGTGCTGTACCAGGTGATGGTGCCCGAAGCGCTGAAGGCGCAGGGCGTGATGGCGGCGCTGGCGGCGCAGCCGGGCCTGCACCTGGCGCTGGGCATCGCCAGTGCGCTGTCCAGCTACCTGAACCTGGCCCTGCTCTGGTACTGGCTGGGCAAGACCGGGGTTTACCGGCGGCGCCCGGGGTGGGGCGGCTACGTGCTGCGGCTGGTGCTGGCCTGCATGGCCATGAGCGCGGTGCTGCTGGCGCTGCTGCACTGGCTGCCGGGCTTCGGCGGCATGGACAAGTGGCAGCGTATCGGCGGCCTGGCGCTGCTGGTGGGCGGCGGTGGCCTGACCTACCTGCTGGCGATGCTCGCCATGGGCTTCCGCCCGCGCGACCTGCGCGGGCAGTGAGGCGGCCGTGCCCGCGCCGCCGCTATACTTCCCGGCTACACATGGCAAAGCGCCGGCCCGCAAGGGCCGGATCCGGGTTTGAATGAGCAGGCTGTTTAGAGACGTCGAGGGCGGGGTGTTGTTCCCGCAGGGAAGCGTGGTCTGCATTGGTGCCTTCGATGGCCTGCACAGGGGCCACCGGGTGCTGGTGCGCCACGCGGTCGAGCGCGCGCGCGCGCTCGGCGTGCCGGCGGTGGCGCTGGCCTTCGAGCCGCTGCCGCGCGAGTTCTTCGCCCGCGATACCCCGCCGCCACGGTTGATGCTGGCCCGCGACAAGGTGGCCACGCTGCGCGGGCTGGGCATCGACAGCGTCGGCCTGCTGCGCTTCGACGCGAAGATGGCGGCCATCACCGCCGAGGATTTCGTGCGCGACATGCTGGTGCGCCGTCTGGGAGCGCGCGAAGTATGGATCGGCCCGAAGTTCCACTTCGGCCACCGCCGCGGCGGCGACCTGGCGCTGCTGCAGGCCATGGGCGCCGAGCTGGGTTTCGCCGCCGGCGAGATCGCGCCGGTGCACCTGAACGGCGAGCGCATTTCCAGTACCCGCATCCGCGAACTGCTGGTGGCCGGCGAATTCGACCATGCCGCCGACCTGCTGGGCCGTCCGTATGCGATCGGCGGCCGGGTGGTGCGCGGGAAGCAGCTCGGGCGCACCCTGGGCTTCCCGACCGCCAACTTGCGTTTCCCGCGGACGCCCGCACTTTCAGGGATCTACGCCACCTGGGTGCACGGCGTGTCCGGCGATTCCGGGCAGGGCGGGCCGTGGCCGTCGGTGTCCAGCTTCGGCACGCGCCCGACCGTGCAGGGCGTGGAGCCGCTGCTGGAAGCCCACCTGTTCGATTTCCAGGGCGACCTGTACGGCCGCCACATCGAAGTCGAGTTCGTCGCCAAGCTGCGTGACGAAGAGAAGTTCAACGATCTGCCGGCGTTGACTGCGCAGATGCACCGCGACGCCGAGCAGGCGCGCACCCTCCTCAACGAACATGCGAGTCCCTCGCAACAGCCCGCACATTCCTGTGCGGACGCCGGAAATGCGAGTCCCTCGCAACAGCCCGCACATCCCTGTGCGGACTCTTCATTAACAGCCGCGCAAGGGTAAGTACCCGTGACCCAAGACTACAAAGCTACCCTCCACCTGCCGGCAACGGAATTCCCGATGCGCGGCGACCTGCCCAAGCGCGAGCCGGGCATCCTGGCGCGCTGGGAAGAGCAGGGCATCTACGCGCAGCTTCGCGAGAACGCCCAGGGGCGGCCGCTGTTCGTGCTGCACGACGGCCCGCCGTACGCCAACGGCCAGATCCACCTGGGCCATGCGGTCAACAAGATCCTCAAGGACATCATCGTCAAGTCGCGCTACCTGGACGGCTACGACGCGCCCTACGTGCCGGGCTGGGACTGCCATGGCCTGCCGATCGAGATCGCGGTCGAGAAGAAGTGGGGCAAGGTCGGTACCAAGCTCGATGCCGAGCAGTTCCGCCAGAAGTGCCGCGAGTACGCCGAGGAGCAGATCAACCTGCAGCGCGCCGATTTCAAGCGCCTGGGCGTGATCGGCGACTGGGACAACCCGTACAAGACGCTGAGCTTCGACTTCGAGGCCAACGAGATCCGCGCGCTGGCCAAGATCGTCGCCAACGGGCACCTGGTGCGCGGCGCAAAGCCGGTGCACTGGTGCTTCGACTGCGGCTCGGCGCTGGCCGAAGCCGAGATCGAATACCAGGACAAGACCTCGCCGGCGATCGACGTGGCCTACGCCGCACGCGATTCCAGGGCGCTGGCGGCCTGCTTCGGGGTCGAGCTGCCGGCCGGCGTGGAAGTGGCGGTGCCGATCTGGACCACCACCCCGTGGACCCTGCCGGCCTCGCTGGCGGTGTCGCTGGGCGCGGACATCGAGTACGCGCTGGTCGAAGGCCCGGCCCGTGACGGCCAGCCGCGCTGGCTGGTCCTGGCCGCGGCGCTGGCCGAGCGGTCGCTGGCCCGCTATGGCGTGGCCGGGATGGTCGTGCACGGCCATGCCAAGGGCGCGGCGCTGGAGAACCAGCTGCTGGCGCACCCGTTCTACGCCAACCGCGACATCCCGCTGCTCAACGGCGAGCACGTGTCCGACGCCGACGGCACCGGCGCGGTGCATACCGCGCCCGGCCACGGCCAGGAGGACTTCGCGGTCAGCCAGCAGTACGGGGTGATGGATGCGTACACCGCCGGCCAGATCAACCCGGTCGATGGCCGCGGCGTCTACCTGCCTTCCACGCCGCCGGCCGGCGACGTGGCGCTGGCCGGGGTGCACCTGTGGAAGGCGCAGCCGCTGATCGTCGACGTGCTGCGCGGCAATGGCGCGCTGCTGGCGTTCGCCGAGATCCAGCACAGCTACCCGCACTGCTGGCGCCACAAGACGCCGGTGGTGTTCCGCGCCACCCCGCAGTGGTTCATCTCGATGGACAAGGCCGGGCTGCGCGCCGATGCCATGGCCGCCATCGACAACGTCGGCTGGTTCCCGGCCTGGGGCAAGGCGCGCATCGCCAGCATGGTCGATGGCCGCCCGGACTGGTGCATCAGCCGCCAGCGTACCTGGGGCGTGCCGATCGCGCTGTTCACCCACCGCGAAACCGGGCAGCCGCACCCGCGCACCGTCGAGCTGATGCAGCAGGTGGCCGACCGCGTGCAGGAAGGCGGCATCGACGTGTGGTACTCGCTGGACCCGGCCGAGCTGCTCGGCGACGAGGCCGCGCAGTACGAAAAGGTCACCGACATCCTCGATGTCTGGTTCGACTCGGGCGTCACCCACGAGGGCGTGCTGCTGGCGCGCGGCTTCGGCAAGCCGGCCGACCTGTACCTGGAAGGCTCGGACCAGCATCGTGGCTGGTTCCAGTCCTCGCTGCTGACCGGCGTGGCCATCGACCGGCACGCCCCGTACCGCCAGTGCCTGACCCACGGCTTCACCGTGGACGAGCACGGACGCAAGATGTCCAAGTCGCTGGGCAACGGCATCGAGCCGCAGGAAATCATGCGCACCCTGGGCGCGGACATCCTGCGCCTGTGGATCGCCTCGGCCGACTACAGCAACGAGATGTCGCTGTCGCAGGAAATCCTCAAGCGCAATGCCGACGCCTACCGGCGCCTGCGCAACACCGCGCGCTTCCTGCTCGGCAACCTCGACGGCTTCGATCCGTCCCTGCACCTGCGCCCGCTGGAGGACATGGTGGCGCTGGACCGCTGGATCGTGCACCGCGCGTTCGAGCTGCAGGAGAAGATCAAGGCCGCCTACGCCAGCTACAACATGGCCGAGATCGTGCAGCTGCTGCTGAACTTCTGCAGCGTCGACCTGGGCTCGCTGTACCTGGACGTGACCAAGGACCGCCTGTACACGATGCCGGCCGATTCGCGCGGCCGCCGTTCGGCGCAGAGCGCGATGTACCGCATCGCCGAGGCGTTCGTGCGCTGGGTCGCGCCGATCCTGACCTTCACCGCCGACGAACTGTGGGGCTACCTGCCGGGCGAGCATGCCGGCAGCGTGCTGTTCACCACCTGGTACGACGGCCTGGCGCCGCTGCCGGCCGACGCGCAGTTGTCGGCCGCCGACTTCGAGCAACTGCTGGCCCTGCGCGAACAGGTGGCCAAGGTGCTGGAGCCGATGCGCGCCAATGGCGCCATCGGTGCCGCGCTGGAAGCCGAGATCACCGTGGCCGCCAGCCAGGAACAGGCAGTGCGCTGGCAGCCGCTGGCCGATGAACTGCGTTTCCTGTTCATCAGCGGCGACGTGAGCGTGCGCCCGGCGACCACCGACGAGGTGTTCGTCAGCGCCCAGCCGACCGAAAAGGCCAAGTGCGTGCGCTGCTGGCACCATCGCGGCGACGTCGGCGGCGATCCCGCGCACCCGGAGCTGTGCGGCCGCTGCGTCGGCAACATCGACGGCGCCGGCGAAGACCGCCGCTGGTTCTGATCCGCGCGTTACCCGGAACGGATGGCGCGCGCTGACGCACCTCCGTTCCATGGCACTCCACTACAGGCGCATTACATGCAAGCAAAGGCTGTCAAACCCAACGCATTGATCTGGCTGCTGGTGTCGGTGGCGGTCATCGGCCTGGACCAGTGGAGCAAGGCCTGGGTACTGGCCAGCCTGCCCGAGTTCACCCCGGTGCCGGTGATCGACGGCTTCTGGAACTGGTACCGCACCTACAACACCGGCGCGGCGTTCAGCTTCCTCAGCGACGCCGGCGGCTGGCAGCTGTGGTTCTTCACCGCGCTGGCGGTGGGCATCAGCGGTTTGATGGCGTTCTGGCTGTCGCGCACCGCGCGCGGCAACTGGCGCGCGGCGCTGCCGTACGCGCTGGTGATCGGCGGCGCCATCGGCAACGTCATCGACCGCCAGGTCCACGGCCACGTGGTGGACTTCATCCAGTGGTACGTCGGCGACCACTACTGGCCGTCGTTCAACATCGCCGATTCGGCGATCGTGGCCGGCGCCATCGGCATCGCCCTGTCCGGGCTGTTCGAAGGGCGCAGCCGCGGGCCCGGGAAGGCGGGATGAGGCGGTACGGTTTCGGTCCCGTTCCCCTTATTTCCCGCCGTCGCCATTAGAATCGCCGCATGGACGTATTGCTTGCCAACCCCCGCGGCTTCTGTGCCGGTGTCGACCGCGCCATCGAGATCGTCAAGCGCGCGATCGAGACGCTGGGCGCCCCCATCTACGTGCGCCACGAAGTCGTGCATAACCGCTTCGTGGTCGACGACCTGAAGCAGCGCGGCGCGATCTTCGTCGAGGAGCTGCACGAGGTGCCGGACGGCAACACGGTGATCTTCAGCGCCCACGGCGTGTCGCAGGCGGTGCGCGACGAGGCCGGGCGGCGCGGACTCAAGGTGTTCGACGCGACCTGCCCGCTGGTGACCAAGGTGCATTTCGAGGTCGCGCGCCATTGCCGCGCGGGTCGCGACGTGGTGCTGATCGGTCACGAGGGCCACCCCGAGGTCGAGGGCACGATGGGGCAGTGGCGCAGCGAAGAGGGCGCCGGTGCCATCTACCTGGTCGAGGACGAGGACGATGTCGCCGCGCTGCGCGTCGGCCAGCCCGAGAACCTGGCCTACACCACCCAGACCACGCTGTCGGTGGACGACACCCGCAGCGTGATCGCCGCGCTGCGGGCCAAGTTCCCCGCCATCCAGGGGCCGAAGAACGACGACATCTGCTACGCCACGCAGAACCGCCAGGACGCGGTGCGCGAACTGGCGCAGCAGTGCGATCTGGTGCTGGTGGTCGGTTCGCCGAACAGTTCCAACTCCAACCGCCTGGCCGAACTGGCCCGCCGCGAGGGCGTGGAGTCGTACCTGATCGACGGCGCGCACGAGATCAACCCGCAGTGGGTGGCCGGCAAGCAGCGCGTCGGCCTGACCGCCGGCGCATCGGCGCCGCAGGTGCTGGTCGACGGCGTGATCGAGCGCCTGCGCGAACTCGGCGCCGGTGGCATCGCCGAACTGGCCGGCGAGCCGGAGTCGATGGTGTTCGCGCTGCCCAAGGAACTGCGCCTGCGTCTGGTCGATTGACCACATCGCCGGCCAGCCCCTACAATTGGCGGCTCCGCCGGAATAGCTCAGTTGGTAGAGCGGCGCATTCGTAATGCGTAGGTCGCAGGTTCGACTCCTGTTTCCGGCACCAAGATCAGGCCCGCCTCGTGCGGGCCTTTTCTTTGGCCTCTGGCGGGAAGCAATGGCAGGCAAGCCTTCCTGCGCATCGGACTAATCGGTCCCTCTGGCATCCTTCAGGCTTGCGAAGAGTCGGGGGAGGTAGATGCCGATATCCTGATCTGAATTAAGGGCACCTGCGGATTCCGTGCTCTCAATGAAAACTACCTCACCGCATCGTGCTCAGTGCGTCGCTCGGGGATTGCCAATATGAGCAATTGGATAAGCAGGTGTGCTTGTTCCTGCATGTGCTGCCCCGGTGTATGAGGCGTAGAGCATTAGCTGGATGATGGAAGTGTTGTCTTGGGTGAGTGAGCATCCGGGGTCAAGTCAGCATTACACCGATGGGCAGTAGGCGGATCCATCCTGTCCGACCTGTTTGTATGAAACGCATCCGTAATATGGGGGGCAGTTGGCCTTGATGCCCTTTCCTGCACCAGTGACGATCGGAAAGCTGGCCGGCTACCAGTGATTGGATTTTCAATTTGGCCATATCGCACCGCAATGAGCTGCTTCATGGCGGCGGCTCCCCTGAGGGCGGATCATGTTTTCGCCACAGGGAATGTGCGGCCTGATTGCTTGCCAGTGGACCGGCCAGAGTTC
>NZ_LDJO01000004.1 GCF_001431595.1 Stenotrophomonas acidaminiphila
ACGAGCCCGATCGAGTGAGTCCGGTGCCCCATGGGCTCGAACTCAACCACACCACCAACCAAACGGGAGGAACACCATGCACATTCGACCCCTTCTGGCCGGACTCCTGGTCGGCTCCTTGTTCAGCGGTTGTGCCCGTTCTACCGAGCCCACCTCCAACGACGCGGCGCCGCCGATGCCCAGTAAGGCGCTGACGTACGATTTCGACAGCGCACCGACAGGGCAGATGCCGCCGGGGTTTACCGCCGCGCTGACCGGTGCGGGCGCACCGGGCGAATGGCGTGTCCAGCAAGTGGACGACGCCCCTTCGGGCCGTCAGGTCCTGGCCCAGCTCAGCGACGATCGCACCAATGCCCGCTATCCGCATCTGGTGCGCGACGATGCGAGCGCCCGGGATGCTGATATTTCCGTGCGCTTCAAGACCCTCAGCGGCGCAGTGGACGCATCGGCGGGCATCGTCTTTCGCTACCAGGATCGTGGGAACTACTACGTCGTCCGTGCCAACGCCCTGGAGGACAACGTGGTGGCCTACAAGACGCAGAACGGCAAGCGCAGCAACATCGGGGTCAGCAGCAAGGGCGGCGCGTATGGCGTCGAGGCCGAAGTGCCGCATCAGCAATGGAATACGTTGCGCGTGATCGCGAACGGCCCGGTTTTCGAGGTGTTTCTCAACGGCCGCAAACTGTTCGAGACCGAGGACACGACCTTCACCGCCCCCGGCAAGATCGGCGTGTGGACCAAGGCCGATGCCGTCACGCAGTTCGATGACCTGAGCGTGACCTCGCTGGACAAGAGCGAGTGATGCGGACAGGCGGTGTGCCCGCACGACGCTGCGCCGCGACGGCGATGCCGTTCGCGCTCGTCGCCTCGCTGCCCGTGCATGCCGCCGGACCTCCGCTGATCACCGATGACCCTGGCACACCCGGCGACGGTCGCTGGGAAATCAACCTCCCGATCACCCTGGAACAAACGCGCAGCCAGCGGCTTTTCGAGGCCCCATTGTTCGACATCAACTATGGGCTCGGCGAGCGCACGCAACTCAAGTTCGAGGTGCCATGGTTGGTGCTCGACAGCCGCGACAACGGCACGACGGACGGGCTGGGCAAAGCCAAGATCGGCATCAAGCATCGCTTCCTGGACGAGGATCGCCATGGCCTGTCCCTGTCGATCTATCCGCAGCTTGAGTTCAATAACCCGACATCGTCGGACGAGCGCGGTCTGGTCGATGAGGGAGCGCGCTTCAAGCTGCCGGTCCAGATGGCGCGCTCGGCCGGGCCTTTCGAACTGTATCTGGAGCTGGGTTACGAGTTCGTCGAGGCCGACGAGGACGAATGGCTTTACGGTGTCGCGACCAGCTATCGCGTCAATGAGCAACTTGAACTGTTGGCCGAGGTGGCCGGGGTCGCCAGCCAGGACTTCGATGACGATGTGCTGGTCTTCAATATCGGCACGAAGATCGGCGTCAATGACCATCTCAACCTGCTGTTGTCCGCCGGACGCAGCTTCCGCGGATCGTCCAGTGGAGAACCGGAGTTGCTGGCCTACTGCGGGCTGCAGTTCCTTCTGTGATGGAGAGACTCGACATGACCCGAATGACTACCGCATTCCTGACAGGCATTGCCGCGATGGCGATCCTGATCGGCTGCTCCGAAGACAGCGGGGCGCCCCGGCCATCCGGAGAGGTCGTCATCTACACCTCCGTCGACGAGATCTTCGCGCGCCCCGTCGCCGAGCAGTTCGAGCAGGAAACGGGCATCCGCGTCAGACTCGTCCCGGACACGGAGGAAACCAAGAGCACGGGCCTGCTCAATCGGCTCATCGCCGAGAAGGATCGGCCGGTGGCCGATGTGTTCTGGAGCGGCGACCCGGTCCGCGCGGCGATCCTCAAGGACAAAGGGGTGTCCGCGGCCTATCGGCCGTCCACCGCAGCGGGGCTGCCGGCGCGCTATTCCGATCCCGAGCATCATTGGACCGGCTTTTCCGCCCGTGCGCGCGTGCTCATCTACAACACCCAGTTGGTCAGCGACGATCGCAAGCCGGCTTCGGTCATGGATTTGCTGGACGATCGCTTCAAGGACCGGGCGTGCATCGCCAATCCGCTGTTCGGTACCACCTCGATGCACGCCGCGGCATTGTTCTCCGTGCTGGGCGAGGCGGGCGCGAAGCAATTCTTCGATGGGTTCATCGCCAACGGCGGAAAGATCCTGTCCTCCAACGGCGAGGTGCGCCGGCGCACGGCGACCGGTGAGTGCGCGGTCGGGCTCACCGACACCGACGACTTCAATGTCGCCCGCATCGAGGGCAAGCCCGTGCGCGCGGTCTATCCGGACGCCACCGGCATGGGGACGCTGATCATCCCCAACAGCGCCGTGTTGATTGCGCGGGCGCCGCACGCCGATGCCGGCAAGCGGTTCATCGACTACCTGCTGCGCGAGGAAACCGAGCGGCGGCTGGCCGAAAGCGAGGCCGCCCAGATGCCGATCCGGCCGGGCGTGCCGGTTCCGCCGCATGTGGTGCCGCTGGCGCAACTCTCGCCGATGACCGTGGACTACGCACAGCTCGCCCCCTTGCAGGAATCGCTCTCGCGCGGCTACCTCAAGCAGTGGGTGGACCTCAACCTGCGATGATCTCGCCCCTGCGCCTTGAGCAGGACGGCCACTGGCGCAGTGCGGGGCTGGCGATCTGCTTCCTGCCCGTCTTCGCGGTGGTGACGATGTTGCTCGGCCGTGCGCTGCTGAGCGCATCCGGGGCCTGGCCCGATGCATCGTTCGTATCGGCGTTGGGCGGCAGTCTGCGCATGGCGCTGGCCGTGGGGGCGATCGCCCTGGGCCTCGGCCTGCCGACGGGCGTGATGGCGGCGCTCTATCGTTTTCCAGGTCGAACCTGGCTGCTCACGCTGGTCATGCTGCCTATCCTGGCGCCCTCGTTTCTCTGGGCCATTGGCTGGTCTGCGTTGGCGTCCCGTTGGAGTACGGCGACGGGCCTGTTGGAAGGCATACCGGGGTTGGTCCTCGCCCATGCCGGGGTCGCCACCCCGATCGTGGCGTTGACCACATTCGCTGCCGCCGGCAGCCTCACCGCATCACAGGTGGATGCAGTGCGCGTCAGCAACGGGGAGACGGCGGTGGTGTGGCATGCCGCCCGCCACGTGGCGCCGCCGGCGGCGCTTGCGACCGTGCTGGTCGCAGTGTTGATGCTTTCCGATCCCGGCCCGGGGATGATTTTCGGCGTGCGCACCGTCGCCGGAGACCTGCTCACCAGCTTTTCGTCCCAATACGATTTCCTGCTGGCCGCACGCCAGAGTCTTGGGTTGGCGGCCGTGGTGGTGGTGCTCACCGTCCCGATACTCGCCGTGGCGACACCGCGCCTAGCGGATGCGATCCTGGCCAGACAACTCCGACCGCTGCAGCCCGTGCCGCGGCGGCTGCCGGGCAGCATCGCAGCGGCAATGCTTGCGTTGGTGATCGTGGGCGGGTTGCTGGCGCCGCTGACCGGTCTGTTGCTGCCGCTGCGTCCGGGCGCCAGCCTGCAACTGGCGACCGAAACCCTGGCGCGAACCGGCATGGATACGCTTCTGTATGCCTTCGGTGCCGGAGTACTGGCGACTGCACTCGGATTCGCTGTCGCCCTCTGCGCCGGGCGCACGCCACGCCTGCGCATCGTGACGTTGGTGCTCGCGCTGGTCGTGCTGGTGCAACCGCCCGCGTTGCTCGCGCTGGGCGTCGTCGAACTCGCCGCATCCGCGCCCGCATCCGCCGATCCGGTGCTGCGCGGCCCGCTGGTCGTGTGCGTCACATTGGCGCTGCGTCTGTTTCCGCTCGCGGTGCTGCTCGGCCTGCGGGCCTGGGGCGGATTGGCCCCCTCCTGGGCGCAAGCCGCCGCCGTGCACGGCGTTCCGCTCTCCCGTTATCTGGGCCGCGTCGCCGCGCCCTTGCTGGCGCCCAGCGCGCTGGCCTCGGTGCTGCTGGTGGCATTGCTGGCCAGCGCCGACGTGAGCACCGTGCTGCTCCTGCACCCGCCCGGCCACCCCTCGCTGCCACTGACCATCTTCACCGTCATGGCCAATGCCCCGGAGGCCTGGACCGCAGCGCTGTGCCTGATCTACGTCCTGGCCGTGATGGCGGTGCTGGGGATGGTGCGATTCGGCCTTGGCAGGTGGTCACGATGAACCCAGCGGCGTTCCGCCTCGAAGGGATCGGCAAGGTCTTCGACGACCATGCCGTGCTGGCCGATGTCTCGTTGGATTTCGAGTTCGGGCAGCACACCGCCATCGTCGGCCCTTCCGGCTGCGGCAAGACCACGCTGCTGCGCTTGCTGGCGGGCCTGGATGCGCCGACGGCCGGCAAGGTGCTCCTCGGCGGCCAGCTCCTGTCCGCCCCCGGTCGCATCCTGGTACCAGCGCATTCCCGCCGCATCGGCCTGGTATTCCAGGACCTGGCACTGTGGCCGAATCTGAGCGCTCTGGATAACGTGCTGCTCGGACTACCGGGCTTGAGGCGTGCGCGATCAGGCGCCCGGGCCCAGGCGCTCGATGCACTGGAGCGCTGCGGAATCCAAGATCTGGCCAACGCCCGGCCTGGCCGCTTGTCCGGCGGCCAGCAGCAGCGGGTCGCGATCGCCCGCGCCATTGCGGTGCGACCGCAGTTCCTGTTGCTGGATGAACCGTTTGCCGGATTGGATCTGGTGACGAAAGACGCGCTGTTCGGTCAGATCGCCGAGCTGTGCCGAGCCCTCGGGTCCACGGTCATCCTGGTCACGCACGATCCGGCGGAAGTCGCCCAGCTCTGCGAACGGGTCGTCGTGCTGGAACGCGGCCAGGTCGTCGAGGCCGGTCGCTTCGGGGAGTTGCTGCAGGCTCCCCAGTCCGCGCTTCTGCGCCGATTCAAGGCGCACCAACAGGCGTGACACTCGCAGTACGGCACGATCCCGATTGGGCCACCAACGGCCCTGCCGTACTGAAATTCCCGCCGCCGCACCCGACAAACAAGCTTCAGGCGGGATAAGCCACTATTATCCCGTGTGAAATTACATCAGCATTCTCCGCGATTGTGTAATTTGATTGGTATGTAATTACGTGGTATGTAATACATTACGAAATAATCAGAGGAGGCGGCCATGGCCCGCAGCGGGTTGTACAAGAGCGAGGTGCAGAAGGCTCGCGACGCCCTGCGGGCGCAGGGCAAACACCCGTCGGTGGACGCGGTGCGGGTGGCGCTGGGCAACACCGGCTCCAAGACCACGATCCACCGCTACCTCAAGGAACTGGAGGAGGAAGAAGGGCAAGGCATCGGCGCCAAGGTCGCTGTCAGCGAGGCCCTGCAGGACCTGGTCGGCCGGCTGGCGGCGCGCCTGCATGAGGAGGCCGAGGCGGTGGTGGCCGAAGCACAGCAGCGCTTTGCCGCGCAGTTGCAGGAGCACAGCGAGGCGCTGGAACAGGCGCGGCAGGAAGCGACCGCCTTGAGCAACCAACTGCAGCGCACCGAAGCCGCACTGCACGAGGAGCGGACCGCCCACGCTTCGGCCCAGCAGTCCTTGGCGGAGCGGATCACGGAAATCGCCCAGCTCAGCGAGCGCATCGCCGGCCTGACCGCCCGCGTGACCGAGCACGAAGCCCATGCGAAATCGCTGGAAGAGAAGCATGCCCACGCCCGTGAGGCGCTGGAGCACTACCGGACCTCGGTGAAGGAGCAGCGCGAGCAGGAACAACGCCGCCACGAGCACCAGGTGCAGGAACTGCAGGTGGCACTGCGCCAGGCCAACGAGGCCCTGATGGCAAAGAACCACGAGCTGCTGCAGCTCAACCGCGACAACAGCCAGTGGCTGGAGCGCCATGGACGCGTGGAGCGGGAATTGGCCGAAGCCCGCCGCGGCATCGAGGCGCAGCAGAAGGAACTGGATGTCTTGCGGTTGACGGCCGCGGAGCATCATGCGCTGCAGGGGCGCTGGGCTGAAGACGCACAAGCGCTGGAGGATGCGCGGGCTGAACTGGTCAACTCCCGTACGGAAGCGATAAAGGAAAGGGAGCGTCGCGAGCAGGCCGAAGCCGATGCCTTGCGTGCCGGCGTGCGCCTCGAAACACTGGAGCAGCTACTGGCACAGCTGAAACCCGATCAGGCCGCTGCCGACACGGCGTCAGGCGGAAAGGGCCGGGGGCGTGGGCAGCCCCGATAAGGGGCCATTTTTATCCGGCAACCATATGTTTTCAAAGAAGAAATTAGATTCTGCGAGTCATTTTTACACGTATGTCGGCTGAACCCCGTCTCGATTCAATGCACCTGGACGCCCAGCACGTTGAACACGGCCTCGGCCACGTCATCGATCGTGCCATGCGTCACCGCATCCACCGGCGAGCGACCGCCCAGGCCTTCGAGCGGTTCGGACAGCGCGCGGTAGATCGTCCAGTGGTCGATGCCCTCGACCTCCTGAAGCACGGTTTGGGTCAACTGCTGCTTCACCGGGTCGAGCTGCCAGTCGGGCAGCTTCTGGCCGCGCGGCCCCACGTTCAGCGCCAGCAGACGACGGGCGAGGATGTCCTTGTAGATTTGCTGGCGCGACTTGTCCGCCAGCTTGGCGAACTCGGCGGGCGGCAGGTTGTGCGGCTGGTTGAAGGCTTCCAGCAGCACGGCGCGGCCTCGCTGGACGTCGGTTTCAGTCGGTGCCCAACGCGTGTCGGCGCGCAACGTGGCCGCCTTGCGCTGCAAGGCCTGCGCTACCGTTTCACCTTCCAGGTTGGCGGGCAGCGTCACCGCCTCCACGCGCTCGTGGATGAACGCCTGCAACTCGGCCGCGAAAGCCGGGGCATCCCGGATTTCGACGGTATCGGCGAAGCGGCGCACATCCTCCACCGTGACGCGCGGCAGCCGGTCGGCAATGAATTCGATCGCAGTGGGCATGGTCAGCTCCCAGGTAGGTTTGAGACAGGGTTCACTATAGTCGCCTTTGTCGCTTTTGTCAACTTAGTCGCCTGAGTGGGAGCCTACCTGTGTGGTGTAGCGTCCCGGCAGCATAGGCCGGGGGCCAGCACCAGGTCGCCGTCCAATCCATTCGTGCGGGTTCCACATTGACGCTGGAGCCGCAGCCCAGGCCCCGCTATACCGAAACGGTTAAAGGCCAAAGGGTCGAAACGGCAAGGGAATGGGGTGCAAGGGGAAAGGCCCTACCTCGAAAAGGCCAAAAGGCCTCCCGCCCGGCCCACCATCAGGACATCGACATGCTCTCCCTGTTCCAGCGAAAACGGCCCCCGGTCGCTGCCGCGCCGTCGCCAGCCCCCGCCGTCGATCTCCCGAAAGGGCTGATGCGGCCGGAGTCGGCCGCATCGCTGCTGGCCACCCCGCGCCGGCAGAAGCTGATGGAGCACATCTGGCAGCGCACCTCGCTTTCGCGCCAGCAGTTCGCCACCCTGTACCGCACGCCACTGGAGCGCTACGCCGAGCTGGTCCAGGCTTTCCCGGCCTCCGAAGCGCACCACCACGCATACCTCGGCGGCATGCTCGACCATGGCCTGGAAATCGTCGCCTACAGCCTGAAGCTGCGGCAGTCCCATCTGCTGCCCATCGGGGCCAGCCCCGAAGACCAGGCGGCGCAGGCCGAAGCCTGGACTGCGGCCGTCGCCTATGCCGCCTTGCTCCATGACATCGGCAAGGTGGCGGTCGATCTGCATGTCGAACTGGCCGACGGCAGCGCCTGGCACCCGTGGCACGGCCCCCTGTGTCAGCCGTACCGCTTCCGCTACCGCGAGGATCGCGAGTACCGGCTCCATAGCGCCGCGACAGGCTTGCTCTACCGGCAACTGCTCGACCGCGATCTGCTGGACTGGCTCAGCGGCTATCCGTCCCTGTGGGCGCCGCTGCTCTACGTCTTGGCCGGACAGTACAAGCACGCCGGGGTGCTGGGCGAACTGGTCGTGCAAGCTGACCGCGCCTCCGTCGCTCAGGAATTGGGCGGCGATCCCGCGCGCGCCATGGCTGCACCCAAGCACTCGCTCCAACGCAAGCTGGTCAACGGGCTGCGCTACCTGCTCAAAGAAGAGCTGAAACTGAACCAGCCCGAAGCCTCCGATGGCTGGCTCACGGACGATGCGCTATGGCTGGTGAGCAAGACCGTTTCCGACAAGCTCCGCGCGCACCTGCTGTCCCAGGGCGTCGATGGCATCCCTGCGAACAACACCGCAGTGTTCAACGCGCTCCAAGACCACGGCATGTTGCAGCCGACGCCCGATGGCAAGGCGATCTGGCGCGCCACCGTAACCAGTGCCACCGGCTGGTCCCACTCGTTCACCCTGTTGCGACTTGCGCCGGCGCTCATTTGGGAGCCTGGCGAGCGGCCAACGTCGTTCGCCGGAACGGTGGCGATCGACACGACGCCGGCAGACAAAGATGCCGATGCCTCGGTGCCAACGCCAGCGATCGCGGCGATGCCCCCCTCCGAAGATCAGCAGCCCCCTCCCTGGGAGGACGCCGGCGGCGCTACCCCGGCTCACCCACCCGACGCCCGAGCCGCGCCCGATGTCATGGAAGACATGCTGGCGATGGTGGGAATGGATGATGATTTGCCTGTCGGTCGACTGGATGCAGAAGCCGTCTCGGGCGAGGTGCCTGCCACAGATCCTGAAACACCTGCGCCGCCCCTGGCCAAGCCTTTGCCTCCGTCACCAGCGCCTGCGCCGACGGCTGCGCAGCCGTCTGGCGAGCACTTCATGGCGTGGCTGCAAAATGGCATAACCTCGCGGCGTCTGATCATCAACGACGCAAAGGCCCTTGTACATACCGTCAGCGACACCGCTTACCTGGTCAGCCCAGGCGTGTTCCAGCGGTATGCGCAGGAGCACCCGCAGGTAGGTACGCTGGCCAGGCAGGAGAGCCAGCAGGATTGGCAGTGGGTTCAGAAGCGCTTCGAGAAGCTGGGTTTGCACCGAAAGCACTCCAATGGGCTGAACATTTGGACCTGCGAAGTCACCGGCCCGAGGAAAACGCGGCGCTTGCATGGCTATTTGCTCGAAGAGCCGTCTCGGCTGCTACATGACGTCCCTCCTAACAATCCCTACTTGTCCCTCCACCATTGAAAATGGTCTGCCAGCGCTGTTCCTGAAGGCATCTCGCCCAGGAGTGAAGCGCACGCCTCAAAGCCACCCGAAGAAATCACAGACTGCCTGCCGTTGTGCCAACGTGTCGCGCTCACCCAGCGCCATTACCTCCTGAGTGAAAGGAGCCTCGAACAACAGGTAGCTCGCCAGAGCGGAACCGCTCAGGTCACTGCTCGCGCTGGACGAACCCACGCCGCGCAACAGCGCGCGCACTGTTCGCGGCAGGTGCTTTTGGTGCCGAGCCGCGATGTCGTCAATGCGCTCGCTTGGCGCTATCACCAGCGCCTTCACCGACCGCAGTGAGGTGGCCAGGCGCTGCCCCAGCGTCATCATTTCCAGGGTACGGTTGACGCGCTCCATACGCTCGATGTCCACCGCGAGCGAATCGAGAAAGACATTCGACAGCACGTGCCCACCAACTTGAGCCAGTGTCGGATAACCGCCATCACGCACGATTCGCCCACGCGGTTCATGCAGCCGACCGACACCAACGATGAGCATACGCTGCGCACCGAGATGGATGGCCGGCGAGATCGGTGAGGTTTGCCGCATCGAGCCGTCGCCGTACCAGCCGGCGTGCTCCGCATGCTCGATACGCTGTGCTGGAAATACGAAGGGGATAGCCGCCGAAGCGAGCAGGTGTTCCAGCCCCAGTCGCATGGGTACGGCCAGCCGCTGCGATCGCTCGTAGCCCGTCATGTCGCCGGTGGCCTCAAAGAAAGTGAGGTGTTCGCCGCTGGTGTAGCTGGACGCGCCTAGCGCAAGCGCGTGCAGATGACGCTCGGCCAGCATGCGCGGTAGCAGTTCCAGCGGCGCCCAATGTCGCAGCAGCTCGGCCAAAGGTTCATTGTCCAGCAGCGAACGTGGCCCTTCTTTACGCCAGCGCGCCAACATCCAGCCTACCGAAATCGCGCTCAGCCACTGTGCGCCGCTGCGGGCAATACCAAGCGCATCGGTGCGATACACCTGATCAGCGCGAAAGTTTCGCCAAACTGCGGCGATTGTCTCCACGCCCGCATCAAAGGAGTCTGCTCGGCAGGCCAAAGCGGCGGCATTGATTGCACCTGCCGAAGTGCCGCAGAGAATACCAAATGGGTTGGGCGCCCCGTCGCCCAGACGTTCGCGGCGCAACTTCACCAGGCCCTGCAACACGCCAACTTGGTAGGCAGCGCGCGCGCCGCCTCCGGACAGGACCAGCGCCGTCTTTTCAACGCTAGTGACTGGCTTAATGTGTGCCATCGCAGGCCCCCGTGGACGCTGACTCACTCATAGACGAGCATGATGCTGGCGTAGTTGACCGACGGCGGGTTCGGCATGTCAGGCGTGGAAAACTCGGCACCGCGCCATGCCATCAGATATGTGACCGTCCATCGGCCCATCCCGTAACTGAAGCCTGGGCGCAACTCGCCAACCAGATGCTTGGAACCGACGTGGGAAGCGCCTCGGCGTAGCCGCCCGTCGATCACTTCGTTCGAGGCCAATATCTGACATCGACGCCTATAAAGCCGAAGTAGCGCGCCGCATTGGAGGCGCGCTGACAGGGAACACAGAACCGCCGCCGGAATAACGACGATGGCCCAAGCAACTCGGCGTTGGAGCAAATTCAGGGACATCAGCCTGAACGGATGGGAACCATCGCGTTCACCATGGAAGAGAGAGACGCAAGAACATGAAGTTCTCACCTGGGTTTGGCTTCTTGATGCCGGCATTCGAGAAATGCTGTACACGCAAGGAAACCTCATAGGCCTTTGCCGGCCCAAAGCGGTAGCCCACTGCCAGCACTTCCGTGAATTGGAAGGCCGTGCTGAATCGACGCTGCCCTGAGTTGTAGAGGCCGTCCGAGACGCTCCCTCCCAGGCCTGCCTCCAAGAACCAAGGAGATTGCGGCCCTGCAGGCTGGTAGCGCCAAGCCATCAGGGCTCCGAGCTGGGAATAGCCCCCTGTTGTGCCATCAGCATGGTGCGACCTCCAATGGCCACCCCATAGATCCCAATGCAGGGTCAGCGGACCCGCATCACGACTGATGCCCTTGAAGAGGCCAGAAGGCACCATCACGCCCACGTTCATTGCGTGCGTTGCGTCGCCTTGCAAAGATGTGGCTCCGGCCTGGACATACAGCTTCGCGTCGGCAAAGCGGCCCTGGGCCGCAGAAACAGCCGGCAGAGCACCTATAGCCAAGGCCAAGAGAATGCGCATACCGCGTCCGGCGGCTATGCCGGGATCCACCTCACCGTTGCATGCCCTCAATGTGGCCGACTTTCCTGCCGTGTATGGACAAGGCGTCATCTGGACAAGCGTCCTTTCTTCTCCTTGGTTGCGTGGGCCGCCGAATCATTGGTCGGTCTTGGAACCAGCCTTCAGGTCCTTCACGAACTGATAAAGATGCGGCAGGAATGAAGACAGAAGCGGGTTTTCCTTGTTTGCCAGGATTGCCCCGGCCAACAGCTTCAACCCGACCGCAAATGCCGCCGCGTCATCCTGGCTACTGAAGTCACCTCGGCTGCGAAGCCACGTCACGACGGAAATGATGTCGTCATGATTTCCGGCCTCAAATTGCAGAGGCTTGCGATCGCTGGGGATGCCATGCGAATCAGTCAACTGCTCCACAGTTACGCGATAACGGTATTGCCTCATTTATATGGCTCCTCATGCTGGACGAATGGCGCTATTCACCGATGCGGATCTTCGGCGTCACGGACATACCGACGCGCAAATTCGCGGCATCAGGCTGGTCGGGGTCGATGCGAATGCGCACGGGCAGGCGCTGGACGATCTTGGTGAAGTTACCCGTGGCGTTGTGCGGCGCGACGGCCGAGTAGCTGACGCCACTGGCCGGCCCCAGGCTCTCCACGGTTCCCTTCAGTACGGCACCGGGCAAGGCGTCCACCTTGATGTCCACAGATTGCCCTGGCTGCACACGCGCTAATTGCGTTTCGCGGAAATTGGCCGTGATGTAGACCGCGTCGAGCGGAATCACCGCCACCAACGGCTTGCCGGCATTCACGAATGCGCCGACGCGCACCGATTTCTGGCCAATCACGCCGTCGATGGGCGCCGTGATTTGGGTATAGGAGAGCTTCAACTCCGCTGCGGCCTGCGCCGCCTGCGCCTGGGAAAGTGCAGCCTTGGCCTTTTCAAGATCGGCTTTCAGGATGTCCGTCTGCTGCCGCGCCGCTTGCAGGCCCGCGCGATTCTTGTCCCGGCTGGCCAGCCGAATGGCCAACTGCGCCTCGGCCTGTTGCTGGGCTTGGATCGAGCCTGATCCGTCGGAGGCCAGATTCCGATAACGTCTTTGGTTGGCCTCGGCCAATTTGAGTTCTGCATCGTCCACCGCGACGGCCGCCTGCGCCTGACGTATCGCGGTTTCCTGCTGTGCCACGCGCGCGGCAAGCCCCGCGACGCTGGCCTCGGCAGCGGCGACTTGTGCCTTGGCCGCGTCCACCGCAACGATGAAATCCCTATCGTCGATCGCGGCGAGAAGATCGCCGGCCTTCACTGGCTGGTTTTCCTCGACCAGCACTTTGCCGATCACTCCCGACACCTGGGGGGCGACGAGGGTGAAGTCGGCCTGTACATAGGCGTCGTCCGTGGATTGGGTCGATGCGCTGGATTCGGGGCGATTCAGATAAATGACACAGCCCACTGCCACTGCGAGCAGTAGCAGGGCACTGGTGATCTTGGCTTTCTTCGGCATGGCCATGGTGGAACTATCCTTGGGACGACGATATGGATTGAGGGGCAGCGGGCTGCAAATCGGGGGCGGGAATGTAGGTCAGCCGCAATACGAAGGGGACCATCACCAACGCCAGAACGCCCAGCGCGCGATAGGCATCCGCGACCGATAGCACCAGTGCCTGCTGGCCGATGATTCCCATCAGTTGAGCGGGCTCCGGGACAAGCGGAACGGAGTTGCCTACGGACGCGGCGTGATCCAGCAGCATTTCCGCGTGGAACCGCTGTCTCACGGTCACGAGCTGCCCGACTACCGCGCCCCCGATCAGCGACCCCAGGGCGCGCAGCGTGTTGATGTTCCCCGACACATACGGGCCTTCGCTTGGGTGCACGACACTGGTACACAGGAACAGCAGCGAGACGACAGCCATGGGCTGGCCAAAGGCTTGCAGCGTCTGCGTCAGCACAAACTGGTCGCGGTTCCAGTCAGAAGTCAGTTGCGCGCCAAGGAAGCACGCCAGGGCGATCAGCAGCAAGCCGCCCGCGAACACAAATCGAGCATCGACCCATTTCCGGTACAGAAACAGCGCCACCACGGAACCCAGGACCAGTTGAGGCAGCGCGACGATCAGACCGATCGGTGCCATCTGAAGCGGTCGGTAGCTCTGGAGCGGCCCGAGAAAGGTCATCGGCAACATCACGCCGGAGGTCAGCACGACTAGAAGGCAGATGAACAAGGTGAAGCCCAGCGCCAGGTTGCGGCGGCTGAGCATCTGCAACTTGATGAACGGCGTCGGGTGATACCACTCCGTCAGCAGATAGGCCCCCAGCAGCGTCAGCCCAGCCACCAGCGAGACGACGATGAGGGGTGAATTGAACCAGTCCAGCCGCACGCCCTGATCCAAGGCGACGGTAATCAGGGCGAATGCGGGCACGCCGAAAGCCATACCGGGCCAGTTGGCCTGCGGGAAACGGTCTGTCTGGATGGGGTCTTTGGGCAGACCCCATCCGATCAGCAAGGCGGCAATCGCCGCGAGCGGAAGAATCTGCCAGTACACCCAGCGCCAATCGAACAGGCCATCCGTCCATTGCCCCGCCAGCCAGATCGAAAGGTTGGGCGCGAAGGTGGCCGTCAGTGCATACAGCGCCAATCCGTGCAGCCGGATGTGGGGCGGCAGGAACTTCAATGCCGCCATCATCAGCACGGGGATCATCGTGCCGCTGGCGATGCCTTGCAGGAAGCGCATGACCAGCAGCAGATCGAGGTCATGGATGAAGGGGATGCACACCGCCAACAAAGTGCATGCACCGATCATCCACAGCTCGAATCGGCGCACCGAGAGGGTGATGGCGAACCATGCCGAAAACGGCATGGCGATCACTTCGCCCGCGCTATAGACGGTGGTGAGCCAGGAGGCATCGTCCAAGCCGAAGCCCAGCGCGCCGCGCACGTCCGCCAGGGCCAATGCGCCCACGCGGTTGTTCAGGCCGGCCATCATGGCCGCGATGAGGATGCCGACCAGCCCCGCAATCGCCCGCTTCGGAGGGGCTGCCGCAGCGGCGGGTGCGGGCGGCGCCGCTGTCGGTTGCAACGCTGCGGCACTCATTGCTCAACCTTGGGTTGCGAGGTAGCCGACGACGCGATGGTCGTCAGGGGCGCATCGCCGCCGGCCTGCCGTTCGGATGTGAGTGCGTCGGGGTCCCAGCCGCCGCCCAGCGACTTGTAGAGATTGACCAGGGTGAGCGCAGCGTTGGTGGCGCTGGCATTGAGGCTGGTCTGGCTGGCAAGAACGCCACGCTGCGCGGCCAGAACATTCAGGTAGTCGGCAGCGCCTTCCTGATAGCCGCGCTCGGCAGCATGCAGCGCCTGCTTGTTCTGTTCATACGACACCAGCAGTTCGGTATGGCGGTTCTGCTGAGCTGCCCAGGCATCGAGAGCGTTGTCCACTTCATGCCAGGCTTGCAGCACCGTCTGCCGGTAGGCAATGGCGGCAGCTCTTTGCCGTGCCTCGTTCAGCGCCAGGCGCTGCTTCAGACGCCCGCCCTGAAAGATGGGAAGATAGACCGTCGGGCCGACGGAGAAGAACCGGGAATCCCAACTGTCGAGGTCGTTGAACTCGAAGGCTTCGACGCCGACCCTGCCTTTCAGGCCGATTCGCGGGTAGAAATCGGCTTTGGCAACGCCGATGGCTGCCGTCGCAGCATGGAGTTGAGCTTCGGCGCGCTGTATGTCCGGCCGCCTGTGCGCCAATTCGGAGGGCAGGCCCACCGGCACATTGGAAGGAAGCGACGGCAAGGGCATCGCTTCAAGCAACTGCGTATCGAGGGCGCGCGGCTGCTCCCCCAGCAGCAGTGCCAAGGCGTTCATCAGCGTGTTGCGGCGCTGGACCAGTTCGGGCACCAGCGCCTCGACCGTTGCCAGTTGCGCGCGCGCCGAAGCGGTTTCAAAACGTGTGGCGACACCATTGCGCTCACGGCTCTCGGCAAGGCGGAGGGTGCGATCGGCGACCTCCAAGTTCTGCCGGGTGATATCCAGTTGCGCTTGCGTACCGCGTAACTGGAGATAGGTGCGGGCCACCTCGGCGGACAAGGCCACCCGTGCCGCTTCGCGTTCATATACCGTGGCCTCGAAAGCGGCTGCGGCGCCTTCGCGCGATCGCCGCGCACGGCCCCATAGGTCAAGTTCCCAACTGGCGTCGAATCCCAACTGCCAGAAGTCGCTCGCGCTCGTCGGTGCGCCCAACGCGGCAAACTTGCCGTGCTCACTGATGGCCTCGCGGGAATAGCCCGCCGAAGCGCCCACGCTGGGCAGCAGCAGCGAGGAGGCAATCCCCAACTGCGCCCGGCTTTGCTCGATGCGCTCGGAAGCTATCTGCAGGTTCAGGTTGCCCGCCTGCGCACGGGCTTGCAGATCCGTCAGCACGCCATCGTTGAACAACGTCCACCATGAAGATGGGAAGTTCGCGGCGGATGTTTCCTGAGTCTGCGTGTAGTCCGCCCTGGGCGACAGTTGGACGGCTGCGAGCCTGTCGTCGGGTTTCACGAAGTCAGGACCAACCGCGCAGCCGACCAGTGAGATCGTGAAGAGCGCCGAGCCTGCTTGTCGCAGCAGTTGTGAGAGCAGCGGTTGTGACGTCATGAAGGCTCATCCAATATGCGATTAGTACCGAACCGCTCGGTTTACTATAGAGGCAAAAATTAGGCCACCAGCTCATAGGGGATTTCAGCAACTACTTAAGTGCAGCTACCCGTGAGATGGTTGGCTAAGTTGATTCGTACCGAGCGGTTTGGTACTATACCGAAATCAAGCCACCGTGTCAAAACTTCCAAACCAAGCAGACCAAGCAGATGCCACGCACCAACCAAGTCATGACCGCCCCGCCGCCGAGCAACGGCGAGCTGAACGCCAAGGCGCTCACCGTCCTGCGTGCAGCGCGCAACATCTTCCTGACCCATGGGTTCAGCGCGGCAACCACCGACATGATCCAGCGCGAGGCTGGCGTGTCCAAATCCACGGTGTATGCGCACTACGCGAACAAAGAAGCCCTCTTCACTGCGGTGATCGAGGCCGAATGTGCGGCATTCACGAAAACGGTGCATGGCATCGAATTCCACCCGGGAAAGCTGCGAGAGACGTTGACCCTGTTGGCCAAGGCCTACCTGGACATCGTGCTCTCACCTAGTGGACTGGCTGTCTTCCGCGTCGTGATTGGCGAAGCACCGCGTTTTCCCAAGCTCGCACGGACGTTCTACTTGGCCGGCCCGCAGGTCATGACGACGTTGGTTGCCGAGCAACTCTCCAAGGCGGCAGCATCCGGCGAGGTTGATCTTGGCGAGATCGGCCGCGAGACGGCCGCCAATCTGTTCATCAATCTAGTTCGGGGTGAGCCTCAGCTTCAGTGCCTGACTCATCCGGATGCCGCGCCTTCCTCGGCGCAGATCGACCAGTGGGCAAACGCAGCCGTGGTGACATTCATGCGTGCCTACGGCCGCGGTGAGGAAGCGACCAGTAAACGTTCCCGATCATGATGCCGAATGGGTCAACCGAAACGGGAAAAGCAAGCGATGCCCTTCGGGTGATGGAGCTTTCTACAGCCATCACGCGGCTTTCCACAGCCAGAAATCAAGTGCTGAATCGCGTAGCTGCTCCGTTTGGTTTGACCGCTGTGCAGGTCATGGCACTACACCATGTGTCGGCCACTCCGGCATCTACGCCTAGCACTTTGGCTCGTAGTCTGGAAGTCGATTCAGCCTCGGTGACGAGGCTGTTAGACCGCCTTGAGAAGAAGGGCATGATCCAGAGAGCGGCGCAGGAGCGTGTGGATCGCACGCATGACCGAAGAGTTATCGAAATTGTTCTGACTGAGCGTGGAAACAATGCAATACGTGAATTGAAATCGCATTGGCACTCCGCGCTCTCGCAACTGATGGAGGCGTTCAAACAAAGCGAAATACATGGCTTGTTGCGCTTGCCGGAACTGTGCAACCAGGACGCCCTTCATCTCGCCCTCGATTGCAAACCGTTGTCTGTCACAGAACCACGGCCGTGAAACGGAAATCGGGGGCACTTCATGGAGCTACGTCACCTTCGCTGCTTTGTCGCCCTCGCCGAAGAACTGCATTTCACCCGAGCCGCCGAGCGCCTGCATATCGAGCAGCCACCTTTATCCCGGGCCATCAAGGAACTGGAGGATGAGCTGGGCGTCTTGCTCTTCGACCGGGACCGTAGAGGAACCCGGCTGACCGCAGCAGGTACCGCGTTCCTGCAAGACACTCGCCGACTATTCGCCGTCCTGGAACAAGCACGAGAGAATGCCAAGGCCGTCGCAGCGGGTTCGCGAGGCAGCCTGCGCATCGCAGTGTCCGATGGCGCGATCGATCCTTGGCTATCGGATTTTCTCGCCAGTTGCCGCGCTGAAGAGCCAGACATCGAGATCCGCTTGTCCGAGGTGCCGTTGGCCGAGCAGTTGCGCGGCCTGCGTGCCGGCGACTTCACCATCGGGTTCGCGCACACGGCCGAAGTCGGCGACGACATCGTTGCCGAGCCGATCTGGCAAGACCCGCTGGTGATCGCCGTACCAGTCAGGCATGAGCTGCTCGTCCACAAGGCAGTCCCGCTCCATGAACTCGGCGGCCACCCACTCGTACTGTGCGATCCACAGGTATGCGAAGGTTACTGTCGTGAACTGGCTCGGCTTCTACGGCTTCTGGAACGCGAACCGAATGTGGTCGAACACGTCTCCTCGCTGGAGATGATGCTTACCCTGGTCAGCGCGGGTTTTGGTGTCGGTTTCACGACAGCGACCAGGGTTGCCATCAGTTCACGACCAGATGTGCTTACCCGCCCTCTGGCGGTGGATTCCGCAGTAATCACAACCTATCTGCTCCGGCTCGGCGGCGGCGACGCACCGGCTTCGCTGGAGCGATTCATCGTTCGTCTGCGCGATCTCGTCCGCCTACGTGACAGTCTGGGTAGCTGACAGCGCCATCATCGACGGTCACCCTCAAGAATTGGTGTTGCCGCCGGTGCCAAGGTAGCGCTCCGTTGCAGCCATCAATTCAGCAGCGCTTATTCCGAGCGCCATGGCAATTTTCAATATGAGAGGAAGCGTGGGCACGTGCTCCCCGCGCTCAATCTTGCCCATGTGCGAGCGCGAGATGCCTGCTCTAGATGCAAACTCGTCTTGAGCGATGCTTTGAGCGACGCGCGCAGCGCGCACGGCCTGCCCAAAGGCTAACGCTGGCTCGGATTCATATGTCGATGTGCCAGAGGGGCGGCCTGGCTGAATAGTGGGCTTCTGCATTAGCAGAAGCGTCGAACAATCTTCCGAAATTAACCACGTTAAAGTTATAGACGTTAAAGTTCTCTCTTAACTATCATGTCGGCTTGTTCTCGACCTGCTTAGCCGCCTTTGCGGCGCCATCATGTTCAACGCCACCGGCCAGTTCTCCCGTCTCAGGCTTGCCATAGCGCCAGGCGTACCGTCGTCAAAGCTCTCGGCACTGCTGGCGCTGCAACGCGCGGAAGAGCCGGATGTCACCCTCGCATTCTTCGAGGTTTCAGATGAAGATCTGCGTGAGGGACTCCATGAGAGCCGCTACGACGCAGGGCTATCGGTTCAGGCATCGAACGACGCAGCCTTGAAAATCCAGCCGTTGTGGATCGAAGACATGGCCGTTGCCGTGCCTCCACGGTTCCCTTTGCTTGACCAGGCGACACTCACGATCGCCGATCTGTTGGACTACTCGCTGTATCGCTGGCAGGCGGAAATCTGCTCCAAGTTGGATGAGCAGCTTTCCAACCTCCTGCCGACCGGTCGGCAGAACATCCAGTACGTGACTTCATTTGGCCTTTTGGCCACGTGGGTCGCGGCCGGCTATGGCGTGGGAGTGTCCGCGCAATCGCGCATCGCGCATGCCCATAGATGGGGGATCACGATGCGGCCGCTCATCGATGGCCCCTACGAGATCGTGACGTATTTGCAGCGTCCCCAGGAAGAAACCAGTTCAGTTGTGGACCGGTTCGAGCGTAGAGCGCTGCAAGTTGCCAGGACGGGGGCTGCATAGTTGACGTCCCCTATGGCCGGGGTAACAACCCCGACCATAGGTTCCAGCGCGAAGTTAGGCCCCCTCTAACACCGCTGCGCTATCCACCAGCCGCCGGACGCTCAGCCGCACATCCTCGGGGATGGGCCGCATGGCAATGGCTCCGGGCACATCCTCATGACGCTGGTAGTCGCCCATGATGACCCGGATGATCGCGGGCACGTTGGTCGGCTTGACCGCATCGATAGCCGCACGATCACCCAGGTCGGGATGAGGCTGGGTCAGCATGCGGTACAGGTCCCACGAATCCGCGTGCGGGCACTGGTTCATGAGCATCTGGGCCAGCTTGTGCTTGAGCGGCACCAGTTGCCAGTCGGGAACCCGCTGCCCCCGGTTGCCCAGGCTGATGGACAGCAGCTTGCCGGCTTTCAGCTCGCGGTTGATCTGGTCCTTGGACTTCCCGGCCAGCTTGCCGAACAGCGGGACCGGCAGATTGTTCGGCGACTCGTAGATGGCCAGCATTTCCTCGCGCTCGCGCTGGATGGCGGACACTTCCGGCTCCGGGGCATGCACCGGAGGCGGCGGCACCTGCGACAGCCGCTGGAACGTGATTCCGCCGCTGTTGGGGGTCACGACGATGGGCGTGGCCACCACGGGCGGCACGCCGGGGACAGCGGGCTCGGCCGCCGTGGGGGCCACGCCCACCACTTCCTCCACTTCCGCCATCGCCGGCACCCCGTCGATGCGGATGGTCAGGTGCGCGCTCGCGGCTTCGACTTCGCCCTGTTCGAGCAGGTCGAGACGGTCGGCCCAGTCCTGCATCATGCGGCGCCGAGGCTCCACGTACTTGGCATGGTTGTAGGCCGAGCTGACCTTGTTCGGGTCGGAGTGCGAAAGCTGCGCGTCCACCCAAATCTTCGGGTAGCCGATCTCGTTGAGCGCGGTCGAGATGGTGCCGCGGATGCCGTGGCCGGTCAGGCGCCCCTCGTAGCCCATGAGCTGCACGGCCTTGTTGAGGGTGTTCTCGCTGATGCGCTTCTTGAGTTCGCTGCGATGCGACAGCAGGTACTTCTGCGCCGGCCGCATCACGCCCAGTAGATAGCGCACGATCTCGATGGCCTGCAGGGACAGGGGCACGATGTAGGGCGGCACGTCCTGCGGCCGCTTGCCGGCCTTGCGCATTTCGTCCTGGAGTTGCTTGACGACCTGCGGCGGGATGATCCACAAGCCGCGGTCGAGGTCGAATTGCTCAGGCTCAGCCAGGCGCAACTCGCCCGTGCGCACCCCCGTCAGGAACAGCAGCCGGACGCCAAGCTGGGTCTGCCAGCCCCGGGGGTTGTAGCGCCGGAGCTTCTGAAGGAACTCGGGCAGCTCGGGCAGGTGCAGATAGGGGTTGTGGGCCACCGGGGGCTTGGGCTCGGCCACCACGTCCAGGTCCGCGGCTGGGTTGACTTCCAGCCCCTCGGCGATGACCAGGGCATAGCGGAACATCTGGTTGAACCAGGTGCGGACCTTCTCGGCGGTGGTGAACGCCTTGCGTTTCTCGATCGCCGCCACGACGCCCACGAGCTGGGGCCGACGAATGTCGTAGATCGACATCTTCCCCAGGGTAGGCAGCACGTCCTTGTTGAAGATGCGCAGGATCTGCGAAAGCGTGCTCTGACGACCTTCCTTGAGTTCCTTGCGGCGATGCTCGACCCAGGCATCGAAGACGTTCTTGAAGGTGTATTCGCCCGCCAGCCTGGCTGCGTGCCGGCGCTGATCGCGTTCGATTTGAGGATCGATCCCCCTGGCGAGCAGGACCTGGGCCTTGTCCCGCTCCGCGCGGGCCTCGCGCAGGCTCAGGGCGGGATAGCTGCCCAGGGACATGCGCTTTTGCTTGCCCAGCCAGCAATAACGGAAGATCCACGACTTGCCGCCTGCGGCAGAGACCATCAGGCTCAGGCAGTCGTTGTCGTAGAGGGTGTAGCGTTTGCCGGCGGTCTTGGCCTGCCGGACGATCAGATCAGAGAGTGCCATTTCGAGGCTCCTAAGTGATGACTTAGGCCCTATGCTCGTCATGGTTCCCGCTCAGCCCCAGCAACTATCCGGAAGCCGTCTCACCCGTATTCCTGTGCCTAGATTGGCGCCTAAAAAAGGCTGGCTGTGGGTGGATTTCCGTGGCGCTCGCTGGAATGAAAAAAGGGGCCGAAGCCCCTCTTTTCAACGACTTACAGACGTCAGTAGAAGTCTGTAGATCATAACTTGGAGCGGGAAACGAGACTCGAACTCGCGACCTCAACCTTGGCAAGGTTGCGCTCTACCAACTGAGCTATTCCCGCTTGGGAGGCGAAATTCTACATGCAATCGCCTACCTGTCAACAGCCCTGTTTCATCTTTTTTTTGCCTGCGAGCGCGCGGCGATTTCGTCCTCGCGCAGGCTCGGCCAGGCGGCTCGCAGGTACTGCACCGCCGACACCAGCGTCAGCATCGCGGCGATCGCCAGCATCCAGTCGCCGATGTGGAATATCGGCCCGCCCATCCAGATGTCGGTCACCGGCGTGTTGGGCGATACCGAGTACAGCAGGCACAACAGCGCGATCATCTGCGCGGTGGTCTTGATCTTGCCGATCATCGCCACGCGCACCTTGGCGCGCTGGCCGATCTCGGCCATCCATTCGCGCAACGCGGACACCGCGATCTCGCGGCCGACGATCACCGCGGCCCAGAACGCCATCCATGCGGTCGGATGGCCCTGCACGATCAGGAACAGTGCCACCGCGACCATCAGCTTGTCCGCCACCGGATCGAGGAAGGCGCCGAACGCCGAATGCATCTGGTAGCGGCGCGCGACCCAGCCATCGAGCCAGTCGGTGATCGCCGCCAGCCCGAACACCGCGGCGGAGGCGAAGTTCGTCCACGTGTACGGGAGGTAGAACACCAGCACCAGCACCGGGATCATCACGATCCGCAGCAACGTCAGCCAGGTGGGTACGGTCAGGGTCATTACAGCTTTACTCCGCTGCCGGATCCGGGATCGACAGTCCGTGAAGGTTAGCGTAGATGCGCGTTGCAAGGGCGGCATTGATGCCTTCCACGCGTGCGATCTCGGCCTCACCGGCCGCTTTCAGGCCGGCCAGTCCACCGAAATGCTTGAGCAGGCTGGCGCGGCGTCGCGGACCGATGCCGGGAATATCCTCCAGCCGGCTGGTCATGCGCGTCTTCTGCCGGCGTCCACGGTGCCCGGTGATCGCGAAACGGTGCGCTTCGTCACGCACCTGCTGGATGAACTGCAGCGCCGGCGATGCCGCGCCCGGGCGGATCTCGCGCCCATCGGGCAACACCAGCGCCTCGTGGCCGGCGCGGCGCTCGACGCCCTTGGCGACCCCAACCAGCAGCACGCCCTCGACACCAAGGTCGGCCAGCGCGGCCTGCGCCTGCGCCAGCTGCCCGGCGCCGCCATCGATCAGCAGCACGTCCGGCAATGCCGGCAGGTCGCCGCTGCGCGGCGTGGCGCGGGGACGCCTGCCGTCGCCGGAGTCGGCATCTGCCGCCTGCATCTGCTCCATCTCCAGCGCGCGCCGGAACCTGCGGTCGATGGCCTGGCGCATCGCCGCATAATCGTCGCCGGGCTCGATGCCGCTGATGTTGTAGCGCCGGTACTGCGCGCGCACCGGGCCGGCCGCGTCGAACACCACGCAGGACGCCACCGTGGCCTCGCCCATGGTGTGGCTGATATCGAAACACTCCACGCGCCGGACCGGTTCGGCCAAGCCCAGCATCTGCCGCACCGCCTCGCTGCGCGCATGCTGCGCGCCGCGGCTGTCCAGTTCGCTGACCAGACTGATCTGCGCGTTGCGGCTGGCGAGTTCGATGTAGCCGGCACGCTCGCCGCGCACGTTCCACTTCAGCACGACCTTGCGCTCGGCAGCCGTGGCCAGCGCCGCTTCGATCATTTCGGCATCGGGAATCTCGCGGTCCAGCAGCACTTCCGGCGGCGGCGCATGCTCGGCGTAGTACTGCGACACGAACGCGGCCAGCACTTCCTCGGCGCTGTCCTCGCCGTTGGTACGCGGGAAGAAGGCGCGCGTGCCGAGGTTGCGGCCATCGCGGAAGGCCAGCAGCAGCACGCAGGCGCTTGCGCCCTGCATGGCGCAGGCCAGCACGTCCAGGTCGGCGGCGCGGCCGTCCACGTACTGCCGGTTCTGCATGCTGCGCAGCGACGCGACCAGGTCGCGCAGGCGCGCGGCGCGCTCGAACTCAAGGGCGTCGCTGGCCTGCTGCATCGCCTGCATCAGTTCGTCGGCCAGCTGGTCGCTGCGGCCTTCGAGGAACAACGCCGCGCGCCGCACCGATTCGTCGTACTCGGCCTGCGCCACGAGTTCCACGCAGGGCGCGCTGCAGCGGCCGATCTGGTACTGCAGGCACGGCCGCGAGCGGTTGCGGAACACGCTGTCCTCGCAGCTGCGCAGCTTGAACAGCTTGTGCATCAGGTTCAGGGTCTCGCGCACGGCGCCCACGCCCGGATACGGGCCGTAGTAGCGTCCGGGCATCGAGCGCGGGCCGCGATGCAGCGCGATGCGCGGCCATTGCTCGCGGGTGAGCAGCACCTGCGGATAGGTCTTGTCGTCGCGCAGGGAGACGTTGTAGCGCGGCGCCAGCGACTTGATCAACTGGTTCTCCAGCAGCAGCGCCTCGGCCTCGGTGCGGGTGACGGTCACGTCCATCCGCGCCACCTGCGAGAGCATCATCATGATGCGCCGGCTCTTCGGCGAGCCGTTGAAGTAGCTGCCCACGCGCTTGCGCAGCGCGCCGGCCTTGCCGACGTACAACAGGGTGTCGTCGGCCGCATACATGCGGTAGACGCCCGGCGCCGTGCTCAGCGCCGCCGCATACGCCTTGCCGTCGAACCCGCTTGTCGCCGTGTCGCTCATTCCTCGATCGGCACGTGGCCCAGTTCGCCGCTGACCGGGTCGAAACGCAGGATCGCATGGGCATCGGTCTCGGCGATCCATACCGCGCCCGCGGCCACCGCCAGCGCGGCCGGGCCGTGCAGGCGCCGCGGCAGGTTGACCGTGGTCAGGTCGCCACCGCCCAGGCGCAGCATGCGCAGGCACCCGTTGCCGGCGTCGGCGATCCACAGCAGCGGCGACTCGCTGCCCATCGCGATGGCCTGCGGATACTGCAGGTGCGCGCGGGCGCGCGAGCCGTCGGCATTGCCGAACTCCCACGGCCCCTGCCCTACCAGCGTCTGCACCACATCACCACGCAGCTGCACCGAACGGATCGCCGAACCCAGCGCGTCGCAGACGTACAGCACCTGCTGCACCGCCACCACGCTGCAGGGCTGGGCGAATGCCGCCAGGTGGCCACCGCCGTCGCGCACTTCCACCGCGCCCGCGCCTGCACGCCAGCGCAGCGAGCGGATGCCCAGGTCATAACTCCAGACATGGTTGTCGCCGGCCATGGCGATGTGCAGCTGGTTGTCGGCGATGGCGATGTCCAGCGGGTGGTTCAGCGGGCTGTCCCAGGGCTGCGAGAGCACGCCGGCGACCGGATCACCGGCGCGCCCGGTGCCGCACAGGGTGTCGACCTGCCCGCTCGGCAGGTGGATGCGACGCACGGCGTGGTTGCCGGTGTCCGCGACGTAAAGCACCTCGCGCTCGAGCGCCAGCCCATGCGGCCGGTTGAATGCACAATCGGCTGCCGGCCCGTTCACCAGGTCCGCACTGCCGACGCCGAACTGGCGCAGCACGCGACCGCCGTGGGTGCATTCGAGGATGCGGTGATGGCCGGTATCGGCGACATAAAGCCGGTCGGCGCTGGCCGCCAGGCCTGCGGGAAAGCGCAGCGGCAGGCGCGGTTCCACGTTGGTTTCCGCAACCGGGCGCAGGTCCTCGTCACGTGGCTGCGCCAGCCCTTCGCACAGGGCGTTTAGGCTGCGCTCCAGGTCGCCTGCCGCGCCCACCAGGCGCTCGCGCTCCTGGCCCTGGGCATCGAGCAGCAGCAGGGTCGGCCATGCCTCGATGCCGAAACGTCGCCATGCCTCCCATTGCGCGTCCAGCAGGATCGGCGCGGTGACGCCGTGCCGGCGCAGCAGCTTCAGCGCCGGTTGCGGTTCACGCTCGAAATCGAAGCGCGGCACCTGCACCACCAGCAGCTGCAGGCGCCCGGGGTTGCGGGCCTGCCACTGCAGTACTTCGAGCAGCCGCTGCACGCACCAGACCGAGGCGGCATTGACGAAGGCCAGCACCAGTGGACGGCCGGCGTGGTCCTGCAACGTGGACGGCGCCGCATTGAGCCAGATGCCGGACTTGGGAAGATCCATCGCAGGCTGAGCGTTCATGGGCCGATTATGCCGGAGTCGGGCCGCGCCGACAGGCGCCTGACCACCGCCTCGGCCGCCGCTTCCAGCAGCGACCAGCTGTGCTCGAAATCCGCATCGCCGCCGTAATAGGGGTCCGGCACCGTGCTGGCGTGGGTGATGCCGGCCCAGGGCAGCAGCAACGCGGCCTTGCCGCGCGCCTGCGGGGGCGCCAGCGCCAGGGCCTCGTCCAGGTTGTCCGGGTCCGCGCACAGGATGTGGTCGAACCGCAGGAAGTCGTCGGACTGCAGCTGGCGCGCACGCAGCCCGGAAATATCCACGCCGTGGCGCCGGGCGCAGGCCACCGCCCGTGGGTCCGGTGCCTTGCCACGGTGCCAGCCGGCGGTGCCGGCCGAGTCCACCTCCACCCGCCCGGCCAGCGGCGAGCGCTCGATCCGCGCGCGCAGGGCGCCCTCGCCCATCGGCGAACGGCAGATGTTGCCCAAGCACACCACCAGCAGCTTCAACGCACGGTCTCCAGCAGCACGGCCGCGCGCGCGAGATCTTCCGGGGTATCGATGCCCGGCGGGAACGGCTCGGGCGACAGCGCGACGGCGATGCGGAAGCCGGCCTCCAGCACGCGCAGCTGCTCCAGCGATTCGATCTGCTCCAGCGTGCCCGGCGCCATCGCGGCGAACTGCTGCAGGAAACCGGCGCGGTAGCCGTAGATGCCGATATGGCGCAGCCATTGCGCCTGCGCCAGCTGCGCCGTGGAACGGGCGAAGGCATCGCGGTGCCAGGGGATCGGCGCGCGGCTGAAGTAAAGCGCGTCGCCCTGGGCGTTCCGCACCAGCTTGACCACATTGGGATCGAACAGGGTCGCGGCGTTCTCCACCGGGGTGGCCAGGGTCGCCATCGGCGCACCGCTGGCCGCCAGCGTCGCGGCCACGGCGCGGATGCCCGCTGCCGGCGCGAACGGCTCGTCGCCCTGCAGGTTGACCACGATGGCCTGCTCGTCCCAGCCGGCGTGGCGCGCGCATTCGGCCAGCCGGTCCGTGCCCGAGGCGTGGTCATCGCGGGTCATCGCCACGCATATGCCGTCCAGGCCATCGAGCGCATCGGCGATCCGCCGGTCGTCGGTCGCCACCCACACCTCGCGCGCGCCGGCCGCCAGGGCGCGCCGCGCCACGTGCACCACCATCGGCTGCCCGGCCAGCAAGGCCAGCGGCTTGCCCGGCAGGCGGGTGGACGCATGACGCGCCGGGATCGCCACCACGAACTCAGGAACCACGTTCATCTGCACTCCTTGCCCGCTGCGGGCAACACTTGATGGTCCCTCACCGCGCGATGGCCGCATGGCCACGCAGGGAAGGAAATCCGCGGTGAGGATAAAGGCTGGAACCGTCGCGACGCACGGCCGCGTGGCCAGGTTTCGACCGGGTTCGCATTTGCCCTGCACGCCGGGTCCGCGGCAGCCTCCCACGCACTGCCGGCAGGCACGCCCGCGGCGCGGCCATCACGCCCGCGCCAGCTTGCCCAGCCGGTCCAGCAGCGCGACCCAGAATGCCGCGGGCAACTCGGCCTGCAACGGCACCGCGTAGTGCCAGTCGGTGGCGAACGCCCTGCACTTCACCGCGTCCTTCTCGGTCATCAGTACCGGCAGCTCGCTGCCGAAGGACAGGTCCGATGCCTGGTAGCGATGGTGGTCGGCGAACGCATGCGGGACCACGCCGATGCCGCGCGCGCGCAGCATCTGGAAGAAGCGCTGTGGATGCGCGATGCCGGCAACGGCGTGCACCCGTTGCCCGGAGAATCCATGCAGCGGGCGTTCGCGCCCCCCCCGCAGCGGGCGGGCGCTGTCGATGCGCAGGCGCATCGTCCATTCGCCGAACCCGGACCCTGGCGGCACCTGCCCGGCATCGCTGGCCTGGCCCAGGTTGACCACCCGGAAATCGCAGTCGCGCGCCCGTGCCGCCGGCTCGCGCAGGGGGCCGGCCGGCATCAGCAGGCCATTGCCGTAGCGCCGTTGCGCGTCGACCACTTCGATCTCGATGTCGCGCGCCAGCCGGTAATGCTGCAGGCCGTCGTCGCAGACCACCACGTCGCAGCCAGCCGCGAGCAGTGCCCGTGCCGCGGCGACGCGGTCGCGGTCCACGCGTACCGGTACGCCGGTCTTCCAGGCGATCAGCACCGGTTCGTCGCCCCCCAGGCCGGGCGCCAGGTCCGGGGTGACCCAGCGGGCGGTGCCAGCCTCGTCGCGGCCGTAGCCGCGACTGGCCACGCCCGGCTTCCAGCCGGCCTCGCGCAGGCGCTCAACCAGCGCGATGGTCAACGGTGTCTTGCCGGTGCCGCCGGCGGTGATGTTGCCGACCACGATCACCGGCACCGGCACCTGCCGGCTGCGCAGCCAGCCGCGGCGATAGAGCCCGCGGCGCAGGCCGGCGACGGCGCCGTACAGCGGCGCCAGCAGGCGCGCCGTCCACGGCACCGGGGCGCCGTCATACCACCATGGCGGCGTCTGCGTTCCCTTGCCGGCCATCAGACCTGCCTTTCCCGGAACTGCATCCGGTAGAGGTGCTCGTAAAGCCCACCCAGCGCCAACAGCTCCTGGTGGGTACCGCGTTCGACGATCCGCCCCTGGTCCATCACCAGCACCTGGTCGGCGTGTTCGATGGTGGACAGGCGGTGCGCGATCACCAGCGTGGTGCGGTCGGGCATCAGCCGCTGCAGGGCATCCTGCACCAGCCGTTCGGACTCGTTGTCCAGCGCCGCGGTGGCTTCGTCCAGGATCAGGATCGGCGCATCCTTGAGCATGGCGCGGGCGATCGCCAGGCGCTGGCGCTGTCCGCCGGACAGACGCCCGCCCTTGGCCCCGACCTGGGCGTCCACGCCCTGCGGCAGCTGCTCGACGAACTCACGCGCATTGGCACCGACGATGGCCTGCTGCAGCCGTTCGGCATTGCTGTCCTGCAGTTCGCCGTAGGCGATGTTCTGGGCGATGCTGCCATCGAACAGCACCACCTGCTGGCCGACCAGCGCGATCTGCCGGCGCAGGTCGGCCAGGCGGTATTCCTGTACCGGGTGGCCATCGAGCAGGATCTGCCCGGATTCGGGCTCGTAGAAGCGCGGAATCAGCTTGATCAGGGTGGACTTGCCGCTGCCCGAACGCCCGACGATAGCGGTCACCGTGCCCGGGCGCGCGACGAAACTGACGCCTTCCATCGCCGGCCGCGCCTGCCCCGGGTAGCGCGCGGTGACGTCGCGGAACTCCAGCAGCCCTTCGGCCCGCTGCAGGCCCCGCGTGCCGGTGTCCGGCTCGTCCGCGGCATCGAGCACCACGAACAGGCGCTGCGCCGAGGCGATCCCGCGCTGGGTCATGTTCTGCACGTTGGTCAGCTGTTTTAGCGCGGGGATGATCGTCATCATCGCCAGCATCATCGAGACGAAGTCGCCCACCGACAGGCGCCCTGCGGCGGCCTCGTGCCCGGCGATCAACAACAACGCCGCCAGGCCCACCGCACCGATCAGCTGCACCATGGCCGAGGAGATGCTGCGCGTGGCTTCCACCTTCATCGCCAGCTTCAGGTTGGTATCGGCCAGCGCGCCGTAGCGGTCCAGCTCGCTGCGCTGCGCACCGTAGATCTTCACTTCCTGGTGGCTGGACAGGGTCTGGTCCGCGGCCTGCAGCAGCTCCGCCCCGCTCTCCTGGATGCGGTGGCTGATGCGCCGGTAGCGCTTGGCCACCTTGTTCATCACCCATGCCAGTGGCGGTGCAAGCACGAAGATCGCCAGCGTCACCTGCCAGCTGTACCACAGCATCGCCGCCAGCGAGACCAGCACCTGCAGGGACTGCTGCAGGACCACCTTCATCGCATCGACCGCGGCCTGCGCCACCTGGTCGCTGTCCGAGCCCAGCCGCACCAGCATCGACGGCACCGGCTCGTTGTCGAACTGCAAACCGGGCAGGCGCAGGTACTTGCCCAACACGCGCACGCGCAGGTCGCGGGCGATGCTGCGCGCGGCCTTGCCCATGCCGATGTCGGTCAGGTATCCGGCGACGCCGCGCAGCAGGAACAGGCCGATGATGGCCAGCGGCATCCACCAGTTGATGTCCTTGGGATTCACCAGGTTGTTGGTGATCGGACTCATGAGCATCAGGAAGCCGCCACCGGCGGCCGCTTCGATCAGCATGCCCAGCGCGGCCATCATCAACAGCCCGCGATAGGGCTGTGCGAAAACCAGCAGGCGCCGGTAGGTCTGCCAGGGGGTCTCGTTCGTGCTCATCGCTGCACCTCCGGCGCGGTCGCGATGGCGATGCGGCGGAAGCCGAGCTGCCCCAGCGCATCCTGCACCGTCACCACGGCCTGGTACGGCGTGCGCGCGTCGGCGCGCAGCAGCACGGTCTGCCCGCGGTCATCGCCGGCAACCTGGACGATGGTCCGCTTCACCGATTCCACGTCGGTGCGCAGCACCTCGCGGTCGTTGATGAAATAGCGGCCATCGGCGTTGACCAGCACGCTGAGCGAGCGCGGCGGCTCGGCATTGCGCTGGTCGCTGGCGGTGGGCAGCTGCACCTGCAGGGTGGAGCGCGCGTCGAAGGTGGTGGTGACCACGAAGAAGATGATCAGCACCAGGATCACATCGATCAGCGGCACCAGATCGATATGCGGCTCTTCCTGGGCCCGGTCGTTGCGGATGCGCATGCGGGGTCAGGCCTTGGCCACTGCCGCTGCCTGCGGAGCCGGCTTGGCGGCGGCCATCACCGCCGGGCGGCCGTCGAGGGTATCCAGCAGCGCGCCGGCCTCGTGCTCCATCTCGATCACGTAACCGTCGACGCGCGCGCGGAAATAGCGGTGGAACATCAGCGCCGGGATCGCCACGATCATGCCGGTGGCGGTGCATACCAGCGCCTTGCCGATGCCGCCGGCCAGCTGGTTCACGTCGCCCACGCCATGGTCGAGGATGCCCAGGAACATCTGGATCATGCCGATCACCGTACCCAACAGGCCGAGCAGCGGGCCGGCCGAGGCGATGGTGCCCAGCGCGTTGAGATAGCGGCCCATCCGATGCACCAGGTGGCGACCGGTGTCCTCGATGCGCTCGCGGATCTGGTCGCGCGGACGGTTGCGGGCTTCCAGCGCCGCGGCCAGCAGCGCGCCGAGCGGCGAGTTCGCGCGCAGCGATTCGATGTGGGAAGCATCCAGCTTGCCGCGCGCCGCCCAGTTGCGGACTTCCTGCCCCAGCCCCGGCGGCAGCACCTCGTTACGCCGCAGGCTCCAGAAGCGCTCCAGGACAATCGCCAAAGCCAGTACGCCCAACAGCAGCAGCGGCACCATCGGCCAACCGCCGGCCTTGACCAGTTCCCACACGTTTCAACCCTCCGGCACGACGGCCGTGTTTTCATCCTCCGATAGGATAACAGCCGACCGCGCCCGCCCAGCAGCATCCCACAGGCGACGCCGCCATGGCCGGCGCTCGCGCACCTGCAGGCCCTGCGCCCCCAGCCAGACCCTGACTGCGCCACTGGCGGGCGTCGCCAGCACCTCGGCTCCCGCCGCGCGCCAGCGCTCGACCACCTCCGCCCGGGGATGGCCAAAGCGGTTGCCATGGCCGGCCGACACCAGCACCAGGCGCGCCTGCGTGGCCGATACGAACCCCGGCAGCGACGAGCCGGCGCTGCCATGGTGAGGGGCCACCACCACCTCGGCCCGCAGCGACGGCCGCTGCCGCCGCACCAGTCCGTTCTCGATGACCTCGCCGATGTCGCCCGCCAGCAGCACCGCGCCATGTGCCGACCCGACCCTGAGCACGCAGCTGGACTCGTTGCCCAGGTAGGGAAAGCCGGTGTGCGGATGCAGGTACTCGAACTGTACGCCGTCCCACTGCCAGCGCAGGCCCTTGCCGCAGTGGCGGGCCGCCAGCGCCGGGCGCATGCCCGGGGGAGCATGCCAGTCCATGACCGGTACCGCCCTGCGCACGGCCTCGGCACCGCCGGCATGGTCGTTGTCGCCATGGCTGACCACCACGGCATCGAGCCGGCTCACCCCCAGCGCCCGCAGCGCCGGCACCACCACCCGCTCGCCGGCGTCGAAGCCATCGCGCACCGCCGGCCCGGCGTCATAGAGCAGGCGGTGGTCGCGGGTGCGTACCAGGACCGACAACCCCTGCCCCACGTCGAGCAGCACCAGCTCCACCTCGCCATGCCGTGGAAGCTCGCGTACCGGCCACAGCAATGGCAACCACAGCAGCAGCGCCAGCGCCTTGCCCGGAACCGCGCGCGGGAGCAGCAGCCACGCCGCACCGGCCAGGGCCAGGGGCAGCGCCATGCCGGCGGCCTCGGGCAGCCACCACAACGCGAAGCGGCTGCCCCCCAGCCACGACAGCGCTGGCCAGCTCAGTTCGAAGCACCAGGCCGATGCACGCCACGGCCAGTTGCCGGCACCGGGCACCACCGCCTCCAGTCCCGTTCCAAGCAGGGCCAGTGGCACTACCACCAGGCTCCACCACGGGATCGCCAGCAGATTCGCCAGCGGCCCGGCGAGCGATGCCTGGTCGAACAGCACCGCGGTGAGCGGCAGCAGCCCCACGGTGGCCACCGCCTGGGCGGACAGGAAGCCACGCAACCAGTGCAGGCGCTCGGGCAGGCACCCGGCCAGCCAAGCCACGCCGGCGAAGCTCAACCAGAACCCGGCCGTCAGCATCGCCAGCGGGTCCCAGCCCAGCACCAGCAGGGCGGCCAGCGCCAGCGCACCGGTCACGCTGGCCGGGCGACGCCCCAGCCTGGCCAGCGCGATCACCGCCACCATCAGCACCGTGCGCACCGTCGGCAGGGCGAAACCAGCCACCGCCGCGTAGCCCGCGGCCCCGGCCACCGCGGCGACGGCCGCGGCATGGGAGCGGGGACAGCAACGTCCCAACCATGGCAACAGCCACCACACCGCGGATGCGGCCACGGCGATGAAGCCCGCTACCATGCCGACGTGAAAGCCGGAAATCGCGATCAGGTGGGTCAGGCCGGTGGCACGGAGCATGTGCCAGTCGCCATCGTCCAGCGCCCGGGTATCGCCGACCGCAAGGGCCCGCACATAGCGCGAGGCGGGAGTACCGATGGCCACGTCGATCCGCCCGGCGATGCGTTCGCGCCAGGCATCGATTCCGGCCGGGGGCGCCAGTTGCCGCGCATCGCGCCTCAGCACCCATCCGGTGGCGACGATCCGTCGCGCCAGTGCGTTGCGCTCGGCATCGGCGCCACCGGGATTGGCGAGCCCACGCGGGGCGCGCACCCGCACCTGGAACCGCCAGCGCGAGCCGGCACGCAGGGCCAGCCGCGGCCCGGGCCGCACGCTGCCGAAATCGTCATACCAGGCCAGCTGCAGCAGCCGCCCGCGCACCGCGTCAGGCTGGGCAGCGTCGCCGTCGACCCGGAAGCGGAAACGTGTCCGCCGGGGCTCCACCTCGGGCAGCGACACCACGGTGCCGGCGATGGCAACCACGCCGCGCTCCAGCGCCGGTGGCAACTGCGCCTGCAGCGCCCAGCCGGCCTGCAGCGCGGCCCAGCCGGCACCGGCCAGCAACGCACCACTCCAGGGCACGCGGCTGCCCACCCAGAGCACCAACCCGGCCAGCAGCGCGGCCCAGCGCAACCAGGGAAGCGGCAGCGCCGGCATCCACAGCACCATGCCGATGCCGGCCAGGAAGCAGGCCGCGACGGCCTTGCCCAGCAACGGGCACGCCACCGGTCCGCCCGTCCATCGCCACATCGCGGCCAGGCCGAAGCCGGGTCGTTCCCGCATCGCCCGCCCCTTTCCGTCAACCCGCCTCCATGCTGCCCGGGCGCCGGCAGCATCGCTGTAGGCAGGTCACGCACCCGCGGCGCGGGAAATGCCGCGCCGATGGCCAGCGTCTCCTTCCAGCCACTTCGCGGCAGACGGTGCAGAGAAATGCCAGCGCCGACGATCGCGCAAAAGAAAAGCGGGCCATAGGCCCGCTTTCCGGATGCAGCACAGGTACCCGGGCTTACTCGGCCGGGGTGCCCTCGCCTTCCTCGACAGCCTTCATCGACAGGCGGATGCGGCCCTGCTTGTCCACTTCCAGCACCTTGACCTTGACCACGTCGCCTTCCTTCAGCTTGTCGCCGACCTTCTCGACGCGCTCGCTGGAGATCTGCGAGACGTGCACCAGGCCGTCCTTGCCCGGCAGGATGGTGACGAACGCACCGAAGTCCATGATCTTGGCGACCTTGCCTTCGTAGATGCGGCCCGGCTCGACGTCGGAGGTGATCTGCTCGATGCGGCGCTTGGCTTCCTGCGCGGCGGCGTTGTTCACCGAGGCGATGGTGATGGTGCCGTCGTCCTGGATGTCGATCTGGGTGCCGGTTTCCTTGGTGATCGCCTGGATCACCGAACCACCCTTGCCGATCACTTCGCGGATCTTGTCCGGGTGGATCTTGATGGTCAGCAGGCGCGGCGCATAATCGCTCAGCTCTTCGCGCGGCGCGGTCAGCGCCTTGGCCATCTCGCCGAGGATGTGCAGACGGCCGGCCTTGGCCTGCTCCAGCGCCTGCTTCATGATCTCTTCGGTGATGCCTTCGATCTTGATGTCCATCTGCAGCGCGGACACGCCTTCGGAGGTACCGGCGACCTTGAAGTCCATGTCGCCCAGGTGGTCTTCGTCACCCAGGATGTCGCTCAGCACGACGAAACGGTCGTCTTCCTTCACCAGGCCCATGGCGATGCCCGCCACCGGCGCCTTGACCGGCACGCCGGCATCCATCAGCGCCAGCGAGGAGCCGCACACCGAGGCCATCGACGAGGAGCCATTGGACTCGGTGATCTCCGACACCACGCGGATGGTGTACGGGAATTCCTCGATGGTCGGCATCACCGCCAGCACGCCGCGCTTGGCGAGGCGGCCGTGGCCGATCTCGCGACGCTTCGGCGCGCCGAAACGGCCGCACTCGCCCACCGAGTACGGCGGGAAGTTGTAATGGAACAGGAAGTTTTCCTTGTACTCGCCGGAGACGGCATCGATGATCTGGCCGTCGCGGGCGGTGCCCAGGGTGGTGACCACGATCGCCTGGGTCTCGCCGCGGGTGAACAGCGACGAACCATGGGTGCGCGGCAGCACGCCGGCCTTCACGCTGATCGGACGCACGGTGTCCAGGGCGCGGCCGTCGATGCGGACCTTGGTGTCCAGCACCGAATCACGCATGGTGCGGTACTCGAGCTCGCCGAACTCCTTGGACAGTTCGGCCGGGTTCCAGCCCTCGGCGGCGACGCGGCCGGCCAGCTGCTCGGTCACGTCCTTCTTGATCGCGGCGATGGCGTCGCGGCGCTGCAGCTTGTCGCGCACCTGGAAGGCTTCGGCCAGCTTGCTGCCGACGGCTTCCTTGAGCGCCGAGATCAGCGCTTCGTTCTTGGCCGGGGCGACCCAGTCGCTCGGCTTGGTGCCGGCTTCGACGGTCAGCTCGTTGATCGCGTTGATGACCTTCTGCATCTCGCGGTGACCGAAGGTCACGGCGCCCAGCATCACGTCCTCGGACAGCAGCGCGGCCTCGGACTCGACCATCAGCACGGCATTGGCGGTACCGGCCACGACCAGTTCCAGCTGCGATTCCTTCAGTTCCGACACGGTCGGATTGAGGATGTACTCGCCGTTCTTGTAGCCGACCTTGGCGGCGCCGATCGGGCCCTTGAACGGAGTGCCGGCCAGCGCCAGCGCCGCCGAGGCACCGATCAGGGCCGGGATGTCGCCGTCCACTTCCGGGTTCAGCGACATCACCGTGGCGATGATCTGCACTTCGTTCTTGTAGTCTTCCGGGAACAGCGGACGGATCGGACGGTCGATCAGGCGCGAGATCAGCGTTTCCTTCTCCGTGGCGCGGCCTTCGCGCTTGAAGAAGCCACCCGGGATGCGGCCACCGGCGTAGAACTTTTCCTGGTAATCAACGGTCAGCGGGAAGAAGTCCTGGCCTTCGCGCGCGCTCTTGGCGGCGACGGCAGTGACCAGCAGCACGGTGTCGTCCATCTTGACGATGACGGCGCCGCTGGCCTGGCGGGCGATCTCGCCGGTCTCAAGCGTGACGGTGTGCTTGCCGTACTGGAAGGTTTTGGTGATTTTTGCCACGGAGGGTGTCCTTGGGGATGCTGTCTGCGAATGGACCGTCGGCGACCCTTGTCACCGGCGGGCGGCCGGTTGTTCCGGCCCTGGAAATGCTACTGAACTGCAAAAACAAAACCGCGGCGCATCGCTGCGCCGCGGGGGGATTGTTGCTTAGCGACGCAGGCCAAGCTTTTCGATCAGGCCCTTGTAGCGCTCGACGTCCTTCTTCTTCAGGTAGTCGAGCAGGCTGCGGCGGCGGTTGACCAGTTGCAGCAGGCCGCGGCGGCTGTGGTGATCCTTCTTGTGCTGCTTGAAGTGCTCGGTCAGCTGCTCGATGCGGGCGGTCAGCAGGGCCACCTGGACTTCCGGCGAACCGGTGTCGTTGGCGCCGCGCTTGTTGTCTTCAATAACTTTCTGGGTGTCGATCGACATGATGTTTTCTCTGGATGCGTGGCCGGCAGGAACGTGCTGTTGACGCACCGCGCAGCTCGCCGTTTAAGGAATTCGGCCCGCCGACGGCGGACCGGTGCCCGGCAAAGGGCCGCAGAATTGTAACGATCCGCGCCTGCGGCCACAAGGCGCAACCTGTATCCGACCCCGCCGGGGGCACCCGGTCAGAGATTGAAACGGCGCTGCGGCGCCAGCATGCCGGCCGCGTCCACCTGCCCCAGCCCCAGGGCCTTGCCGTCGTCGGCGAACACCGCCACCAGCCCGCCCGGCCACGCAGGGTCGCGCAGGCGCTGGCCCATGCAGAAGCGCTGCGCGCGCGGGGCATCCAGTTCGACCCGGCCGAAATGGCTCAACCCGGCCTCCAGCGGCAGCAGCCATTGCAGCAGGGCCGCGTCGTCCCCGGCTTCGGCCAGCTCACGCAGCGCGTCCAGGCCGATCATCCGCGGCGTCAGGAACGGCTCCACCCACAACCGGCGCAGTGTGGTGATGTGCGCGCCGCAGCCCAGCGCTTCGCCCAGGTCGCGGGCGATGCTGCGGATATAGGTGCCCGAGCCGCAGGTCACGCGCAGCCGCAGCCATTCAGGTTGCTGTTCCAGGATCTCGATCGACTGCACGTGGACATCGCGCTCCGGCGCCTCGATGGCGTCGCCGCGGCGCGCCTTCACGTACAGCGGCTCGCCGCCCTGCTTCAGCGCCGAGTAGATCGGGGCGCGCTGGCGGATGTGCCCGGTCAGCGGCTCCAGTGCCTGGCGCAGCGCCTGCGCGTCGAGGGCCGGCACCGGACGCTGCCGCAACACGGTGCCGTCGGCATCGTCGGTGTCGGTGGTCGTGCCCAGCGCGATCTGCGCGTCATAGGCCTTGGCCGAGCCCAGCAGCAGGCCGGCGATCTTGGTCGCCTCGCCGAAGCACAATGGCAGCAGCCCGGTGGCCAGCGGATCGAGACTGCCGGTATGCCCGCCCTTCTCCGCACGGAACAGCCGCCGCGCCACCTGCAGCGCGGTGTTGGAGCTCATGCCGGCGGGCTTGTCGAGCAGGACGATGCCGTCCAGGCGGCGGAATTGGATACGGGGACGCATTGGGGTGCCTTGCTCTGCCTTGTTGCTGCGGTTGCAGTTGCCTTTCGGCCTTTGATCTTAGGGCTTCCTTCCGCGGCGACGGAGCCAGCGGGGAAACCGCGGGGCGGGACGCAGGGATGGCGCCGGCTTTCGAAGGGAACCGGGACGTCTCGGCGAAAATCCCATCGGCGGAGTGGGCCCGCGGCGCGCAGCGCGTCGGGCACGCTGGCAGGGCGTGTTTGCCAGCCATCGGCAATTGCGAAGCGCCGCTCTGGATCACATCTTCCTTGCACGGGCAAAGCGAAGTAATCCCGGGCCGGGGAGTGGAATCAGCCGCTTTCGCCTCGGGCGACCCTTGCCGGGAAGCGCTGCGCGGTTCGCCGTCGCCCGCTTCGCCCGCCCCTCCCTCCGGCGAACATTTCCCGCCGGGAGAAGACACGTGCTCGAACGCTCAGGCTTTCTCGCCTTCCTCGTCGCCAGCACCGGACTGCGCGGACTGCACATCCGGCAGGTCGCGCAGCAGGTTGTCGATGCGCTCGCCGCGGTCCACCGAATCATCGTAGTGGAAGTGCAGTTCCGGCACGTGGCGCAGCTTCATCGCCCGGGCCAGGCCCATGCGCAGCTCGCCGGCCAGCTCGCGCAGGCCCTTGACCGCCTCGAGCGAACGCTCCGGCATCAACGCGGTGACGAACACCTTGGCATGGGCCATGTCGCGGGTGACCTCCACATCCGAAACGCTGACCGACGGCAGCCCGTGCTCACGCACGGCGGCATGCACCAGCGTGCCCAGATCACGGCGGATCTGCGCGGAAACTCGGTCGGTACGGTGGAAAGTCTTGGGCACGGAATCTCGCTCGTCTGGTTGTTGCGGGGGAAACGCGGCCGGCCCGCGTCGCGCGGACCGGCCGGTACTGCGTCGTTACAGGGTGCGCGGCACTTCGATGCGCTCGAAGCACTCGATCTGGTCGCCCGCCTTGACGTCGTTGTAGGCCTTCACGCCGATACCGCACTCGGTACCGTTGCGGACCTCGTCCACGTTCTCCTTGAAGCGGCGCAGCGATTCCAGTTCGCCCTCGAACACCACCACGCTGTCGCGCAGCACGCGGATCGGCTTGTTCCGCTTGACCACGCCCTCGACCACCATGCAGCCGGCGACCGCGCCGAACTTGGAGCTGCGGAACACGTCGCGGACCTCGGCGATACCGATGATCTCTTCGCGGATCTCCACGCCCAGCAGGCCCGAAGCCACCTGCTTCACCTGGTCGATCACGTCATAGATGATCGAGAAGTAGCGCAGGTCGACGCCGTTGGATTCGATGATGCGACGGGCCGAAGCATCCGCACGCACGTTGAAGCCGATGACCGTGGCCTTGGAGGCCACCGCCGAGTTGGCGTCGGATTCGGTGATGCCGCCCACGCCGGAGTGGATCACGTTGATCCGGATCTCGTCGTTGGACAGGCCCACCAGCGACTGGCTCAGCGCCTGCACGGAGCCCTGGACGTCGGCCTTGATCAGCAGGTTCAGCACCTGCTGGCCTTCGCCCTTGCCCATCTGCGCCATGATGTCTTCCATGCGGCTGCCGGCACTGGCGACCAGGCGCGATTCGCGGCGCTTGGTCTCGCGCTGCTGCGCCACGTCCTTGGCCAGGCGTTCGTCGTCGACGACCACGAAGTCGTCGCCGGCATCCGGCACGCCGGACAGGCCCAGCACCTGCACCGGGATCGACGGGCCGGCCTCGGCCACCTGGCGACCGGTTTCGTCGAACAGCGCACGCACGCGGCCGTACTGGATGCCGCACACTAGGTAGTCGCCCTTCTTGAGCTGACCCTGCTGCACCAGCACCGTCGCGACCGGGCCACGGCCCTTGTCCAGCGAGGATTCGATGACCACGCCGTTGGCGCGGCCTTCGGCCACGGCCTTCAGTTCCAGCACTTCGGCCTGCAGCGAAATCGCATCCAGCAGGTCGTCGATGCCCTGGCCGGTCTTGGCCGAGATCTCGACCATCTGCGTGTCGCCACCGAAGTCCTCGGCCACGACCTGCTCGGCGAGTAGTTCGTTCTTGACCCGCATCGGATCCGCCGACGACTTGTCGATCTTGTTGATCGCCACCACGATCGGCGCATTGGCCGCACGGGCGTGCTGGATGGCTTCGCGGGTCTGCGGCATGACGCCGTCGTCGGCCGCCACCACCACCACCACCACGTCGGTCAGCTGCGCGCCACGGGCACGCATCGAGGTGAACGCGGCATGGCCGGGGGTGTCGAGGAAGCTGATCACGCCCTTGGGCGTTTCCACGTGGTACGCGCCGATGTGCTGGGTGATGCCGCCGGCCTCGCCGTTGGCGACCTTGGTGCGGCGGATGTAATCCAGCAGCGAGGTCTTGCCGTGGTCGACGTGGCCCATGATGGTGACCACCGGCGGACGCGGCACGGCGTCGCCCTGGTGGGAATCAGTGATGGCCAGCAGCGCGTCCTCGGCATCGTTGTTGCCGGCGCGCACGACCTTGTGGCCGAGCTCTTCGGTCACCAGCGCCGCGGTGTCGTGGTCGATGGACTGGGTGATGGTCGCCATGACGCCCATCTTGAACAGCGCCTTGACCACTTCGCCGCCCTTCAGCGCCAGCTTCTGCGCCAGATCGGCCACGGTGATGGTGTCGCCGATGGCGACCTCGCGCACCACCGGTGCGGTCGGACGCTCGAAGCCGTGGCTGCCGCCACCGCCGCGCGACTGCTCGGCGCCACGACGGCCCTGCGGCGCGCGTGCGCCCGGGCGGCCACGGGAATTGCTGTTGTTGCCGCCGCGGCGGGCGCGGTCGGACGGCGACAGGTGCAGCTGGCCGCCGAAGCGGTTGCCGCCGTTGTCGTCGGACGACTGCGGGCCGCGCGACTTGCTGCCCGGCTTGGCATGCGCGGCACGATCGTCGCGCACGGCGTGCGGACGGCTCGGCGACGGCGCATGGCGCACGTTCTTCACCACCGGCTCCTCGTCTTCGTCCTCGGCGGCGCGGGCCGGCGCCTGGGGGGCCTGCGCGGCCTCCTCGGCTGCCTTGCGCTCGGCCTCGGCACGCAGCCGCTCGGCCTCCTCGGCCGCCTTCTGCCTGGCGATTTCCTCGTCGCGCGCGCGGTCCTTCTCGGCCAGCATGCGCTGCTCGTCGAGGTTGCGCTGGCGCGACTCCTCGAGCTTGCGCAGGATCTCGGCGCGCTCGGCATCGGCATCCATCGGCGCGCCGGCGGCCGGCTTGACGTAGGTGCGCTTCTGGCGCACTTCGACGTTGACCGTGGTCTTGCTGCGGCCGGCGTTGACCGTCACTTCCTGCTGCGTGCGGCGGCTCAGGGTGATCTTCTTCGGCGCGGCGTCAGCCTCGTCGGCGACCTGCTCGTCCTTGCCGTGGGAACGGCGAAGGAAACCGAGCAGCTTCACTTTCTCGGCACTGGTCACGACCTGGTCGGGACCGCTGAACTTCATGCCGGCCTTGGCCAGCTGTTCCAGCAGTTTCTCCACCGGCGTGTTGACCAGTTGGGCGAGCTTGCGGATGGTGGTTTGCTGCGACATTCGGATCCTATGATCTTGTTGGCGCCCCCTCGATACGGACGAAGGCAGCGCGGAGTCTACGCCCTGAGCGGCTCAGGGCCCTGTTCATCGCTGGCTCATTCGCCGCGCTCCAGACGGGCGATCTCCTCGGCGCGGGCTGCCAGGACCAGCGCCGCGGCGCGCTCCAGGTCCATGCCCTCGATGCCGAACTCCAGGACTTCGTCGGCCGCCAGGTCCGACAGGTCCTCGCTGGTGCGCACGCCGTTTCCGGCCAGCGCGTAGGCCGTGGCCTCGTCCATGCCCGGCAGCGCCAGCAGGTCGGCGGTCGGCACGCCTTCCTCGGCGCCCTCCTCCACCGCCAGCGCCTCGTTGAGCAGCGCGTCGCGGGCACGGGCGCGCAGTTCCTCGACGATGTCCTCGTCGAAGCCCTCCACGGCCAGTAGCTCGCCGATCGGCACGTAGGCGATTTCCTCGACGGTGCTGAAACCCTCGCTGACCAGGATGCCGGCGATTTCCTCGTCCACTTCCAGCTTGTCCATGAACAGCTGGCGGGCGACGGCCTGCTCGGCCTCGGACTTGGCGGTGACCTGGTCCTGGGTCATCACGTTGAGCTGCCAGCCGGTCAGGCGGCTGGCCAGGCGCACGTTCTGGCCGCCCTTGCCGATGGCCTGGGCCAGGCGCTCTTCGGCCACGGCCAGGTCCATCGAGTGCTTCTCCTCATCGACGATGATGGACTGCACTTCGGCCGGCGCCATCGCATTGATGACGAAGTTGGCCGGGTTCTCGTTCCACAGCACGATGTCCACGCGCTCGCCGTTGAGCTCGTTGCTCACCGCCTGCACGCGCGAACCGCGCATGCCGATGCAGGCGCCGATCGGATCGGTGCGGCTGTCGTGGGCGATGACCGCGATCTTGGCGCGGTCACCCGGGTCGCGGGCGCAGGCCTTGATCTCGACCAGGCCCTGGCCGACTTCCGGCACTTCCAGCTTGAACAGCTCGATCATGAACTCGGGCGCGGCGCGGCTGATGAACAGCTGCGGGCCACGCGGCTCCGAGCGCACTTCGGCCAGGTAGCCGCGCACGCGGTCGCCGGCGCGCAGCACGTCGCGCGGGATGCCCTTGTCCTTCGGGATGAAGGCCTCGGCGTTGCCGCCCAGGTCGACGTAGATGTTGCCGCGCTCGGCGCGCTTGACCACGCCGGTCACCAGCTCGCCGACGCGATCCTTCCACGCATCCACGACCTGCTGGCGCTCGGCTTCGCGCACGCGCTGCACGATCACCTGCTTGGCGGCCTGCGCGGCGATGCGACCAAAATCCGGGTTCTCGATCTGTTCCTCGATGTAGTCGCCGACCTCGACGCCATCGGCCTCGTCGATCGCGTCCATCAGGCGGATCTGGCGGTCCGGCGATTCCATCACCACGTCGTCGGCCACGACTTCCCAGCGACGGAAAGTCTCGTAGCTGCCGTCCTTGTGGTCGATCGAAACGCGCGCGAGCACGTCCTGGTCCACATAGCGCTTCTTGGCCGCGGAGGCGAGCGCCGCCTCGATCGCATCGAAGATCACTTCGCGCGGCACGCCTTTCTCATTGGCGACCGCGTCGACTACCAGCAGAAGTTCCTTGCTCATCGGCTTACTCCGCGCGCGGCTTTCGGGCCGCGGTTTCGTTATTGGATTTGTTCCTGGCCGCGCTCCCCTGCCTGGGGGCCGGACCGGTCGGTTTGGTCGGAGCCAGGCCAAGCGCGGCCCAGTCCGGAATGATGCGCGCCTTGTCGATGTTGTCGAAGGCCGCCACGAACGGCTTGCCATCGACCACGAAGGTCACGGTGCCGGCATCGGCGTCCACCGCGGCGATCTCGCCCTGCAGGCGGCGCCGGTTCTCCTGCGGCAGCTTCAGGCCGACCTTGGCGGACTCGCCCAGGTGGCGCTCGAACTGCTCCAGCGTGAACAGCGGCCGGTCCACGCCCGGGGAGGACACTTCCAGCGTGTAGTTGCCGCTGATCGGATCCTCGACATCCAGCTGCGCGGAGACCTCGCGACTCACCCGCTCGCAGTCGTCGATGTTGACCACGCGCTCGGGCTGCTCGGCCAGCGGCACGTCGATGTACAGACGCAGCGTGGCGCCGCCCGGCGCCGGCAGATACTCGGCGCCCAGCAGATCCAGGCCCAACGCCTGCACGGTGGGGCCCAGCAGATTCGCGATTTCAGTAGCCTTGTCGCTCACAGCCTGCCTTGATTTGGTAATGGGTAAACGGGAAAAACCGGCCGGACTTTTCGTTTTGCGGAAACAACAAAGGGCCCGACTGGGCCCTTTGTCCGGTATGAATCCGGTGACTGGATTCCGGTTGCAGGAACGGAAGCAATCGTTCCTGCGAGCCCAGATTCAGCCTTCGACAACAGATGTTGAAGAAGGCCGGAACTGGTAGCGGGGGCAGGATTTGAACCTGCGACCTTCGGGTTATGAGCCCGACGAGCTGCCAGACTGCTCCACCCCGCAGCAGAAGCGGAATTATGAAGTAATTGGACCGTTACCGCAAGTCTTTTTTACTTCATTGTTTCAGGAAATCCGGGGATTCCGCTGAAACCCGGAACGTTCCACGTTCCGGCTGGCCATCCCTGGATGGCCTGGCGATACCGGCTTGCCGGCACCGCCATCAACTCAGTGCGCGCATATTACATGAATCGCGCCGTTTTGTATCGCTTTTTATGACAAATGAGCAAATGCATTGCGCATCCAGGCCAGCAGCGGCCCCAGGGCAACCGGCAGCACCAGCAGGGCCACGCAATTCACGCCCAGCACGATGCCCAGGAGACGGTCATTGTTGCGCGGCAGCGGCTCGCCCACCGGCTCGTCGAAGTACATGACCTTGACCACGCGCAGGTAGTAGAAGCAGCCCACCACCGCACTCATGACGCCCAGGATCACCAGCCACAGCAGGCCACCGTTGACCGCGGCGCCCAGCACCGCCAGCTTGGCCCAGAAGCCCAGGAACGGCGGGATGCCGGCCAGCGAGAACATGGCGCACAGCATGAGCCCGGCCATCCACGGATTGCGTGCATTCAGGCCCTTGAAGTCGTCGATGCTCTCGGCCTCGAAGCCGGAGCGCGACAGCGCGACGATCACGCCGAAAGCGGCGGTGGACATGATCGCGTAGGCCACGGCGTAGAACATCGCCGAGGAGTACCCGGCGGCGCCACCGCCGGCCACGCCCATCAGCAGGAAGCCGATGTGCGAGACGGTCGAATAGGCCAGCATGCGCTTGAGGTTGACCTGGGCGATGGCCATCAGGTTGCCCACCACCAGCGACAGCGCGGCAAGGCCGGCGAGCACGTACTGCAGTTCGGCCGACAGCGGGCCGACACCGGCTTCGAGCAGGCGGTAGGCCATGCCGAACGCAGCCAGCTTCGGCGCCGAGCTGATGAACAGCGCGATCGGTGCCGGCGCGCCCTGGTAGACGTCCGGCAGCCACATGTGGAACGGTGCGGCGCCGAGCTTGAAGGCGACGCCGGCGACCATGAACACCGCGCCGGTCAGCAGCAGCACGCGCTCGTCCGAATGCGCGGCGGCGGCGTGGATCACGTCAAGGTGCAGCGAACCGGTGGCACCGTAGACCAGCGACATGCCGTACAGCAGCAGGCCCGAGGCCAGCGAGCCGAGCACGATGTACTTCATGCCCGCTTCGGCGGCCAGCTTGTTGTCGCGGTTGCTGGCCACCAGCGCATACGAGCACAGCGCCAGCAGTTCCAGCCCCAGGTAGACCATCAGCAGGCTGCCGGCGGAGACCAGCAGCATCATGCCCGCGGTGGCGAACAGGACCAGCACCGCGATCTCGCCCTGGTACAGGTTGCGCTCGCGCAGGTAGCTCCACCCATAGATCAGGGTCAGGCCGCTGACCAGCACCACCACCGTCTTCATGACGTCGGCGGCGTTGTCGCGGATGAACATGCCATGGAATACCTCGCCCTGCCCGCCCACGCCGCCAAGCAGCATGGCGAAAGCAACGGCAAGGATCGCGACCGACAGGAAGTGGGTCCAGACCTTGTGGCGGTTGCTGATGAACAGATCGAGGATCAGCAGGGCGAAGGCCCCGCCGATCACCACCAGTTCTGGCAGCAACGGCGGGAGGTCGGCGGCGGTCAACGGCAGTAGCGTCGGCGTTGTCATCATCAAATCCTGGAATCAATACTCTCGACGGGGCCGCTTACAGCAGCTTGCTCGATGCGATCTGCATCGCCAGCTTGGCGATGGAGGGCTCCATCAGTTCGGTCAGCGGCCGCGGGTACAGGCCCAGTGCCAGCGTACCGATGGCGAACACGCCCAGCACCAGCCATTCACGCCCGTTGATGTCCTTCATCCCGGCCACGTGGGCGTTGCCCACCTCGCCGAAGAACACGCGCTTGTACAGCCACAGCGAATACGCCGCGCCGATGATCAGCGTGGTGGCCGCACCCAGCGCCACCAGCGGCTCCCACTGGAAGCTGGCCAGCACCACCATGAACTCGCCCACGAAACCGCTGGTGCCCGGCAGGCCGGAGTTGGCCATGAAGAACAGCAGCGCGAACGCGGCGAACCAGGGCATCACGTTGGCCACGCCGCCGTAGTCGGCGATGCGGCGGGTATGCAGCCGGTCGTAGAGCACGCCGATGCAGGAGAACATCGCGCCCGACACGAAGCCGTGCGAGACCATCTGCACCATCGCGCCCTGCAGGCCCAGGCGGGCGGCGTCGGCGTTGCCCGCCTCGCGCACCAGCCACAGCGCGGTGAACGTACCCAGGGTCACGAAGCCCATGTGCGCGATCGACGAATACGCCACCAGCTTCTTCATGTCGTCCTGCACCAGCGCCACCAGGCCGACGTAGATCACCGCCACCAGCGACAGCGCGATCACCAGCCAGGCCCACTCGTGGCTGGCATCGGGCACGATCGGCAGGTTGAAGCGCAGGAAGCCGTAGCCACCGATCTTCAGCGCGATCGCGGCCAGGATCACCGAGCCGGCGGTCGGCGCTTCCACGTGGGCGTCCGGCAGCCAGGTATGCACCGGGAACATCGGCACCTTGACCGCGAAGGCGATCAGGAACGCGAAGAACACCCAGGTCTGCTCCCTGGCCGACAGCTGCAGCTGGTACAGGTCGGCCAGCTGGAAGCTGCCGCCCTTGATGTACAGGTAGATCAGCGCCACCAGCATCAGCACCGAGCCGAGGAAGGTGTACAGGAAGAACTTCAGCGCGGCATAGATGCGGCGCGGGCCGCCCCAGACACCGATGATCAGGAACATCGGGATCAGCATGGCTTCGAAGAACACGTAGAACAGCATCGCGTCGGTGGCGGCGAAGATGCCCACCGTCACGCCTTCCAGGATCAGGAAGGCGGCCACGTACTGGTTCACGCGCTTGTCGATCACGCCCCAGGCGCCGATCAGCGCCAGCACGCCCACCAGGGTGGTCAGCAGCACCAGCGCGATGGCGATGCCGTCCACCGCCAGGTTGTAGCCGATGCCGTAGGCGGGAATCCACGGATGCTGCTCGACGAACTGCATCACGTCGGCTGCGGTGCGGTCATAGCCGCTGAGCAGGCCGAGGCTCAACAGGAAGGTGAGCAGTGCCACCGCCAGGGATGCCCAACGGGCAGCCTGGGCGTTGCGCACGGCAAGAATCAACGCACCGCCGAGGATCGGCAGCCAGATGAGGATACTGAGTAGGGGCCAGTTCGACACGTCTTCTTATTCCGTACAGGTCAACGCGAGAAATGCATCAGCAGGCCCAGCAGGGCGATCAGGCCGATGATCATCACGAAGGCGTAGTGGTAGAGGAAACCGGATTGGGTGCGGCGCAGCAGGTTGGCGGCAAGCTCGACCACGCGGGCCGCACCGTTCACCACCCCATCCACCACGTTGCTGTCCACGGCACGGGCGGCCTTGCCAAGCTTGACGCTGCCACCGGCGAAACCATCGATCCACAGCTTGTCGAAACCGTACTTGTTCTCCAGCACCGATACGACCGGCGCCAGGGCCTTGCGGGACTTGCCTGCCAGCTCGGGCTTCCAGATGTAGAACACCCAGGCCAGGATGAAACCGGCCACCGTCAGCCAGAACGCAGGCATCTTCATGCCGTGCAGCGCATAGCCGACCGAACCATGCCAGAACTCCCTGCCGACGGCGGCGATGGTGTCGCGGGCCGGATCGTAGAAGTCGACGATACCGGTGAAGAACGACAGGGTCTGGCCCGGCACGCCGGTTGCCGCGGCATGGCCGTCCCAGCCGGTGCCGAACAGCATCGGGCCGATGGTGAAGAAACCGATCAGGATGGACGGGATCGCCAGCAGGATCAGCGGCAGGGTCACCACCCACGGCGACTCGTGCGGCTCGTGCGCGCCATGTCCATGATGGTCGTCATGGTGGTGGGCGTCGTGGCCGTGGTCATCGTGCGCGTCGCGGAAGCGTTCCTTGCCGAAGAACGTCAGGAACAGCAGGCGGAAGCTGTAGAAGCTGGTGACGATCACGCCGCCCAGCACCGCCCAGTAGCCGTAGGTCGCCACCCAGTTGTCCGCGGTGTGGGCATGCAGCGCGGCGGCCTCGATGATGGTGTCCTTCGAATAGAAACCGGCGAAGAACGGGGTACCGACCAGCGCCAGGGTACCGATCCACATGGTGATGTGGGTGATCGGCATGTACTTGCGCAGGCCGCCCATCTTCATCATGTTCTGCTCGTGGTGCATGCCGATGATGACCGAGCCGGCGCCCAGGAACAGCAGCGCCTTGAAGAAGGCGTGGGTCATCAGGTGGAACACCGCGCCCGAGTAGGCCGACACGCCCAGGGCCACGGTCATGTAGCCCAGCTGCGACAGGGTCGAGTAGGCGACCACGCGCTTGATGTCGTTCTGCACGATGCCGATCAGGCCGGTGAAGAAGGCCGTGGTGGCACCGATGAACAGCACGAAGTTCAGCGCGGTCTGCGACAGCTCGAACAGCGGCGACATGCGGGTCACCATGAAGATGCCGGCGGTGACCATGGTGGCGGCGTGGATCAGCGCCGAGATCGGGGTCGGGCCTTCCATCGAATCGGGCAGCCACACGTGCAGCGGCACCTGCGCCGACTTGCCCATCGCGCCGATGAAAAGGCAGATGCAGATCAGGGTGGCGATCGACCAGATCACCGGCTCGCTCAGCACCTGCACCGGATGGCCGAACAGGTTGATCGAGCCCGACCACACCTGGACCAGCGCGTTGGGGTCGTTCAGCAGCGGCGCGTTGGCGAACACCGTCGCGTAGTCCAGGGTGCCGAACACCCACAGCACGGCGGCGATGCCCAGCAGGAAGCCGAAGTCGCCGACGCGGTTGACCAGGAACGCCTTCATGTTGGCGAAGATCGCGCTGGGCTTCTTGAAGTAGAAGCCGATCAGCAGGTACGACACCAGGCCCACCGCTTCCCAGCCGAAGAACAGCTGCAGGAAGTTGTTGCTCATCACCAGGGTGAGCATCGAGAAGGTGAACAGCGAGATGTAGCTGAAGAAGCGCTGGTAGCCGTCGTCATCGGCCATGTAGCCGATCGAGTAGACGTGCACCAGCAGCGACACGAACGTCACCACCACCATCATCATCGCGGTCAGGCGGTCGACCATGAAACCGACGTGCGCCGCGTACTGGCCGACTTCGAAGAAGGTGTAGATGTTCTGGTTGAACGGCTGCGCCCCGCCCCACAGCAACTGGTAGAGGGTGTGCATCGACAGCGCGCAGCTGACCGCGACGCCGAGGATGGTGGCGTACTGGGCACCCTTGCGCCCCACCTGGCGACCGAACAGGCCGGCGATGATGCTGCCGAGCAGCGGTGCCAGCACCACTGCGATCAACAGACTCTTGGAGAGAGTGATTTCCATCTGTGGGTCAGCCCTTCAACGAATCGACTTCGCCAACGTTGATGGTGTGGCGGGTACGGAACAGGGTCACCAGGATCGCGAGGCCGATGGCGGCTTCCGCCGCGGCCACGGTCAGGATGAAGAACACGAACAGCTGGCCGGCGGTATCGCCGAGCTGCCGCGAGAAGGCGACGAAGTTGATGTTCACCGACAGCAGCATCAACTCGATCGACATCAGCAGCACGATGATGTTCTTGCGGTTGAGGAAGATGCCGGCGACGGAGATGCAGAACATCACCGCGCCCAGCGCGAGCATGTGGCCCAGGGAAATCATGGCTTGGCCTCCTCGCCGCCTTCGTTGTGCGTGGTGTCGGTCAGCGGCACCGGCTTCTCGGCCGCCATCTTCACGATGCGCAGGCGGTCGCTGGCGCGGACACGGGTCTGCTCCGACGGGTTCTGCGACTTCACGCCGGTGCGGCGGCGCAGGGTCAGCATCACCGCGGCGATCACCGCCACGGTCAGGATCACCGCGGCGAATTCGAACGGCAGCAGGTATTCGGTGAACAGGCTGCGTGCCAGCCAGGTGATGTTGGAGCTGTCGGCGGCGACCGCGGCGGCATTGTCCGCCGGGAACGGCGCGGCCATGCGGGCCTTGATGCCGATCAGGGTCAGCATCTGCAGCAGCATCACCACAGCGACCACCAGCCCGACCGGCAGGTAGCGCACCCAGCCTTCGCGCAGGCTGTCGGTCTCGACGTCCAGCATCATCACCACGAACAGGAACAGCACCATCACCGCGCCCACGTACACCAGCACCAGGGTGACACCCAGGAACTCGGCGCCGACCAGCAGCCAGACGCAGGCGATGGAGAAGAAGGTCAGGATCAGGCACAGCACGGCATACACCGGGTTGCGCACGCTGATCACCGACAGGGCCGAGAGCCCCGCCACGATCGAGAAGAACCAGAAAGCGATATTTACCCAATCCATCTTTCGGTCCTCAACGGAAGGCGGCGTCGGCGGCGCGGCGCTCGGCGATCTCGGCTTCCAGCCGATCACCGATGGCCAGCAGCTGCGGCTTGGTGACGATATTCTCGCCACGGTTCTCGAAGTGGTACTCCAGGATATGGGTTTCCACGATCGAGTCCACCGGGCAGCTCTCCTCGCAGAAACCGCAGAAGATGCACTTGAACAGGTCGATCTCGTAGCGCGTGGTGCGGCGGGTGCCGTCCTCGCGCTTGGCCGAGTCGATGGTGATGGCCAGCGCCGGGCATACCGCCTCGCACAGCTTGCAGGCGATGCAGCGTTCCTCGCCGTTCGGATAACGGCGCAGCGCGTGCAGGCCGCGGAAACGCGGCGACTGCGGGAACTTCTCCATCGGGTACAGCACGGTGTACTTGGGCTTGAATGCGTACTTCAGCGTCAGCCACATGCCGGAGACGAGCTCCAGCAGCAGCAGGCTCTTGAAATAGTGGGTGATCTTTTTCATGAATCAAACGCCTCTCTGGATCACGCCGTAGAACACGAGCAGTGCGGTCACCGCGATCCACGCGATGGTCAGCGGGATGAACACCTTCCAGCCCAGACGCATGATCTGGTCGTAGCGGAAGCGCGGGAACGTGGCACGGAACCAGATGTAGGAACTGGCGAAGAAGAAGACCTTGGCCAGCAGCCACGGCCAACCGCCGTTCCAGATCCAGTTGACCCAGGGCGACACGTCCGCCGTGACCCAGCCCTGGATCGGGCTCAGCCAGCCGCCCATGAAGAAGATCGAGATCAGGAAGCTGATCAGGATCATGTTGGCGTACTCGGCCAGGAAGAACAGCGCGAACGCACCGCCGGAGTACTCGACCATGTGGCCGGCGACGATTTCGGACTCGCCTTCGACCACGTCGAACGGAGCGCGGTTGGTCTCGGCCACGCCGGACACCCAGTACACGACGAACAGCGGCAGCAGCGGCAGCAGGAACCAGTCGAACAGGCCGGAACTGCCCTGCTGCGCCAGCACGATCTCGCTCAGGTTGAGGCTGCCGGCGGCGATCATCACGCCGACCAGCGCGAAGCCCATCGCGATCTCGTAGCTGACCATCTGCGCGGCCGAACGCATCGCGCCGAGGAAGGCGTACTTGGAGTTCGACGCCCAGCCGGCCAGGATCACGCCGTAGATGCCCAGTGAGGTCATCGCCAGCAGGTACAGCAGGCCGACGTTGGCGTTGGACAGCACCAGCTTGTAGTCGAACGGGACCACCGACCAGGCCGCGAACGACGGTGCCAGCACGATCAGCGGCGCCAGCACGTACATCGCCTTGTGCGCGTTGGCCGGGCGCACGATTTCCTTGAACAGCAGCTTGGTGACGTCGGCGAAGGCCTGCAGCAGGCCGCCGAGGCCGACGTACATCGGCCCGTGGCGCACGTGCATCCAGCCGATCAGCTTGCGCTCCCACAGCACGTAGAACGCCACCGATATGATGATCGGCATGGCGATGACCAGGATCTTCAGCACCGTCCACAGCACGATGCCGATGTCGCCCAGCGCCAGCAACCACTGGTGCAGCGGGTCGACCGCGTTCAACAGCAACTCGTTCATGCAGCCACCACCGTTACCCGAGCGGCGCCCAGCGGCGCGGTGGCGCCGTGGCCCGATTCAATCCAGACCGTACCGGCGGCGACGCGCGCGTCGACCACGACCGGCAGGGTCGCCTTGCCGGCATCGGTGCCGACCTTGGCCATCTGCCCTTCCACCAGCTGCAGGCGCGCGGCGTCATCGGCGTTGAGCACGATGCGCGGCGCGTTGTTCAGCGGATGCGCCTGCAGCGCCTCGGCACGGCGGACCACCGCATCGGTGCGGTAGATCGCGGCGGTCGAAGCCACTTCCAGGCCCTCGCCCGTCACCTGCGGCTGCGCCGAGGCGGCCACGTCGACCTGCACCGGCTGCAGGCCGGCACGCAGGCCTGCCAGGTCGGTGAAGCCGAAACCGGCCAGCTGCAGGTCGCCGCCCAGGGCGCGCAGCACGCGCCAGCCCTCGCGGGCCTCGCCCGGCAGCTTGCCACCGGCACGGGCCTGCTGCTCGCGGCCGTCGAGGTTGGTCAGGGTCGCGTCGATTTCCGGCAGCGCGCCGATCGGCAGGATCACGTCGGCCACGTCACGGGTCGAGGCGCAGGCGAACTGGCTGAACGCCACCACCTTGGCGCCGGCCAGCGCCTTGCGCGCGGCGGCGCTGTCGGCGAAGTCCAGGCCCGGCTCGATGCCGTACAGCACGTAGGCCTTGCGCGGCTGCGCAAGCATCGTGGCGACGTCCTTGCCGGCCGGCAACACGCCGGCGCGGGACAGGCCGACGGCGTTGGCACCCTGCGGGATGCGGCACAGCCTGGCGCCGGTGGCGGCGGCGAAATCGCGCGCGGCGGCGCGGATCGCGGCGGCCTGCGGGTGGTTCTCGGCGATGCCACCGACGATCAGAACGGTGTTGCCACCGCCCTGCACCGCCGAATGCAGCTCGGCGCTGGCCAGGGCTTCGGCGAACCTGGACGGGGCGACGATCTGCTTGCCGGCCAGGCTGAACGCGAAGTCAAAATCGACCGGGTTGACCGCGAAGATCCGCGCGCCGTTCTTGGTCTGCGCCTTGCGCAGGCGGGCGTGCAGCAGCGGCAGCTCGTGGCGGACGTTGCTGCCCAGCAGGACGATGCGGTCGGCCGCTTCGATCTCGGCCAGCGGGGCCGCGAACACTTCGGCCGTGGCCGCGTCCGAGAAATCGCGGTTGTCGATGCGGTGGTCGATGTTGCCACTGCCCAGGCCGGTGGCCAGGCGGGCCAGCAGCGCGCCCTCCTCGTTGGAGGTGGACGGATGCACCAGCACGCCGAGGTCGTCGCCGCGGTTGCCGTCCAGGATCTCGCGGGCGGCGGCCAGGCCTTCGGCCCAGCTCACTTCCTTCCACTCGCCGTTGACCTTCTGCAGCGGCTTGACCGCGCGGTCGGCGGCATACAGGCCCTGGTGCGAATAACGGTCGCGGTCGGACAGCCAGCACTCGTTGACCAGTTCGTTGTCGCGCGGCACCGCGCGCAGCACTTCGCCGCGCCGCACGTGCAGGAACAGGTTCGAGCCCATCGCGTCGTGGTAGCCGAGCGACTCACGCGCGGTGAGTTCCCACGGACGCGCCTTGAACTGGAACACCTTGTTGGTCAGCGCGCCGACCGGGCACACGTCGATCACGTTGCCGGACAGCTCGGTGGTCAGCGGCTTGCCGTCGTAGGTGCCGATCTGCAGGTTCTCGCCGCGGTACATGCCGCCCAGCTCGTAGGTACCGGCGATCTCGGCGGTGAAGCGCACGCAGCGGGTGCACTGGATGCAGCGGGTCATCTCGGTGGCGACCAGCGGCCCCATGTCCTCGTCGGCCACCACGCGCTTGCGCTCGTTGAAGCGGCTGACCGAACGGCCGTAGCCCAGCGACACGTCCTGCAGCTCGCACTCGCCGCCCTGGTCGCAGATCGGGCAGTCCAGCGGGTGGTTGATCAGCAGGAACTCCATGACCGAGCGCTGGTACTTCAGCGCCTTTTCGTTGCGGGTCTGGATCTTCATGCCGTCCATGACCGGCGTAGCGCACGCCGGCGACGGCTTGGGCGACTTCTCGACATCGACCAGGCACATGCGGCAGTTGGCCGCGATCGGCAGCTTCTCGTGGTAGCAGAAGCGCGGAATCGAAATGCCGGCCTTGTCGGCGGCCTGGATGATCATCGACCCCTTGGGCGCGAACAGCGTCTGCCCATCGATCTCGATGGTGACGTGTCCTTCCGGCACCACGGGTGCCTCGCTCGGGTTTCCGCTCGGATTTACAGGTTGCGCGCTCATGCGGCAGCAGCCTCCACCTTCTTGCCGTCAACCATCGAATAACCGTTGACGATGTAGTACTCGAATTCGTCCCAGAACTGGCGCAGGAACCCCTGGATCGGCCAGGCCGCCGCTTCGCCGAAGGCGCAGATGGTGTGGCCTTCGATCTGACCGGCGACGGTGCGCAGCTGGTGCAGGTCTTCCATCGTGGCCTTGCCGGCGACGATGCGCTCCAGCACGCGGTGCATCCAGCCGGTGCCCTCGCGGCACGGGGTGCACTGGCCGCAGGATTCCTTGTGGAAGAACTGGCTGATGCGGCACGCGAACTTGACGCAGCACACGCTGTCGTCCAGCACCACGATGGCCCCGGAGCCCAGGCCCGAGCCCAGCGCGCGGATGGTGTCGTAGTCCATCGGCAGCCCCTTGAGCTGCTCGGCGGTCAGCACCGGCATCGACACGCCGCCCGGGATCGCCGCCTTCAGCTTGCGGCCCGGACGCAGGCCACCGGCCATTTCCAGCAGTTCGTCGAAGGTGGTGCCCAGCGGCACTTCGAAGTTGCCGCCCTTCTGCACGCAGCCGGAGACGGAGAAGCACTTCGGGCCGCCGTTGGCGGTCTTGCTCAGGCCCTTGAACCACTCCGGGCCGTTGCGGATGATCGCCGGCACCGAGCCGTAGGTTTCGGTGTTGTTGATCGTCGACGGCTTGCCGTACAGGCCGAAATTGGCCGGGAACGGCGGCTTGTAGCGCGGCTGGCCCTTCTTGCCTTCCAGCGACTCCATCAGCGCGGTTTCTTCGCCGCAGATGTAGGCACCGGCGCCCAGCGCCGCGTAGATGTCGATGTCCACGCCGCTGCCCAGCACGTTCTTGCCCAGCCAGCCATGCTTGTAGGCATCGGCCAGGGCCTGCTCGAAGTGCTCGAACGGCTCGTGGTGGAACTCGCCGCGCAGGTAGTTGTAGCCAACGGTCGAGCCGGTGGCGTAGCAGGCGATCGCCATGCCCTCCACCACCGAATGCGGGTTGTAGCGCAGGATGTCGCGGTCCTTGCAGGTACCCGGCTCGGACTCGTCCGAGTTGCACAGGATGTACTTCTGCGGCGCGTCCTTGGGCATGAACGACCACTTCAGGCCGGTCGGGAAGCCTGCACCGCCGCGGCCGCGCAGGCCGGACTGCTTGACCATCTCGATCACGTCGGCCGGCGCGATCTTCTCCTCGAGGATCTTGCGCAGCGCGGCGTAGCCACCGGTCTTGAGGTAGTTCTCGTACGACCACGGGGTGTCGTAGTGCAGCGTGGTGTAGACCACGTTGTGCGGAAGCGGCGCCGGACCGACCGGGCCCCTGGATTCGTGGTGTGCCATGCCTTACTCCAGCCCGTCCAGCAGCGCGTCGACCTGGTCCAGCGTCAGGCGCTCGTGGTAGTGACCGTTGATGACCATCATCGGCGCGCCCGCGCAGCCGGCCAGGCACTCTTCCTCGCGCTTGAGGTAGACGCGGCCGTCCGGGGTCGATTCGCCGTGCTTGATGCCCAGCTTCTTCTCGCAATGGCGCACGATGTCCTCGGCGCCATTGAGCCAGCAGCTGATGTTGGTGCAGATGGCGACGTTGTTGCGGCCGACCTTCTCGGTCTCGAACATCGAGTAGAAGCTGGCGACCTCGTAGGCCCACACGAACGGCAGGTCCAGGTACTTGGCCACCGCGGCGATCAACTCGTCGCTCAGCCAGCCCTGGTTCTGCTCCTGCGCGGCATGCAGGCCCTGCAGCACCGCCGAGCGCTTGCGTTCCGGCGGGAACTTCGTCAGCCAGTGATCGATGTGAGCACGGGTCTTGTCGCTCAAAACCACCATCGGGTCGACGTCACGCGCCGCCTCGAAATTACCTGTCGCCTTCATCGGCCGACCTCAACCAATAGCAGATCCTGGGAAACCGGTGCCTGCAGCAGCATGGCCGCGCTGGCACCGGGCGTTGTACGCATGCCCGGCATTACCGGTCGACCTCGCCGAACACGAGGTCGTAGGTGCCGATCATCGCCACCACGTCGGCCAGCATGTGGCCGCGCACGATCGAATCGATCGAGGACAGGTGGGCGAAGCCCGGCGCACGCAGGTGCACGCGGAACGGCTTGTTGGCGCCGTCCGAGACCAGGTAGCAGCCGAATTCGCCCTTCGGCGCCTCGACCGCGGCGTAGGTCTCGCCGGCCGGCACGCAGTAGCCTTCGCTGAACAGCTTGAAGTGGTGGATCAGCGCTTCCATGTCGTCCTTCATCTCCGCACGCGACGGAGGGGCGACCTTGAAGTTGCGGACCATGACCGGGCCGGGGTTGGCCTTCAGCCAGCGCACGCACTGCTGGATGATGCGGTTGGACTGGCGCATTTCGGCGACGCGGACCAGGTAACGGTCGTAGCAGTCGCCATTGGTGCCCAGCGGGATGTCGAAGTCGACCGCGTCGTACTTGGCGTACGGCTGCTTCTTGCGCAGGTCCCAGGCGATGCCCGAGCCGCGCAGCATGGCGCCGGTCATGCCCCACGCCAGGGCGTGCTCCGGGGTGACCACGCCGATGCCGACGGTACGCTGCTTCCAGATGCGGTTGTCGGTGAGCAGGGTTTCGTACTCGTCGACGCGCTTGGGGAATTCGCTGGTGAAGTTCTCCAGGAAGTCCAGCAGCGAGCCCTCGCGGGCCGCGTTCAGGCGCTTGAGCGCGTTGCCCTTGTGCCAGCGCGATTCCTTGTACTTCGGCATCGTGTCCGGCAGGTCGCGGTAGACGCCGCCCGGGCGGTAATAGGCCGCGTGCATGCGCGCGCCGGAGACCGCCTCGTAGCAGTCCATCAGCTCCTCGCGCTCGCGGAACGCATACAGCATCACCGCCATCGCGCCGAGGTCGAGCCCGTTCGAACCCAGCCACATCAGGTGGTTGAGGATGCGGGTGATCTCGTCGAACATCGTGCGGATGTACTGCGCGCGCTCCGGCACCTCGATGCCCGCCAGGGTCTCGATGGCGCGGACGTAGGCGTGCTCGTTGCACATCATCGAGCAGTAATCCAGGCGATCCATGTAGCCGATCGACTGGTTGAACGGCTTGGACTCGGCCAGCTTCTCGGTGGCGCGATGCAGCAGGCCAACGTGCGGGTCGGCGCGCATGATGGTCTCGCCGTCCATCTCCAGGATCAGGCGCAGCACGCCATGCGCGGCCGGGTGCTGCGGGCCGAAGTTCATGGTGTAGTTGCGGATCTCCTGCCGGGCTTCGGCGGGATTGCTGGCGAAGGCCCCGGTGGCCTGGTGGAACTCGCTCACTTGCTTGCCTCCCTCTGCGCGCGCTCGCCTTCGGCGGTCTCGAAGCGGGCGTCGTCGCGGATCACGCGCGGTACGCCCACGCGCGGTTCGACCGAAGTCACCGGCTCGTAGACCACGCGCTTCTTTTCTTCGTCGTAACGCACTTCGACGTTGCCGATCAGCGGGAAATCCTTGCGGAACGGATGGCCGACGAAACCGTAGTCGGTCAGGATGCGGCGCAGGTCCGGGTGGCCTTCGAAGATCACGCCGTACAGGTCGAACGCCTCGCGCTCGAACCAGTTCAGGCCCGGCCAGACGCTGGTCAGCGACGCCACCACCGGCAGCGACTCGCTCGGGGCGAAGCAGCGCATGCGCAGGAGCTGGTTGTGCTGGTAGGAACGCAGCTGCACGACGACCGCAAAACGCTGCCTGGGCAGCGCGTCGGGCTGCGCGCCATCGGCGGTTTCATGGTTGGGGAACTCGCCCCAGGCGAAGCGGCCGGCGCCCTTGCCTTCCACGCCACGGCTGAAGCCCTGCGAGGAAACGTCGGAAGTGTCCCACTCGTCGCTGCCGTAGCCGAGGTAATCGACGCCGCACAGGTCGGTGGCGTGCTCGAAGCCGAACTCGTCGCGCAGTGCGACGGCGACGGCATGCCAGTCGGCCGACGGAACCTCCAGCGTCACTTCGCCGCGCGGTTCGACCACGGAGACCTGCGCACCGGCGAAACGCGCGCGAAGTCGGTCGATGAGTGAAGGTGCTTGCTGGGCCATGGGGGCTGGCGTGCTCTTGACTTGAAAGGGAATCAGCGGGCGATGGTCTGGGTGCGCCAGATCTTCTTCTGCAGCTGCAGGATGCCGTACACCAGCGCCTCGGCGGTTGGCGGGCAGCCCGGGACGTACACGTCCACCGGCACCACGCGGTCGCAGCCGCGCACCACCGCGTACGAATAGTGGTAATAGCCGCCACCGTTGGCGCAGCTGCCCATCGAAATGACCCACTTGGGGTCGGGCATCTGGTCGTAGACCTTGCGCAGCGCCGGGGCCATCTTGTTGACCAGGGTGCCGGCGACGATCATCACGTCGGACTGGCGCGGCGACGGGCGGAACACCACGCCGTAGCGGTCCAGGTCCAGGCGCGAGGCGCCGGCGTGCATCATTTCCACCGCGCAGCAGGCCAGGCCGAAGGTCATCGGCCACATCGAGCCGGTGCGCGCCCAGTTCAGCAGGGCGTCGACGCTGGTGGTGACGTAGCCCTTCTCGAGCAGCGGATTGTCGCCTTCGGGCCGCAGGATGTCGTCAACCCGCCCTTCCGGGATGGGGTTGTTCATCAGGCCATCGAGAGTCTGAATCACTCCCATTCCAGCGCTCCCTTCTTCCACACGTAGATAAAGCCGAGGAACAGCATGCCCACGAACAGGCCCATGGTGACGAGCGAGCGGGCGCCCAGCTCCATGAACACCTGGGTCCAGGGCACGATGAAGATGATTTCCAGGTCAAAGACGATGAACTGGATGGCGATGAGGTAGTAGCGCACGTCGAACTTCATGCGCGCGTTCTCGAACGCCTCGAAGCCGCACTCGTACGGCGACAGTTTCTGCTCGTCGGGGCTGCGGGGGCCAAGGAAACGACCGATCAGCATCAGGGCGACGCCGATGCCGGTGGCGACGATCAGAAACAGCAGGGACGGCAAATATTCGGCCAGCACAGCGATTCTCTCTTGCCTCTGCCCGGACACCTGCAGGCGCCCGCGCATGGGGATTGACGGGACTTGCCTCGGCGGGAGCTGCCGCATCCCGCATACCCGCATAACAAACTCATGGTGCCCAAGAGGGGACTCGAACCCCTACGACTTGCGTCGCTACCACCTCAAGGTAGTGCGTCTACCAATTCCGCCACCTGGGCTTACTTACGTCAGCGCACCGGCTCTGCAGTGCGGCGCGTATTGTAACCGTCTTCAGTCTTTATGCGAGCCCTCGGCGGGCTTTTCTTCGCTCTGCGCCGGATTATTCGCCGCAGGCGCCGCCTGCGGCACTTCGCCCGCGGCCGCGGCCTGCGGAACGGACTGCAGCTCGCCGGCCGGGGCGGCCGGGGCGGCCGGGGCCTGCGTCTGGGACATCACGCCCAGCCCCTGCTCGGTCGGGCGCGCGCCATGAGTGGCGTACCAGGCCATGAACAGGCTGATGCCGAAGAACACCACCGCCAGCCACTTGGTGGACTTGGACAGGAAGTTGGAGGCGCCACGGGCGCCGAACACCGTGCCCGAGGCGCCGGCACCGAAGCCCGAGCCCGCCGCCGCGCCGGAGCCGCGCTGCATCAGGATCAGCGCGATCATCGCGACCGCCACCAGCACATAGACCACATTGAGGATCAACATCAGCATTTGAAAACCGTCCCGGACAATTCCACCGTTAGCGACCGGCTGCCGCCCTCGCGATGGCCAGGAAATCTGCCGCCACCAGCGAAGCGCCGCCTACCAGCCCGCCATCGACGTCAGGCTGTGAAAACAGCTCTGCAGCATTGTCGGGCTTGACGCTGCCGCCATACAGGATCGGCAACGAATCGGCGATTCTAGCATCGCGCCCGGCGACTTCGCCACGGATGAAGGCGTGCACGGCCTGCGCCTGCTCCGGACTGGCCGTGCGGCCGGTGCCGATGGCCCAGACCGGCTCATACGCCACCACCGCCCCGGCGAAGGCATCGACCCCGGCCAGCTCCAGCACCGGCGCCAGCTGCGCGGCGATGACCTGCTCGGTCTGCCCGGCCTCGCGCTGTTCCAGCGTCTCACCGACACACAAGACCGGGACCAGGCCGGCATGCACCGCGGCCACGAACTTGCGGGCGACCAGCTCACTGCTTTCATGGTGGTACTGGCGGCGCTCGGAATGGCCGACCAGGCCGTACCTCGCCCCCACGTCCACCAGCATGGCGGCCGAGACCTCGCCGGTGTAGGCCCCCTTCTCGTTGCTGCTGACGTCCTGCGAGCCGAAGGCCAGCGCGGTGCCCTCGAAGTCCTCGACCAGGTCCCCCAGGTAGGGCAGCGGCGGCAGGATCACCAGCTCGACCCCCTGCAGCGGCAGGCCGGCGGCCACCTGTCCCACCAGTTCGGTGGCGAATTGACGGCTGCCATGCAGCTTCCAGTTACCGGCGACGATCGTGCGGCGCATTCAGGAACGACTCCCAGTGAAAAGTGGGCGAAGGATAGCCCACTACGGACAGTCACAGGACAATCGACGGACAACGCGGGACACCACCATGGCATCCGTCACGCCGGCAGCCATGACGGCGAAGGCCGCCTCGCGGCGGCCTTCGTTGCTCATTTCAGCTTGATCTCGCGCAGGCGCTCCTCAAGGAAGCCGTGCGCGGTGATCGGCTCCGGATACCGGCTCGGGTTGTCCGGGGTGATGCACGACGGCAGCACGTCGATCAGGAAGTCCGGGTTCGGATGCAGGAAGAACGGCACCGAGTAACGCGGCTGGCGGGCCAGCTCGCCCGGGGGATTGACCACGCGATGGATGGTCGACGGGTACACATGGTTGGTCAGGCGCTGCAGCATGTCGCCGATGTTGACCACGATGGTGTCCGCATCGGACGTGAACGGCACCCACTCGCCATCGTGCGACTGCACTTCCAGCCCCGCGGCGCTGGCGCCGACCAGCAGGGTGATGAAATTGATGTCGCCATGCGCGCCGGCGCGCACGTTGGGAATGTCGTCGGTGGTGATCGGCGGGTAGTGGATCGGGCGCAGGATCGAGTTGCCGTTGTTGGTCTTGTCGGCGAAGAAGTCCTGCGGCAGCCCGATGTGCAGGGCCAGCGCCGACAGCACGCGCGACCCCAGGTTGTCCAGCGCCTGGTACAGGCCATAGCCGCGCTCGCGGAACCCGGGCACTTCGCTCGGCCACAGGTTCGGCGGCATCACCTCGCGGTACTTCGAGTCATCCACGATTTCCCGGCCGATGTGCCAGAACTCCTTCAGGTCGAAGTGCTTGGAGCCCTTGGCGGTCTCCACGCCGAACGGGGTGTAGCCGCGGGCGCCACCGCCACCGGCCACGTGGTACTTGCGCTTGACCTCCTCCGGCAGGGCGAAGAAGGCCTTGAAGGCATCGTAGGCCGCGTCGATGTCGGCCTGCGGGATGCCGTGGTTGCGGATGCCCGCGAACCCCCACTGGCGATAGGCGGCGCCCAGCTCGGCCACGAAGGCCTCGCGGTCGCTGTCGAAGCGGGTGATGTCGAGGGTTGGGATCTTGCTCACAGCGGTTCCTGGCTTGTCGTGGATATGCGGGCCGGCAGCACCCTGTCGCCCGTCTGAATATTGTGACAGATCGGCCTTGCGGCCGGCCGCTGACACATTGATACAAAAGGATACAATTTGGGCGCCCGCGGGGGCGCCGGACCGGCGCCCTGCCCCGGCCCCTCCCCACCACACGCCCCCCGCATGCAACCTGCCGCGCTGACGGACCGCCCACTGAAGATCCTGCACACCGAAGCCGCCCGCGGCATGGGTGGGCAGGAGATCTACCTGCTCCGCCACCTGCTGGCCATGCGCGCACGCGGACACGACATGTCGCTGCTGTGCCAGCCCGGCGCCCGCCTGGCCGAGGCGGCGCGCGACCACGGCTTCGTCGTGCACACCCTGGAGATGGGCGGGATGGGTCGGCTGCTGCGGGGCATTCCCGCAGTACGCCACCTGGTGCGTGCGCACCGCTATGACGTGGTCAATGTCACCAGCCGCCGCGACGCACTGATCGCCGCCGCCGGCGCGCGCCTTGCCGGTGCCCCGCTGGTGGTGCGCTCGCGCCACCTGATGAGCCCGGTGCACTCGCTGCTGACCTACACCTGGCTGCCGCACCGGGTGATCACCGTCAGCCGGTTCGTGATGCGCCTGCTGCAGGAACGGGGCATCGCCCCGGGGCGGATCGGCGTGGTCCCGCCGATGGCGCAGTCGCCGCTGGACAGCGGCGAGGAACCGGCCGCGCGCACCTGGCCGGAACTGCAGCAACTGCGCACCGGAGTACGCGGCGAGCTGGGCTTCGGCGACGACGATGTCGTCGTCGGTTGCGTGGCCGTGCTGCGCGAACCCAAGGGCCACCTCGACCTGCTCGACGCGATCGCGCCGCTGTGCCGGGAGAACCCGAAACTGCACCTGCTGATCGTCGGCGACGGCGAGCCGGTCATGTCGCGGCTGAAAGCGGCGAGCGCGCAGTACGGTATCGAGCGCCAGGTCCACCTGCCCGGCTATTGCGCCGACGCCGCGCGGCTGATGGCCGGGTTCGACGTGTTCGCCCTGCCCAGCCACAAGGAGGCCGCCGGCACCGTGTTCCTGGAGGCCGCCCAGGCCGGCGTGCCGATCGTCGCCACGCGCGTGGGCGGTATTCCGGAAATGGTGGCCGAACAGGCCAATGCTATCCTCGTCGCGCCCGCGGACCGGGACGCGCTGACCGCCGCCCTGCGCACGCTGGCGGCGTGCGGCGAACTCCGCCAGGCGATGAGCCGCGCCGGCCTGGACTGGATCCGCAGCGAACACCGCTTCACGGCGGCGGGGCATTGCGAAGCCACCGAACATCTCTACCACCAGTGGCTCGAGGAATTGGGACATGGCCCACGCCAAGTCGGTACCGGTGCTGATGCACCACCACGTCAGCCCGTCGCCGGGCATGATCACGGTCTCCCCGGAGAACTTTGAAAGCCAGATCGCCTGGCTGGCCGCCGACGGCTGGACCGCGCTGACCATGCAGCAGTACGCCGGCTTCCTGGCCGGCGCGCCGGTACCGCGCAAATCGATCCTGATCACCTTCGACGACGGCTACCTGGACAACTGGGTATACGCCCACCCCATCCTGCAGAAGTACGGCATGCGCGCGGTGGTGTTCCTGGTCACCGGCTGGATGGGCCAGGGCGAGGTGCGCCCGCATGCAGGCCAGCAGGGCGCCGCGTTGCCGCCCACCCCGGACCACCGCGGCTGCGAGGACGCGATCTTCCGCCTGGACCGCGCCGACGAGGTGATGATGCGCTGGAGCGAGGCGCGCGCGGCCATCGCCGCCGGCACCTTCGAGATGCACTGCCATACCCATACCCATACCCGCTGGCTGCGCAGGCCGGTCAGCCGCGAGGAGAAATGCGCGGGCATCCGCGACGACCTGGTGCGGGCGCGCGAGCAGCTGCTCGGCGAACTGGGCGAAGCCTCCGACACCCTGTGCTGGCCCTACGGCGATTTCGACGAGGACTACGTGCGGATCGCACGCGAACTCGGCTTCCGCTACCTGCACACCACCCATCCGTTCGGCCGCAACCTGGTGGGCGGCGACCCGGAGCACATCTACCGTTTCGCGATCCGCAACCGTCCCGCGAAGTGGCTGCGCAAGCGCATCGCCAGCAGCTACAACCCGGTGATCGCGCCACTGTTCAACCGGTTCAAGGCGCGCCGCCGGGGCATGGTCGCCGGGCCGTGACAGGCGCCGGGCGCCTGCCACCGCCGCGGGGCAGCACATGTCGCCGGCACGCCAGGCTGCCTTCAGGGATGGCGGGAAGCCAAAGCAAAACGCCCCGGGATCCGGGGCGTTTCATCATGCCGCGGCGGCCTTGACCGCGTCGGCCAGGCGCTCGAGCGTGGTCTGCATCAAACCGGCGTCGTCGGCCTCCACCGTCACCCGCACCACCGGCTCGGTGCCGGACGGACGCAGGAAGGCGCGTCCGCGCCCGACGATCGCGACCTGCGCGCCGGCCAGTGCCGCGACCACCCCGGATGAGCGGACGATGTCCTTGGCCGACATGCCCTGCCCGACCCGGACGTTGATGGTCTGCTGCGGCACCCGGCTGAGCCCGGCCAGCGCGTCCTGCAGGGTGGTGCCGCGGCGCCTGAGCACCTCCAGTACCTGCAGCGCGCTGATGATGCCGTCGCCGGTGGTGGCCCGGTCCAGGCACAGCAGGTGGCCCGATGCTTCGCCGCCGAGCACGCCGTGGTGATCCAGCAGCGCCTTGTGCACGTAACGGTCGCCGACGTCGGCGCGCAGGAAGCCGATGCCGGCCTGCGCCAGCGCCTGCTCGAACCCGTAATTGGTCATCAGCGTGCCCACCACCGGCCCGTGCAGGCGGCCACTGGCCTTCCAGTCCATCGCCAGCAGGTACAGCAGGTCGTCGCCATCGTGCACCACGCCGTCGCTGTCCACGAACAGCAGGCGGTCGCCGTCGCCGTCGAAGGCAATGCCCAGGTGCGCCCCGCTGGCGCGCACCCGGGCGGCCAGTGCCTGCGGGTACATCGAGCCGACGCCATCGTTGATGTTCACGCCATTGGGCTCGACGCCCATCGCCTCGACGCTGGCACCCAGTTCGCGCAGCACCAGCGGCGCCACTTGGTAGGTCGCGCCATTGGCGCAATCGAGCACGATGCGCATGCCCTGCAGGTCGAAGTCGCGCGGCACCGAATTCTTGCAGGCCTCGACATAGCGGCCGATCGCATCGCGCGTGCGCACCGCCTTGCCCAGCTGCTCGGAGGCCACGGTGGCGAACGGCTGCTCGAGCGCGGCCTCGATCGACAGCTCGGTCGCGTCGTCGAGCTTCTCGCCCTGCGCGGAGAAGAACTTGATGCCGTTGTCGTGGTGCGGGTTGTGCGAGGCGGAGATGACGATGCCGCCATCGGCGCGCAGCGAGCGGGTCAGGTGCGCCACCGCCGGCGTCGGCATCGGCCCCATCAGCTGCACGTGCACCCCGGCCGCCACCAGCCCGGCCTCCAGCGCAGCCTCGAACATGTAGTTGGAGATGCGGGTGTCCTTGCCGATCACCACCAGCGGCTTGCGGCCGCTGCCGCGCGCCTGGGTCGCGCGCACCAGTGCCTGGCCGTAGGCATTGCCCAGGCGCAGCACGAAATCGGCGGAAATCGCACCTTCACCGACCCGGCCGCGGATGCCGTCGGTGCCGAAATACCTGCGGGCCACCATCAGGCGGCGGCCACGTCGTCGGCCGGGCGCTCCCGACGCATCAGCATCGCCAGCAGGTCGGCCAGGCGCTGGCGCATCTCGCGGCGGTCGCAGATCTGGTCGATGGCGCCGTGCTCGAGCAGGAACTCGGCACGCTGGAAGCCTTCGGGCAGCTTCTCGCGCACGGTCTGCTCGATCACGCGCGGGCCGGCGAAGCCGATCAGCGCCTGCGGCTCGGCGATGTTGATGTCGCCCAGCATCGCGAACGAAGCGGACACGCCACCGGTGGTGGGATGGGTCAGCACCGAGATGTACGGCAGGCCCGCGTCGCGCAGCTTGCCCAGCGCAGCCGAGGTCTTGGCCATCTGCATCAGCGAGAACAGGCCTTCCTGCATGCGCGCGCCGCCGCTGGCGGAGAAGCACACGAAGGGCGCGCCGATTTCCAGCGCGGTCTCGGCCGCCAGCGCGAAGCGCTCGCCGACCACCGAGCCCATCGAGCCGCCCATGAAAGCGAAGTCGAACGAGGCCGCGACCAGCGGATGCCCCTTCAGGGTGCCACGCATCGCCACCAGCGCGTCGTACTCGCCGGTGTTCTTCTGCGACGCCTTGATGCGCTCGGCGTACTTCTTCTGGTCCTTGAACTTGAGCAGGTCGGTCGGCCCGAGGCGCGCGGCGATCTCGGTGGTGCTGTCGGCATCGAACAGCGACGCCAGGCGGGCCCGGGCGCGGATCGCCATGTGGTGGCCGCACTTGGGGCAGACCTCCAGGTTCTCCTCCAGCTCCGGCCGGTACAGGGCGGCACCGCAACTGCTGCACTTTTCCCAAAGCCCCTCGGGGACGCTGCGTTTCCGGTTGGGCGTGTTGTCGGTGCGGATGCCCGAAGGCATCAATTTGCTGAGCCAGCTCATGCGGGATGACGGTTCCGTTCTAGGCGGCCCGGGGGCCGCGACAGGGCCGACAGTCTAGCGCGCGGCGGCAAACCGACGGTAGCGTACAGAGCCGGGGCCATGCCATCGCCCGGAAACGCGATGACAGCCGCGCTCCGCCCGACCGCCATCCCTCCCGGACCATCCCGCCGGCCAGGCGCGGGTCGCGTGGGTGACCGCCCGGCGCCTGCCGCGGACAGGCCGGCGCGGCACTAGGGGCGAGCGCCGTCCAGGGGCGCGGGCACCACGCCCGGCCGGCCACTGCCCGGCGCATCGTGCGCCCCCAGCCAGCGCCGCCGCACCGCGCGGTCGCAGGGGTCGGAATAGAACCGCGCCAGCAGCGCCCCGAGCGCCCAGCACAGGCCCAGCAACGGCAGGTACCACCAGAACCCGGAACGGATGTCGCTGCCACCGTGCCGGTACAGCGCCACCAGCCCGAACACGACGAACATGTGGGTCAGGTAGATCTCGTAGCTCAGCCGGCCGAAGGCACGCAGCCAGCCCAGTCCGCGCATCGGCGCGCCTGCGCCGCGCGCAGGCTGAAGGCCGGCGATCAGCATCGCCGCCGACCCGGTCAGCACCAGCATGTAGCCGTTGCCGAGCGACGCCCACAGCTCACGCCCATAGAGCGGCACCGCCAACAGGCCCAGCACGCCCGCCCCGCGCAGCAGCCGCGCGGTCCGCGGCGGCGCCGGCCAGCGCTCGACCAGCAACGCGGCCAGCACGCCGGTGGCGATGGCCGCCATTCCCGGCAGATAGGCCTTCTCCTGCCATATCTCGTTGCCCGCCAGGGCGGCGCGGGTGAACGGCAACGACAGCGCCGCCAGCGCCAGCAGCACGAGCAGCGGCGTGCGCCGGCGCAGCAGCAGGCACAGCAGCGGGAACCCCAGGTAGAACACTTCCTCGATCGACAGCGACCACAGCACGTCCCAGCCGCCGGGCAACCAGCCGGTGCGGCCCTCGTACCAGTTCAGGTGCAGGCCCAGTGCCGAGAACAGCGCGCCGCCCAGCGACTGGCCTTCGCCGTCGATCACGTAGAACGGCACGCCGGCCAGGTGCAGCACGCTCAAAACCGCCAGCAGCAGCAACAGGCATGGCAGGATGCGCGCGGCCCGGCGCACGTAGAAGGCGCGCAGGTCGATGGACGACAGCGCGCCCCAGCGCCGCAACGAATGCGAGGCGATCAGGAAGCCGGACACGACGAAGAACACGAAGACCGCCTCGTAGCCGTTGTAGCTCAGCGCGTTGAGCAGGCGCCGCGGCAGCACGTCGCCCAGCGCGGTATCGCGCAGCGGGATGCGCAGCGCCAGGTGGTGCAGCACCACCATCACGATCGAGACACCACGCAACGCGTCGATGCCGGGGTTGCGGCCACCGGCCTGCATCATTGAACCGTTCAAGCGCCATCCTGCGGAACCGGGCCGGCCCGCATTATCCATGCCGGCACCGGCGAGCGGCGGTTGCGCCGCTCAGGCGTCCAGCGCCTGCCGCAGCGGCGCAAGGAAAGCACCGGCGCTGCGCGTCGCCGCTTCCACCGAGTCGGCCGTGGCCATCGCCGCGACCAGCGCGCTGCCCACCACCACGCCATCGGCGTCGACCGCCATCGCCGCCGCACTGGCCGCGTCCTTGATCCCGAACCCCGCCACCACCGGCGCCTTCGAGCGGCTGCGCAGCAGGCGCAGGCGCTCACCGGCGGCGGCACTGTCCAACCGTTCCGAAGCGCCGGTGACCCCGGCGAAACTGACGTAGTACAGGTAGCCCTGGGCGGCGTCGCACAGGCCATCGAGCCGCGCCTGGCTGCTGGTCGGCGAGGCCAGCAGGATCAGGGCCAGCCCGGCGGCGCTGAACGCGGCGCGGATCTCGCCGGCTTCTTCCGGCGGCAGGTCGACCAGCAGCACGCCATCGACCCCGGCCTCCACCGCCTCGGCGGCAAACCGGGCGGCCCCGCGGATCTCCACCGGGTTGAGATAGCCCATCAGCACCACCGGGGTGAGCGCATCGCGTGCGCGGAACCGGGCAACGCTGTCCAGCACGTAGCGGCGGCCGGCGCCGCGCGCCAGCGCGCGCTCGGAACTGCGCTGGATCGTCGGGCCGTCGGCCATCGGATCGGAAAACGGCACGCCCAGCTCGATCACGTCGGCGCCGGCGGCGACCAGTGCATGCATCACCGGCACGGTGGCGTCCAGCGCCGGATCGCCGGCGGTGATGAACGGGATCAGCGCCTTGCGCCCGGAGGCGCGCAGGCGGGCAAAGCACTCGTCGATACGGTTCACGGTCATCTCAGGCACATCCTTCAATCAGTTCCACCGCATCCGGCCGGCCCCAGTAGATCGAGGTCACCACGCCGTCGAGGGTTTCCAGGCGCAGGGCCAGCTTGGCCTGCGCGTCGGTCCAGGTCAGGTAGTCGCCGTTGGGCGATACGTAGGCATGCGGGCTGACCACCACGCCGGCCGGCAGGCGCTTCTTCGCCTCGGCCACGTCCATGCCCACCCACAGCCCGAACGGCGCGACGGGCGCGGTGGCCGGCCGCGTGTCCACGCGCACTCCCGGGTCGCCTTCGCCATCGACGTCGAAGCGCGCGATGTGGTCGGCGATCACCATCATCGACATGCCCTGCGGCAGGGTGCCGCGGTCGTAGTATTCGCAGTCGCCCTCCATCGCCTCGCGCATGCCGGCCGATACGAAGGCCGCATCGCCCGGCGCCTTGCCGAACGCGGCGCCGATCCGCAGGTCGCCGACGGCGCCCAGCTGCGCCGCGGCATCCCCCGCTTCCGTAGCGGCTGCGGGCGCTGGAGCGGCGGGCGGCGGCGGCGTCGGCGTCGGGGTCGGCGTCGGGGTCGGGGTCGGGGTCGGGGTCGGCGCGGTGACCGGTGCCGGCGTGGCCGCGGGCTGCTCCGGCGTGCACGCTGCCAGCGCCAGCACGATGCAGGCC
>NZ_LDJO01000040.1 GCF_001431595.1 Stenotrophomonas acidaminiphila
TTAAGTAACCTGGAGATGTTGTGTCTGACATCCGGCCACGCTGCGGGTATCGGCCAGAAGTCCCAGTCATTGCCCTGCCCACGGGACCGGACTCCCCATTTATTTAAAATGTTATAACATTACTTAATTGGCCATTCATTCACGGACTCCCGGCATGACCTTCCCCGCGCCCCTGCCCCCGATGCCATCCCCCGGCCGCCAGTCGTCATTGGCGCTGCTGGTGGCGCTGGCAGCCCCCGCGGCCGGGGCTGCCGACGCAGTTGATCTCGGGCCGGTGGTGGTCACGGCCACCGCCACCCACCGCGATGCCAGCGATGCACCGGCCTCGATCTCCGTGATCGACCGCGAACAACTGCGGATGCGCCCGGTGCTCGACCTGTCCGACGCCCTGCGCGGCACGCCAGGCATCACCATCAGCGGCGTCGGCATGACCCGCCGCGGCATCCGCATCCGCGGAATGGACGCCGAATACACGCTGGTGCTGCTCGACGGCCGCCGGATCAACGCCGCCAGCGATGCCATCGCCCATGCCGACTTCGACCTGGGCTGGCTGCCGGCCAGCGCGATCGAGCGCATCGAGGTGGTACGCGGACCGATGTCCTCGCTGTACGGCTCGGAGGCACTGGGTGGCGTGGTCAACGTCATCAGCCGCGCCGCCACCGACGACTGGCGTGGCGAGCTGAGCTACAACGGCGGCGTGGCCTCGGGCGGACGCGGTGGCGGCACCACCCAGGCCGGCATCTACGCAGGCGGCGCACTGCTGCCCGGCACGCTGGGATTGAGCTTCTTCGGCGAACACCGGCGCAGGGAGGCGACGCAGGATCCGCTCGACCCGCGCCTGTCCGAACAGGAAGGCCGTGACGCCGACACCGGCCGCCTGGCCCTGAGCTGGACGCCAAGCCAAACCCAGCGCATCGATCTGAGCCATCTGCAAGGCCACGAGAAGCGCTGGCGCAACGCGCTGCAGGGCGGCACGCCCAGCTATGTCTACGAGACCATCGACGACATCGACCGCGCGCAGAGCACCCTGTCGCATCAGGGCCAGTGGGCGTGGGGCCAGACCCGGTTCAATGCCTATCGTTCCACCCTCGACCGCGATAACCGCCGTTCGCGCGGCGCGGCGAGCCGCCCGCAGAAACTCACCGACGACATCATCGACGGCATGGCCACCGTCGAACTGGGGTCGCACCACCGGCTCAGCATCGGCAGCGAATGGCGCAAGGAGCAACTGGATGACACCTCGGCCGCACGCAGCGGTCACGTCCAGGCAATCCAGACCGCGGTGTTCTTGCAGGACGAGATCCAGTTGGGTGAAAACGCCTCGCTGGTACTGGGCGACCGCGGCGACCACCACCCCGAGTTCGGCTGGCACCACAGTCCGCGCGTCTATGCGGTGTGGCACCTCACCGACACGTTCACGCTCAAGGGCGGTACCGGCAGCGGTTTCAAGGCACCGAGCCTGAAGCAGCTCTCACCGGAGTACCTGGCCGTCGGCGGCGGCGGCCGCTTCACCATCCACGGCAACCCGGCATTGAAGCCGGAAACCAATACCAGCCATGAACTGAGCGCGGCATGGAGAGGCCGCAGTGGCGCATCGCTGCAGGCCACGGCCTTCCACAACGACCTGGAAGACCTGATCCAGACCGAGTGCGTTGCCGCCTGCGGGGTGCGCGGGCGCGAAGTGCGCAACTACACCAACGTCGCCAGGGCGCGCATCCGCGGCGTGGAGCTGGAGGCCAGCCTGCCGCTTGCGGCCGGCTTCGCCTTCGACGCCAACCACAGTTGGCTCAATACCCTCGACCGCCAGACCGGACTGGCGCTGAACGAGCGCCCACGCCAGAGCGGCACGGCCACGCTGCGCTGGGAAAACACCGCATTGACCGCCGCCCTGCGCGGCGAATACGTCGGGAGCCAATACCAGGGCACGGGCATGGCGCGGGTGCAGCTGCCAGGCTATTGGCGCTGGTCGCTGGACGCGCGCTACCGGCTCACGCCCCGGGTGTCGCTGGTGGCCGGCGTGGACAACCTCGCCGACAGGCGCCTGGACGAAACCTCCGCGCTGTACCCCTACGCCGAAACCGGCCGCTACTGGCATGCCGGCTTCAACCTGGCGTTCTGAGCATGGCGCGTCTGAGCATGGCGCGATGGCACTGGGGCTGGCTGGGGGCATTGCTGCTGGCCGGCCCGGCGATGGCGCGGGACGCCACGCTGCGGGTGGACGTGGTCGCCAGCGACTTCGTGCCGCCGTCCAAGACCGCGCGGCTGGATGCGATCGGCCGCGATGAAGGCGTGCGCTTCCGGCACCTTGCCATCGGCGCCGACGCCACGGCGGCCGAAGGCTGGCCGGGCGATGCCACGCTGGTGATCCTGGATACCCCGCGCCGGCCGGACGCCGGGGCGGTGGTGGCAGCGGTCGGGGAACGCCTGCACGCCGGCAAGGTACCGTGGCTGCGTGTCGGCGGCGGTGCACTGGCCTTCGGCAACCTGCCGCCGGAACAGGCGCAGCGGCTGGCCGGCTACTACGCCGGGGGCGGTGAAGCCAACTTCCGCCACCTGGCCCGCTATGTCGCACGCCTGCACGATGGTCGCGATACGGCCGCGGTGCCACCGCCGCAGCCATTGCCCGTCACCGGCTACCATGACCCGCAGGCACCCCAATGGTTCACCGATGCCACCGCGCTGCGGCAGTGGTGGCATCGGCAGGGCCAGTCGGATTGGCCGAAGGCGGCGGTGATCGTCGCCGGCAACAGCGTCGGCTCGCTGCAGACCGAGGTCCTGGATGCGGTGATCGCCGCCGCGCGTCGCCATCGCGTGGCCGCCTTCGGCGTCTGGTTCGACGGCGACGCCGAGGATGGCCTGCAGCAGGCACTGGCCGGGCTGGACGTGGACAGCATGGTCAACCTGACCCACCTGCAGAATGGCAAGGCACGTGCCGCCGAGTTCCTGGAACTCGACGTCCCGGTGCTGCAGGCCCTGAACTACCGCCAGGGCGATGCCGCTGCCTGGCGTACGGCCGACAGCGGCGTACCGGCCGCGCTGCTGGCAACCTTCGTTACCGTCCCCGAAGGCTGGGGCATCGGCGATCCGCTGGTGGTTTCGGCCAGCCAGCAGGGCACACAACAACCCATTCCAGAACAGGTCGAGGCGCTGGCCGCCAAGCTGGCGCGCCTCGGCGCACTGCGGCGCACGCCCGCCGACGCCAAGCGGATCGCACTGATGTTCTGGAACGCACCCGATGGCGAGAAGAACCTGTCGGCTTCGCACCTGAACGTGCCGCGCAGCCTGGCACTGCTGAGCCGGCGCCTGGCCGATGCCGGCTACAGCGTCACGCCAGCCGACGAGCAGCGCCTTATCAGCGATGCGCAGGCGATGCTCGGCGGCTACTACCATCCCGAATCACTGGACGCGCTGCTGCAACGCGACCTTGCCGCCACCTTTCCGATAGCCCGCTACCGGCAATGGCTGGATACCTTGCCCGCCGCGCGGAAACAGGCCCTGATGCAACGCTGGGGCGATCCGGAAAAACACCCGGCGGTGCGCCTGCGCGATGGCCAGCCGGTGTTCGTGATCCCGCGCCTGCTGCTGGGCAACCTGCTGCTGATGCCACAGCCGCCACGCGCCGACCGGCTCGGGCAGTCCACCCATGACGGCACTGCATTGCCCAACCACTACTACCTGGCCGCCTACCAGTTCGTGCGCGAAAGATTCGCCGCCGACGCACTGGTCCACTTCGGTACCCACGGCACCCAGGAATGGCTGCCGGGCAAGGACCGCGGCCTGTGGACCAACGACTACCCGCTGCTGGTGCTGGGCGACCTGCCGGTGTTCTACCCCTACATCCAGGACAACATCAGCGAAGCGGTGCAGGCCAGGCGCCGCGGTCGCGCCATCATCATCAGCCACCAGACGCCTGCCTTCGCCCCGGCCGGACTGTACGACGAACTGCGCGATCTGCACGCGGCGATCCACGAGTACCAGCAGCTGGACGCCGGCCAGGTGCACGAGCAGGCTGCCGCGCACATCCGGCAGATGGCGCTTGACGCCGGCATCGCCGCCGACATGGGCTGGGACGCCATGCGCATGCAGGTCGACTTCCCCGCGTTCTTCACCCAGCTGCATGACCACCTGCACGAACTGGCACGTACCGCGGTACCGCTGGGACTGCATACGTTCGGCCAGTCAGCGGCGCCGGAACACCAGCTTTCCACGGTGATGCAACAGCTCGGCGAACCCTATTACCGCGCGCTTGGCCTGGATCCGCAGGAAGTATTCGCCGGCGACTGGGCGCAGCTGCAGCAGAGTGAGCCCTACCGCCTGCTGGCCAGGCACCTGCGCCATGGCGCGCCACTGGAGGAAATCGGCGACCCGGTGTTGCGCGCACACCTGCAGCGCGCACGGCAACTGGATGCCGCACTGGGCGACACGCAGGAAATCGAAGCGCTGCTGCATGGGCTGGAGGGTGGCTTCATCACGCCTGGAGCCGGTGGCGACCCGGTGCGCAACCCGGACGTGCGCAGCGGGCGCAATCTCTACCCGTTCGAGCCCGACAAGCTGCCCACCCGCACCGCGTTCGCCAGTGGCCGCCTGGCCCTGGACCAGCTGCTCGACGCCTACCGTGCCGGGCATGACGGCCGGTTCCCGGAAAAGCTCGCCTTCAGCCTGTGGTCAAGCGATGCCATCCGCCATCTCGGCGTGCTGGAAAGCGAAGTACTACATGCACTGGGCCTGCGCCCGGTGTGGGATGCCGGCGGCAAGGTCAGTGCGCTGGAGATCGTGCCCGACGACGAACTGCCGCACCCGCGCATCGACGTCGTGGTGCAGGTCACCAGCGTCTACCGGGACCAGTTCGATGGCTTCATGCGCCTGCTGGCCGATGCGATCGAACGCCTGGCGGCGATGCAGCCGTCACCGCGCAACCCGGTCGCGGCCCATGCACGCGCGCTGGAAGCCAGCCTAATCGAGCGCGGGCAACCACCGCAACGCGCACGCGAACTGGCGGCGCTGCGCATCTTCAGCAACGCGCCCGGCGAGTACGGCAGTGGCCTGAACCGCGCGGTGCTGGCGGGCCCCGACGCCGACAAGCACGAGTCATCGCTGGCCGATGGCTTCCTGTCGCGCATGCAGTACGCCTACGGCGCGCGTGAAGGCGGCGTGCGCCTGGAGGGTGGCAACCTGCTGGCCGAGCAGCTGCGCGGCGTGCAGGCCGCGATACTGGCACGCTCATCCAACGTCCACGGCCTGCTGTCCACCGACCACCCGTTCGAGTACCTGGGTGGGTTGTCGTTGGCCGTACGCCGGCTCGACGGCAACAGTCCGGCGCTGTACGTCGCCGACCTGCGCCAGCCGCAGCCGCGCACCACCACCACGGCGCGCTTCATCGCCGACGAGCTGCGCAGCAACGCGCTCAACCCGCAATGGATAGGCGCGATGCAGCAGGAAGGCTACGCCGGCACGCTGGAGGTGCTGAAGAACGTGGACAACCTGTTCGGCTGGCAGGTCACCGACCCATCCAGTGTGCGCGCCGACCAATGGCAGGCGCTGCACGATACCTACGTGCGCGACGTGCGCAGGCTCGGCGTGAACGAATGGTTCGAGTGTGGCAATCCCGATGCACAGGCGCAACTGATCATGCGCATGCTCGAGGCGGTGGAGCGCGGCTATTGGCAGGCCGATGCACGTACCCGTACCGAACTGCAGCAACGCCTGCAACAGCTGCAGCCTGCGGCCCATGGCAATGCGGAGACGGCAACAACGCCCGCCCCCGGCTTCGGCCGTGGCCGCGCGATCCCGTCGACCTCTGCGACAACCGTTCCGGCCACTGCCGGGCCGACGGCCCGTTCCCGAGCCGCCGATGCGGCGATGCCGACGGTGCGCGGGCACGTGATGCAGCGGATCGAACCACCCCCGGCCTCGCGCTCCTGGCCGGTGTGGCCCGGCCCACTGTTGCTGCTGCTGTGCCTGGCCGCCGGTGCCTTGCGACAACGACGCGACAACCTGCGCACTGCCGCATTTTCCTGACCGACCCGACGATACGGACAACCTCGATGAAAAGCCTCGAAGCCACCCTCTACGATCTCTCGCACCTGTTCCTGGCACCGGTGCTGGTACTGATCCTGCTGGCGCTGGCCTACGCCTTCCTCGCCCTGGGCGGGTTCCTGCTCGAAGGCCTGCAACGTCGCCGTGGACGCTACCGTTCGGTGCTGGCCGCATGGCAGGCACGCCACGGCGGCGGCAGCGATGACCTGGAACTGTGGATCATGCGCCGGCTGGAATGGCTGCGCATCGTTGCCCGCACCGCACCGATGCTGGGCCTGGTGGCGACCATGATCCCGATGGGCCCGGCGTTGCTGGCGCTGACCCGTGGCGACGCGCAGGGCGTGGGCGAGAACATGGTGGTCGCGTTCTCCTCGGTGATCCTGGCACTGGTCTCGGCCAGCATTACCTTCCTGGTCCTCACCGTACGGCGCCGCTGGCTGCTGGACGAGCTGCGCGCGATCGAACGCGCACGGGGGAACGGCTGATGCGCTTCCTCGACCATGACGAAGCCGACGATCCGATCCTGTCGGTGGTCAACCTGATCGACGTGTTCCTGGTGGTGATCGGCGTGCTGATGATCGTGATCGTGCGCAACCCGCTGAACCCGTTCTCCAGTGACAGCGTGGTGCTGGTGGAGAACCCCGGCAAGGCCGACATGCGCATCACCATCAAGGATGGCGAGGAACTGACCCGCTACGAATCCAGCGGCCAGATCGGTGAAGGCCAGGGCGTCAAGGCCGGCATCACCTACAGGCTGCCGGACGGGCGCATGGTGTACGTGCCTGAATAACGGCATCCGCACCGTTCGGCCCGCTCCGCGTTCCACCGGCGCCGGGGATCAGCCGATACGCCAGAACATCAGTGGGTCGCCTTGTCCCGCTTCCAGCCGCGGTGGCGGATGTCCAGGTACAGGCTGTAGAGCGCGGTGAAGGTGGGGAACAGGTTGCCGAGGATGCCCACCGCGTCGTTCTTGCCGAACACGAAGTAGCTCAGCGTCATCAGGCTGCCGAGGATGCTCATGTACCAGAACAGGCGCGGGATCACCGGCTTGCCCTGGCGCTTGCTGGCGATGAACTGCACCAGCCAGCGGCCGCCGAACATCAAGGTGCCGGTCAGGCCGATCAGCTTCCACGGCGACATGTGCACGCCGGTCCACTCCAGCCACGGCAGCGGCTGGCTCATGAAATCCATGTTCAGACCTCCTCGACCGCGGTGCGCCTGCTGCGCACGATCAGCCAGGCCACGCCGCGCAGGTCGCGGATGCCGACCAGGGCACGGCCGAGGTTGTTGTACTTGGACACCCCGGCGGTGCGGTGGCGGTGGTTGACCGGCACGCTCACCGTCTGCCAGCCGGCGCGCTGCATCAGCGCCGGCAGGTAGCGGTGCATGTGGTCGAAATACGGCAGGTCCAGGAACGCCGCGCGCTCGAACAGCTTGATCCCGCAGCCGGTGTCGGGCGTGTCGTCGCGCAGCATGCGCGCGCGGATGCGGTTGGCCCAGCGGCTGGCCCAGCGCTTGGACCCGGAATCCTGGCGGTTGACCCGCCAGCCGGCGAACAGCTTCACCCCGGGCGCGGCGGCGTCGCGCGCGGCCAGCAGTTTCGGGATGTCGGCCGGGTCGTTCTGGCCGTCGCCGTCGAGGGTGGCGATCCACGGCCCGCGCGCGGCCTTGACCCCGGTGCGCACGGCGGTGCTCTGCCCGCTCTGGCTGACATGGTGCAGCACGCGCAGCTCCGGGTTGGCGGCCTTGAGCGAGCGCAGTACCTGCAGGGTGTCGTCCCTGGAGTCGTCATCGACATAGACGATCTCGAAATCCACCCGGCCGCGCAGCGCGGCGGTGATCTCGCCGACCAGGGGCGCGACGTTGTCGCGTTCGTTGAAGACGGGGACGACCACCGAAAGTGCGGGTTGGCTCATCGCGGGATCCGTTCGTGCAGTAGGAAAAAAGACCGCGCATTTTCCGGTACGCGGCTGGATGGAAGATCGGTCAGGCGGCGGCGCCGAAATAATCGCGGCACCAGGCCACCACCGGCGGCAGCCCGGCCTCGATCGGCGTGACCGGCTCGAAGCCGAAGGCCGCGCGCGCGCGCGCGGTGTCGGCCATGGTCTCCACCATGTCGCCCGGCTGCATCGGCCTGTAGACCTTCTGCGCGGGGCGGCCGGCGGCCGTGGCGATCACCTCGATGAAGCGCTCCAGCTCCACCGGGGTGTGGTTGCCGAGGTTGAACACCCGATGCGGCACGGGCGCCTCCGAAGGGTGGTCGAGTGCGCCGAGGATACCGGCGACGATGTCGGAAACATGCGTGAAGTCGCGGCGCATGCGGCCTTCGTTGAACACCTCGATCGGCCGCCCGGCCAGCACCGCGCGCGAGAACAGCAGCGGCGCCATGTCCGGCCGGCCCCACGGGCCGTACACGGTGAAGAAGCGCAGGCCGGTGGCGCGCAGGCCGTACAACTGCGCATAGGTATGCGCCATCAGCTCGTTGGCCGCCTTGGTCGCCGCGTACAGCGAGCGCGGCTGGTCCACGCGCTGGTCCTCGGAGAACGGCGGCGTGGCCGAATCGCCGTAGACCGAGCTGCTGGACGCATAGACCAGGTGCTGCACGCCGCGGTGGCGGCACAGCTCCAGCATGTTGACGAAGCCGACCAGGTTGCTGTCGACGTAGGCGTGCGGGTTCTGCAGCGAGTAGCGCACGCCGGCCTGCGCCGCCAGGTGGACCACCCGTGACGGGCGGATCTCGTCGAACAGCGAGGCCAGGCCGTCACGGTCGGTCAGGTCCAGCGTGCGGATATCGACCTGCGGGCACAGCGCGGCGACGCGGTCGCGCTTGAGCTGCGGGTCGTAGTAATCGTTGTAGTTGTCCAGCCCGAGCACACGCTCGCCGCGCGTGGCCAGGGCCTGGCAGGTGTAGGCGCCGATGAAGCCGGCGGCGCCGGTGACGAGAACGGTCATCTGTCGGATCCGGAAAAGTACGGGGTCAAGCGCCTCCCCACGGGGAAGAGGCATCGGGGCCGGCACCACGACGGGCGGGCGTCGGCATGCCCGGCATGGGCGGCGTTGCCGGCAGCGGCCATTGTCGCCGCCGCGCCTGCCGGCGTGGGCGGGGACGCCGGCTCACAGCGTCAACGGGTCCCGCGCCAGGGCGGCCTTGCGCTCCCGGCTGAAGGCCCACCAGGGCTGCGGATCGCCGCCTTCCATGAAGCGCACGACCGACAGGAACACGTCGATCACGCAGGGGTCGTGCACCACGCCGGTCTTCAGGCACAGCTGCGCGTACATGTCGTAGGGATCACGCCCGCGCAGGTGCGCGGGAACCCGGATCCCGATCAGACGGAGATCCTTTTCACAGGCCGGCCCGACATTCGGCAGGTCGGTCAGACGCAACAGGTGATTGCGGTCGACCTTGGTGGGGTTCATTGCCTTGCATGCACCTCGGGGGTGGGACGGGACGTCAGCCGTGCTGACGGGTACGCAGCCTTTCCAGCACGCCGTCGAGCGTGTCCAGGTCGGTGTAGTGGATGACCAGCTTGCCCTTGCCGCCGCGGCCGTGGTTGATGGCGACCTTGGTGCCCAGCGATTCGGACAGCTCGGTCTCCAGCGAGGCGATGTCGGCCTGCGGCGCGCTCGGCGCCGGCCTGGCCTTGCGCGCGCCCGGCACCTTGCCGGCGGCGAACTGCTGGGCGCGGTGTTCGACCTCGCGCACCGACCAGCCTTCGTCGGCGGCGTCCTGCGCCAGCTTGGTCGCCAGCTCCGGCGCCAGCGTCAGCAGCGCGCGGGCATGGCCCATTTCCAGGCGGCGGCTCTCCAGCAGCACGCGCACGCCGGCGGGCAGGTCGATCAGGCGCAGCAGGTTGGATACCGAGGCGCGCGAGCGGCCCACCGCCTGCGCGGCTTCGGCGTGGGTCAGCGAGAACTCGGAGATCAGCCGCTGCAGCGCCTCGGCCTCTTCCAGCGGGTTGAGGTCCTCGCGCTGGATGTTCTCGATCAGCGCCATGGCGATGACGGTGCGGTCTTCCAGCTCGCGCACCACCACCGGCACTTCGTCCAGCCCGGCCAGGCGCGAGGCGCGCCAGCGGCGTTCGCCGGCGACGATCTCGTACCTGCCGCCCTCGACCTGGCGCACCAGGATCGGCTGGATCACGCCCTGGGCCTTGATCGACTCGGACAGCTCGGACAGCTTGGCCTCGTCCATTTCGCGGCGCGGCTGGTACTTGCCCGGCTGCAGCAGGTCGATCTGCAGCTTGCGCAGCACCTCACCCGGCTGCGGCTCGGCCACCGCCGCCACCGATACCGGCGTCACCGCGCCCTTGGGGCCCAGCAGCGCGTCAAGGCCACGGCCCAGGCCGCGTTTCTTTGCAGCACTCATCAGACAGCCTCCATGGCCCTGACGGCCCTGTTGCGTTCATCGGTGCGGCGGATGAGCTCGCCCGCCAGACCGAGGTAGGCCACGCCGCCGCGTGAGGTGCGGTCGTAGCCGACGATGCTCTGGCCATGGCTCGGCGCCTCGGCCAGGCGCACGTTGCGCGGCACGATGGTGCGGAACACGCGGTCGCCGAAATGCTCGGTCAGCTCGGCCGACACCGCGTTGGCCAGGTTGTTGCGCACGTCGAACATGGTGCGCAGCACGCCTTCGATCTCCAGCGCCGGATTGAGGTTGGCGCGCAGCGCCTCGATGGTCTCCACCAGCGCGCTCAGGCCTTCCAGCGCGTAGTACTCGCACTGCATCGGCACCAGCACCGAGTCGGCGGCGGCCAGCGCGTTGAGGGTCAGCAGCGACAGTGCCGGCGGGCAATCGATCAGGATGAAGTCGTACTCGCCGCGGATCGGCGCCAGCGCGCGCTTGAGGCGCTGCTCGCGGCCTTCCTGCTCCATTAGCTGGATCTCGGCCGCGGTCAGGTCGATGTTGCCCGGCAGCAGGTCGTAGCCCTCCGGTGCCTTCACCCGGATGTCGGCCGCGGCGCTCTCGCCCAGCAGCAGGTCGCAGGTGGATGCCGCGACCTCGCGCTTGTCCACGCCGCTGCCCATGGTCGCGTTGCCCTGCGAATCCAGGTCGACCAGCAGCACGCGCCGGGGCGCTGCGGCAAGGGCGGCGGCCAGGTTCACGGCGGTGGTGGTCTTGCCGACGCCGCCTTTCTGGTTGGCGATGGCGATGATGCGAGCCATGCGGATGGGCCTCATGGGCTGGAAGGTTGGGACTGGCCATTATGCGGGCTGGGGACCGGATCGGGGAAATCCGGGCCTTGCCGCATGTGGCCGTGCGCCTCCCGCCCCCGGACGGGCGGCCCGCAGCGCGCACGGCGCCGCCCGCCAAGCGCCGAGCGGGATGCCTCGCCAGCCGCGACGGCCTCATTGGCCGGCGGGGAGCGGAGCCTAGCTGCGGCTGCACACCACCAGGTGGCGCTCGCCGACCAGCCCCGGCACCGGCAGCGGGCGCACGTCGAGCACGTGCCAGTCGGCCGGCAGCGCGGCGATTTCCTCGTGCGGGTATACGCCCTTCATCGCCAGCAGGTGGCCGCCGGGGCGCAGCAGGTGGCCGCCGACCGCGACGATGCCGGCCAGCGTGTCCATGGCGCGGGCCGTGAGGTTGTCGTAGGCGCCCGGCTCGTCCAGCGCCTCGGCGCGGGATTCGGCGACGCGGGCGTTGCCCAGGCCGAGCTGGCGCACCGCCTCGCGCAGGAAACGCGCCTTCTTGCCGTTGCTCTCCACCAGCGTCACCTGCAGCTGCGGGCGGGCGATGGCCAGCGGGATGCCGGGCAGCCCGGGGCCGGTGCCGAGGTCGGCCAGGGTGCCGGATTCGACATGCGGCACCATGGCCAGCGAATCGAGCAGGTGGCGGGTGACCATCTCGTGCGGGTCGCGGATGGCGGTGAGGTTGTAGGTGCGGTTCCAGCGCACCAGCAGCGCCAGGTAGGCCAGCAGCGGCGGCGCCAGCGCGGCGTCCAGGCCCATGGCCTGCAGGCCAGCCTGCAGTTCGTCGGCCACGCCGGGCGGGAGGGAGGTGTCGTTCATCGGCGGATTATCGCAGAGCGGTTCAGAACGGGTACCAGGCCAGCGCCGCGCGGAAGTCCGGCGTGGCCTGCCATTCGTGCAGGTGCCAGCGCGCGGCCTCGCCGAGCCCGGGGTCGCACCAGGCCAGGTGCAGGGCATCGTCCGCGCCGGGAGCGAAGCACAACCGGTGCAGGCCGAAGGACAGGCCATGGCCGTGCGCCTTGAGCAGGGCTTCCTTGGCGCACCACACGCGGAAGAACCAGTGCTCGCGGGTGGCATCGTCCAGGCTGTCCAGCCAGGCGATCTCGTCGGGATGAAAGAAGCGCGCGATCACCTGCCGCATCTGCCGGCGCGGGCGCTGCTGTTCCAGGTCCACGCCGAGCCGGGCGTGTTCGCCCAGCGCCACCAGCAGGTGGCCGCCGCTGTGGCTCCAGCCGGTGCCGTAATGGGCCAGCTCGCCGATCAGCCAGGGCCGCCCGCGCTCGTCGCGGGTCAGCGGCAGCGACTGCGGCGTGCCGCCGAGTTCGGCCGCCAGCAGTTCGCGCGCCTGCGGCTCGCCACGCGCGCCGGGCTGGTGCGGCAGGTGCCACACCCTCACCTGCCCGAACCGCCACGCCTGCAGCGGCTGCATCAACGCCCGCCCCCGGTCCACAAGCGCTTCACGCCCGATCGTCTTGACTGCACCGGTCGCACCGCTCCGGGTGCACGCACGAAAGGAGACATCGGCATGGGCATCATCATCTGGTTGATCGTGGGCGGCGTTGTCGGCTGGCTGGCCAGCCTCATCATGCGCCGCGACGCGCAGCAGGGCATCATCCTGAACATCGTGGTGGGCATCATCGGCGCGATGATCGCCGGCTTCCTGTTCAGCGGCGGCAGCATCAACGGCGCCATCACCCTGCGCTCGTTCCTGCTGTCGCTGCTCGGCGCAGTGATCCTGCTGGCCATCGTCAACCTGTTCACGCGCAAGAGCGTCCGCTGAGCGGCGGGGCCGCGCCTGGCGAAGCCCGGCCGGCGACGGCCGGGCTTCGTCGTCTCAATCCTTCGCCAGCTGCACCCATGCCGGGGCATGGTCGCTGGGACGGTCCCAGGTACGCGGTTCGCGGTCGATGCCGGCGGCCACCGCCGTCGGCCGCAGCGCCTCGGACACCAAGGTCAGGTCGATGCGCAGGCCCAGGTCGCGGCGGAACCCGGCGGCACGGTAATCCCACCAGCTGAACACCCCGGCCGCGTCGTTGTGCAGGCGGAAGCCGTCATGCAGGCCCAGCTGCAGCAGCTTGTTCAGCGCGCCGCGCTCGGCGGTGGACGTGAGGATATGGTCGCCGTTCCACACCGCCGGGTCGTGCACGTCGCGGTCGTCCGGGGCGATGTTGAAGTCGCCCAGCACCACCAGCCGCGGGTGCCTGGACAGTTCGGCGGCAACCCAGTCATGCACCGCCTCCAGCCAGCGCAGCTTGTAGGCGTACTTGTCGGTGCCCACGTCCTGGCCATTGACCACGTACAGGTTGATCACGCGCACGCCATTGATGGTGCCGGCGATCGCCCGCTTCTGCTCGTCGTCGAAACCGGGGATGCCGATCTGCACGTCCTCGATCGGGTCGCGCGCCAGCAGCGCCACGCCGTTGTAGGTCTTCTGCCCGGCGAACACGTTGCGGTAGCCCAGCTCCAGCAGGCGCGTATCCGGGAACTTGTGGTCCTCCAGCTTGGTTTCCTGGATGCCGACCACGTCCGGGGCGAAGCCGGCCAGCCACTGTTCCAGGTGCGGCAGGCGGACATTGAGCGAGTTGACGTTCCACGAGGCGATTTTCATGGCGCGATTCTACCCGCTCGGTCCGCTGCCTTCCGTCATCGCCGAAAGCAGCGCGCGCCGCCGGCTCACGCCTGCATGCGGCCATCGGCCATGTGCACGACCTGCTGGCCGAACAGCGCCACGTCCTCGGGGTCGTGGCTGATCAGCAGCAGCGGGATGCCGGTCTCCTCGAGCACGCCTTCCAGCTCGCGCCGCAGGTGCGCGCGCAGGGCGTGGTCGAGGGCGGCGAACGGCTCGTCGAGCAGCAGCGCCTGCGGCCGGGTGACCAGCGCGCGGGCCAGCGCGGTGCGCTGGCGCTGGCCACCGGAGATCTGCGCGGGCAGCAGGTCGCCGATGGTGTCGATGCCGAATGCCTGCAGCCAGTGCTCCACCGCGGCGATGCGGCAGCCGCGCGGCGGATTGCGCCAGCCCCGGCGCAGGCCGAAGGCGACGTTCTGGCGCACGCTCAGATGCGGGAACAGCGCATAGTCCTGGAACACGTAGCCGATCCGGCGCTGCTGCGGGGACAGGTGGATGCCGGCGGCGGCGTCGAACAGCGGCTGGCCGTGCATGCGGATGCTGCCGGCGTCCGGCCGCAGCAGGCCGGCCACGGCCTTCAGGGTCAGGCTCTTGCCCGCGCCCGACGGACCGAACAGCACCACCCGCGGTTGCCGGCAACGCAGCGCGGCCTGCAGCCGGAAGCGCTGCCCGGCGGCCTGCAGCTGGCAGTGGATGTCCAGTTCAAGCCACATCGCGCACATCGCCGGAAGGGCGGCCGACCAGCCGGGCGGCGACCAGCAGCACGCCGATGCAGACCGCCGAGGACACCAGCACCAGCAGGTTGGCGCGGCCGTCGTTGCCCGCCTGCACCGCTTCGTAGATGGCGATGGACAGGGTCTGGGTACGGCCGGGAATGCTGCCGGCCACCATGATGGTGGCGCCGAACTCGCCCATCGCCCGCGCGAACGCCAGCAGCAGCCCGGCGAGGATGCCGCGCCAGGCCAGCGGCAGGGTGACCCGGAAGAACAGCGCCGGCTCGGATACGCCCAGTGTCCGCGCGGCCTGCTCCAGTTGTCCGTCCACGCCTTCGAACGCGGCACGCGCCGGCTTGAACACCAGCGGCAGCGACGCCACCGCCGCGGCGATCACCGCCGCCTGCCAGGTGAACACCAGGTTGATGCCGAAGCTGCGCTGCAGCCATGCGCCCAGCGGCCCGTTGCTGCCGATCAGCACCAGCAGGTAGTAGCCCAGCACGGTCGGCGGCAGGATCATCGGCAGGGTCAACAGCGTGTCCAGCAGTTCGCGGCCGGGAAAGCGGCGCCGCGCCAGCAGCCCGCCCAGCGCGATGCCCAGCACCAGGTTGATCGCGGTCGCGCAGCCGGCCACCTTCAGCGACAGCCACAGCGCACTCCAGTCCAGGTCGAGCATCAAGGGCTTCCGAAACCATGCCGGCGCAGGATGGCCTGGCCGGCGGGCGAGCGCACGAAGGCGATGAAGCGCCGCGCTTCGTCGGCGTTGCGGCTGCCCTTGACCATCGCCAGCGGGTAGTGGATGCCGCCGGGCAACGGCACCTCGAACGCGCGCCGCACGCGACCGGGCATGGCCAGCGCATCGGTGGCATAGACGAAGCCGGCATCGACCTCGCCGCGCGCCACGTAGTCCAGCGACTGGCGCACGTTCTGCGCCAGGATCAGCCGGGGCTGCAGCGACGGCCACAGCCCGGCCTGCTGCAGCGCCTGCCGCGCGTAGCGCCCGGCCGGCACGCTGTCGGGGTTGCCGAGCGTCACCCGGGTGACCGCCGGCCCGGCCAGCGCCGCCAGCGAGGCCGGCGGGGCGGCGGTGCGCGGCGGCACCACCACCCACAGCGCGTTGCGGGCGAACACCTGCCGGGTCGCCGGGTCCACCAGCCCGCGGCGGGCGGCCTGGTCCATCGTCGCCTGGTCGGCGAAGGCCAGCACGTCCACCGGTGCGCCGCGCGCGACCTGCTGCAGCAGCACCCCGGACGCGGCGAAGTTCAAATCGACCCGGGCGTCCGGATGGCGCGCGGCGTAGGCGCCGGCGATCTCGCGGAAGCCCTCGGTCAGGCTGGACGCCGCCGACACTGTCAGCTCCGCGGCCGAGACCGGGAGGACGTGGAGCAGCAACAGCAGTATCCAGGACTTGTTCATGGCGGGATTCCGGGCGCACGGACCACGTGGCGGGGAAAGGCGGCGGGACGGCGCACCGTCATGGTAACGCCGGTCCGCCCTGCCCCCGCATCACGCGCTGCGCCGATGCTCGCCTCAGCCGTGCCGCCGGCCGTCGGCCACGGCCGCGTCGATGGCCTCCGGCAGATCGGTTTCGCGGTCGATCTGCGGGAAGTGGCGGCGTTCCATGCGGCGGATCGCGAAGTGCATCCACGCCAGCGCGCTCGACACCAGCACGAACAACAGCATGAAGCAGCTGCTCCAGATGCCGATCACGTCGTTCAGCGCACCGAACACGATCGGCAGGATGAAGCCGCCCAGGCCACCGATCATGCCCACCACGCCGCCCACCGCGCCGACATGCTGCGGGTAGTAGACGGGGATGTGCTTGTACACCGCCGCCTTGCCCAGCGACATGAAGAAGCCCAGCACGAACACCAGCACGGTGAACAGGGTCACGCCGATGGCCATGTGGAAGGTGATCTCGCCATGCACGCCCTGCACCACGTAGCGGGTGTCCGGATAGGCGAGGATGAAGGTGCACACGGCCGACACGCCCAGCGTCCAGTACATCACCCGGCGCGCGCCGATGCGGTCGGACAGCCAGCCGCCGACCACGCGGAACAGGCTGGCCGGGATCGAATAGCACGCTGCCAGCATGCCCGCGGTGCCCACGTCCATGCCGTAGGCGCCGACCAGGTAGTGCGGCAGCCACAGCGCCAGCGCGACGAAGCCACCGAACACGAAGAAGTAGTACAGCGAGAAGCGCCACACCTGCAGGTTCTTCAGCGGCGCCATCTGTTCGGCGAACGGCATCGGCTTGACGCCGCTGCGGCGGCGCTCTTCCAGCGAGGGGTCTTCCTTGCTGAACAGGTAGAACACGATGGCGGTGACCGCCAGCCCCACCGCCCACAGCTTGGCCACCATCATCCAGCCCGCGGCCACCATCACCATCGGCGCCAGCAGCTTGGTCACCGCCGAGCCGATGTTGCCGGCGCCGAAGATGCCCAGCGCCGTACCCTGCTTCTCCGGCGGGAACCACTTGGATACATAGGTCACGCCGACCGAGAAGTTGCCGCCGGCGATACCCACGAACAGGGCAGCCAGCAGGAACTGCGGGTACGTCTGCGCATAGGTCAGCAGCCATGTCGCCACCGCGCCGCACAGCATCACCAGGGTCATCACCTTGCGTCCGCCGAACTGGTCGGACCAGATGCCGAGGAATACGCGGATAACCGAGCCGGTCAGTACCGGAGTGGCGATCAGCAGGCCGAACTGGGTGTCGTTCAGGCCCAGCTGCTCGCTGATCTGGATGCCGATGATCGCGAAGATCATCCACACCGCGAAGCACACGGTGAAGGCGAACGTACTCAGCCACAGCGCACGCTGCTGCTGCCCGGCACTGGCGGTAGCGAGGGCCTGGTTCATGGGAGTCCTCCTTGGGGAAATGGGATCAGCCGGCCTCGGCTTCTATCTCCTCGAGGCCACGGACCGGGTAGCGTTCCTGCAACTGCAGCAGGTAGGCCTGGATTTCGCGCTGGCGTACCTGCAGCTCCAGGTAATCGCGGATCTGCCGGTGCACCACCTCGAACGCCTGCGGCTGCCCGGGTGCGCAGGCCTCCACGCGGACCACGTGGTAGCCCCAGCGCGACTCCACCGGGAAGCCGGCCAGGCCCTCGCGCAGGCGGAACACCTGGCGGTCGAACTCCGGCGTGGTCTGGCCGCGCTGCAGCCAGCCCAGGTCGCCGCCATCGCTGGCGGAGGGGCAGCGCGAATGGCGCAGGGCGAAATCTGCGAACAGGTGCGGGTGGTCCTTGAGCTGGGCGAGCAGGCGCTCGGCCTCGCTGCGCGCGGCCAGGCGCCCGGCCACGTCGTCGGCCGGCGCCGCCAGCAGGATGTGGCGCACGTGCACCCGGTCGGGCGCGCGGAAGCGTTCGGGGTTCTGCTCGAAGTAGCGCCGGCACGCGTCCTCGTCCGGCACGCGGTCCTCCACGCCCTGCTCCAGCAGCTGCTGGATCAACGCCTCCTCGTCACTGACCGTGCCGCCGGCCGGCGCCTGCAGGCCCAGCCGCCGTGCTTCGCGGCGCAGCAGTTCGCGCACCACCAGCGCGCGCGCGGCATCGGCGCGCGACTGCTCGGGACGCATCGCGCGGTGGTGCTGCATCTCGCGGGCGATGTCCGCTTCGCTGATCGCGGTGTCGTCCACGAACAGGCGGCACGGTGCCGGCTGCCCCAGCGAGCGCGGGCCTTCGGCGTCCGCGTCATGATGGTGGCCGGCCTCGGCCGGTACCGGCTGCGCCGAATCGATCACGGTGATCGGCAGGATCCGCGTCTGCACGTTCATCGTCTACTCCCGCGGCCCGTAGCGCAGCGCGGCCTGGCGGCGGCGCACCACCTGGTAGGGCCGCCACAGGTAGCTGAGCGGAATGCTCCACACGTGCACCAGGCGGGTGAACGGCGCGATCAGGAACAGGGTCAGGCCGAGGAAGATGTGCAGCTTGTAGACCCAGTGCACGCCCTCGATGAAATCGGCCGCGCCGGCACGGAAGGTGACGATGTGCTGCGCCCATTCGGCCAGCAGCACCATCACCCCGCCGTCCAGGTGGCCGGCCGAGATCCGGATGCTGTACAGGCCCAGGCACAGCTGCGCGAACAGCAGCACCAGCACCAGGGTGTCGCCGAAGCTGCCGGTGGCGCGCACCCGCGGGTTGGTCAGCCGGCGCACCAGCAGGATGACGATGCCGACGAAGCACAGCGCGCCGAACAGGCCGCCGACCACCATCGCCAGCAGCTGCTTCTGCGAGGAGGTGATGAAGTGCTCGTACACCGCATGCGGGGTGAGCAGGCCGACCAGGTGGCCGCCGAGGATCGCCAGCACGCCGATGTGGAAGCAGTTGCTGCCGATCCGCATGCCCTTGTCCGACAGCAGCTGGCTGGAGCCGGTGCGCCAGGTGTACATGGCCTTGTCGTAGCGCGCCCAGCTGCCGATCAGCAGCACCGCCACGGCGATGTACGGATAGAACTGGAAGGCGAACTGGTGGAGGTAATGGTTCATGGCTGCACCTCTGGATGCGAAGGACGGGCCGGGGAACGCCGGGGCGGCGCGCAATCCTGCGCGGGGGCATCGCTGCCGAAGCGGACCGCTTCCTCTTCCCACAGCCGGTCCATGGCCTCGCGGGTGTCATCGCGCGCTTCCTCGCTGGCGCGCTGGCGCAGCAGCGCCAGGTTGACCTTGCCGTCGCCGGCCTCGACCAGGATCTCCAGCAGCACCGCGTGCGGCAGCTCACGCTCGGCCGCGCGCGCGGCGAGCATGCCGGCGATGTGGCCGACGTGGTGCAGCCAGTCGCGGGCCTCGGCCTGCGGCCGGTGGGCAAGGAATTCCAGCAGCAGCGGCAGGTAGTCCGGCAGCTCGCGCGCGTCGAGCTCGAAGCCGTTGCGGCGGTACGTGTCCACCAGGTCCACCATCGCCTGGCCGCGGTCGCGCGATTCGCCGTGGATATGCTCGAACAGCAGCAGGCTCATCGAGCGGCCGCGATCGAAACTGCCCAGCCAGCGCGCCTGTGCATCGAGCGGATCGCTGTCCAGCAGCGCCTGCACGAAGCCGCGCAGCTGGCGCTGGCGTGCCGGCGCAAGGGCCGGGTCGTCGCACGCGGCCAGCAGCTCCGGCCCGTGCTCCCACAGTTCGTCGCGCGGGTAGTCCAGCAATACCCCGATCAGCTTGAGCAGGCTCATTCGACCACCTCATGCCGGTGCTGCCGGTTCGGGTGCACCGCGTAGGTGGTGGTCTTGCGCTGCCCGAACAGGTCGGCCGGGCTGTCGCCGTTGCAGCCGTTGCCGAAGGTGAAGCCGCAGCCGCCGCGCTCGCCGAACGCGTCGTTGGCGTACTCGCGATGGCCGGTGGGGATGACGAAGCGGTCCTCGTAGTTGGCGATGGCCAGGTAGCGGTACATGTCCTCGGCCTGGGCCACGCTCAGCCCCGCCTGTTCCAGCACGCGGGTGTCCTCGATGCCGTCCACGTTCCTGGCCCGGCGCCAGGCGCGCATCGCCATCAGCCGTTCCAGCGCGCGCACCACCGGTGCCTCGTCGCCGGCCGAGAGCAGGTTGGCCAGGTAGCGCACCGGGATGCGCAGCGAGGCCACGTCCGGCAGCTCGCCGCTCATGCCGATGCGGCCGCGTTCGGCCGCGTTCTGGATCGGCGACAGCGGCGGCACGTACCAGACCATCGGCAGGGTGCGGTACTCCGGGTGCAGCGGCAGCGCCAGCTTCCAGTCGATCGCCAGCTTGTACACCGGCGACGCCCTGGCCGCGTCCAGCCAGCTGTCCGGAATGCCCTCGGCGCGCGCGGCGGCGATCACCGCCGGGTCCGTGGGATCGAGGAAGATGTCCAGGTGCGCCTGGTACAGGTCCTTCTCGGCCGGCACCGCGGCCGCCTCGGCGATGCGGTCGGCGTCGTACAGCATCACCCCGAGGTAGCGGATGCGGCCGACGCAGGTTTCCGAGCAGATGGTCGGCTCGCCCATCTCGATGCGCGGGTAGCAGAAGATGCACTTCTCGGACTTGCCGCTCTTCCAGTTGTAGTAGATCTTCTTGTACGGGCATGCCGACACGCACATGCGCCAGCCACGGCACTTGTCCTGGTCGATCAGGACGATGCCGTCCTCCTCGCGCTTGTAGATCGCGCCCGACGGGCAGGCGGACACGCAGGCCGGGTTCAGGCAGTGCTCGCACAGGCGCGGCAGGTACATCATGAAGGTCTTCTCGAAGGCGCCGTAGATCTCCTTCTGCACCTGGTCGAAGTTGTAGTCGCGGGCACGCTTGCTGAATTCGGTGCCGAGGATCTCCTCCCAGTTCGGGCCCCACTCGATCTTCTGCATGCGCTCGCCGCTGATCAGCGAACGCGGCCGCGCGGTCGGCTGGTGCTTGACCTCCGGGGCGTCGTGCAGGTGCTGGTAGTCGAAGTCGAACGGCTCGTAGTAGTCGTCGATCTGCGGCAGGTCGGGGTTGGCGAAGATCTTGGCGAGCATGCGCCAGCGGCCACCGGCGCGCGGCACCAGCTTGCCGGCGCGGGTGCGCACCCAGCCGCCGTTCCACTTGTCCTGGTTCTCCCACTCCTTCGGGTAGCCGATGCCGGGCTTGGTCTCCACGTTGTTGAACCAGGCGTACTCCACGCCCTCGCGCGAGGTCCACACGTTCTTGCAGGTGATCGAGCAGGTATGGCAGCCGATGCACTTGTCCAGGTTCAGCACCATCGCGATCTGTGCGCGCACTTTCATCACACCACCTCCCCGGCGGCGACCGCAGCGGTCTCGCCATCCAGCCAATCGACCTTGTCCATCTTGCGCACGATCACGAACTCGTCGCGGTTGGTGCCGCAGGTGCCGTAGTAGTTGAAGCCATAGGCCAGCTGCGCATAGCCACCGATCATGTGGGTGGGCTTGAGCACCACGCGGGTGACCGAGTTGTGGATGCCGCCGCGGGTGCCGGAGATCTCCGAACCCGGCACGTTGATGATGCGTTCCTGGGCGTGGTACATCATCGCCATGCCCGGCATCACCCGCTGGCTGACCACCGCGCGCGCGGCGATCGCGCCGTTGACGTTGAACAGTTCGATCCAGTCGTTGTCCTCGATGCCGGCGCTGCGCGCGTCGTCCTCGCTGATCCACACGATCGGGCCACCGCGCGACAGCGTCTGCATGATCAGGTTGTCGCTGTAGGTGCTGTGGATGCCCCACTTCTGGTGCGGGGTGATCCAGTTCAGCACGATCTCGCGGTTGCCGTTCGGGCGCTGGTTGAGCAGCGGCTGCACCGTGCGCGTGTCGACCGGCGGCCGGTAGCCCATGAAGGCCTCGCCGAAGTCGATCATCCACTCGTGGTCCTGGTAGAACTGCTGGCGGCCGGTGACGGTGCGCCACGGGATCAGCTCGTGCACGTTGGTGTAGCCGGCGTTGTAGCTGACGTTCTCATCCTCCAGGCCCGACCAGATCGGCGAGGAGATGATCTTGCGCGGCTGCGCCTGGATGTCGCGGAAGCGGATCGCCTCGTGCTCCTTGCCCACCGCCAGGTGGGTGTGCTCGCGACCGGTGAAGCCGCCCAGCGATTCCCACGCCTTCACCGCGACGTGGCCGTTGGTTTCCGGGGCAAGGTGCAGGATCACCTCGGCCGCGTCGATGGCCGAATCGATCGCCGGGCGGCCGTGGCTGACGCCTTCCTCGCGCACGGTGTGGTTGAGCCGGCCGAGGAACTCCACCTCGTGCCGGGTGTCCCAGCTCATGCCCTTGCCGCCGTTGCCGAGCTTGTCCAGCAGCGGGCCCAGCGAGGTGAACTTGCGGTACAGGTTCGGGTAGTCGCGCTCGACCACCGCCATGCCCGGCATGGTCTGGCCGGGGATGGCCTCGCACTGGCCCTTCTTCCAGTCGGCCACGCCGAACGGCATGCCCAGTTCGTTCGGGGTGTCGTGCAGGGTCGGCACCAGTACCAGGTCCTTCTCCACGCCGAGCACGCCCGGCGCCATGTCGCTGACCGTACGCGCCACGCCTTTGAAGATCTCCCAGTCGCTGCGCGACTCCCACGCCGGGTCCACCGCCTTGGACAACGGATGGATGAACGGGTGCATGTCCGAGGTGTTGAGGTCGTCCTTCTCGTACCAGGTGGCAGTGGGCAGCACGATGTCGCTGTACAGCGCCGTGGTGCACATGCGGAAGTCGAGCGTGACCAGCAGGTCGAGCTTGCCCTCGGGCGCTTCGTCGCGCCACTTCACTTCCTGTGGCTTGAGCGCGCCCATCTCGCCCAGGTCCTTGCCCTGCAGGCCGTGGCGCGTGCCCAGCAGGTGCCGCAGCATGTATTCGTGGCCCTTGCCGGAGGAACCCAGCAGGTTGGAGCGCCAGATGAACATCATCCGCGGGTGGTTCTGGCTGGCGTCCGGGTCGGCGAAGGCGAAGTCCAGCGAGCCGTCCTTGAACTTGCCCAGTGCGTAGTCGGCCGGCGCCACCCCGGCCGCCTCGGCCTCGCGCACCAGCTGCAGCGGGTTGCGGTCCAGCTGCGGCGCGCACGGCAGCCAGCCCATGCGCACCGCGCGCAGGTTGAGGTCAGCCAGGCTGCCGGCGTACTTGGAGGCATCGGCCAGCGGCGACAGCAGCTCGTCCACCTGCAGCTTCTCGTAGCGCCACTGCCCGGTGTTGAAGTAGAAGAACGAGGTGCCGTTCATCTGCCGCGGCGGACGGCTCCAGTCCAGGCCGAAGGCCAGCGGTTGCCAGCCGGTCTGCGGGCGCAGCTTCTCCTGGCCTACGTAGTGCGCCCAGCCGCCGCCGGTCTGGCCCACGCAGCCGCACATGACCAGCATGTTGATCAGGCCGCGGTAGTTCATGTCGTTGTGGAACCAGTGGTTCATGCCGGCGCCGACGATGATCATGCTGCGGCCGCGGGTCTTGTCGGCGGTGCGCGCGAACTCGCGGGCGATCTCCACCACCTCCGCGCGCGGCACCCCGGTGATGCGCTCCTGCCAGGCCGGGGTGCCCGGCACGTCGTCGTCGAAGCTTGCCGCCACGTTGCCGCCACCGAAACCGCGGTCCACGCCGTACTGTGCCAGCAGCAGGTCGTAGACCGTGGCCACCAGCGCGTCGCCGCCATCGGCCAGCGCCAGACGGCGCACCGGGATGTTGCGTTCCAGCACGTCTTCGGCCGGCGCGGCGGTCCAGCCGTCGGTCTCGATGCCGCCGAAGTAGGGGAAGCTCACCGGTTCGATGCCGTCGTTGCCATCGGCCAGGCTCAAGCACAGGCGGGTGGCGGCACCGTTGCTGGCCTTCTCCTCGATGTTCCACTTGCCCTTCTCGCCCCAGCGGAAGCCGATCGAGCCGTTGGGCACGACGATCTGGCCGCTGGCCTCGTCATACGCCAGCGTCTTCCATTCCGGGTTGTTGGCCTCGCCCAGCCCGCCCAGTTCGCTGGCGCGCAGGAAGTGGCCCGGCACCAGGCGGCCATCGGCGCGGCGCTCCAGCCGCACCAGCAGCGGCATGTCCGAGTACTGGCGGCAGTAGTCCTGGAAGTACTGCGACGGCGAATCGACATGGAACTCGCGCAGGATCACGTGGCCGAAGGCGAACGCCAGCGCCGCGTCGGTGCCCTGCTTGGGATGCAGCCAGTGGTCGGTGAGCTTGGCCACCTCGGAATAGTCCGGGGTGATCGCCACCGTCTTGGTGCCGTTGTAGCGCGCCTCGGTGAAGAAGTGCGCGTCCGGGGTGCGCGTCTGCGGCACGTTCGAGCCCCAGGCGATGATGTAGCGGCTGTTGTACCAGTCGGCCGATTCGGGCACGTCGGTCTGCTCGCCCCATACCTGCGGCGAGGCCGGCGGCAGGTCGCAGTACCAGTCGTAGAACGACAGGCAGGCGCCGCCGAGCAGCGACAGGTAGCGCGCGCCGGCGGCGTAGGACACCATCGACATCGCCGGAATCGGCGAGAAGCCGACCACGCGGTCCGGGCCGTACTGCTTGACCGTGTACAGGTTGGAGGCGGCGATGATCTCGTTGGCCTCCTCCCAGCGCAGGCGCACGAAGCCGCCCATGCCGCGGCGGCTTTTGTACGCGCGCGCCTTTTCCTTGTCCTCGACGATGCTGGCCCATGCCTCCACCGGCGGCAGCGTCTTGCGCGCCTGCCGCCACAGGCGCAGCAGCGTGCCACGCACCAGCGGGTACTTCAGCCGGTTGGCGCTGTACAGGTACCAGGAATAGCTGGCACCGCGCGGGCAGCCGCGCGGCTCGTGGTTGGGCAGGTCCGGGCGCGTGCGCGGGTAGTCAGTCTGCTGGGTTTCCCAGGTCACCAGTCCGTTCTTGACGTAGATCTTCCAGCTGCACGAGCCGGTGCAGTTCACGCCATGGGTGGAGCGCACGATCTTGTCGTACTGCCAGCGGGCGCGGTAGCTGTTCTCCCAGTCGCGGCCTTCGCTCTTGCTGAAGCCGTGTCCATCGGCAAAGGGTTGCGGGTCGCGCTTGAAGAACTGCAAGCGATCGAGGAAATAACTCATCGTGGATCTCCCTTTGCGGACATCTGCATCGTGGCTGTGGCGTTCATGGCTGCGGTGCGTGCCGGGGTTGTCAGCAGGGCGCCTCCGCGCCGCGCCGGTAGTACCACCACCAGGTCACGGCCAGGCAGGTGATGTAGAAGGCGATGAAGCCGTACAGCGCCATGTCCGGGCTGCCGGTCAAGGTGATGGACGAGCCGTAGCTCTTGGGGATGAAGAAGCCGCCATAGGCGCCGATGGCCCCGGAAAAGCCGACCACGGCGGCCGACTCGATCCCGGCCTGGCGGCTGGCGTCGGCCTTGCCCTGCGCATCGGCACCGGCCGACAGGCGTTCGTGCAGGGTGCGGAAGATCACCGGGATCATGCGGAAGGTGGTGCCGTTGCCGATGCCGCTGAGCACGAACAGCGCCATGAACGCGGCCAGGAAGCCGAAGAAGTTGCCGCCCTGGCCCTTGTCGGGCAGGAAGTGCAGCACCCCGAACACCGCCGCGACCATCAGCGCGAACACCCAGAAGGTCAGCCGCGCCCCGCCCCAGCGGTCGGCCAGGCTGCCGCCGACCGAGCGCATCAGCGCGCCGAGCAGCGGGCCGATGAAGGCGTAGGTCATCGGGTTCACGTCCGGGAACTGGCTCTTGACCAGCATCGGGAAACCGGCGGAGAAGCCGATGTACGAGCCGAACGTGCCGATGTACAGCCAGCACATCAGCCAGTTGTGCTTGCGGCGGAAGATCACCGCCTGCTCGGTGAACGAGGAGCGCACGCTGGTCAGGTCGTTCATGCCGAACCACGCGGCCAAGGCGGCCAGCGCGATGGCCGGCACCCAGATGAAGCCTGCGTTCTGCAGGAACAGGTGGCCACTGCCGTCGACCAGCGCCTGCGGCGGCCCGGCCAGCGTGCCCAATGCGCCTACGGTGATGACCAGCGGCACCACCGCCTGCGCCACCGACACGCCGACGTTGCCGAGCCCGGCGTTCAGGCCCAGCGCCAGTCCCTGCTTCTGCTTGGGATAGAAGAAGGAGATGTTGGACATCGACGAGGAAAAGTTGGCGCCGCCGAAGCCGCACAGGATCGCGATCAGCACGAATACCCAGTACGGCGTGGCCGGGTCCTGCACCGCGAAGCCGAGCCACAGCGTGGGCAGCAGCAGCGAGGCGGTGGACAGCGCGGTCCAGCGGCGCCCGCCGAAGATCGGGATCACGAACGAATACGCCACGCGCAGGGTGGCGCCGGACAGGCTGGGCAGCGCCACCAGCCAGAACAGCTGGTCGGTGCTGAAGTCGAAGCCGATGCGCGGCAGGCTGATCGACACCGCCGAGAACAGCACCCAGACCGAGAAGGCCAGCAACAGTGCCGGGATCGAGATCACCAGGTTGCGCGTGGCAACCCGCCGTCCCGTGCGCTCCCAGTAGCCGGCGTCCTCCGGCTGCCAGTCGCCGATGGTCCGGCCGGGACCTGCGTTGCTGCGTTGTATCACTTCGCTACCGGCGGTCATGCATGGCTCCAAGGCTGCAGGATGACGACGTGTAGGTACAAAGATTCAGGCAGTACCTGTCTGGTCCGCGATTAGGCCAGCAGGCGGGTCGAGCCGGTTTTGATTTCGATCAATCCACGCCGGTTTTCGATCTCTCCATGACAAATGTCAAGCCGAAGGCTTGACCGGGCGTACTGCATCACGCCGCCGCATGCTGTCGCGCACGTCCACATCCAGCTGCAAACGCACGCTGTCGCTGCCGGTGCTCGATTCGAAACAGATCCCTTCACGGCTCGGCAGACGGGCCTGCAGTTCCCGCACCGCATCAATCGGCAGCGCCACCTGGCAATCACCGGCCGTGGCGGAAATGACGGCAGCGCCCGCATTCAGGCGCAACGCCAACGACCAGCCCGCACCGTCGCCGAGTCGCAGCGTATCGGTCACCGTCCCACCAGCCAGCAGGTGCGCCAGTTCATCTTCATCCACGCGCAGACGCAGCGACTGCTGCCGGAACTGGATCTTCACGATGCGGCCTCCTGCCATTGCACCGGCGTATTGCAGTTGAACAGGCAGGCCTCGTCGCCGGGCGCCAACGGCAGCCGCCGCGTGGCCAGGCGCTGCTGCAGGGCATGCAGCGAACGCGGGCCATGCGGGTCGGCGAGCATCGCCGCGAGCAGTGCGCGGCAGTCCGCATCGATATCCAGCAGCATCGGCAATGGATGCCCGGCCAGCGCCGTGCAGCCGCCGCGGTGCACTGCGTGCAGCCGCTGCAGCAGCGCAGGGGCCAGCCGCGGCATGTCCACCGCCACCACCCAGGCCGGCCCGTCGGGCATCGCCATCGCCACGCTGTACAGCCCGCCCAGCGGGCCACAATGCGCGATCCGGTCGGGAATGCCGGCGAAGGCCGGATACGCACCACTGACCCAGACCCGCTGCGCGCCCGCCTGGCGCAGCAGTCCGCGCATGTGTTCCAGCAAGGTGCGCCCGTGCCAGGGCAGCAGCGCCTTGTCACGGCCCATGCGGCTGGAGCGGCCGCCGGCCAGCACGATGCCGGCCGGCGCTGGCCGGCTAATCGGCGTGATCGTGGCCATGCGCCGCGTCGCCTTCGCCATGGCACAACGCGCAGCCTTCGCTCCACTGGCTGTCGCCGTCCTCGTAATGTTCCTGCTTCCAGATCGGGCAGCGGTGCTTCACCGCCTCGATCAACTGCCGGCAGGCGCGGAACGCCTCGTCGCGGTGCGGGCTGCCGGCGGCGACCACCACCGCCACCTCGCCCACCGCCAGCCGTCCGCGGGCGTGCGCCACGTACAGCTTCACGCGCGGGCCGAAGGCGGCCTCCACCTCCGCGGCCAGGCGCTGGAACTCGTTCAGCACCAGCGGCTCGAACAGGTCGTAGGTGATGCCGCGCACCGCGCGCCCCTGGTTGAGGTCGCGCACCTTGCCGATGAACACGTCGATGCCGCCGAAGCCCGGATCGGATACCGCGGCGATCGCCTCGGCCGGGTCGATGGCGGCGCTGGCGCGGTCCAGCACCTTGCCGATGAACACGTCGTTGCCCATCTCAACCTCCACTCACCGGCGGCAGGATCGCCACGCGGCCATCTTCGGGCAGCCGCTCGTGCTCGCGCAGCACGCTCTGCTGGTCGGCGAACACCGAGTAGTCCAGCAGGCCGGCGCGGAACTGCGGCCAGCGCTGCGGCAGCAGCGTGCGCAGCGCCTGGCGCAGGTCGGCCACGTGGTCGCCGGCCACGGCCACCACGATCTCACGCGAAGCATCCAGCTCGGAGAAGGCACCGAACAACTGCAGGTTCACCTGTTTCATGACGGCACTCCGCCCATCAGCTGCACCGGGTCGTGGTGCCCGGGACCCTGCACGCGCACGTGGGTGCCGGCCGCGGCGAGGCCGGCGTCGCCTTCCAGCACCGCCCAGGCATTGGCGTGCAGCATCGACATCAGGCGGAACGATTCCTGCCCGGCCAGCAGCCGCACGCCCAGTTGCCCGCGTTCATCCACCTCGACCCGCGCGCGCGCATGGAAGCGCAGGCCCGGTGGCTTGCGCGCATCGGCCAGCAGCGGCAGGTACAGCGCCGGCTCCGCGTCCATGCCAAGCATCCTGCGCAGCACCGGCTCGACGAAGAAGCGCTGGCCGACCGCCGCCGACACCGGGTTGCCGGGCAGCCCGAAGTACAACGCACCGTCGGCCAGCACCGCGAACAGCAGCGGCTTGCCCGGGCGGATGGCCACCTTGTGGAAAACGATGCGCGCGCCACGGGCACGCAGTGCATCGGGGATGAAATCGTAGCGGCCCTGCGACACCGCGCCGGTACTCACCAGCACCCGCGCACCGGCCGCCAGCGCCTGGTCCAGCACCGCATCGAAGGCGGCCACGTCGTCGCCGACCGTGCCCTGCCACGCTACCTGCGCACCGGCCGCGCGCAGGCGGCCGACCAGATAGGGCCGGTTGCTGTCGCGGATCTGTCCGGAGTCCAGCGCCTGCGCCGCATCGGTGACCAGTTCCTTGCCGGTGGCGATCACTGCGGCCTGCGGCCGCGCGGCGACCGCCAGTTCGCCCACGCCGATGGCATGCAGCAGGGTGCAGGCGTTGAGATCCAGGCGCTGGCCGGCGCACAGCACGCGCTCGCCTTCGGCCACGTCCTCGCCGCGCAGGCGCACGTGCTGGCCGGGCCTGACCTGCGCGCCCAGTGCGATGCGGGTGGGCCTGCCGTCGTGACTGTCGAGGAGGGTGACCTGTTCGACCGGCACCACGCTGTCCAGCCCGACGGGCATGCGCGCACCGGTCATGATTTCCCATGCGCCGCCAGCGTCCCGCGCGGCGGCGCTGCCGGGGTCGCCGGCCGCCTGCCAACCCTGTACGGAAAACTCCGTGCCGGCGGCGAGCGGCGTGCCGCCGGCATGCAGGGCGAAGCCGTCCATCGCCGAATTGTCGAACGGCGGCAGCGACTGCGCGCTGAGCACATCGCTGGCCAGCACCCGCCCTTCGGCCCGTTCCAGCGGTACCCGTTCGGGCGGCAGCGGCACGGCGGCGTCGAGCAGGTGCCGCAGCGCTTCGTCATAGGCGATCATGCCGCGCTCCCGTGGCCAGCGCCGCCCGCCATAGCCAGTGCGTGGCCCAGCACCGGCGCGAGGATGTCCAGGCACTGCGCCGCCGCGCGCGGGCTGCCCGGCAGCGCGAACACCAGCATGCCGTCCAGCTGCACCACCTCGGCGCGGCTGAGCCAGGCCATCGGCGTGTGCTGCGCGCTGAGCGCACGCAGCATCTGCGCCAGCCCGTCCACGCGGCGCGCGCCCAGCGACTGCAACGCCTCCGGCGCCAGATCGCGCGGCCCCAGCCCGGTGCCGCCAGTGCACAGGCACAGGCGCACGCCGGCAGCGGCCAGCGCGCGCAGGCGACCGGCAAGCGGCTCGACGCCGTCGGGCAGCAGCTCCGTGGCCACGACATCGCCCCCCAGCGCCTGCAGTCCGGCAACCAGGCGCGGGCCGGATTCATCGTCGTAGATGCCCTGGCTGGCGCGGTCGCTCAGAGTCAGCACCGCGCACGCGGCGCCGCCCAGGCCCTGCGGCGGGCGTGGCCTGAAGCGGGCCCGCTCGGCCTCGTCCATGCCGTCGGGGTGCAGCCACAGGCCCTTCTTGCCGCCTTCCTTGAACAGCAGGCGGATGCCCTCGATGCGCAGCGCCGGCTCCACCGGCTTACTCAGGTCGTACAGGGTCAGCAGGGCCGCGTTGACCCCGGCCAGCGCCTCCATCTCCACGCCGGTGCGCGCTTCGCTCGCGCACTCGCACCACACCCGGATCGCCTGCCGCTCCGGCACCGGCGCGCAGTACACGTGCACCAGCTCCAGCGGCAGCGGGTGGCACAGCGGCATCAGTGCCGAGGCCATCTTCGCGCCCTGCAGGCCGGCGATCTCGGCCATCACCAGCGCATCGCCCTTGGGCAGGCGGCGCTCGACGATCAGTGGGTAGGCCACCGGCCCGGCGTGCAGTTCGCCCACCGCCACCGCACGGCGGCGGGTAACGCGCTTGTCGCGGACATCGGCCATGTGGAAAGCCGCATTCATCTGACCACTCATCGTGTTGCTCATCCTCCGATCGAGGCCAGGTGGGGGGTCAACCCGGTCCGGCCCTGGTGCAATCCGTGCCCGGCCGCCTTCAGGCCGAGTTGGGTGGTGATGCGCGCCAGCAGCGCGTCGTGGTCGGCGTCGGATTGCAGCAACGGCCGCAGCGCCACCCCGAAATCGCCGAACAGGCACAGCCGCAGGTCGCCGCGGGCGGTGACCCGCAGGCGGTTGCAGCCGGCGCAGAAATCGCGCGAGTACGGCGCGATGATGCCGATGCTGCCGCGATAGGCCGGGTGCACGTACTCGCGCGCCGGCCCGGCGTCGGCGGCGCGCGGGCGCAGGCTCCAGCCGGCGGCCTGCAGCTGCTCCACCAGCACGTCGGCGCGCAGGTGGTGGCGCTGGAAATAGTCGCCGTTGTCGCCGGTGCGCATCAGTTCGATGAAGCGCACGCTCAGCGCGCGCTCACGCAGGTACTCCATCCACGCCGGCAGCTCGTCGTCGTTGCGGTCACGCAGCAGCACCGCGTTGAGCTTGACCGACTGCAGGCCCAGCGCCTGCGCCATCGCGATGCCTTCGAGCACCTCCGGCAACCGGTCGTGGCCGGTGATGGCGTGGAAGCGCTCGCGCTGCAGGCTGTCCACGCTCACGTTGAGCGCGGTCAGCCCGGCCTGGTACCAGTCCGGCAGGTAGCGCGGCAACCGGGTGCCGTTGGTGGTGATGGCGACCTTGCGGATGCCCGGCACCCGAGCCACCGTGGCGATGATCCGGGTCAGGTCCCTGCGCAGGCTCGGCTCGCCGCCGGTCAGGCGGATCTTGTGCATGCCCAGGGTGGCGAACGCGCGTACCAGCCGGGCGATCTCATCCACCGCCAGGAAGCGCGGCCGCCCGTCGGCGTGGTAACCGTCGGGCAGGCAATAGCTGCAACGGAAGTTGCATGCCTCGGTGAGCGACAGCCGCAGGTAGGGGAAGCTGCGACCGAAGCCGTCGGTGAGCTGGCTCATGGCGGTTCCACCGTCGTCCACTGGCCCGGTACGCCGGGATACTCCCACTTGCGTCAATGGGTTGCCAGCCTACCTTGTCGCACATCGGCGCCGACATGACATGGATCAATCATGCGCCGGACAGGTATGGCAGCATGCCGCAACCGCGTTCTCTTACCGTGACGATGCCATGATGCTGAGCGATTTCGATGGATTGCTGCGCGCCGCGCTGCAACAGGCCGAGCCGCAGCGCCTGCTGTTCGTGTTCGTGCGCGCGGAACTTCCCGAGTCCCCAAGCAGCGACCAGCACGCGCGCCATGCCGCCGGCGAGGGCGGCACGCTGGCGCCGGTGCTGTGCGTGGACAAGGCGCCGCGCGAAGTCGCCTCGTTCGCCGCGCTGGCGGCCGAATCCACCGCCACCGGCGTGGCGTGGGACCTGGTGTTCGTCGCCGCGCTGGAAGGCCGCGCCGGCGTCGCCCCGTCCTCCGACGAGGCGGCGCAGCCGCTGCGGCTGATGGTCAACGCGATCAATGACGGGCAGGTCAGCCGTTTCGCGGCCTTCGACCGCGCCGGCGAACCGGTCCAGTTCTACTGAGCCACCAGCTGCAGGGTCAGGAAGAAAACCACCAGCACCGTATTCAGGCCCCACACCACGGTCAGCCCGCGTGCGGCCACGCCGTAGTTGGGGTTGCGCGCGGAGGGTGCGGCGCGCCACACGGCCGGGATGATCCAGCCGGTATACAGCAGCAGCACCACGAACAGGCCCAGCAGCAGTTCGGTCATGCCTTGCGCCAGCGCCCACAGCGCCGCCGCCCACAGCAGGTTGCTGGGAATCACGCCCTGCAGCCAGAACACGCGCCACAGGTGCGAGGGTGGAGACTTGCCATCCGGTGCGCTCATCGAAGTCGCTGCGGTCATGGTGCTCTGTCCCGTGTCATGCCTCGCGAGAGCTTGCGCCCAATGCACGGGGCGGTCAAACCGGCCGCGCGGCTCAGTGGGGTACGCCGACGATGACGCTGGATGCCTTGAACAGGACCGTGACCACGATTCCCGGTTCCAGCGCCAGCGCCCGCGCGCTTTCCCGGGTGATGATCGCCACCATGCTGCAGCCATCGCCCACGTCCACGACGACTTCGTCGTTGACCGCGCCCTGGCTGATGCGGCCGACCGTGCCGCTGAAACGGTTGCGCGCCGAATAGCGGGCGCCCTCCACGTCGCGGGCGACGATCACCGACGACGCGTCGACCAGCGCGAAGGCCGGTGTCCCCACCTCCAGCCCGAGGCTGTGCACGCTGTCGCGGGTGATGGTGGCCACGATCCGCAGTCCCGGGGTCACTTCCAGCAGGACCTCGTCGTTGACCGCACCGGCCACGATGCCGCGGACATGCCCGTGGAACTGGTTGCGCGCACTGGTGACCATTCCGATCCTCCGTATCAGGGCCAAATCGTCGCCCAGCCCCGGCAGGGACTGGAGGGAATGCAGGAAGCGCCGGTGCTCGCGTTCGAGCTGCTCGAAGTGGCGGATCAGCTGGCGGCCGCGCTCGGTGAGCCGGGCGCCACCGCCCCCACGTCCGCCCACGGTACGCGCGACCAGTGGTTCGCCGGCGGCGGTGTTCATCGCGTCCACCGCGTCCCACGCGTTCTTGTAGGTCATGCCCATGCGTCTGGCGGCCTGGCTGATCGAGCCGCAGGCATCGATCAGGCCCAGCAGAGCGAAGCGGCCGCGGCCGCCCAGGCTTTTCCCTTCAACGCTCAGCCACAGGTGGCCGTGCGGCTCGACAGCGGCATGCAGGGGAGAATCGGCCATGTCGCGGTTGCTCGTCCATCACGCTGCGGGAGCGTGCAGTGTACGGCGGCAGCTACATCGGCCGTGCTTGACCTTCGTCAAGGACGGCCAAGGCGCGCGGGGCAAGAATCGATGACCGGGTCGACCGTGGGAATTGGTTGTACCCACCGCTATATCATTCTGGATATAACGGAATCCGAGGACCGCCAAGATGCGTACCCGCCGTTTCGTTCTGCCACTGTCCGCGCTGTTCCTGCCGTTGTCGACCTTCGCCGCCAACGCCCCGTCTTCCGCCCCGGTGTTCACCCTGGGCAGCGTCGATGTCCATGCCCGCCGCGGCAGCTCGGCCACCGTCGCCGAGCGCACCCTGGATGCCGTACGCATCCAGCAGCTGGACCGCGACACGGTCGGCGAGGCAGTCGCCGTACTGCCCGGTGCGAGCCTGTCGCGCAATTCGCGCAACGAGGACATGCTCTACCTGCGCGGCTTCGACCCGCGGCAGGTGCCGGTCTTCCTTGACGGCGTCCCGCTGTACGTCCCGTACGACGGCTACGTGGACTTCGGCCGCTTCACCACCTTCGACCTCGCGCAGATCCAGGTCGCCAGCGGCGGCGCCTCGCTGCTGTACGGGCCGAACATCCTCGGTGGCGCGATCAACCTGGTCAGCCGCCGCCCCGAGCGCCCGTTCGAGGGCAACCTGCGACTGGGCATCGCCGATGGCGGCGAGCGCAAGGCCGCGCTGAACCTAGGCGGCCGCCGGGGCGACTGGTACTACCAGCTCGGCTGGTCGCAGCTGAAGGCGGACGCGTTCCCGCTGCCCGATGGTTTCCGCGACTACAAGAGCGTGCCCACCGATACCGGCGACGATCGCCGCAACGCCGATCGCGACGACCAACGGCTGTCGTTCAAGCTCGGCTACACCCCGCGCGAGGGCGACGAGTACGCCCTGGGCTACGCCCGCCAGGACGGGGAGAAGGGCAATCCGGTCTATACCGGCAGCGCGCGCGGCGGCATCCGCTACTGGCGCTGGCCGTGGTGGGACAAGGACAGCCTGTACTTCGTCGGCAACACCCGGCTGGGCCGGCACGCCACGCTGCGCACCCGCGTGTACCGCGACACCTACGGCAACGGCCTGGAGGCCTATACCGACGGCAGCTACGCAACCGGGCTGGACAACGGCAGCTTCCCCAGCGTCTACGACGACCGCACCGTCGGCGGCTCGGTGACCCTGGCCGGCACCGCGCTGGAGCGCCACGAACTGCAGCTGGCCATCCACTACAAGGACGACCGGCACAGCGACCGCAACCGCAACGCGCCGACCAAGGACTACCGCGACGTCACCACCTCGGTCGCGGTGGAGGACCGCTTCGCCCTGACCGCTGCCTCGCACCTGCGCTTCGGCCTCGGCCACGACCGCCGCGAGGCCAGGCGCGTCTACTACTGGCCCACCGGCAGCGCCGACGCCACCAACGCCGTGCTCGAATACGTGCAGCAGCTGGCACCGGACCGGCAGTGGTACGCGAGCGCCGCGCGCCGCACCCGCTTCCCGACCATCAAGGACCGCTATTCGGCGCGCATGGGCGCGGCACTGCCCAACCCGGACCTCGCGCCGGAACATGCCACCCATCTCGAACTCGGCCTGCGCGGCCGCTGGTGGGAGGGCGCGCAGGTACAGGCTGCGGTATTCCACAGCCTGATCGACGACCTGATCCAGAACGAGGTGGTCGCCTCCACGGCCTGCGGCGGCAGCACCTGCAACCGTGCGCAGAACATCGGCCGCGCCCGTCACCTCGGCGTCGAACTGGGCCTGCAACAGCAGCTGGCCGGGGACTGGGAGCTGCAGGGCAGCTACGCCTGGCTGCGCCGCACCAATCTGGAGAACCGCAACGTGGCCCTGCTGGACAGCCCGCGCCAGCGCCTGTTCCTGGTGCTGGGCTGGGCCGCGCTGCCGCAGCTGCGCCTGCAGGCCACGCTGGAGGCCGAGCAGGGCCGCCGGGTCAGCTACGCCAATGCCGCCGCCCCGGTGCGCGAGCTGCCAGGCTTCGCCACGGTGGGCGTGAAGGCGAGCTGGATGCCGCGCGACGGACTGGGCCTGGACCTGGGCGTCCGCAACGTCGGCGACAAGTGGTATGAACTGGCCGACGGCTACCCGATGCCGGGCCGTACCTGGTTCGTCAACGTCAACAGGAGATTCTGAGCATGGCCGAGCTCATTCCCGTACGCATTGCCGCGCTGGTCCACGATGCCGGCGACGGCCCGGACCCGGACGCGGTGCTGGCAGCCTTTGCGACGCGGCAACTGGCTGCCGGCCACCGCGTGCGCGGGCTGGTGGCGCTGCCACACGAGGCCGCGCCCAACGGCAAGCGCATGGTGCTGATGGACGTGGCCGACCGCACCGCCCGCTACCCGATCAGCCAGGCGCTGGGAGCGGCCGCCTGCGGCTGCAACCTGGACCCGCGCGGCATCGCCGATGCCAGCGAAGTGCTGCGGCGGGCCATGCGGGAACCGGCCGAACTGGCCATCGCCAACCGTTTCGGCACGCTGGAAGCGCAGGGACGGGGCATGGCCGACGAACTGCTGGCATTGATGCTCGCCGGCATCCCGCTGCTCACCGTGGTGAACGCGCGCTACCTGGCCGCATGGCGTGATTTCACCGGTGGACAGGCACGCGAACTGCCTCCCCGCGACGACGCCCTGCAACGCTGGTGGGATGCATGCCGCACCACGCCGGCGCTGGCGGGATGAAGCGCCGCGCGCTGTTGCAGGCGCTGGCTCTGGCGCCGCTGCTGGCGGCGGGCAACGGCCCGCTGCGCGCGATGCCGGCGCAGCGCGTGCTGCGCCTGGGGGAGCCCACGGGCGTACCCGGACGGGTGTTTGCCGCCGGCGCTCCGGCGGCCGTGCTGATCGCCGCGCTGGCGCCGGAACGGCTGTTGGGCTGGCCGATGCGGATGGCGCCCGAGGCGCTGGCGCTGCTGCCCGCGCCCCTGCGCACGCGTCCGGTGATTGGCCGGCTGGCGGGGCGCGGCAGCACGGTGAGCCTGGAGCGGCTGCTGGCGATGCAGCCGCAACTGGTGCTGGACGCCGGCGATTTCGATGCGAACCATCGCTCCTCCGCCGAACGGGTGTGGCGGCAGACCGGCATTCCCATTGAACTGGTGGCCGGCCGCCTGCCCGACCACCCGGCCCAACTGCGCCACGTCGGCCGGCGGCTCGGCGTGACCGCACGCGGCGAAGCGCTCGCGCAGGCTGCCGAGGCGCAGTTGGCGCTGGTCCACGAGGTACTGGCCACGCGCACCCCCGACGCCCGGCCGACGGTCTACTACGGCCGCGGCGGCGACGGCCTGGAGAGCGGGCTTGCCGGTTCGATCAATACCGAGGTCATCGAGTTCTGCGGCGGCCGCAACGTCGCCGCCGCCGTCGGCAGCGGCGGGCTGGCACGGGTATCGCTGGAACAACTGCTGGCGTGGGACCCGGACGTGATCCTGACCCAGGATGCGGCATTCGCCGCCAGCGCATCGCAGGACCCGCGCTGGCGCAGCCTGCGCGCGGTACGCAGCGGACGCCTGCACTGCGCGCCGACCCTGCCGTTCGGCTGGCTGGACGGCCCGCCGGGCATCAACCGCCTGCCGGGGCTGGCATGGCTGCTGGCACGGCTGCACCCCGGCGCTACCCCGGCGCTGGCGCCGGCCGCGCTGCGGGCGCGCATCGACGCACTGCACCGTCTGCTGTGGGGCTCGCGCTTGCCGGCCGGCATCGCCGATGCGCTGGAGCATGGCCGGTGAGAGCCGGTGCTGTGCCGCGCTGGGCCTGGCACGCCGGTGGCTGGGGCCTGCTGCTGGCGATGCTGTTGCTGGCCTTCGCCGTCGGCCAGTTCCCGGTGCGGCCGACGATGCTGCTGCAGGCGCTGGCATCGCAGCTGTTCGGCATCGGCGAGCCGGTTCCGCCGACGGTGCATGCGGCGCTGTGGCACATCCGCCTGCCGCGGGTGCTGGCAGCGGTACTGATCGGCGCGGCGCTGTCGGCTGCGGGTGCCGCCTACCAGGCGATGTTCCGCAACCCGCTGGTATCACCGGACATCCTCGGCGTTTCCGCCGGTGCCGGGCTGGGCGCCTCGCTGGCGCTGTTCCTCGGCCTGCCGATGCTGCTGGTACAGGGTTTCGCCTTCGCCGGCGGGTTGGCGGCGGTGGCGCTGGTGTGCCTGGTCGCCGCCCTGGTGCGCCGCCACGAGCCGGTGCTGGTGCTGGTACTGGCCGGCGTGGCGGTATCGGCGTTGCTCGGTGCCGGCATCTCGCTGCTCAAGCTGCTGGCCGACCCGTACACGCAACTGCCGTCGATCACGTTCTGGCTGCTCGGCGGGTTGAACGCGGTGGTCGGCGACGACCTGCGCGTCAGCGCACCGTTGCTGCTGGCCGGCCTGCTGCCGCTGGTACTGCTGCGCTGGCGGGTGAACCTGCTGGCGCTGGGCGACGAGGAGGCCAGCGCGCTCGGCGTGGCGGTCGTTCCCTTGCGCTGGACGCTGATCGCGGCGGCGACGCTGTGCACCGCGGCAGCGGTGTCGCTGGCCGGCATCATCGGCTGGGTCGGGTTGGTGGTGCCGCACATCGCGCGCCTGCTGGTCGGCGCCGACTTTCGCCGGCAGCTGCCGGCGAGCCTGCTGCTGGGCGCCAGCTTCCTGCTGGCCGCCGACACCCTGGCGCGCACGCTGGCGCCGATCGAACTACCGCTGGGCATTCTCACCGCCTGCGTCGGCGTGCCGTGCTTCCTGTGGGTGCTGGCCCGCAGCGGAGGCCGCGCATGAACGCCGCGACTCCGCTGCTGGAAGCGCGCGCGCTGGCCATCGGCCATGCCGGCGTCGCATTGGGTGCGCCGCTGGCGCTGTCGCTGCAGGCCGGTGAAGTGGTGTGCCTGCTCGGCCCCAACGGCTGCGGCAAGACCACGCTGTTCCGTACCCTGCTGGGCCTGCTGCCGGCGGTGGCCGGCGAGGTGCGGCTGCATGGCCGGCCATTGCGTGGCCATGACCGCGCGCAGCGCGCGCGCCTGCTCGGCTACGTGCCGCAGGCTGCGCCATTGCCGTTCGCCTGGCGCGTGCGCGAGCTGGTGGGGATGGGCCGCGCCGCGCACCTGGGCCTGCTGGCCGCACCGGGCCGCGCCGATGAAGAGATCGCCGACGCCTGCCTGCACGAACTGGGCATCGCCGCATTGTCCGCGCGCACGGTGGATACCCTCAGCGGCGGCGAACGGCAACTGGTGCTGGTCGCGAGGGCGCTGGCCCAGCAGGCGCGGGTGCTGGTGATGGACGAACCCACCGCCAGTCTCGACTTCGGCAACCAGCTGCGCATCCTCGACACCGTGCGCGCGCTGGCCGGACGCGGCATCGGCGTGCTGCTGTCCACACACCAGCCGCAGCATGCACTGCAGGTGGCCGACCGCATCGCGTTGATGGCCGGTGGCAGCCTGCAGGCACTGGGCCCGGCGCCCGAAGTCGCCACGCCCGCCCGGCTGGCCACGCTGTATGGCGTGGACGCCGCGCGCATCGCCGCCTCCCTTCCCGCCACCGGAGCCATGCCGCGATGACCGCCCTGCCCCCGCCGATCGACCATGCCACCCGCTACCGCCAACACCTGCAGGCCTGCGGCTACGCGCCCAAACCGGCCAGCGCGTGGGATGCACGGGCGACGCAACCGGGCTGGAAACGACGCCACGACGACTACAGCGACGCCTTCCTCGCGCGGCTGGACCTGGACGGCGTGGACAGCGTGCTCGACGTCGGCTGCGGCCCCGGCCTGCTCAGCCTGCCCATCGCCGCGCGGGTGCGGCAGGTGCATGCGCTGGACTACAGCCGCGGCATGCTCGATGGCCTGCACGCGGCGATCGCCCGCGCCGGCGTCGGCAACATCCAGCCGTGGCAGCTGTCCTGGGAGGACGACTGGAGCGCGGTGCCGCGCTGCGATGTCGCCATCGCCTCGCGCTCGTTGATGGTGCCGGACCTGGCACAGGCGCTGGCGAAGCTGGACGCGCACGCGCGCCGGCGCGCCTGCATCACCTTCGCCACCGGCCCGCGCACCGGCGCCGGCGAGCTGGCCGCGTTGCTGCGCCGCACGTGGACGCCGATGCCGGACCATCGCTACCCGGTCAACCTGCTGCTGGACATGGGCCGCCTGCCGCGCGTGGATTACCTCCCGGTGCCAGCGCCCGCTGCCGACAAGGACGTGGCGGACCTGCTGCAACAGGCCGAAGCGCTGTTCGGCGAACTCACCGCCACGGAGCGGCAATCGCTGTGCGACTGGCACGCGGCGTCCCCCGACAACCGGCTCGGGCCGGCTCCTACGTGCCGCTGGGCCTTCATCTGGTGGGAAACCGCCGGCTGAGCACCGGCAACGTTGTCCCCGTCCCGCGCGGGGCGGATGGAACGACAAGGGCCGCCCTGTGCGGAGCGGCCCTTGTCTGCACACACATCAGGAACGGGTGACCGTCAGTGGTCGGCGGCCTTGCTGGCACCGATGCCGGTCTCGGCACGGACCTGCTGCGCCGGGTAGGCCGCACGCTCGGCCTTGGCGCGCGCGCTGTTGTCCAGCACCGAGAACAGCCAGATGGCGGCGAAGGCGATGGTCATCGAGAACAGCGCCGGGCTGGTGTACGGGAACGGCGCGCTGCCGGCCGGATTGCCCAGCGTATCCACCCACACCGACGGCGACAGCAGGGTCAGCAGCAACGACGAGGCCAGGCCGAGGAAGCCACCAATCACCGCGCCGCGGGTGGTGCAGTTCTTCCACAGCAGCGACAGGATCAGCACCGGGAAGTTGGCCGAGGCGGCGATGGCGAAGGCCAGCGACACCATGAAGGCCACGTTCTGCTTCTCGAAGGCGATGCCCAGCAGCACCGCGATCACGCCCAGCACCAGGGTGGTGGCGCGCGACACGCGCAGTTCGGTGCCCGCCGGCGGCCTGCCCTTCATGATCACCGTGGCGTACAGGTCGTGCGACACCGCCGAGGCACCGGACAGCGTCAGCCCGGCCACCACCGCCAGGATGGTGGCGAACGCGACCGCGGAGATGAAGCCCATGAACAGGTTGCCGCCCACCGCCTTGCCGACCAGCACCGCGGCCATGTTCGGCCCGCCCTGGATGGTGCCGGTGACCGGGTCGGCGTACGCCGGGTTGGTCAGCACCAGGGCGATGGCGCCGAAGCCGATGATGAAGATCAGGATGTAGAAGTAGCCGATCCAGGTGGTGGCCCAGAACACCGACTTGCGCGCCTGCTTGGCATCGGGAACGGTGAAGAAGCGCATCAGGATGTGCGGCAGGCCGGCGGTGCCGAACATCAGCGCCATGCCGAAGGAGATGGCCGAGATCGGATCCTTGACGAACCCGCCCGGCCCCATGATCGACAGGCCGGCCGCGGCGGCCTCCTCCGCGCTCTTGCCACCGTTGGCGGCGATCTGGGTCTTGACCTGCACCGCGGTGGAGAACAGCTTCTCGAAGCTGAAGCCGAACTGCCACATCACCATCAGCGCCATGAAGGTCACGCCGGACAGCAGCAGGCAGGCCTTGATGATCTGCACCCAGGTGGTGGCGGTCATGCCGCCGAACAGCACGTAGACCATCATCAGCACGCCCACCAGCACTACCGCGATCCAGTAGTCCAGGCCGAACAGCAGCTTGATCAGCGCACCGGCACCGACCATCTGAGCGATCAGGTAGAACAGCACCACCACCAGCGTGCCGGAGGCGGCGAACAGCCGGATCGGCTTCTGCGCGAAGCGGTAGCCGGCGACGTCGGCAAAGGTGAAGCGGCCGAGGTTGCGCAGCCGCTCGGCCATCAGGAAGGTCAGGATCGGCCAGCCGACCAGGAAGCCGATGGCATAGATCAGGCCGTCGTAGCCGTTGGCCATCACCGCCGCGGTGATGCCCAGGAACGACGCCGCCGACATGTAGTCGCCAGCGATCGCCAGGCCGTTCTGGAAGCCGGTGATGCCGCCGCCGGCGGTGTAGAAGTCGGACGCCGAGCGGGTGCGCGCGGCGGCCCACTTGGTGATGCCCAGGGTCGCCAGCACGAATACGGCGAACATGACGATCGCCGTCCAGTTGGTGGGCTGGCGCACGGTCTGGCCGATGTCGCCGCCGGCCGCCAGGGCCGCGCCGCTGGCGGCCAGCAGGGCGAGCAGCGCGGCCGGGCGCAGGAACGAACGGGTCATTGCGCGTCCTCCACGATCTGCTGGGTCAACTGGTCGAACTCCTTGTTGGCGCGGCGCACGTAGAAGCCGGTGATCAGGATGGTGAACACCATCAGCCCCAGCGCGATCGGGATGCCGATGGTGGTGATCCGGCCCTCGCCCAGCGGGGTGGCGAGGAATGCCTTGTCGAAGGCGATCAGGCCGATGTAGCCGTAGTAGGCCAGCAGCATCAGTGCGGTGAGGATCCAGCCCAGCCGGTTGCGCGACTGGCGCAGCCGCTGGTAGGCCGGGTGGGAGGCGATCCGCTCAACACGGGGATCGACGGAAGCATTCATCGGGATTCTCCAGATTTCGGGAATACGGACGCAGGCGTGCAGTGCGCGCCGGTGCGGGCATGAGTGCTCCCCGTGGGGGTAGGGAGATGGTGCGTACTGCGTTTCCTGGGGCAGCGGCACCGTCGCGGTGCCGCTGCCGGGTACTCAGAAGCTGTACTTGGTGGTGAACTGCACGCGGCTGATGTCGCCCTTGCGGCCGTTCTCGATCTCGCGCACGCCGTACATCAGCTCGGCGCCGATATCGACCTTGGGCATCGGCGTGTAGAACACGTTGCCGCGGATCGACTGCACGCTCTTCGTCACCAGCTGGCCGGTGATCGAGGCGTCGTTGTCGTAGTCGCTGCGCGCGTAGATCAGGTTGGTGCGCAGCTTCGGGGTGAAGGCATGGCGCCAGCCGACGTAGCCGGCGATCACCCCGGTCGGGTCGAGCTCGTCGCGCACTGCATCCCAGGCGCTGTCGCCGGTGATGCCCAGGCCGATATAGCGGGCGATGCCCTGGCCGCCGGTGAGCTGGTAGTGCAGCGAATCGCTGCCGCCCATCACCCACTTGCCGCCCAGGGTCAGGCCGCCGCCGGTGGCGGTGGCGTGCGCGCCGGTGGCCTGGTTGTCCACCTTCAGCTGGCGCAGCAGGCCGGCCACGCCGAAAGTGCCCCAGTCGCCCTTCCAGCCGTAGCGCGCGGTCAGGTCGGGCAGCGAGCCACGGTCGGAGCTGGTGGCACCGACCAGGGTGGTTTCCGGATTCTCCAGCGAAGCGCTGAAGCCGCCCCTGGTGTAGCGCACCTGCGCCTGGCGCACGAAGATCACGCCGTCGGTCGGGCCGACGAAGTCCACCGCCTCGGGAATGGAGGCCGCGTCCATGAAGTTGGACCAGGTCTGGCCGGCCAGCCAGTTGTTCCAGTACATGTAGGCATGGCGCAGGGTGACGCCATAGGTGTTGGTCGCGGTCTGGTTGCCCAGCGCATTGCCGAAGAAGTCCATCTCCACCAGCGCGCCGGCCTTGTCGCCGTTCTCGGCCACGTGGTCCACGCCCAGGTTGAAGCGCGAGAACTTGGCGTGGGCGTTGTAGTCCACGCTCGACGCCTTGCCCGAGCCGCCTGCGCCGTGCACCGGCGTCTGTCCCGGCAGGTACAGCGAGCGGCCGGTGGCGTCGTCGGCGAGTTGTCCGTCGCCGGTGCGGGTGGCGAGGAAATCGGCCTTGATGAAGCCGCCGAACTTGAAGGTGGTGCCCGGCGTGGCGCCCGGGGTGATGCTGGTCACCTGGATCGGCTGTTTGCCGGCCGGTACCGCGGGCCTGGCCGGCATGGCGGCGGCGGCCGCCTGTTCGGCACGCACCTGCTGCACATCGCCCTGGGCCTGGGTGATGGCGCCCTGTTGTTGCTGCTGGGTGGAGAGCAGCAGCTGCACCTGGCGCTCCAGTTCGGCGACGCGGGCTTCCAGCGCCTGTTCCCTGGCGGTGCCGGCAAAGGCCATGCCCGGCGCCAGCAGCGCCACGAGCAACGCGGCGGCAAGTGGCCGGCGCACCATCGGCGCAGTGGCCGGGAACGCGTGGCCCGCTGGTTTCAACACGTGTCTGTTCATCAGGTCTGCCTCTCTCCGGCTGGCGTTGACGGCCGCGTCGGTCGCACGGTCAACGGCAGGGTGCGCGGCGTTCGCCGCAGGCGGCTATTCGCCATTAGTCGAAAGCGGGCGGGTATTCGACCATCGTCTAAGCCGCGGGGCAGCGCGCGACTGGGGTGATGCGGCACACTTGGGAGGTCGCGGCCGCGTCGCAGGATGCGGCTCCTCCATTGGTTACAAGTGCAAAGGTGAGGGTATTGCCATGGCTGATCTCTATCCCGTCGATCCCGCGTTCGCCGCCCGGGCGCGGATCGACAAGACCACGTACCAGCAGCAGTACCGCGAATCGGTGGAGCATCCCGATGCGTTCTGGGCCAAGGCCGCCGAGCGCCTGGACTGGTTCACCAAGCCGACCCGGATCAAGAACGTCAGCTACCAGCTCGATGATTTCCGCATCAAGTGGTTCGAGGACGGCGAACTCAACGTCAGCGTGAACTGCCTGGACCGCCAGCTGGCCACCCGCGGCGACAAGACCGCGCTGCTGTTCGAACCGGACAGTCCCGACGCGCCGGCGCAGAAGGTCACCTACCGCGAGCTGCACGAACGCGTGTGCAAGCTCGGCAACGCGCTGCGCAACCTCGGCGTCGGCAAGGGCGACCGCGTCACCATCTACCTGCCGATGATCGTCGACGCCGCGGTGGCGATGCTGGCCTGCGCGCGCATCGGCGCGATCCACTCGGTGGTGTTCGGCGGGTTCGCCGCCAATTCCATCGCCGACCGCGTCGGCGACTGCGGCAGCAAGCTGATCATCACCGCCGACGAAGGCCTGCGCGGCGGCCGCAAGGTACCGCTCAAGGCCAATGTCGACGCCGCGCTGAAGCTGCCCGGCACCCACACCGTGGAAACCGTGCTGGTGGTGCGCCATACCGGTGCGGCGGTGGACATGCAGGCGCCGCGCGACCGCTGGTTCCACGACGTGGTCGACACCCAGCCGGCGCAGTGCGAGCCGGAGCGCATGAACGCCGAGGACCCGCTGTTCATCCTTTACACGTCCGGTTCCACCGGCAAGCCCAAGGGCGTGCTGCACACCAGCGGCGGCTACCTGCTGTTCGCCGCCTACACCCACGAGGCGGTGTTCGACCTGCGCGAGGACGACATCTACTGGTGCACCGCCGACGTGGGCTGGGTCACCGGCCACAGCTACATCGTCTACGGCCCGCTGGCCAACGGCGCCACCTCGGTGATGTTCGAGGGCGTGCCGAACTACCCCAACACCTCGCGCTTCTGGGAGGTGATCGACAAGCACCAGGTCACCATCTTCTATACCGCGCCCACCGCGATCCGCGCGCTGATGCGCGACGGCGAGGAGCCGGTCAAGCGCACCTCGCGCAGGAGCCTGCGCCTGCTCGGCAGCGTCGGCGAGCCGATCAACCCCGAAGCCTGGCGCTGGTACCACGACGTGGTCGGCGAGGCGCGCTGCCCGATCGTGGATACCTGGTGGCAGACCGAGACCGGCGGCATCCTGATCTCGCCGCTGCCCGGCGCGATGGACCTCAAGCCCGGTTCGGCCACCCTGCCCTTCTTCGGCGTGCAGCCGGCGCTGGTCAATGCCGATGGCGAGATCCAGGAAGGCGCCACCGAGGGCAACCTGATCATCCGCGACTCGTGGCCGGGCCAGATGCGCACCGTCTACGGCGACCACCAGCGCTTCATCGACACCTACTTCCGCACCTACCCGGGCAGCTACTTCACCGGCGACGGTTGCCGCCGCGACGAGGACGGCTACTACTGGATCACCGGCCGCGTCGACGACGTGATCAACGTCTCCGGCCACCGCATCGGCACCGCCGAAGTGGAGAGCGCGCTGGTCAGCCACCCCAAGGTGGCCGAGGCGGCGGTGGTCGGCTTCCCGCACGACATCAAGGGCCAGGGCATCTACGCCTACGTCACCCTGGTGGCGGGCGAGGCGCAGACCGACGAGCTGCTCAAGGAACTGGTGGCGTGGGTGCGTAAGGAGATCGGCCCGATCGCCGCACCGGACCACCTGCAGTGGGCGCCGGGCCTGCCCAAGACCCGTTCGGGCAAGATCATGCGCCGCATCCTGCGCAAGATCGCCGAGAATGCACCGGACCAGCTCGGCGATCTTGCGCAGGA
>NZ_LDJO01000041.1 GCF_001431595.1 Stenotrophomonas acidaminiphila
CGCTCCCCCATGGGCACGCTCAAGACCGCCGGCGTCTTCCGCAGGCGCTCGATGGCCAGGCTGGCTGCAGCGATGCACAGCATCCCCACCGGAGTAGACGCTGCGTCGCCGTGCGCCTTGGCGCACGCGTTGGCGGGTGGGTACTCCTGGTCGCCGGCAGACATGCCGATCCTCCGGTTCTGGCGGTATGGGAACGGCTGCATTGGCTGCCCGTCGGGGTGCCTCCGCACACCATCTTTTGGGCTGTCCTTGCTGCCATCGGCAGGGACAGATGCTAGACTGATGGTCTTGATAATCATTCGCATTATTATTCCCCAATGCAACACCGCCCCTTTCCGCGCGCCTTGCTGGCCGCGTCGCTTTCCCTGGCCCTTTTCCAGGTGCATGCCCAGTCGGCCCCCGCGGATGCGCCGGCCCCCGATGTGACGGAGCTGGATTCGGTCCGGGTGCTGGGTCGGGCGCTGACCCTGTACAAGACGGATGATGCGGTGGTCGCTACCCGGACCGACACGCCTCTTGCGCTGGTACCGCAGTCGGTGCAGGTCATGCCGCGGGAACTGATCGACGACCAGGCGGCCCGCCAGGTCACCGACCTCTACCGCAGCATCAGCGGCATCAGCTTCTTCAGCTATGCCGGCGTCACCCTGCGCGGCTTCCGCCAGGAGAACGTGCTCTATGACGGCCTGCGCGGCGATCCCTATGCCGGCTTCTCGGTGCCCCAGCTGTTCAACATCGAACGCGTGGAAGTACTCAAGGGCCCGGCCGGCGCCCTGTATGGCGGCGGCGATGCAGGCGGCGTGATCAACTACGTCACCCGCAAGCCGCAGGCCCAGGCACAGCGGCGGGCGGAGATCCAGGTCGGCAACGAGAACTTCGCCGCCGGGTCGCTGGAGGCAACCGGTCCGATCACCGCGTCCGGCAGCGTGCGCTACCGGCTTGGCGCCTATGCCGACGGTGAACAAGGCGTGCGCTGGAATGCGGACAGCCAGAGTGTGATCGGCGACGCGTCGGTCGCGTTCGAGGTCGGCGGGACGGGCGAACTGACGCTGCAGTACACCGACATCACGCAGACCCTGGGCGGCAACCGGCTGCGCGGCGTTCCTGTGAACGACAGCGGCGATTTCCTTGCCAGCCGCCGCTGGAACCACAACGAGGCGACCGACTTCCTCGACATGCAGGCAAAGGTGGTGCTCGCGCAGTACCGGTTCTCGCCAGCGCCGGCGTGGGATGTGGACTTCGCCGCCCGCTGGTTCGAGAACAGCGAGCACCAGATCTACCACGAACCGATGGGACTGATTGACCGCGACGGCGACGGCACGGCCGAGTGGATGACGCGCCAGTTGCGCAACCAGTACCGCGACAATGACGCCTATGCCGCCAACGGCAATGCGGTCTGGCGCTTTTCCGCCGGCGGCGTCGAGCACAAACTGCTGTTCGGTGCCGACTACTATCGCGCCGACGCCGACTTCCGCGCACAGACGGCAAACAGCGCGGATCTGCCGCGCAATGCCGGCCCGGTGCCGGGCATCGGCCTGTTCGACCCGGCCTACGGTGTCACCTCCCATAACGACTACGGCCTGGACGCCCTGCCCTGGCGCCAGACGCGTGCCCGCGGCCTGCGCTACGGCGGCTACCTGCAGGACGAGGTGACGCTGACGCCGCGCTGGTACGTGCTGGCCGGGCTGCGCTGGGACGGCTTCCGCGACGAAGACCTGATCGCCGGCACCCGCGTGGATGGCCACGATCTCAGCTGGCGCCTGGGCAGCACTTTCGTCCTGCGCGAAGGCCTGAACGCCTACGCCAGCGTGGCCAGCGGTTTCGTGCCGCAGGCCACCGGCAACCAGGATCCGGCCGCGGGCGGACCGTTCGATGCCGAACAGAGCCGGCAGTGGGAAGTCGGCCTGAAGACACTGCTGGCCGGGGGACGGCTGACGCTCAACACGGCGCTGTACCGGATCGAGCGCAGCAACATCATCCAGGCCACCGGCGAAGTGGTGGGCGGCGTCAACCAGCTGGCGACGCTGGGCCTGGTACGCAGCGAAGGAATGGAGGTCGACCTGCTGGCGGACGTGACCGATCGCTGGGTCGTCAACCTGGCCTACGCCTACAACGACGCGCGCGTGGTCGATGCGGGCAGCAATGGCATCACCAATGCATCGGGCGACCGCTTCGCCAACGCGCCACGCAACAAGCTGGGGTTGTGGACGCGCTATGACATTCCCGCGCTTGCATCGGCCCTGGGCTTCGGCGCCGACTACACCGGCGAGCGCGTCAGCCTGGACGGGCAGCGGGTCAAGTCCTACGCGGTCTTCGACCTGAGCTGGCAGACGCAATGGCGCGACTGGAAGTTCCAGGCCAACATCAAGAACCTGTTCGACAGGGTCTATGCGGCCAGTGGCTTCATCAAGCGCAATGGCCACTTCCCGGGCGAGCCGCGACGGCTCTACCTGCAGGCGGCGTACGCGTTCTGAACCGCATGCGCCAGCCATCGCCAGCAAGCGCGTTTCCGTCCATGCCCGAGCCGCCCCGCAAAGCGGCCGGCAGGCGCCGTTGGTTTGATCTGCACAGCTGGATCGGACTCAAACTGTGCCTGTTCATGGGCTTTGTCTGCTTCACCGGAACGCTGGCCGTGTTCGCCCAGGAACTGGACTGGCTGCTGCACGCGGAAATGCGCGTCACGCCGGGCGCGCAGCGTGCGAGCTGGGGCACGATGGTGGACGCCGTGCAGCGCGCCCATCCCACATGGACACTGCAGGGACTCAGCGCGCCGCATGCCTCACGCTTCGCCGCCCGCGCGCAGATGCGTACCGATGACGGCCGGCTGCGCTTCGTCTGGGTCGATCCGTACAGCGGCAAGGTGACCGGCGATACGCACTGGTTCAACGTCCACCGTCTGCTGCGCAACACCCACCGCCACCTCATGCTGCCCGTCAAGTACGGCGTGCCCCTGGTGGCGGCATTGGCGATCCCGTTGCTGCTTTCGCTGGTCAGCAGTCTTTTCATCTACAAGCGCTGGTGGCGTGGCTTCTTCAGCTGGCCGCGCGCGGACCGGCCACGCCGCCTGTGGGGCGACATCCACCGCCTGTGTGGCGTGTGGAGCCTCTGGTTCGTGGCGCTGATCGCGCTGACGGGCGGGTGGTATCTCGTCGAATCGCTGGGCGGCAAGGCCGCACCGCCCCCGAAGATCTCCCTGCCTGGCAACGACGGGAGCGCGGCATCCGCACCGGCCGACCCGGCGGCCATCGACCGCGCCGTGGCCCTGCTGCGGCAACACTGGCCGGAACTGCGCGTGGCCGGCATGCAGCCCGGCACGGCAGGGACCGGCCTGCTCATCGATGGACAGGCACAGGCCTGGCTCGTGCGCGATCGCGCCAACGTGGCCGGCTTCGATCTGCGCGATGGCCGCCTGCTCGGGATCCAGGACGGCCGCGCACTTGACGTCCACCAGCGTATCGCGGAGATGGCCGACCCGCTGCATTTCGGCTCATTCGGCGGGTGGCCGGTGCGCCTGCTCTGGTTCCTGGCAGGAGCAGCGCTCACCGCCCTCAGCTTTACGGGGGTCTACCTGTACGGGCTGCGGGTGGCTGACGCGTTACGTTCGGCACGCAAGCGGAGAAGTCATGAAACCTGAGCACGGTCCCTGGCGGCTTGCCTGGCGCGGCATGGGTGCATGGCGATGGCTGTGGCTCGCCCTTGCATTGGCCTGGCTCGCGCTGATTCCGCTCGAAGCGATGAAATAGTCACCGTCCGCCGGCGGGTCCCGCAGTGCGCGGGACGACCGGTGCGCCAGGAAATGGCTCTCGACCGCTCAGGTGACGCTTGCGACACGCGGTGCCCCACGTCGCCGGGCGCTGCGGCCATGCCCTTGCACGGCTTCCGTTGTGTCCATGCGCGAACCGCAACGGACCGGGCAGTCCGTTCCCCGTAATGCTCCGGCTGTTGCCACAGACAGAACAGGCACTGCCGGGCAGGCGGCGGCCGCCGCTGGATGGAACCGCGGGAGCCGGCCCCACCTGCGACCTTCGAGCTCCGGGTGCCGGCGTGCCGCCGGTCCTCCGTGGAACAGCGATCCTGGCCGTTGTGTACAGGCATGACTTCCTGCATATTTATTGATATACGATATGTCACATATCGTTTAACAACACATCGCACGGAGTCCTCCATGAATCGCATGCCCGCCAGAGCTCTGGCCGTGACCCGCCCCATCATCCTCGGGCTCACCGTCCTCAACCTGCTCTATGCCGTCTCCATTCTCTGCCTGCTCTGCGCGAGCTTCTTCATTGAAGGCTGGCCGTGGAAGCCACTGGGCTTCGACCTCGCCACGATGGACCCCCGGGCGCCACTCGGCATGCGCGCGATCATGCTCGTGGGCATCGTCGGCGCTGCAATAGTGCATACGATCCTGCGGCGCCTGCTTGCGATCGTCGACAGCGTACGCGGCGGCGAAGCCTTCATACTGCCCAACGCGCAGCGGCTCAGTGCCATCGCCTGGAGCGTGCTGGCCATCGAGCTGCTCCGGCTGGCAGTGCTTGCCATCACCAAGTTCGCTTCGATACCGGGGAAAATGGACGGTCTCTCGCCGACGCCCTGGCTTGCCGTGCTGCTTCTGTTCGTGCTGTCCGGCGTGTTCACGCACGGAGCACGCATGCGCACGGATCTCGAAGGGACTATCTGACATGGCCATAGTCGTGCGCCTTGACGAACTCCTGCACGCCCGTCGAATGACCCTCACCGAGCTTGCCGCACGCGTCGACATCACGCTGGCGAACCTGTCGATCCTGAAGACGGGCAAGGCCAAGGCCATTCGATTCTCCACCCTGGAAGCGATCTGCACGGCATTGGACTGCCAGCCTGGCGATCTTCTCGTCCACGACCCCTCGCTCACCACTGACGACTGACGCGGCGCACTGGCAGCCGCCAGCTTCCGCCGCTTCCATTTCCAACGGGGAACCCCGCATGTTTCGCACTTTGATTGCCGTGCTCGCGGCGACGCTGGTCCTTGCCGTGCCCACGGCTGCCGGCAGTCCGGTCGCAACCTCGCCCACCTTCCTGTCGCAAACCGACTGCTTTGAGTCCACGCCGGACCATGAAAGCTGGCTGGATTCGGTCCAGAAAAACGCCGGGGACAAGCCGATACCCAAGGCACTGCTGCAGTCACTGGTCCCGGCCAGGGCATTCTCCTTCGCGCGTTCCGCGTTCGACTGCCGCATTGTCTCGTACTCGAGCGATGGCCAGATCGTCCTCGCCTATGTCATCCGGCCACGCATGATGGACGCCTCCGGGAAGCTGCCGCTGCTGGTCTACAACCGCGGCGGAAACGGCAATTACGGCAAGCTCGATCCTCTCCAGGTGTTCATGAAACTCCTGCCTCTTGCGAAGTCGGGCTTCATGGTGGTGGCGAGCCAGTACCGGGATGCGGACGAGTTCGGGGGGAACGACGTCAACGATGTCATGCGCCTGATCGATCTTTCACTGGAGATGCCCGGGGTGGATGCCGAGCGCATCTTTCTTCTGGGACAAAGCCGCGGGGCGATGATGAGTTACCTGGTCGCGCGCCGACGGAGCGACATCACCGCCATGGCAACGATAGGCGGGGTCTCGGACCTGGTCGCCGGACTGGCTTCCCGTCCGGAGATGGAGCGCGTGTACAGCGCCCGCATTCCCGGTTACGAAGACGATCGGCAGGCCGCGCTGGCAGCCCGCTCCGCGTTTCACTGGGCGGAGCAGCTACCCGCCGACATGCCGGTGCTGCTGCTGCACGGCGAAGCCGATGATCGCGTCAGCGTCCAGGACCCGATCGCAATGGCTGCCCGGCTGCAGCAACTTGGCCGTCCCCACAGGCTGGTCGTCTACCCGGGTGATGACCATGGACTCCGGGGTAGCTGGCGCAGTGCCCACGCGGAGATTCTGGATTGGTTCAAAGGCGCCGGAACCCATCCGCATGGGACGCGCTGATGCAGCCGGATTGACGGACTGCCGCGGCAACGTTGGCGGCAGCACCGACGGGCCCATGCCTTGCCGCAGGCACCCGCTCGCGCCGGATTGAACGACGTAATTTCGATTCCCTGCACCGACCGCGGGGATCTCCGCGTGCGCTTGTATGGCCCACTGCGCCGCACAAGGCGTGGACGCCTGCATGGGCTTCCTCGGCGTCGACCGACCGTCCCGTGCACCTGGAAAAGGCAGCATCCAGGGCATGCTCGACGCTTCCCGGGCATTTCACTGACTGGGGCGAAGAGACATGGACGGACTTTAGGAAACGTCTGATGTGGGCGTGAGCAGTTGCACTCTAGGCTGCAACGATGCTGAAGGGTGATTGCCAGAGTCATGGACGTGCCGAAGTGCTGACACTTGCGGCAAGGTGCACTCGCCTGCTGACCATTCTTGCATTTCTCCTGTTCATCCTGGCATGTTCGTCCTATGTCCTCATCAGGGGGACGGCGAGCGTCTCAACGCGGCTCCAGGAAGCGGGCACCGCCGCACACAAGGCAAATAACTACTTCGACCAGCGCGAAGCCCTGCTGCGGCACCTGGGCGATTCGGTGCTGGCCGGCAACCTGGACGAACCTACGACAGACAGCGAGGGCACGTGCCCGCTGCCGCTCGACGCGGCTGGCGGCCAGCCCGGCCAGCGACTTCTGCTGTCAGCCCGCATGGAGCACAGGCTGCAGGCGCTGCAGACGCGCCTGCTGCTGGTCGATGCAATGGGCGTGCATTGGCTTGCCGGAGGCGACGCCGACGTCGACCTGGCGCGCATGCCATCACTGCGCGTGCTGCAGGCGCGTGGCGGCAGCCTCGAGGGTGCCGACCCGGTGTACTGGCTGCGCGCAGGTGACAGTGGCATCGCACTGGCCCAGCCGATACAGGCCGGCCCCCATCCGATGCAGTGGCTGATGCTGCTGCTCGATAGCGACGCTACGGCGGACGTGATCGATGGCCCCGGCATCGGCGGCTACACGCTGCTGGACGATGGCGGGCGGCCCGCGCTGTCGAGCCAGGCACCGCGGCTGGACAGCGCGGGCTGGAAGACACTCTCCGAACGCCAGGACGACAGCGTCGGCATGGTGTGGAGCGGCGGGCTGCCGCGTGGCGTGGCACTGGTGAAACGCGTCGGCAATGATGGCTGGCGGCTGGTCTACCACCTGCTGCCCGGGCAGCTGCTGGGCGACCTGGCGGTACCCCTGCTGCTCTGCGCGCTTCTGCTGCTGCCGGCCTGCGTCGCGCTGCGGCTGCTGCGCCATCGCGTCGATCGCACGCTCATCCAGCCGGCATTGCAGCAGCATCGCCGGCTGCTGGAGAACCTGGACTTCAATGCGACGGTGATCGACATGGCACCTGTCGGCATCTGCGTGCTGCGCCGCAATGACCGCCACCTGCTGCTCTCCAACCAGCTGCTGCGTGACTGGCTTGGCGAGGATGGCCAGGACAGCGACTGGCAGGCACCGTGGCGCAGCCATGCCGGCGAGCGTGGACGCGGCCTGGAGTTCACCACGCGTGACGGCAGGCAGCTGCATGTACTGCATGCCGCCTGCCGCTACCAGGGCGATGACGTGCTGCTGTGTGCCTTCCACGACATCTCGCGGCATCGCCAGGCGCAGGCGGCGCTGTCGTCGGCACGGCAGGCGGCCGATGCCGCGAACCAGGCCAAGAGCGCCTTCCTGGCCACCATGAGCCATGAGATCCGCACGCCGCTGTACGGCGTACTGGGCACGCTCGAACTGCTTGGCCACACCGCACTGGATGCACGACAGTCGCAGTACCTGCGCACCATCGAGAGTTCCTCCTCGGTGCTGCTGCAGCTGATCAGCGACGTGCTGGATGTCACCAAGATCGAGTCGGGCCAGCTCAGCCTGGAGCCAACCTCCTTCTCGCCGCGCGAGCTGACCGAGAGCGTGCTGCGCAGCTTCGCGGCTTCTGCGACCTGCAAGGGGCTGCAGATCCTGGTGTGCACCGATCCGGGCGTGCCCACGCGCGTGCTCGGCGATGCCGACAGGATCCGCCAGGTGCTGGGCAACCTGCTCAGCAACGCGATCAAGTTCACCGAGCATGGCCGCGTGATGCTGCGCGTGCGCCAGGTACAGCGTGAAGCCGAGTCCAGCATCTTGGTCTGGCAGGTGACCGACACCGGCGTGGGCATCCCCGCCGAGGAGCAGGCGCGGTTGTTCGAACCGTTTCGCCAGGTACGCGGCGCGGCCAGCGCGCAGGGCACCGGCCTGGGCCTGTCCATCAGCGATCACCTGGTACGGCTGATGAGTGGCGAACTGCAGGTGGTCAGCGAACCCGGGCTGGGCAGCAGCTTCAGCGTACGCCTGCCGCTGCCGGTGCTGCCGGTGGCCGACGATGGCCCTTCGCTGCAGCCGGAACCTCCGATCCTGGTACGTGGCCGTGATCGCGAACTGGTCGACTGTGCCTGCGGCTGGCTGCAGCGGTGGGGCGCCAACGCGCAACCACTGCTGGGCGATCCGGCCCTGCTCGACCACGATGGCGCAATCCTGGTGGAAGGCGAGGCGGCCCCGCCGCTGGCGTGGTCGGGCCCCCGGGTGGTGGCATCGATCGATGGCGGTGACCAGCCGACGGTGGCGGCCGACGGCAGACTGGTGGTGTCCCTGCATTGCATGGCGGCGATCGGCAACGCCCTGGCCAGCCTCCAGCAACGACGTACCGAGCTGCCGGAAAGCAACGGCACCGCACCGCTCATGCCGCTGCGCATGCGGGTGCTGGCGGTCGAGGACAACCCGATCAACCGGGTGATCCTGGCCGAACAGCTGCAGACCCTGGGCTGCGAGGTGGACCTGGCCCAGGACGGCGCGGAAGCACTGCAGCGGTGCCGCGAGCAGGCCTTCGACCTGGTGGTCACCGACATCAACATGCCGCGCATGGATGGCCACGCACTGACCCGGCAGCTGCGCGATGAGGGCAATACGGTGCCGGTGATCGGTGCCTCTGCCAATGCCACCGCCGAAGAACGCGAGCGCTACCTGGCCAGTGGCATGCAGGGCTACTTGAGCAAACCCATCGACATTGCCCGCCTGCGCAAGGCGATCACCGCCCTATGCCAAGGAGACCCCGCATGACCCAGCGTGTCCTGATCCTGGAAGACCAGCCATTCCAGCGCGGCTACCTCGCCAACCTGTTCGGCAGCCGCGGCGGCGTGCAGGTCGACGCCTGCGAGGACGTCGAGGCGGCGATCGCGTTGTGCGCCTGCCATTCCTACGATCTGGTGGTAAGCGACCTGCTGATGCCTGGCCAGGACGGAATCCAGTTCATCCAGGCACTGGCCGCGCAACCGCGACCCCCGCGCCTGGCCGTGGCCAGCACGGCATCCCGGCGGATGATGGCTTCGGCGCGCCTGATGGCCGAGTCGCTCGGTCTGGAGGTGCTCGGCGTGGTGTCCAAGCCGGTCGCGGCGGCCGACGTCGAGGTCCTGCTTGAAGCCCTGGCACAGGCGCGACCGTCGACGGATGCCAAGCCGGCGCAGGCCGCGGTGCTGCCCGAACCCGACGCCCGGCAACTGCGCCAGGCGATGGTCGACGGCAGTCTCACGGCCTGGTTCCAGCCCAAGAAGTCGCTGCAGTCCGGCCGCGTGGTGGCTGCCGAAGCCCTGGTACGCTGGCGCCATCCGCAGCTGGGTACGCTCACCGCGGGCAGCTTCCTGCCGGCGATATGCCGCCACGGGCTCGAGGGTGAGCTGTTGCGGATGATGCTCGAGGCCAGCATCAAGGCGCAGGCACGCTGGCGCAGGCAGGGCTTCCGGGTGCCGGTTTCGATCAACCTTCCGCCGCATCTGCTGGAGCAGTTCGACCTGCCCGATGAGCTGCTGGCGATGACCCTGGCACTGGGCGGCACGCCGGGCGAACTGTGTTTCGAACTGATGGAAAACAGCACCACGCGGCACGTCAGCGACTTCTACGCCGGTGCCTGCCGCCTGCGCATGAAGGGCTTCGGCCTGGCGCAGGACGATTTCGGGCAGGGTCTGAGTTCGGTCCACAACCTGGTCAATACACCCTTCACCGAGGTCAAGATCGACCGGGCCCTGGTCAGCGGCTGTGCCCGTGATCCGGCCCTGCATCTGACCCTGGCGACCATCATCGCGCTGGCCAACCAGCTGGGCCTGGTCATCGTGGCCGAAGGTGTGGAAAGCGATGCCGACCTGGCGGTGCTGCGCCAGCTCGGCTGCAGCCAGGTACAGGGGTTCCTGATCTCCCAGGCGCTGCCCCCGGAAGAGTTCACCCGCCTGCTGGACGATGAAGCGCCGCGCGCCGACGAGGCGGCACAGGCGGCACTGCGTTGAGGTGGGCTGCATGCCGGCTTCACGGAGCCGTCAAGCGACATTGACGATCCTGTCTGTGCTGCGGCGCCCACCGGGCGCCGTCGGTTGCCACTGACCGCCCACTGCTCCGAGACCTGCCATGCCGGCCGAGGCCGCCCCCGTACGCCGACTCGCACGCCGCTCACTGCGCGTCCATGCCCTGTTGATCGCGGTGGTGGTGCTGGCCACGCTGCAGGCCGGGCTGCTGCTGTCGGTGGGCGCGCGGCTGTTCAATGACGAGCGCAGCAAGATCGAGTTCCACTTCCGCCGCCTGGACGGCACGCTACGCGAGCAGGAACGCTTCCTGCAGCAATGGCGCCTGCACGATGTCGGCACCCAGGGGCAGCCGGTGGCGGATGGCAGCGTGGGGCAGCCACGCGGCCCGCTGTTCGCCAACTTCGTACTGATCGGGAACAACAGGAACATCACCCCGTCCCAGACCGAACTCGGGGATCGCTTCGTGCGCTTCTACGGCACGTTCTGGTCGGCATCGCACTTTCCGCCGCCGCAATGCCTGCTGGTCGATGGTCAGGGCACGCGTGGCCTGCTGGCGCCGATGCAGATGACCGATACCGATCTCAGCCCGAACAGTCCGCACCACCTGCGCCCGCAGATCGGCGACATCCACCGCGCGCTGATCGACCAACCCGCCCTGCAGCACGGCGGCATCGCCTGGATGCCCGTGCCCTGGCGCGATGGCCAGACCCGCCTGCTGGCCGTCGCCCATGCGCCGCAGGATGCACGCCTGTGGAGCGACGACGACGACGGCTCGCTGGCGGCGCTGGCGTGCCTGCTCGATCCCTCCCGTGTCGATGACTACCAGCAGGTACTGGGCGTTCCGGTTTTCCAGCGGCTGTCGCTGTTCGACCCCGGCGGCCAGCGCCTTCTGGGAGATGCCGCCGATGCCAGCGACGCCGGCACGTCCTGGCAGGCCAATGCCCACGGCCTGCGCTTCCGCATGCGCAGCGAGCGCGGCTGGCTGGCGGTCTACCACGTGGGTTGGCAACAGATCTTCCAGCATCCGCAGGGGCCGCTGCTGGGCGCGACGCTTGTCGCTCTGCTGCTGGCGCTGGGCGGCACGCTGGTCCTTCGCGCGTATCGGCAGTCGGTCATCGAACCGCTGCGCAGCAACCACGAACGCCTGCTGGAAAGCGAGGCCTTCAGCCGTACCATCCTGGACAACGCTCCGATCGGGCTGTGCCTGCTGCGGCGTGCCGATGGCGATGTCCTGCTGGACAACACCCTCGCCCGCCGTTGGCTGGGCGAAGACCATAACGCGGACGGCTGGCACGGCCCATGGCGCCGCAGCGTGCTGGCCGCCGGTGGTACCACGGCCGGCGATGGCGTGGCCTACACCACGCCGGAAGGCCGCCACCTGCTGGTAACCGCGACACAGGCGCGGTATCGCAGCGAGCCCGCGGTGCTGTGCCTGTTCATCGACCTCAGCAGCCAGCACGAAGCCGAGCAGGTGCTGCAGCAGGCGCGGCGTGCCGCTGACCAGGCCAACCGCGCCAAGAGCCAGTTCCTGGCAACGATGAGCCATGAGATCCGCACCCCGCTGTACGGCGTGCTCGGCACGCTAGAACTGCTGGGCCTGACGCCACTGGACGCGAAGCAGCAGGACTACCTGGCCACGATCCAGCGCTCGTCCTCGACCCTGATGCAGCTGATCAGCGACATCCTGGATGTGAGCAAGGCCGAGGCCGGCCAGTTGAGCCTGGAGCCCAGCCCGTTCGATCCGGTGCGGCTCACCGAGGATGCACTGGACTCGTACGCCGCCGTAGCCGCCAACAGCGGGTTGCAGTTCTACGCCTGCATCGACGCCGATGTGCCGGATGCGGTGTGCGGCGATGCGGCTCGGATCCGCCAGGTGCTCAACAATCTGCTCAGCAATGCGCTGAAGTTCACCGACAGCGGCCGCGTGGTGGTACGTCTGTCCGCACGCTGGCAGGACGAACGCTGCTGGCTGCAGTGGCAGGTGGCCGATACCGGCATCGGCATCGCCAGCGAACACCAGGCGCACCTGTTCGAGCCGTTCTTCCAGGCCAACCCGGGGACCGACGCCATGCGTGGCACGGGCCTGGGCCTGGCCATCTGCGCGCACCTCGTGGCACTGATGGACGGCCACCTGCGCGTGGTCAGCGAGAGCGGCCTGGGCAGCAGCTTCAGCGTCGACCTGCCGCTGCCACCCGCGCAGCCGGATCCACAGCAATCACCGCCGCCGCGGCTGCCGCCGCAGCTGCAGGTGCAGGTACGCGGTGCCGTGCGCGAAATGGTGCAGTCGCTTTGCGAGCGCCTGCAGCAACGCGGCGCGCATGCCAGCATGTACCGGGAGGACACCGCGGCCGGCATGGCACCGACGGCGGTGCTGCTCGATCTCGTGCTGGACGGCCCACTGCCTGCGTGGGAGGGAAGCAGCCCGCGCGTGGCGGCCTGCCGCGAGGGCGGCACGCAACCGCAGCTGATCGACGGTACCTGGCAGGTCGGCCTGCATCGGCTCGATGCCATCGTGATGGCCTTGGCCGCGGCCAGCGGGCAACCGTCGACGACCGACGCCGCGGGACGCCTGCCACCGACCCGGCGCTTCGGCCTGCAGGTACTGGTGGCCGAGGACAATCCGATCAACCAGGCGATCCTGCGTGACCAGCTGGAACAACTTGGCTGCCATGCGGTGGTCGCCTGCGATGGCAACGAAGCGCTGGGCTACTGGCAGCAGGGCGCGTTCGCGCTGGTGTTGACCGATATCAACATGCCCGGGCTGGACGGCTACGGCCTGGCCCGGGCACTGCGCGCGCGCGGCGTCAGCGTGCCGATCCACGGCGCTACCGCCAATGCCGACCCGGCCGAACGGCAGCGCTGCGAGGAGGCCGGCATGCAGGGCGTGCTGGTCAAGCCGATCACCCTGGAGGCGCTGCAGCGCCTGCTGACCCGGATCACGAACGGCCAGCCACCGGTTGCAGACCATCAGGCGCGGCCCGCGCACGTCATCGCGAACGACGCCAATCCTCCGCTCCAGGTAAGTCCGAAGATGCAGGCGCTGTTCGTGCAGACCATGCAGGCCGATCTGGACAGCCTGCGGGACGCCATCAACGCGGCTGATCCAGGCCGCGTGGCGCAGGTGCTGCACCGCATCCGCGGCGCACTGGTCATCGTCGGCGCACCCGCGCTGGTGGACAGCGGCCTGCATATCGAGCAGCGCATCGCACAGGGTGACGGACTGGCTGCGCTGGCCGGTCCCCTGGATGGATTCCAGCACGGGCTGCTGCGGCTGCTGGCTCCCCTGCTCGACGACGCGATGCCATCCTCTCCTGACGACACGACCCCGCCATGACCACACGGATCCTCATCGCCGACGACCACCCGATCGTGCTCGCCGGCATCCGCGATGTGCTGGCCGGGGAACTGGATCTGGAAATCGTGGGCGAGGCCGCCGATCCGGCCACGTTGATCGAGCTGATGACACGGACCCGGCCACAGGCGGTGATCACCGACTACAGCATGCCCGGTGGCGACCATTTCGGCGATGGCATCAAGCTGATCTCGTTCCTGCGCCGCAGTTTCCCGGACACCCGCCTGCTGGTGCTGACCATGGTGTCCAACCCATCGCTGGTGGCCGCGATGTATGCCGCCGGTGCCGGCGGCGTGGTGCTCAAGAGCCATGGCCTGGGCAAGCTGGTGCAGGCCCTGCGCGTGGTGCTGGCCGACCGCGCCTATCGCCCCCCGGGGCTGCTGCCGCTGGCTGCTGGCGAACCGGCTGATGCCGATGCGGTCCGTGCGCGCCTGTCGCCCCGCGAGCTGGAAGTGATCCGGCTGTTCACCGGCGGCATGAGCGTGGGCGACATCGCACGCCAGCTGCAGCGCAGCGCCAAGACGGTCAGTACGCAGAAGATCAGCGCCATGCGCAAGCTTGGCGTGGAAAGCGACCAGGCGCTGATCGAGTACTGCCTGCAGGCCTCGCTGTTCGCCTGAGCCCCGCTACGGGTTGAACCTGCCTCCGCTGGCGGCCCTGCGGAGGCTTTAGGAAACGCCTGATTCCATCCGGCGGTGCCGATTCCTAGTCTGGGCGTATCCCGCCACGCTGCGCCTGCCCTCCGTCGCCATGCCACCGGAGGGTGGGGTGCCGGGGGCGCCTGTGCGCTGCCACCACCAGGGGCCTGCACGGCGACCCGGCCCAGCCGCACCCGTTCGCGCAGCCGTGCTGCGCACAGCCACAGGAAACACATCAGCATGTACGCCTCCCCCACACGGCGCCGTCGTGCGCCCGGACGCGCGCGCCTCGCGCCTGCCCCGCTCCTTCCGAGCATGCTGGCCACCTCCCTGTGGGCGGCGCTGCCGGTCCACGCTGCCGAACTCACCGGTCCCGTGCAGGTCAGCGACGGCAACAGCCTCCAGCTCGGTGAGGATGACGTGCTGACCCAGGCCGCGGGAAGCTTCGCGTTGACCGTCACCGGTGCCGGCAGCAATGCACTGATCGATGGCAGCCGCATCAACGTGACCGGCAATGGCAGCGCCGTCTCCGCTGCCAATGGCGGCCATGTACAACTGCGCGGTGCGACGCTGTCGATAGCGCCAGCCACCGGCACGGGCTTCTATGCGTTGTACGCCAACGGCGCTGGCAGCGTGATCCAAGCACACGACGTCGAGATCGATGCCACGCGAAACGGCAGTGGGTACGGCAGCGTCCAGGCGTACAACGGCGGCATCATCCGCTACACCGGGGGCCGCCTGGCGACGACCGGTGGCGGAACGCTGGCCGGCGCATCGGGCAGTGACAGCGAGCTGCATATGTCCGATCTTGTGATGAGTGCCGGCAAGGGTGGCAGCCTGCGCGCCGACCGCGCCGGCATCCTGACAATCCGCAGCAGCCGGATCAGCATAGCCCCCGGTGGCATCCTCGCCGGCATCGCCGTCGATGGAGTGGGCAGTCGTGCCGAGCTCTACGACACCTTCCTGGAAGGTGGCTTGTTCGACATCGACAGCGGCGGCAGCATACTGCTGGAGAACGTGGAAGCGCATTCGGTGGGTGGCAGCATGCGCCTGCTGGGCAGCAGCCTCGACAAGACCTATTCCAGCGCGGTGATCAACGGCGGCAGCTTCCATACCGTCGGCGGCTACGGCGTGAACATCAACAGCTGGGGCAAGCTGACCGCCCGCGACGCGGCGTTCGATGTCCGCGCAGGCAACTCCGGATTCTGGCTGTCCAGCGATGAGTCGCGCCTGCAGCTGATCGACAGCACCGTCGACACCTGGACGGACATCTACGGCTACGGCGTGGAGATCGCCGGTGGCGTCGCCACCGTGCAGGGCGGCCGGATCACCACGCACGGCGATTCGACGTATGGCATACGCGTGACCGGCTCCACCGGCTCGACCGCCAGCCGCATCGAAGCCACCGGCAATGTGATCGAAGTACGCGGCAACGGGGGTGGCGGCGTGTTTCTCGGCGGCTCCGCCGCAAGCGCACTGCTCGACAACGTCACGATCCGCAGTGACGGTGAGAATGTGTTCGGCATCGTGCAGATGAACACGGCACGACTGTCCCAGGCCGACCGCCTGGACATCCGCATGAGCGGCAGCAACAGCGTCGGCTACCGCTCCTACCTGACCGCGTTCGGCGCGTACTGGAACCGCGCCGTATTCAACGACAGCCACATCGAGACCACCAACGGTACCGCGTTCTGGCTGCAGGGCAGCAACCATGCGCTGACCGTCAATGGCGGCAACGTCACCGCAGGCGACGGTAGCGGCCGCCTGCTGCGGGTCAGCGATACCGTGTTTTCCGATGGCAGCAGCGTGGCGACCAGCCGCATCGAGTTCACTGCCGATGCCAGCACGCTGCACGGTGACGTGGTGGTCGACAGCGCGACGGCTGACGTACACATGATGCTGCGCAACGGCACCACGTTCGGCGGCGCGCTGCGCGACGACTCCGGCCACCAGGTCGCACGGTTGACGATGGATGGCAGCAGCCAATGGAACGTACGCGCCGACTCCAGCGTCGGCATGCTCGAACATGCCGGCACCATCGCCTTCGATACGGGGGCGGCGGGCGACTTCAAGACCGTCACTGTCAGTGGCGACTACGTGGGCAATGGCGGCGCGTGGATCTTCAACCGCGCGCTGGGCGATGACACATCCCCGGGCGACCGGCTGGTGATCAACGGCAACAGCAGCGGCACCGCCAGCGTGAGCGTGCGCAATGCCGGCGGTGCCGGCGCCCTGACCCAAGAGGGTATCCGCCTGATCACCGTCGGTGGCCAGTCGGATGCGCAGTTTGTTCTGCAGGGCCGCGCCGTGGCCGGTGCGTACGACTACTTCCTGTTCAAGGGAGGCGTGTCGAGCCCGGACGATGGCAACTGGTACCTACGCTCGGAGTATGTGCCTCCTGTGGATCCTGTGGATCCTGTGGATCCGGTCGATCCCGTAGACCCGGTGGACCCGGTGGATCCCGTGGACCCTGTGGATCCGGTGGATCCCGTGGACCCGGTTGACCCGGTGGATCCCGTTGACCCGGTAGATCCCGTTGACCCGGTGGACCCGGTTGACCCAGTGGATCCTGTGGACCCAGTGGACCCAGTGGATCCCGTGGATCCTGTAGATCCTGTGGATCCTGTGGATCCCGTGGACCCGGTAGATCCTGTGGATCCCGTGGACCCTGTGGATCCCGTGGACCCGGTGGACCCGGTGGACCCTGTGGATCCGGTAGATCCCGTGGATCCCGTGGATCCCGTGGACCCAGTGGACCCTGTGGACCCTGTGGATCCCGTGGACCCGGTGGATCCGCCGCGTCCCAAAGTGGAACGTCCCGAGCCGGCGGTCTACCTGGCCAACCGTGCCGCTGCGCTGGGCATGTTCCGGCATGGCCTGCACGACCGTGCCGGTGACCCCGCCACCGGAATCGACAGCAGCAGTGAAGTCGTGGGCTGGCTGCATCTTCGCAACGCGCAGCCCGACAGCCATGACCAAGGACGGCAGGTCCAGGTCGATGGGCAGATCAGCAGCATGCTCCTGGGCGTGGGACGTCGATTCGAGGCGGGCGGCGGCGAACTGCAGGCCGGCGCGATGGTCGGCCATGGCCGTGCACGCAATGACAGCCGTTCGAAGGTGACCGGCTACACCGCACGTGGCGTGGTCACCGGCACGAGCGTTGGCGCGTACGCGACCTGGCTGCAGGACGCACGCATGGAAGGCGGCGCCTATGTGGATGGCTGGCTGCAGTACGGCCGTTTCCGCAACAGCGTGCAGGGCGAAGGCCTGCAGAAGGAACGCTATGGCGCCCGCAGCTGGAGTGCTTCGACCGAGGCCGGCTACGTGCTGCCGCTGCGGCGCAGCGCGCAACGTGGCATCTACCTGGAACCCCAACTGCAGGTGGTGCACAGCCGCTATGACAGCGAGCGGGTGGTCGAGGCCAACGGCACGGTGGTCGAAGATCGCGGCAATGGCGAAACCAGCACCCGTCTCGGCCTGCGCCTGTACAGCCGTGGGTTGAGCCCGGCGCAGGGCCAGGTACATCCCTATGTGGCGGTGAACTGGTGGTCCGGCGGCAATGGCGCAGGCCTGGCGATGGACGGCGAGCGGTTGCGGCGACAGCTGCCGCACGACATCTACGAAGCCAAGGCGGGCGTGCAGATGGGACTGTCCGCCGGCTGGTGCGGTTGGGGTGAACTGAGCCGACAGAGCGGTGGCATGGGCTTCCGCGACGTCAACGCACAGATGGGCGTCCAGTACAGATGGTGAATGCAACCCCGCGCCAAAAACCCGGTGGGAGCTGCGCGAGCCCAGCGCAGATCTGCATGCCCGTCACAGCGCAGCTCTTGCAGCGGCCAACTCACCTCACGTGGGGAAGCCGCACGGGCGTGCGCAGAGAAGCAAGGATGATCGACGGAGGTTGCTGCAGCGGACCGATTGAATGAGACATCCAGGCGATGCCGATGTCCATGACGCCTGACTGGCACGGCCCAGGCACCAGCAGGAACCCCGGGGACCTTGGCGCGCCCGGCGCTTCCTGAAAGATGAGCGCCGGAAGGGATTTCCCCGGGATTCTTCCGAAAACCCCGCATCCTTGCAGCATCGAATCGCGAAAATCGATCCAATTCAATCAGTGGCTTATCCGACCCAAATAGCAAAATTAAATTATTGATATTTATATGATTAATTTAATAGAAAGATGACAAACACCCCCATATGCACCCCCAATTTAGCTGGATGCAACTGGACACCAGGTGACAGCGCGAGGTCATCACCTCATGCATCCTCCGCTTCATCTACATCATCATTGCTGCCACTCAGGGCTGGAACATCCGCGCTGTCTCGCGATAGAAGAAGTAGCTAACGTCATCGCCATATTCGCTTGGTGGGCGACCAGCAAAAGAGCGACTGAACTCATCCCTTCCCGTCATGCCCCCTTTGATCGTCCCGGCGTCGCTGCCGCTATAGATCAGGAATCGGGAACCGCGCCGGGTGAATCCCAGCACAGCCCCCGTCGCCTGGTTGATGAAGTTTCCGCCCTTGCTGACCAGCACGATGTCGCCCCATGTCGAGGTCACTTGGCTGCCAGCCTCCAGCCGCAGATCACCCGATGTGACGATCTGCATGCCGAAAGCATCCTGTGAGTTGAGGTACAGGTCCAGGTCTCCACGATGATTGGTGACGCTGACCCAGCCCAGGGAGCCACTGCCGATTGTGCGAAAAGCTCCAACGGCGTTGGCATCGCCGAGGGTACTCAGGCCCGCGCCGCCGCCCAGATCCAGTTCCAGAGTATTGACGCGGAGATTGCCGTCGGCCCAGAAGTTGGCGGTATGAGGATCCGGATCTACCGTGTAGCCTGAGGGTGGATCATCGACGTTTGCGCCGTAGCGCAGCCGGTCGACCTGGAGGACATGACCTTCGGTCACCCATGCGCCACCGCTCACATTGCACAGGCCGCTATCCGGCGGCGCCTCGGCATAACGCCCCGCATACATCTCCAGCGCGCCGTGGAGGGCCGTCATGTTCGCGTCGATGCCGATGGCATTGCCCGATCTCAGCGTCAGCATGTGTGGGCTCCTCCAACCGACATCACTGGTTATGTTGATGCTTCCGCTGCTGTTTCCCGGATCGAAGCCGGAGGTCGTGATCATGTAGTTGGCGCCCGCCAGTCCCGCCTCGACGGTAGCGGCGACGATCTGGTTGGCGGCGGTGACGACAGCCACCACCGTCATCTCGCCGGAACCCAGCAGCACGGTTCCGGCCTTGCCCTTGGGTGCGGAGAGGTCGATCGGCAGGTCAGGATGGAATTCCAGCGCGTGCTTGCCGGACACTTCGACGAAACCACCGTCGCCGCTCCGCTTGCCGGCACCCGCTTCGATACGGCCAGCGAACGTGGTGCTCCCCCCGGCCCGGATGATGACCCTGCCTCCGTTGCCATTCCCACCCTCAGCGCCAGCCTCCATGCGTGCGTTGCCGGTAACGACGATACGGCCTGCGTGCGTGATGGCCTCACCGGGGGCCTGGCCGTCGCCGCCGATCAGAATGTCGCCACCGGAACCATCCGCGTTCCGTGCCGTCAGCCTGCCATCCTGACGCACCGTTCCGCCTTCGGCGCTCAGCACGATGCAACCGCCCTCGCCGATGGCACGGATGACGCCGCTCTGGTCGATGGCCAGCGTGTACAGATCGCCTCGCGCAACCCGCAGGCGCACCCGCGCGGCCTCAATCACACCTGTGTTGGCAACAGCAGTTGCGTCGATGCGGACGCCATTTCGGCCAACTGGAATGGCAGCCAAATAGGGGGAAGCAAGGGGAGCCACCTTCCCTGCGAGCATCTCCACGGAACCTTCGACCGCACGAATCACGCCATCGTTGCGCACCAGGTGGGAAAACAGGCTCACATTCCCGCCAGCCGCACAGATGCTCCCGAGATTGAATATTCCGGGCCTGTCATCGCCAGAAAAGCGGAAGTCCTCTTCTCCACCGTGCGGTTCGTCGTGGGCATCCAGGGTATCGACCGTGAGGCTGGTCGCGTCGATAACGCCTTCGCTGTCGATGATGGCTCCGCCACGGTTCCAGAGATGGAGTCGGCCGTTGGCATCGAGGCCGCCATCGATGCGGATCGCGCCCTCCCCCGGAACCCGCACCAGCATGGAGGACGAGCGATGGGGTTGCCGGACGACAATCCGTTCACCTGTGCCGATGCCGAAACCCTTCCATTCCACGATGGCCCGTTGGCTGTCCTGCCACACGTTCAAGGTCGAACCGTTACGTTCGAAGCTCACCCTGCCTTCCATCACCCGCACGCCATCCAGCATCGTCATGGCATGAACCCTGTCGGTTCCTGCATTGACCTTCCGGACACCCGGCAGCCGGTTGGGGATGGTGCGGCATCGTGATTCATGGAACTTCCTGATTGCTGCAGGCCGCGCAGCAAGGCGGCGATTGCTGGAGACCATCGGTTGGACGGGTTTGCGGGAGCATGTTCTCTGCCGGCGCTGGATGACCTCTTGCCGGCGTCGCCAGCCATTGCCTGGCCGGGTACATCGCGCAAGCGGAAAACCAGCGTCAGGCCATGACCAGGATCGCCAGGGAGTGCGGCCTTCCAGGCCAGCCAGGAGGTGCAGAACGGAACCACATCAACGGAACTGATAGACCAACTGCGTCCAGAGACGCGGGCTGCGGTCCTTGTCCGATTCCGGAGCGCCGGTACCATCCTTCCAAGCGGCGAACGCCTGGATGCTGAAGGGGGCCAGGACATATGTGGCGCCAATTCCGTAACCGGCCAGGCGCCGGTGATTGCGTCCTTTGCTGTCCCAGCGCGAGTGGTTGAGGCGGACGCGGCCCTGGTCGTGGAAACCGAACACCTCCAGCCGTTCGGCCACTGCATGACGCAACTCGAGGTTGACCATGTAGCCGCTGTCACCACTGGCTTCGCCTTGCGGGTAAGCACGCACGCCGCCGGCACCGCCCAACAGCATCTTCTCCGAGGAATCCAGGTTCCTGTCGGCCCACTGGGCATTGCCGGCGAACGCCAGCAGCCAGTTTCCAGGCAGGCGTTGCTGGCGCTGGTAGGACAGCGACCATTTGCCGAAATCGCCGCGGCTGCGGGCGGTGAGGCGGTCGATCAACGCGCTGGTATCGTCCAGCCCAAGCTGGCCGCGCGTGTAGTTCAACGCCAGGCTGTTGCTGGCGCCGGCGCCCAGACCATCGAAGAAGACACCGGAGATGCCGAGGGTACCGTTGCGCAGCTTCTTGCGCCCACGCGTCCTCGTCGCGCCGATGTCGTCCTGCAGGAGTTTGTCGTCGTACTGCAACGTGGCAGACCAGTTGGCACGGCGGCTGCGCATCAGCGGCTGCTGCAGATAGAGACTGCCGACCTCTGCCCGGCCGCCGGCATCGAGGCTGGCGAAGTCCTTGCCCAGTTCATAGCGCATCACCGACCATGCCGCACCAATGCGGGTGGCATGACGACCAAACGGCAACTGGTAACCGAGCCGGCCATAGCGGTAATCGTCCAGGCCCCCTTGGACGCGAAGACTCACCTGGTCACCCAGGTGCGCGGGATTGTTCCAGTAGAGCGAGGTTCCAAGGCGTTCGGCACCGATGTAGCGATTGCCGTAGTTGTCCAGATCGACGCTGCCAGTCACCGCCGCGGAAGGCAGGATATCGACCAGGAAGTCGGACGTACCGACGCTGGCACCGGGCCGCAGCGTGGATCTCACTTCGACACCGGGCAGGTCGGCCAGTTCCAGCAGGGTGCTTTCGAACGCAGGGCCATTGACCGTATCGCCGGATCGCAGGCGGCGCAGCGGAGCGGTGGCGTTGCCCGCCACGCCTGCCGTGTCATTCAGCCGCACCTGGCCAAGCTGGCCCTCGAGCACGGCGATGGTCACGATGCCGCCACTGATATCCTGCGGCGGCAACCAGGCACGCGCCACCAGGTAGCCGTTTTCCCGGTAATGCCGCGTCACGCGCAGAGCCAACGCCTCCAGTTCCTCCATCTGCATGCGGGGCAGGAAAGCACCTGCGACAAGGCTTTGCAGCACGGTGTCGTCGAACACTCTGTTACCGCTGAAGCGGATACCCGAGACAGGCACGTATTCGCCGTTGCCGGACTGGGCGGGTGCGATTTCCTCGACGACGGTGCGTGGAGCCGTGTTGGCGGGCATGGGCGGCGGCGGTGCGGCCTGCTGCAGTATCTGGCCGGCGGTGGGCGGCGTTTGCGCCATGGCCGCCAAGGGCGACAGGCATAGGCTGGCCAGCAGGCAGGAGGTTTTCCGCTTGGTGAGCATGGTTACGGGCAATCCTTGGATACGTGCGTTGGAGATGGTTCTGCGGGCGCTCATTGGCAGTCCTTGACCAGTTGCGCCGGAAGGTTCTGGCCGCATTGCTGCACCGCGATGGCCGGTACTGACGAGGCGTACCGTGCTGGCTGCGTGTCATTGTTTTTTGCCGACTGTGTTGCGCTGGCATAGCGGCCACCCGCAGCGCCGAGCGGTGTCCCCGAAATGCTGGCCGTGGCGGTGGGCGCGCCCTCGAGAACGAGCAGGTAGTTGGCGCTGTCGCCACCGGCCAGCGTGGTGCCTTGCAGGGTGACGGTCTTGTTTGGCGCAACGCTGGCATCGGCAAACATTGCCTGCCAATCCGCCGCCAGCGCGTCGCCAGCCACCACGCCTTGCAGCGCCAGCGCGTTGCGGCCGATGGTGGCGCGGTTGTCGCCGTCGTAAAGCTTGTCTGCGGCATCGAAGCTGCCGCCGATGGTCAGCGTCTTTTGCAGGATGGTGCTGGTGATGTTGGCGACGTAGGTGACGTCGTAGTTGTTGCCGCCGTTGCCGTCGCTCACGGTGATGCCGTTCACCGTTACGGTTTTTCCGGTGCCGGCGTTCTTGTCGGTGTAGGCGAAGTGGCCGCCGCTGATGGTGTCGCTGCCGAACAACTGCCCATCGGTGACGACGGCGGTGCCGTTGGCGGCGGTGGTGCCGTCGTAGGTTTTGGTGATGTTGTTGCTGCTCAGGGTCAACGTGGCCTTGTCGATGGTCAGCACGCCGTCGATGAAGGTGAGGTTGTAGTTGTTGTCGCTGCCGCTCACGGTGTGGGCGTAGCTGCCGGCGTTGCGACCGCTGCCGCCGGTTTCCGTTAGGCCGGTGAGTACGCTTTCGTCTTCGCCGTTCACCAGTCCGCTTGCGCTGTAGCCGCTCACGTTCTGGGTTTGGCCGTTGTAGGTCACGGTGTTGCTGTTGGCGGTGACGGTGGCGCTGGCCTTGTCGATGGTCAGCGCGCCGTCGATGAAGGTCAGGTTGTAGTTGTTGTCGCTGCCGCTCACGGTGTGGGCGTAGCTGCCGGCGTTGCGACCGCTGCCACCGGTTTCCGTTAGGCCGGTGAGTACGCTTCCGTCTTCGCCGTTCACCAGTCCGCTTGCGCTATAGCCGCTCACGCTTTGGGTTCGGCCGTTGTAGGTGGTGGTGCCGCTGATGGCGGTGATGGTGGCGTTGGCCTTATTGATGGTCAGCGCGCCGTCGATGAAGGTCAGGTTGTAGTTGTTGTCGCTGCCGCTCACGGTGTGGGCGTAGCTGCCGGCGTTGCGGCCGCTGCCGCCGGTGGTCACTACGCTGTCCAGCACGCTTTCGTCTTCGCCGTTCACCAGTCCCGTTACGGTGTAGCCGGTGACGTTCCGCACCTGTCCGTTGTAGGTCACGGTGCCGCTGTTGGCGGTAACGGTGGCGCCGGCCTTGTCGATGATGCCCACGTTGCCGCTTACCTGCATGGGCAACACGTAGTTGGCAAGGTCGGTGCCGTTGGCGGCCAGGTAGTCGGCCAGGGTCAGGTTGACGGTGACATTCTTGCCGCTGCCGGCGTTGGCGTTGCCGTACTGGCCGCTGGTTTGGGTGATGGTGGCACCGTCGTTGCCGGCCCAGCCGGTAATCAGGAAGTTGCCCGCATCCAGCGTGGCGTTGGTGGTGCCGTCGTAGGTCTTGCGCACCGTGCCGGTGAGATTGACGACGATGCCCAGCGTGCGCGGGTCGATGGTCAAGATGCCGTCCACGTAGCTGATGGCATAGTTGCCGCTGCTCAGGCCGCTGGCGCTGATGAGGTAATTGCCGGCATTCACCGCGCCTTGGCTGTTGCCGCCATAGGCCAGCGTGCCGCCCAGCATGGCCTCGTTCTCGCCATTGACGAAGCCGCTGTAGCTCACGCCGTTGCCGCCGCTCCACGCGGTTGCGTCGTAGGTCTTGCCGGCGTTGTTGGCGGTGACGGTGAGCGCGGCCTTGTTGATGGTGAGGGTGCTGGCACCGGCATAGTTGATGTCGTAGCCCTGCTGGGTGGAATGCAGGCCGCCCAGTTGCAGGGTGCCGTTGGCGGTGCTGTAGGTGCCGGCGTTGGCGCTGGTGGTGGCGTAGCCCAGCGTGCCCAGCAGCAGGCTGGCATCGGTGGGGGTGCTGGTGGTGTAGGTGCCGAAGGTGCCGCTGGCCACCTGGCCATCGTAGGTCTTGTCCGCGCCGCCCACGGGGACGCTGACCGTCAGTTGCCGCAGAAAGCCGCGCAGCAGCGGCGCGGTGTGGCCGTCGTAGATGCGCCAGACTGTGCTCTCGCCGCCGTTGGCGGAAATGTCCGCGCCCCAGCCCGTGAAGTTGGCGATGCCGGTCATTTGCGTGGCGTCCAGGCCGGTGACACCGCCAGCACCCGAGCCAATGCCGGTGGTTATCAGGCTGGTGTCCCAGATGCTGTTGCTGATCGTGGCGCCGATCGAATTTATCCCGGCCACGCCGCCGGCTGCTTCCCACCCTCCGGTGGCGGTGACTGTTGCCGCCGCCCAGGATTGGCTCAGCGTGGCGCCGGTTTGATTACGCCCGACCAGGCCGCCCGCCCTTGAGGACAACTCGCCCGCTGCCGCTACCGTACCCGTCGCATAGCTTTGGGTGACGGTACTGCCCGATTCGTTCCAACCGACCAGACCGCCCGCGTAGGCCTGGGTATTGTCGGCTGTGGCGGAAAACACCTGGATATCGGCCCCCAGGGCGAAACTCTCCTCGATCCGGCCACGGTTCTCACCCGCCAGGGCGCCCGCCTGGTAATAGCCAACGCCAGTGTTTGTCGTACCGGTCAATTTGACCACCGGGTTCACCAGCCCCACCCGGCGCACCACTCCGCTGTTGCCGAGGGAGCCGAACAAGCCTGCCTGGACCGGCCAGCCTTTCGTAGACACTCGGACGCCATAATTGATGGCAATGACCGAGGTGTTTATGGGCAACAGCAAGCAGTACACGGATGAGTTCCGCGCAGAGGCGGTGAAGCAGGTAATCG
>NZ_LDJO01000042.1 GCF_001431595.1 Stenotrophomonas acidaminiphila
CGCGTGCGCTGTTGATGCCGGCCGACGGGCGCATCAGCCAGCTCGGCCCGATCGAGGACGGTCGCATCTTCCAGGCCAAGGGCCAGTCGTTCACCGCCGCCGAGCTGCTCGGCGACGCCGCCGCTGCCGAACCCTTCGCCAACGGCCTGTTCGCCACCGTGTACCTGTCGCCACGCGACTACCACCGCGTGCACATGCCCTGGACCGGCACCCTGCGCGAAACCGTGCACGTGCCCGGGCGCCTGTTCAGCGTCGGCCCGGCCGCGGTGGCCCACGTGCCGCGGCTGTTCGCCCGCAACGAGCGGCTGGTGTGCCACTTCGACACCGACTTCGGCCCGATGGTGCAGGTGATGGTCGGCGCGCTGCTGGTCAGCGGCGTGGAAACGGTCTGGAGCGGCGAGGAAATCCCCGCCTACGGCGACCGCATCACCCGCAAGGACTGGCGCGGCAAGGGGATTACGCTGGAACGGTTCGCGGAGATGGCCCGCTTCAACTACGGCTCCACCGTGATCGTGCTGCTGCCGCCGGGCGTGGCGCAGTTCGATCCGGCGCTGAAGGCCGAAAGCCCGGTGCGGCTGGGGCAGGCACTGGCGCGATTGAAGTAATGGCCTGTTCCGACGCGGCCACATCACGACGCGTGGCGACGCGCCCACCTCTCAGACGCCCTGGTCTCATTGAGGCGCGGCCCGCTTCAATTACGGCTCCACCGTGATCGTGCTGCTGCCGCCGGGCGTGGCACAGTTCGATCCGGCGCTGAAGGCCGAAAGCCCGGTGCGGCTGGGGCAGGCACTGGCGCGATTGAGCACCCGCTGAGCGCATGCCGACCGGAACGGACACTGTGCGCGGATTTCTTCACAGGCAGCGTCGGTTGCTCCTGCTGCTGGCACTGTTGGTCACCTGGCTGTCGCTGTTTTCCGCCTGGTCGCGCTGGATCACCGCCAAGCCGCTGGACGTGTCCATCGCGCTCGCGCCAGCCGGCATGATCGACAGGAAAATCCAAATCGTCGTCCCGGAGCATTACACACTCGCGTTCCGCTTCGATCGCACCAGCGAGCCGCTCAAACACCTGCAGATCGCGGTGGGTGGCGTTGCTTCGACATCGGCTGGGACACCGATTCCCATCCGGTGGTCGCTGGCACGCGTGTCCGATGGGCGGATCGTGGCATCGGGGGAAGCCGACACGCGCGGCATGCATGGCTGGTCGACCACCTTCGTCGAGCACGATGTCGGGGGCATCCGTGTCCCCAGCGGACGCTACCGCTTCAAGGCGCAGGTGCTGCAGGACATTCCGGGGCTTGCGCACGTCGATACACGGCTGGTGATGCAGCTTTCGCCCAAGGCGTATTGCACCTGGCAACTGTACCTTGTCTGGTGGGGCTCGATCGCCAACGTCCTGTTGATCGGCCCGCTGGCAATCCTCGTGCTGCTGGTGCTGCTGTGGCGCGCGGCCCGTGCGTACCATAGCGCCAGGACGGCCAGCTGACTGTCACCAGATCGTTACTCGCCACCGGCAGCCCGCTCACCGACAACAGGCATTGGCGGCAGAAACGCCAAGACCCTGCACCCACGACGCCGGACCGCTCCACGCGCATGCATGCAGGGCAGCCATGAGGAATGAAGGACGCACCATGGCCACGCTTTCGTTCCCGCCCCCTCTCCACTGACCCGTTGCCTTTCAGTTGCCGGATCCGGTGGATTCGACAGTCGCGCCCAACTGCCTGGCGACCGTATCCAGATAGCTGGCGAGCGTGCCCATCGCCATGCGCGCCCGGCGCGCATCCACGTTTTCCGGGTCGGTCAGCGGAAGCACCGCGATCTTGCCGTGCTCGACCTTGTATTGGGTGCCATACAGCTGCGGCTGGTCCTGGGCCAGCAATACCCGGTCGGCCAGCATCGCGTATTGCTGCCGCGACAGGTCGCGGCGCTGCATCAACGGCTCGGCCAGCGCCAGTGCGTGCGCCTGGAAGACCGGATCGTCGTCGGCATGCTGCACCAGCACGAACACGGACGAGACACCGTCGCGACCGATCATCTCCGGGGTCGGGAAGCCATGCCTGTCGAAGATGTCCCGCAGGCTGGCGCGGTTCTCCGCATCGATGCGTTCGATCTGCCGGTCCAGCGCCTTGCGCCGTTCTTCATCACCCTGCCTCATCGCGGCTATCGCCTCGCCACGGAGGTCCTGGTCGCGATTGACCATCCGTCCGACGCGACGACGCAGCTCGGGCTCGGTCAGCGGCCGATACGCACCCATCGCCAACGGCGGCGAAAGCACCGCAGCATCGAGGCTTCCGCCGGCGTCCAGCGCGGCCTGCAGCCCTGCCAGCCATTCCTCCACCGGCGGCAGTCCCAGGAAATCCCGCCAGAAGCGCGGGGTTCTTTCGGGCTTCGGCGACAACCCCAGCGTGCCGCCCTCCGCCGCGATGCGCGTGCCGAACTGCTGCGGACGACCATGCTGCACCTGGATCGTATCGTTGAGCCAGGCGTACCCGAACGCATCGATATCGATGCCGACCCGCTCCTGCACCAGGTCGATGACCTGCTCCTGGAACGCGCTGTCGGCACTGGACCGCAGCAGCAGCTGGCCCGCGGCATCGACACCCTGCCGGCCAGCGGAGGGCAGGCCCGGCCAGCCGCAGGTGCGCAGATGCTGCTTGAACTGCTCCAGCCGTATCGGGTCCAGCGCCCCGTTGCCGTCAGGAACCAGCGCCAGCAACCGTGCCAGGCAGGCCCGGTCGACTTCATCGGCCTTGCTGATGACGTAACGGGGTTCGGCGGGCGTCTGTGCCTGCGCCCAGGCCGAGGCCCAGGCAAGCAACGCACATGCGACCAACTTCCATCGTGCCTTCATCGTCCCCTCCTTGTAATGATCCGCCGTCCGTTCTCCCTGCCGGCAGCCCCGGCCTACACGCCGGGTTTGATGTCCGCGTTACCACTCACCACTCCGGTTCGCGCTCCGGCAGCAGCGCCCGGATCACCTGGCCGTCGGCACCGGCAGCCAGCTTCTCGGCCTCGGCGATGGGAATGTCCACCTCGATCAGCCAGCCTTCCTCGTCGGCCTGTTCGCTGCGGATGACCTCCAGCTGGTGCAGGCGCGAGCGCAGCCGGCCGGCGCTGGGCGGCAGGCGCACGCGGCCGGTGACGTGCTGCAGGCCCAGGCGCTTGCCCAGCACCGACTGCAGCAGGTCCAGGCCGCGGCCGTCGCGCGCGGAGATCCACACCCGCTCGCGGCGCGCCTCGTCCGGCACGCCGTCCTGCGCGTCGTGGCGCACCTCGGCACCTTCGATGCGGTCGATCTTGTTGAACACCAGCAGTTGCGGAAGCTCGCCCGCGCCCACCGCCTCCAGCACTTCGTCGACCTGGGCGATGCGTTCCTCGCGCAGCGGATCGGCGGCATCCACCAGGTGCAGCAGGAAATCGGCCTCGCGCGCCTCGCTCAGGGTCGAGCGGAACGCCGCCACCAGTTCGTGCGGCAGGTCGCGGACGAACCCCACGGTGTCGGCCAGCATGGCGTTGCCGCCGGGCAGCGCGATGCGGCGCACGGTCGGGTCGAGGGTGGCGAACAGCTGGTCGGCGGCGTAGGCGCCGGCACCGGTCAGCGCATTGAACAGGGTCGACTTGCCGGCGTTGGTATAGCCCACCAGGGCCACCCGCGGCATTTCGCTGCGCACGCGCGCGCGGCGCATCTGGGTGCGTTGCACCTCGACCTTTTCCAGCCGTTTCTGCAACTGCTCCACCCGCTTCTGCAGCAGGCGACGGTCGGTTTCCAGCTGGGTTTCGCCGGGGCCACGCAGGCCGATGGAACCGCCGCGCTGGCGCTCCAGGTGGGTCCAGCCGCGTACCAGGCGCGTGGCCAGGTGGCGCAGTTGCGCCAGCTCCACCTGCAGCTTGCCTTCGTGGCTGTGCGCACGCTGGGCGAAGATGTCCAGGATCAGCCCGGTGCGGTCGATCACGCGCCGCTCCAGGAACCGCTCCAGGTTGCGTTCCTGCACCGGGGTCAGGGCATGGTTGACCAGCACCAGGTCGGCGCCGGTGGCGTCGGCCATGGCCTTGACCTCGTCCAGCTTGCCGCTGCCGATCAGGGTGGAGGGATTGGGGCGGTCGATGCGCGCGGTCACGGTGGCCGCGATGCTGGCGCCGGCCGAGCGGGCCAGGTCGGTGAACTCTTCCAGCACATCCTCTTCCAGCCGCCCCGAGTGCGGCTGGATCAACAGCGCGTGTTCGCCTCGTTTGGAGCGGTCAAACACGCGCCACGTCCTGCTTATTCGTTGTCGTCATCGCCTGCCTGATTGCTGTCGGCCGATTGCACGTAGCCGCCGCCCGGCCCCACGCGCACGTTGCGCGCCGGTACCACGGTGGAAATGGCGTGCTTGTAGACCATCTGGCTGACCGTATTGCGCAGCAGCACCACGAACTGGTCGAACGACTCGATCGTGCCCTGCAGCTTGATGCCATTGACCAGGTACACCGAAACCGGCACGCGCTCGCGGCGCAGTGCGTTCAGGAACGGGTCCTGCAAAGATTGCCCCTTGGACATCTTCAACTCCTCTTTATTGTTCTTATCGACCCGGGCCATGCGGCTTCCCCTGCCTGCCCGGAACGGGGATGTTACACCGCCCGGCGCGCTTCATCGCCCCAGGAACAGGGAAACCGCGTCCTGCAGGCGGCCGGCATCGGTGGCCGGATCGAACCAGCGCGCGTCCAGCTCGCCGCGCAGCCAGGTCAGTTGGCGCTTGGCCAACTGGCGGGTGGCGAAGATCGCCTTGTCGCGGAAACCCGCGGCGCTGTCGCACCCGTCCAGGAACTGCCAGGCCTGGCGATAACCCACCGCGCGGATCGCCGGCAGGTCGAGCGGCGCCGGCACCCCGGCCATCGGCGGCAGCGCGCGCAGGCGCCGCACCTCGTCGAGAAAGCCGGCCTCCAGCATCAGGTCGAAGCGGCGTTCGATGCGGGCATGCAGCACCGCGCGGTCGGCCGGCGCCAGCACCAGCTTGAGCACGCGCGCCGGCAGCCTGGCGACGCCGGGCAGCGCCTGCCAATGGCTGATCGGCTTGCCGGTGAGCCGGTACACCTCCAGCGCGCGCTGGATGCGCTGCGGGTCGGTGGCATGGATGCGCCGGGCCGCGGCCGGATCGATCCGGGCCAGCTGCGCATGCAGCGCCGGCCAGCCCGCCACTTCGGCTTCGGCCGCGATCTCCGCGCGGAGGGCCGGGGCGGCTTCCGGCATCGGCGACAGCCCCTGCAGCAGCGCCCGGAAATACAACCCGGTACCGCCGGCGAGGATCGGCAGCCGGCCACGCGCGACGATGTCGCGCACCGCGGCGGCGGCGTCGACCGCGAACTCGGCGGCCGAATAGCTCTGCCAGGGGTCGCGCAGGTCCAGCAGGTGATGCGCAATGCCGGCGCGTTCGGCCAGGTCGGGCTTGGCCGCGCCGATCTCCAGGCCGCGGTACACCAGCGCCGAGTCGACGCTGACGATCTCGCCGCCGTGGCGCCGGGCCAGTTCGATCGCCGCGGCGGTCTTGCCCGACGCGGTGGGGCCCATCAGCGCGATCGCCAGCGGCCGCGTGTCGGCCGCCATCAGTCCTCGTCCGGCCAGCGCGGCGGCGCCACGCGGTCGGCACGGGGCGCCGGTACCGCGTCGAGCGCGGCCAGCACCTTCAACGCATCGACCGTGGCGGCGACGTCGTGCACGCGCACGATGCCGGCGCCGCGCTGCACCGCCAGCAGGTGTGCGGCGACCGAGCCGGCCACGCGCTCGGCGACAACGGTGCGGCCGGTGACCTCGCCGATGCAGCGCTTGCGCGACAGCCCGGCCAGCAACGGCACGCCCAGCGCCAGCAGTTTTTCCTGCGCGGCCAGCAGTGCGAAATTCTGCGCGGTGTCCTTGTTGAAGCCGTACCCGGGATCGACCACCAGCCGGTTGCGGGCGATGCCGGCCATCTCCGCGGCGAACAGGCGTTCGGCGAGGAAACGCTGCACGTCGCCTGCGACATCGTCGCTGTCCCAGGCCACGCCAGCGTCGTGTGGGCCACCAACCGCATGCATCAGCACCACCGCCGCGCCGGAACCGGCCACGACCTCCAGCGCGCCGGGCTGGCGCAGCGCCTGCACGTCATTGACCATGCCGGCACCGGCCGCCACTGCGGCGCGCATCACCTCCGGCTTGAAGGTATCCACGCTCAGCGGCACCGGCACGCGCGCCGCCAGCGCCTCGATCACCGGCGCCACGCGCTCGATCTCCTGCTGCGCCGATACCTGCCCGGCGCCGGGCCGGGTCGACTCGCCGCCGATATCGAGAATGTCCGCGCCCTGTTCGACCAGCGCCAGCGCATGGGCGATGGCCGCATCGGTACTGAAATGCCGCCCGCCGTCGGAGAACGAATCCGGGGTGACGTTGACGATGCCCATCACCCGCGGGCGGTCCAGCCGCAGCGGCCGGCCGGCACAATCCACGACCGGCGAGGTATCGAACATCAGCGCCGGCTCCTGGCACGCACCACGGTGCCCAGCACGCTGAGCGCCACGCCCAGCACGATGCCGATGAAAATGCCCGTCAGGTAGTGGCCGGTCTTCACCCCGAAGGCGACGCCGGCCACGGTGGCGATCACCATCTCGGGGATGTGGGTGGAAGTGCTGGGAGAAGGTTCGTTCATGCTGCGAAGGGTAGCCGAGGACGGGGGCAAAAGCCTGCCGTCAGGGTGATGGGGAGACGCGGCCAGACGCATCGGCGGCCGCGGCGCCGCGGCCAGAGGCCACGGACAGGCCCGCGCCAGGCCGGTCATAAAAGCAACGGGCCGGGAAAACCCGGCCCGTCGTGCGTGCATGGCGACGCCGCTGGCTCAGTGCTGGCCGGCCGGGTCGGTGATCGGTGCCACCGGGCGTTCGTCGCCGCCCTTGTCGCCGTCGGACGGGTCGCCCTTGCCCTTGTCGACCCAGCCGGCCGGCGGCGAGGGCTTGCGGCCTTCCATGATCGCCTTGACCTGCTCGGCGTCGATGGTTTCCCAGTCCAGCAGCGCGGCGGTCATCGCTTCGACGATGTCGCGCTTTTCTTCCAGGATGCGGCGCGCCACGTTGTACTGCTCGTCGAGGATGCGGCGGATCTCCGCGTCCACCTTCTGCTGGGTAGCCTCGGAAATGGTCTTGCTGTGCATGCCGTAGCCGGCTTCCTCGTCGGCATACACCATGGTGCCCAGCACGTCGGACATGCCGTACTTGGTGACCATGCCGCGGGCCAGCTTGGTGGCGCGCTCGAAGTCGTTGGAGGCGCCGGTGGACATCTCGCCGACGAAGATCTCCTCGGCGATGCGGCCACCGAACAGGATCGCCAGCTCTTCCAGCATGCGGTCCTTGTACTTGCTGATGTGGTCGTGCTCGGGCAGCTGCCAGGTCACGCCCAGCGCCCAGCCGCGCGGCATGATGGTGACCTTGTGCACCGGGTCGGCCTTGGGCAGCGACATGGCGACCACCGCGTGGCCCGACTCGTGGTAGGCCGTGTTGCGGCGCTCGTCCTCGCGCATGACCATGCTGCGGCGCTCCGGACCCATGTAGATCTTGTCCTTGGCGTCCTCGAAGTCCTGCATGCTCACTTCCTGCTTGCCGCGGCGCGCGGCGAACAGGGCGCCCTCGTTGACCAGGTTGGCCAGGTCGGCGCCGGAGAAGCCCGGGGTGCCGCGCGCCAGCACTTCCGGCCTGACGTCGTCGGCGGCCGGCACCTTGCGCAGGTGCACGCGCAGGATCTGCTCGCGGCCCTTGATGTCGGGCAGGCCGACCATGACCTGGCGGTCGAAGCGGCCCGGGCGCAGCAGCGCCTTGTCGAGCACGTCCGGCCGGTTGGTGGCGGCGATCACGATCACGCCCTCACCGCCCTCGAAGCCGTCCATCTCGACCAGCATCTGGTTCAGGGTCTGCTCGCGTTCGTCGTGGCCACCGCCCATGCCGGAACCGCGGTGGCGGCCGACCGCATCGATCTCGTCGATGAAGATGATGCACGGCGCGTGCTTCTTGGCCTGCTCGAACATGTCGCGCACGCGGCTGGCGCCGACACCGACGAACATCTCGACAAAGTCCGAGCCGGAGATGCTGAAGAACGGCACCTTGGCCTCGCCGGCGATGGCACGCGCCAGCAGGGTCTTGCCGGTACCGGGCGGGCCGACCATCAGCACGCCGCGCGGGATCTTGCCGCCGAGCTTGGTGAACTTGGACGGGTCACGCAGGAAGTCGACCAGCTCGCCGACCTCTTCCTTGGCCTCGTCGCAACCGGCCACGTCGGCGAAGGTGACCTTGATCTGGTCCTCGCCCTGCAGCTTGGCGCGCGACTTGCCGAAGGACATCGCGCCCTTGGCACCGCCGCCACCGCCCTGCATCTGCCGCATCATGAAGATCCAGAAGCCGATCAGCAGCAGCACCGGCAGGAACTGCAGCAGGATCGACCAGAAGCTCGGCCCGGTGGCCGGCTTCATGCGCACGATGTCGACCTTCTTGGTGTAGAGCTGGTCGATCAGCTTCTCGTCGCGCGGCGCATACAGCGAACCCTCGCTGCCGTCGCTGCGCTTGAAGCGGATGGCGTTGGTGGTCAGGGTGGTGTCGTCGGTGAACTCCACCGACTTGATCCGGCCCGCGTCCACTTCCTGCAGGAACTGGGTGTAGTTGCTGGCGTCGCCGACCGCCGGCGTGCCGCCGCGCGGGGCGAAGCTCTGGAACACCACCATCAGCACGACGGCGACAACCACCCATAGCAGGAGGTTCTTGGTCAGGTCGTTCATCCTCATCGGCTCCGGTGTTCCTCTAATTTCTGACGCGATTCGTATGGTGTCGAGCTTACTTGATCTGCGTGCGCTTGCCCTGCCCGAGCGCATAGACCTCGGGCGAGCGCTTGCGCGAGGCTTCCGGCTTGCGGATCACGACCTTGTCGTAACGGCGGCGCATTTCCCGCACGTAGTCGTCAAAGCCGACGCCCTGGAACAGCTTGATCAGGAACGCCCCACCCGGCTTGAGATGGTGATCGGCGAAATCCATCGCCAGCTCCGCCAGGTGCATCATCCGCGGCTGGTCCACCGCATCCATGCCACTCTTATTGGGGGCCATATCCGACAGGACAAGGTCTACCGGCTGGCCGCCGAGCATGGCCTCGAACTGGGATAGGACCGTTTCTTCCCTGAAGTCACCATGAAGGAACTCCACGCCGGCCAGCGGCGGCATCTCCAGGATGTCCAGCGCCAGCACCCGGCCACTGTCGCCCAGCTGTCTCCGCACCTGCTGCGACCACCCACCCGGCGCTGCGCCGAGGTCGACCACCACCATGTTCGGCTTCAGCAGCCGGTCGCGCTGGAGCAGCTCCTCCAGCTTGTAGGCGGCGCGCGAGCGCATGCCCTCGGCCTGCGCCTTCTTCACGAAGGGGTCGGAGAAATGCTCCTTCAACCAGCGTTGACTGCTCTTGCTGCGGGACATCGGAATGCGGCCTGTAGGGGTGGTCATGATACCCTGAACCCCCTTGATAACCCGTAATCACTGCATGTCCATCGTCCTCACCCCGGCCCAGAACCGATTCCTGCGCGGCATGGCCCACGATCTGAAAGCACTGCTGCAGATCGGCGGCAAGGGGGTCACCCCCGCCTTCCTGGCGGAACTGGACGAGGTGCTGGAACGCCATGAACTGATCAAGGTGAAGATCGCCGCCGAGGACCGCGAGGCGCGCGAGGCGATGGTCGCCGAGCTGGTCCAGGCCAGTGGCGGCGCGCTGGTCCAGCGCATCGGCCATGTCGCCGTCCTGTACCGCCCGGCCCGGGAAAAGCGCCAGATCGTGCTGCCCCGCGGCTGATCCGCCGAGAAGCGAACGATGCAACTGAGCCGCGAACTGCCCGACTACATCTATGCCCTGCGCTCGGCCGACGGCCATCAGGCCCGGGTCAACGACCGGACGCTGGCGCGCAGCTTCATCCTCGCCCCCGACCAGTTGATCGAGGACTGGGCAGTGGCCGCGGCCGGCCAGCTCAGCGTGGCCGACCTGGCGCCGGCACTGGAACAGAACCCGGCCGTGTTCATCCTCGGCACGGGCGAGCGCCAGGTGTTTCCGCCGGTGGAAGTCATGGCCGCCTGCCTGACCCGCGGCGTCGGCATCGAAGTGATGAACAACGCATCGGCCGCGCGCACCTTCAACGTGCTGGCCGGCGAAAACCGCCGCGTGGTCGCGGCCTTCATCTTGGACGCCACGGGCAGCTGACCCCGCACCGTCGACCGCCGGAGCGCCAGCCCGCGGCAGGCACGACCGGCGGCAGCGCGCCCTCACCCGTGTCCGGCGCCCCGGCTTTAGGTCAGCGCAGGGGCTCGCCCTTGAGCCAGCACGCCAGCAGCAGCGCCACGACCACGCCCGCATTGCAGGCGGCGAAGCGGACCGGAGCGGCCGCTGGCGGGAAGACCACGAAGCTGGCAACCAGCAGCGCGGCCGCGCTGGCGTAGGCGAGCCATCCCTGCCACGCAAGCGGCCAGCCCCAGCCCCACCCCAGCTCCTTGGCGGCGAACCAGTAACGGGGTCTGTCCATGCTGTTGCTCCTTGGTCGATGGCGGACGCGCATGCATGCCCGGTCGCTGTCACGCCACGGCCTGCGGTGCGGCACACCCGTCGGGCAGGCGGATACCCGATGGTCCGGAGACGACGCAGGAGCGGGCACCATGCCCGGCCGCGACGCGCCTTCCATCCCGCCAGGGCACGGCAGGCGGGCCGCCAGCCTGCGCCCCAGACGCCATGGCTTACTTCTGCGGCAGGTACTGCAGCGGATCCACCGGCTTGCCGTTGTAGCGGATCTCGAAGTGCAGCATGTCGCGCGACGTGCCGGTGCGGCCCATTTCCGCGATCTGGTCGCCGGCCTTGACGTTCTGCCCCTCGTTGACCAGGCGCTTGCGGTTGTGGCCGTAGGCCGACAGCCACTGCTCGTTGTGCTTGATGATGATCAGTTCGCCGTAGCCGACCAGGCCGGCACCGGAATAGACCACCACGCCCGGGCCAGCGGCGCGCACCGGCTGCCCGCTGCTGCCGGCGATGTCGATGCCCTGCTTGGTGGTCTCGCCGGCGACGAAGCGACCGACCAGCGCGCCGTCGGCCGGCCAGCGCCAGCCGATGCCGCTGTTGGCCGGCGCCGGCGTCGCCGCGGGCGGCGGTACCGATGGCCGCGCGGCCGACCCGCTGCTGCCCGTGGCCGGGCGCGACGCGCCCGTGCCACCCGGATACAGGCGCAGCGTCTGCCCCGGATAGATCGCGTTGGGGTTGGACAGGCCATTCCACGCCGCTAGGTCGCCGGGGGTGATGTTGTGGATGCGGGCCAACGCGTACAGCGTGTCGCCCCGGCGCACCACCGTGGTCTGCCCCGGCTTGGGCACCGACGTGCGCGGCGTGGCCGCGGCCCTGGACGAACTGCCGCCGGAAGACTTGACCACCGTGGCGGTGCCGCAACCGGCCGCCATCGCCACCAGCAGCAGCGCCGCCATGCCGGCGACCGCCCTGGAAGCGCCCTTGATCCCTACCTCTGCATTCATGCGAATTTCGCCCTCCATACCAGCCAGCCCACCAGGCCGACGACCAGCGCGGTCGCGATCCAGCCCAGCGGTTCGATCCAGCGCCGCAGCGCATCGGCCGCACGCGCGCCGCCGAAGCGGATCACCGCCGCCAGCACGTATACGCGCTTCCCGCGCCCGACCAGCATGCTCAGCACGTACTGTGGCAGCGGCACGCCGACGATACCGGAAGCCCAGGTGAACACCTTCATCGGAATGGGCATGAATCCACCCAGCACCAGGAAGGTGAACACCGCCCACGGCGATTCGACCATCTTCGCCTGCAGCGTGGCGATGCCCGACTCGATCGCCGGCAGCATGCCCAGCGCGGCGAACAGCGGCTTTATCGCTTCGAACGCATAGTGGCCCAGCGCATAGCCGACCATCGCGCCGACCATCGAACCGGCCAGGCTCAGGGTGGCGAAGCGCCAGCCCTTGCGCGGCTGCGCCACGCACATCGGCATCAACATTACTTCCGGCATCACCGGAAAAATGATGGCCTCGATGAAGCTCAGCACCGTCAGGTAGGTGGGCGCACGCTTGTGGCTGGCCCAGTACAGCGCGCGGTCGTACAGCGGCCCGAATATCTTCATCGTCGCGAGGTTCCCGTGTCAGTCCAGCATGCCCGACAGCAACGGCACAAAGCTGACCGGCGCCAGTTCCTCCTGCACGATGCCGTCGGCCTGCCGGGTAAGTTGCAGCAGCACCTGCCCGCCGGGGCCGCCGACCGGCGCCACCAGGCGGCCACCAACGGCCAGCTGTTCGATCAATGCATCCACCAGCGCCGGTGCCGCGGCGGTGACGACGATGGCGTCGTAAGGGCCATGCTCGGGCCAGCCGATGCGCCCGTCGTCGTGTTTGCTGCGTACGTTCATCCCCAGCTGCCGCAGGCGCTTGCGGGCCTGCCGCAGCAGGTCGCCGATGCGCTCGACGGTGAACACCTCCAGGCCGACCGCGGCCAGGATCGCCGCCTGGTAGCCCGAGCCGGTGCCCACTTCCAGCACCGTCCTGGGCGCCACCTGCAGCACCGCCTCGGTCATGCGCGCCACCACCCACGGCTGGGAGATGGTCTGGCCATGGCCGATCGGCAGCGCGGTGTCCTCATAGGCGCGCGAGGCCAGCGCCTCGTCGATGAACAGGTGCCGCGGCACCACCCGCACCGCGTTGAGCACGCGCTCGTCGCCGATGCCCACCTCGCGCAGGCGATCGACCAGGCGGTCGCGCACCCGCTGCGAGGTCATGCCGCTGCCGACTGCTTCCGGGGAAAGACGCAGCCGTGGGGTCATGCCCGCGGCCCCAGCGTGGCGGACAACCCGCCCACCCAGCTGGCCACCTTTTCCAGCGCCTCGTAGCGGGTGAGGTCGACCTGGATCGGGGTGATCGAGATATGCCCGGTACGCACCGCGTGGAAATCGGTACCGGGGCCGGCATCCTGCTCGGAACCGGCCGGACCGATCCAGTACACGGTATTGCCGCGCGGGTCGGTGGCCGGGATGCAGGCCTCGGCGCGGTGGCGGTTGCCCAGCCGGGTGACCTCGAACCCGCGGATCTGCTCCCATGGCAGGTCCGGCACGTTGACGTTGAGGATGGTGTCGGCGGGCAACGGGTCGGCCTTCAGCCGCGCCACGATCTCGATGGCCGCACGCGCCGCGCTGAGGAAATTGCGTGCCTCATGGCGCTGGGTGACCAGCGATACCGCCACCGACGGCAGGCCGAGGAAGCGCCCTTCCATCGCCGCGGACACGGTCCCGGAATAGATCACGTCGTCGCCGAGGTTGGCGGCATTGTTGATGCCCGAGACCACGATGTCCGGCTCGTGCTCCAGCATGCCGGTCAGCGCCAGGTGCACGCAGTCGGTAGGCGTTCCGCTTACCGCGCAGGTGTAGTGGTCGATCCGGCGCAGCCGCACCGGCTGGTCCAGGGTGAGGGAGTTGCTGGCGCCGGAACGGTCGCGGTCCGGCGCCACCACGGTGACTTCGTGGCCGGCATTGCGCAGTTCCTCGGCGAGCATCTTGATGCCGGGGGCGTCCACGCCGTCGTCGTTGCTTACAAGTACGCGCATTGAAGACCTGAATCGCTGAATCCATGACGGCGCCACTGCAGCCTCGCCGTCCACCGCCATCCCGGCGGCGTGCTGCACGCCGGCCGGCATGGCCCGATCCGGCATGATACCGGAATGCGCCCACCGCCTTCCCGTGACGCCCTCCCCATTGCCGCAGCCGTTACGCTATGCGCATGTCGCACCCAGAAGACGAAGACGACGGCGCCCTGTTCCGCTCGGCCATCGGCGAGGTAAAGCCGCTGCGCAAGGTGGAAACGTCCGCCATCACCCGCCCGCGGCCCAGGCCGCGCGCGCGCATGGCCGAGCAGGACGAGGCCCAGGCGCTGGGCGAGTTCGCCCGGCTGCTGCATTCCAGCGCGCCACTGGAAGCCGGTGACGTGGCCAGCTACCGCCGCGACACCCTGCCCGCGCGTATGTTCCAGCGGCTCAAGCGCGGCCAGTACTCGGTGCAGGACGAACTGGACCTGCACGGCGCCGGCGTCGCCCAGGCCGAGCAGCTGCTGCGCGAGTTCCTGCTCGATGCCCATGCGCACGACCACGGCTGCGTACGCATCATCCACGGCAAGGGCCTGCAGTCCGATGGCGGCGCGCCGGTGCTCAAGAACCTGGTGGACCGCCTGCTGCGCCAGCGCAACGACGTACTGGCGTTCCATTCGGCGCCGCCGGCGCAGGGCGGTACCGGGGCGGTGCTGGTGCTGCTGGCGCGACGCTGAGCGCGGCCAGGCGGGCGCACCCCGCCTGCGCGCCGCCAAGGCAGCCGCGGGCTTACTCCGCCGCCGGCGCCCCGGCGCGGCTGGCGTCGGCCACGGACCCCAGTTCATGCAGCACCGCGGTGGCATAGCACCCCGGCGGCAACGCGAAGGCGAGCTCCAGTACGTCGTCCTGCAGCCAGGCATGCCGCATCAACGCCGGACGCAGCCGCAGCGCGCGGCGCTCCTGCTTGAGGCCGGCCTGCTCCAGTCCGGCACGCAGCGCCAGCGCCTGCTCATCGGCCAGCGCCGCCTGTTCCAGTGCCAGTGCCGCGCCGGCAGCGCGCAGTTCGCCCGCGCCCCACAACGGCCCGCTGGGGTGGATGTCGAACCGCGCCAGGCGTTCGGCCAGCGCCTCGCTCATCGGCTCGGGACCGAACACCGAACGGCTGCCGTCGAGCATCCACACCTCGCCCTCCAGCGCACCGTCCCAGTTGCCCTGCTCCACCCGCGCGGCGAGCACCCGGTTGAACAACGCCGAGCGCGCCGCCGACAGCAGCATGGAGCGCTGGTCCTTGCGCACCCTGCGGCCGCCAAACATCGCCAGTGCCGCCGGCACGTTGCCCCCGTCGCGGCCGAAGCGCTGCTCGCCGAACCAGTTGGGCAGGCCGCGCGTGGCGATGGCCTGCAGCCGCGCCTCGATCGCCGCCCGCTCGCCCTGCACGCCGCGCAGCACCAGCGTGAAGCGGTTGCCGGCCAGCGCACCGCGCTGCAGCTTGCGGTTGTGCCAGGTGGAGGCCAGGACATGCACCTCGTCCGATTCCAGCAGCGCCAGGTCCGGCGCAACCCGCTTGGGCAGGTGCACGCTGAAACGCTGCGTGGTCACCGCATGCCGGTCCTTCTGCCCGGCATAGCTGACACCCATTTCCGGCACGCCGGCCCACTGCGCCAGCTGCCTGGCCACGGCCACGGTATTGGCGCCGCGCTTGCGGATGTCCAGCAGCAGGTGCTCGCCCTCGCCGCTGGCCTCGAAGGCGGGCAGTTCGTCGACCTGGAAGTCCTCCGGCACGCTGCGCATCGACGCGCTCAATACCGGGGCGCCATAGGCAAGGGGAAGATCCATCATGTCGGTCCTGAACAATGGCCCGGCTCGCCTGCAGCGGCCGCGCCAGTGACGGCGGGTCCGCCGGGCAAGCCGTGCGGAGGGCGGCGATGCTGCCGGCGGAGCGCCGGGCAACGCCCGGTCGCAACCGATGACACGCCTGCGGAATGGGAATTATGCGGGAAGCAGCAGCACCACCGCCTGCGCGGCGATGCCTTCCTCGCGGCCGGTGAAGCCCAGTTTCTCGCTGGTGGTGGCCTTGATGCTCACCCGGTCCAGCGCAACGCCCAGCAGCCGCGCCAGCGTTTCGCGCATGGCCTGCGCGTGCGGGCCGACCTTGGGCCGCTCGCAGATCACGGTGATGTCGGTGTTGCCCACCTGCCACCCGCGCTCGCGCAGCAGGCCGTTGCAGTGGCGCACGAAATCGCTGCTGTCCGCGCCCTTCCAGCGGTCGTCGCTGGGCGGGAAATGCTGGCCGATGTCACCCAGCGCCAGCGCCCCCAGCATCGCGTCGCACAGGGCGTGCAGGATCACGTCGCCGTCGCTGTGGGCGAGCACCCCGCAACGGTGCGGCACGCGCACGCCGCCGAGCATGACGTGGTCGCCTTCGCCGAAGGCGTGCACGTCATAGCCCTGGCCGATGCGGATGGGAGGAAAGGCAGGAGGATTCATGGCGTCGGATCAGGTTGTCGTTTCGGGCCCGGCACGGGATTCGCCGGACGGGATTCAGCCACGCCGCGACAGCTCGAACTCGAAGCGGGCCAGGTCGGCCGGCGTGGTGACCTTGAAGTTGCACTCGTCGCCTTCGACCAGCAACGGCCGCGCGCCCTGGCGCTCCATGGCCATGGCCTCGTCGGTCACCTCGACACCGGCGCCGGTCGCTTCCAGCAGGGCACGGGTCAACTGGTGGCGCCGGAACAGCTGCGGCGTGAGTGCGCGCCACAGCCGCTCACGCGGCTCGGTGCGGTCGATGCCGCCGTCGTCGCCGGCACGCTTGAGAGTGTCGCGCACCGGCGCGGCGAGGATGGCACCGACCGGATCGGCACGCCCCACCTCCAGCAGCCGGCCCAGGTCGGCGGCTGGCAGGTTCGGGCGCGCGGCGTCGTGCACCAGCACGAAATCGTCAGCGCGCACGCTTTCCGGCAACGCCTGCAAACCGGCCAGCACCGAGGCGGCGCGGCTGTCGCCGCCGGTGCAGGTCAGTACCGGCTTGCCGGCGAAGTCATTCCAGCCCGGCCAGTCGGCATCGTTTTCGGTGATGGCCACCATCACCCCGGCCACGCCCGGGTGCGACAGCAGCGCCTCCAGCGCATGCGCCAGCAACGGTTCGCCCGCAGCCAGCAGGTATTGCTTGGGCACGGGCCCGCCGAAGCGGGTGCCGCGGCCGGCGGCGGGCACCACGGCCCAGACCTGGGTGGTCATGGCACGACCTCCTGCGTCGCGGTATCGTGCGTGCCGGGCTGGGCCACGCCCGGCCGCGCGGGCGGCGCATCCTCGACCACGCGATAGAACTTCTCGCCGGGCTTGATCATGCCCAGTTCGCTGCGCGCGCGCTCCTCGATGGCGGCCTCGCCTTCCTTGAGGTCCTTGACCTCGGCGGCGAGCGCGTCGTTGCGCTGCTGCAGGCCTTCGTTGTCCCGCTTCTGGTTGCTGACCTGGGCCTCGAGCATCATCACCTCGCCCGAATTGCCCGGCCCGAACCAGAAGCGGTACTGCAGCAGCGCCAGCAGTACCGCGAGCACCAGCAGCAGCCAGCGCCAGTCACGCATCGGTGTCAGCGCTTGAGCGAGACGAACGCGTCACGCCCGGCGTAGCGCGCGTTGCCACCGAGGGCTTCCTCGATGCGCAGCAGCTGGTTGTACTTGGCCACGCGGTCGCTGCGGCACAGCGAGCCGGTCTTGATCTGGGTGGCGGTGGTGGCCACGGCGATGTCGGCGATGGTGGTGTCCTCGGTTTCGCCGGAGCGGTGCGAGACGATCGCCGCGTAATGCGCCTTGTCGGCCATGGCGATCGCTTCCAGGGTCTCGCTCAGGGTGCCGATCTGGTTGACCTTGATCAGGATGGCGTTGGCGGTGCCCGACTCGATGCCTTCGGCGAAGATCTTCGGGTTGGTGACGAACAGGTCATCGCCGACCAGCTGCACCTTGCCGCCGATGCGCTGGGTCAGCAGCTTCCAGCCGGCCCAGTCGTTCTCGGCCAGGCCGTCCTCGATGGTGATGATCGGGTACTGCGTGGTCCAGTCGGCCAGGAAGTCGACGAACTGCTCGGAGGTCAGGCGCTTGTTCTCGCCGACCAGGTTGTACTTGCCGTTCTCGTAGAACTCGCTGGAGGCCACGTCCAGGCCCAGCAGGATGTCCTCGCCGGCGGTGTAGCCGGCCTTGCCGATGGCTTCCAGGATGGTGTCCAGCGCCTCGACGTTGCTGCGGAAGTCCGGCGCGAAGCCGCCTTCGTCGCCCACCGCCGTGCTCAGGCCGTGGCCCTTGAGCACCGACTTGAGCGCGTGGAAGATCTCGGTGCCGGCGCGCAGCGATTCGCCGAACGAGCCGAAGCCGACCGGCAGCACCATGAATTCCTGGAAATCGACGTTGTTGTCGGCGTGCGCGCCGCCGTTGATGATGTTCATCATCGGCACCGGCAGCGACGGCGTGGCGCCGGTCTTGCCGGCCAGGTACTGCCACAGCGCCTGCTTGTTCGAGGCGGCGGCGGCGTGCGCGGCGGCCATGGAAACGCCCAGTAGCGCGTTGGCGCCCAGGCGGCCCTTGTTCTCTGTTCCGTCCAGGTCGATCAGGCGGCGGTCCAGCCCGGCCTGGTCCTGCGCATCGAAATCCTTCAGCGCCGCGGCGATCGGGCCGTTGACGTTGGCCACCGCGTCGCGCACGCCCTTGCCCAGGTAGCGGGTCTTGTCGCCATCGCGCAGTTCCACCGCTTCCTTGGTGCCGGTCGATGCGCCCGAGGGCACGGCGGCGCGACCAAACGAGCCGTCGGCCAGAGTGACTTCGGCTTCCAGCGTGGGATTGCCACGGCTGTCGAGGATTTCACGGGCGTGGATCTTTGCGATGTTGGTCATGGTTGAGTCGGGTCGAGGTGGGTAAGTGAGGATTCCACGGCGGCCAGTTGGGTGGCGGCGTTGGGGGTCTTGTCCAGGCGAAAGGTACCATTCATCGGCACGATCCGGTCGCCCCGCGCCTGTGGTTTCATCGCAAACAAAACATAGTCCCCACCCTGCTGCAGCACGACCTCGCAGCTGGTGGGGCCGTTGCGGACCAGCGCATCGACCGGAACCTCTCCCTTCAGCAGGCGGTTCACGGTGAAGCGCACGGAAGGCGCGGGTGGCACGAAGAACCCGCCATCGGCCGTGGCAAACATGCGGTCCGTCTCAGCCCGCTCCCTGGCGGTCAGGCGCGCGACATGATCCACGTGGATGACGGCGACGATGTCTGCGGCGCGCGCGGCGTCGGCAGGCGCGGGGGTGGTCATCGGCGGGTTGGTGGCACATGCGCCGGCATTGCCCGCCATCGCCACAAGCACGCCGGCAACGGCAAGAGCGGCCCGTTTCACGCGGGTCGCTCCTGCGCGGACTCGCCGCGATCGGCCATCAGAGCGCGCTCTCCAGGAACCCGTTCTTCTTGGTGATCGAATCCAGCGCCAGCAGCGTTTCCAGCAGCGCTTCCATCTTGTCCAGCGGCCACGCGTTGGGGCCGTCGGACAGCGCCTTGGACGGATCGGGATGGGTCTCGGCGAACAGGCCGGCCACGCCGACCGCCACCGCCGCGCGCGCCAGCACCGGCACGAACTCACGCTGGCCACCGGAACTGCTGCCCTGCCCGCCCGGCAGCTGCACCGAGTGGGTGGCATCGAACACCACCGGGCAGCCGGTGTCGCGCATCACGCTCAACGAGCGCATGTCGCTGACCAGGTTGTTGTAGCCGAAGCTGGCGCCGCGCTCGCAGACCATGATGTCGTTGTTGCCGGTGGAGCGCGCCTTTTCAACGACCGGCTTCATGTCCCACGGCGACAGGAACTGGCCCTTCTTGATGTTCACCGGCCGCCCGGCGCTGCACACCTTCTTGATGAAGTCGGTCTGGCGCACCAGGAACGCCGGGGTCTGCAGCACGTCGACGACCGAGGCCACCTCGTCCATCGGCGTGTATTCGTGCACGTCGGTCAGCACCGGCACGCCGATCTGCTTCTTCACCTCGGCCAGCACCTTCAGGCCCTCTTCCAGCCCCGGGCCACGGAAGCTGGTGCCGGAGGTGCGGTTGGCCTTGTCGAAGCTGGACTTGAAGATGAAGTTCATCCCCAGCTTGCCGGTGATTTCCTTGAGCTTGCCGGCGGTATCGAGCTGCAGCTGCATCGACTCGATCACGCACGGGCCGGCGATCAGGAACAGCGGTTGGTCCAGGCCGACTTCGAATCCGCAGAGCTTCATTCAACTACCTCGTGTTTGAAGCCCCTCTCCCGGCGGGAAAGGGGTTGGATGAGGGGCCGGGGCCAGGCCCTTGCGGAACCGGGAACCCAGGCCTTCGCCGGGCTCCCGTCCGCCCCTACGGTGCGCCTTCCCCCGCGGGAGAAGGCGGAAACGAGCGTCAGGCCCGCGCTTCCTTCAACAGCTTGCCGCCGGCCTTCTTCTCGCGCGCGGCGCGGATGAAACCAATGAACAGCGGGTGTCCCCCGCGCGGCGTGGACAGGAACTCCGGATGCGCCTGGCAGGCCAGGAACCACGGATGCACGTCGCGCGGCAGCTCCACCACTTCCACCAGGGTGTCGTCCATAGACTTGCCGGAAATCACCAGCCCGGCGTCCTCCAGCTGGGTGCGGTAGCGGTTGTTGAACTCGTAGCGGTGGCGATGGCGCTCGGCCACCACGTCCTTGCCGTACAGCTCGCGCGCCAGCGTGCCCGGCTTCAGCCGCTGCTCCTGCAGGCCCAGGCGCATGGTGCCGCCCAGGTCGGACTTCTCGTCGCGCTTCTCGACCTCGCCGCTGGCGGTGCGCCACTCGGTGATCAGGCCGATCACCGGGTTCGGCGACTGGCGATCGTTCTCGGTGCTGTTGGCGCCCTCCAGCCCGGCCACGTGGCGGGCATAGTCGACCACCGCCGCCTGCATGCCGTAGCAGATGCCGAAGTACGGCAGCTTGTGCTCGCGGGCATATCTGGAAGTCAGCACCTTGCCCTCGAAGCCGCGGTCGCCGAAGCCGCCGGGCACCAGGATGCCGTCCACGCCCTCGAGCGCGGCCATCCCGCCTTCTTCCAGGTCCTGCGCTTCCAGCCACTTGAGGTTGACCCGGGTGCGCTGGCGCAGGCCGCCGTGCTTGAGCGCCTCGCCGACCGACTTGTAGGCGTCCTGGTGGTCCACGTACTTGCCGACCACGGCGATGGTCACCTCGTCCAGCGGGTGCAGGGCCGCATCCAGCACCGCCTCCCACTCGGACAGGTCGGCCGGACCGGCCTTGTCGGCCAGCTTGAGCTGGTTGACCACGATCTCGTCCAGGCCCTGCGCATGCAGGCCCATCGGTACGCGGTACAGCACGTCCACGTCCGGCACGCTGATCACCGCGCGCTCGGAGACGTTGGTGAACAGCGAGATCTTGCGCCGCTCCGAATCGGGGATGGCCTGCTCGGAGCGGCACAGCAGCACGTCCGGCTGGATGCCGATCGAACGCAGTTCCTTGACCGAATGCTGGGTCGGCTTGGTCTTCAGCTCGCCGGCGGCGCCGATGTACGGCACCAGCGTCAGGTGCATGAACAGCGCCTTCTCCGGGCCGCGCTCGGTGCGCACCTGGCGGATCGCCTCCAGGAACGGCAGCGACTCGATGTCGCCGACGGTGCCGCCGATTTCCACCAGCGCCACGTCGTAGCCCTCGGTGGCCTCGTCGATGCAGCGGCGGATCTCGTCGGTGATGTGCGGGATCACCTGCACGGTCGCGCCGAGGTAGTCGCCACGGCGCTCCTTGCGGATCACGTTCTCGTAGATGCGCCCGGTGGTCACCGAGTTCTTGCGGCTCAGCCGGGTGTGGACGAAGCGCTCGTAGTGGCCCAGGTCCAGGTCGGTCTCGGCACCGTCATCGGTGACGTAGACCTCGCCGTGCTGGAAGGGACTCATGGTGCCCGGATCGACGTTGATGTACGGATCCAGCTTCATCATCGTGACCTTCAGGCCACGCGCCTCGAGGATGGAGGCCAGCGACGCGGCGGCGATGCCCTTGCCAAGCGAGGACACCACACCGCCGGTAACGAAAATAAGGGGGGTCATGGCTCACTTGCCTCCCGGAAAGCCCTAGTTTAAAGGTTGTCGCGCGAACACCCAAGCACCGGATGCGGCGACCGCGGAAAATCCTGCCCGCGCCGCGCCGGGCGTACGGCCCGGCCGCCACGGGGCCGTAACAAAAAAAGACGCCCCGGCCTGCGCCGGGGCGTCCACGTACACCGGGAAACCCGCATCAGCGACGCTTGCGGGCTTCCTCTTCTTCCTCTTCGCGCGGGGCCGGCTGCTCGCCCCTGGCCTTTTCCTGGGCGGCGGCGGCTGCGCGGCGCTTGGCCTTCTGCTCGGCCTCGCTCTGCGCCTTGTCGGCGGCGGCATTCTGGGCGGCCTCGCCCGTCTTGGCCTTGTCCGCGCTCTGCGCCATCACCAGCGGCACCGCAACGACGGCGGCGGCAGCCACGGCCAGAACCAGCAATTTCGACGATTTCATAGTCATCCTCCGGAGTTCTCGCCGGCACATGGGGTGCCGGCTGCGTACTTTCCAGTGCCAACAGGATACCCCTGCCCGCCCCTCCCGGCACTGAACACCGGCGTGCAAATTTCCCCGGCAGACCGCAAACTTGCCCGTCGCATCAGCGCCTTATCGAGATACATGAACGCCCGCTACAACGCCGCCGACATCGAAGTCCTCTCCGGCCTGGACCCGGTCAAACGCCGCCCAGGCATGTACACCGACACCGCGCGCCCGAACCATCTGGCGCAGGAAGTCATCGACAACTCGGTGGACGAGGCGCTGGCCGGGCACGCAAAAACGGTCGAGGTCGTGCTGTTCAAGGACGGCAGCTGCGAGGTCAGCGACGACGGCCGCGGCATGCCGGTGGACATCCACCCTGAGGAGAAGATCCCCGGCGTCGAACTGATCCTGACCCGGCTGCACGCCGGCGGCAAGTTCAGCAACCGCAACTACACCTTCTCCGGCGGCCTGCACGGCGTGGGCGTTTCCGTGGTCAACGCGCTGTCCACGCTGGTGGAGATCCACATCAAGCGCGAAGGCAGCGAGCACCGCATCAGCTTCCGCGACGGCGACCGCGCCAGCCCGCTGGAAGTGGTCGGCTCCGTCGGCCGCAGGAACACCGGCACCCGGCTGCGCTTCTGGCCGGACCCGAAGTATTTCGACACCCCCAAGTTCAACGTGCGCGCGCTGCGCCACCTGCTGCGCGCCAAGGCGGTGCTGTGCCCGGGCCTGACCGTCCGGCTGACCGACGAGGCGACCGGCGAGACCGAGACCTGGTATTACGAGGATGGCCTGCGCGACTACCTGAAGACCGAGCTGGGCGAACGCGAAATGCTGCCCGCCGACCTGTTCGCGGGCGTCCTGAAGAAGGAAACCGAGGCGGTGGACTGGGCCGTGGCCTGGCTGCCGGAAGGCGAACTGGTGCAGGAAAGCTACGTCAACCTGATTCCCACCGCCCAGCACGGCACCCATGTCAACGGCCTGCGCACCGGCCTGACCGAGGCGCTGCGCGAGTTCTGCGATTTCCGCAACCTGCTGCCGCGCGGCGTCAAGCTGGCGCCGGAAGACGTATGGGACCGGGTGTCGTTCGTGCTCTCGCTGAAGATGACCGACCCGCAGTTCAGCGGCCAGACCAAGGAACGCCTGTCCTCGCGCCAGGCCGCCGGTTTCGTCGAGGGCGCCGCCCACGATGCCTTCAGCCTGGCTCTGAACCAGAACGTGGAAGTCGGCGAGAAGATCGCGCAGATCGCCATCGAGCGCGCCAGCGCGCGCCTGAAGACCGAGAAACTGGTCGTCCGCAAGAAGGTCACCCAGGGCCCCGCCCTGCCCGGCAAGCTGGCCGACTGCATCAGCCAGGACCTGTCGCGCACCGAGCTGTTCCTGGTGGAAGGCGACTCGGCCGGCGGCAGTGCAAAGCAGGCCCGCGACAAGGATTTCCAGGCGATCCTGCCGCTGCGCGGCAAGATCCTCAACACCTGGGAAGTGGCCTCGGGCAGCGTGCTGGCCTCGGAGGAAGTGCACAACCTGGCCGTGGCCATCGGCTGCGACCCGGGCAAGGACGACCTGTCGGGCCTGCGCTACGGCAAGGTGGTCATCCTGGCCGACGCCGACTCCGACGGCCTGCACATCGCCACCCTGCTGGCTGCGCTGTTCCTGAAGCACTTCCCGGCGCTGGTCGCCGCCGGCCACGTGTTCGTGGCGATGCCGCCGCTGTTCCGCGTGGACGTGGGCAAGCAGGTGTTCTACGCGCTGGACGAGGAAGAGAAGCGCTCGCTGCTGGAAAAGGTCGAGCGCGAGAAGATCCGCGGCCAGGTCAGCGTCACCCGCTTCAAGGGCCTGGGCGAGATGAACCCGCAGCAGCTGCGCGAATCCACCATCCACCCCGACACCCGTCGCCTGGTGCAGTTGACCGTGGACGACGAGGAGCAGACCCGCTCGCTGATGGACATGCTGCTGGCCAAGAAGCGGGCCAGCGACCGGAAGGGGTGGCTCGAGAGCAAGGGCGACCTGGCCTCGCTGGAAGTCTGATTCCGGCGCGGGCGGCAGCTGTCGTGGCGACGGCGCAGGCACGCTGGCGCGGCCGCCGTCACGCCCCGGGGCAGCGGCGGGGCTCCCCCGCCTGCGCCGCTTCGCGCCCGGGATTGCACCCTTGGGCCGACCCCACATGGCTTTGGGCACATTTGCCGCTCCCGTCACGGGCCTAGGATCGTCCGCTCCCCGATCCTGTGGTCATCCGCATGAAACACCTGCTGTACGTGGCCGCGCTCGGCGCCGGCCTGCTGTTCGCCGCGCCCGCCCCGGCCAGGCCCGCCGCCGACGCCGGTGAAGACAAGGCCGCTGCGGCCGCTGCAGCCGCTCCCGCGGCGCTGCCGGCCGATGCCTCGGTCCGCCAGAGCATGCGCCTCGAAGGCCGCACCCTGGACTACACCGCCACCGTCGGCTCGCTGCCGGTGCGTGATGCGCAGGGCAAGGCCATCGGCGATGTCGTGTTCACCGCCTACACCATGCCCGGCAAGGATCGCCCGGTCACCTTCGCGCTCAACGGCGGCCCGGGCGCCTCGTCGGTGTACCTGAACCTCGGCGCGGTGGGCCCGAAGGTGGTGGCCTTCGGCAGCGAGGGCGACAGCGCCTCGGCGCCGGCCACACTGCGCGACAACCCCGGCACCTGGCTGGATTTCACCGACCTGGTGTTCATCGACCCGATCGGCACCGGCTTCAGCCGTTCGCGCATTCCCGACGAGGAGGCGAGGAAGCAGTTCTTCAACCCGACCGCCGACATCGAGTACCTGTCGCGCGTGGTCTACGACTGGCTGCTGAAGAACCAGCGCATGACCGCGCGCAAGTACCTGGCCGGCGAGAGCTACGGCGGCTACCGCGGTCCGCGCATCACCCACTACCTGCAGACCCGGCTGGGCGTGGCGATGAACGGCCTGGTGCTGGTCTCGCCGTACCTGAGCCCGACCCTGGAGGACAACAGCGACGTCTCGCCGATGGCCTGGATCCAGACCCTGCCCTCGATCGCCGCCGCGCACCTGGAGCGCCAGGGCCGGCTCACCGATGCGGCGATGCGCGACGTGGTCGAGTACGCCCGCGGCGACTACGCCACCGCGCTGATGAAGGGGCGCTCAGACCCGCAGGCGACCGAGGCGATGCTGCGCCGGGTCACCGAGCTGACCGGCCTGGACCCGGCGTTCGTGCGCCGCGCCGGTGGCCGCCTGGAAACCCAGGCCTACCTGCGCGAGGTATTCCGCGACAAGGGCGCGCTGGGCAGCCGCTACGACTCCAACGTCACCGCCTTCGACCCGTTCCCCACCGACCCCGGGCAGCGTGCCAACGACCCGTTGCTGGACAGCATCATCGCCCCGACCACCACCGCCATGGTGGACTTCGTCACCCGCGTGGTCGGCTGGAAGGTCGACGCCCGCTACAACGCGCTGAGCTACGAGGTGAACCGCCAGTGGGACCGCAACGGTGACCTGCGCGCCGGCGCGGTCACCCAGCTGCGCCAGGCCGTGGCCATCGACCCGCGCCTGCAGGTGCTGATCGTGCATGGCTGGAACGACCTGTCGTGCCCGTTCATGGGCTCGATCCTGACCGTGGACCAGATGCCGGCCATGGGCAGCGACCCGCAGCGGGTGCAGGTGCGCAGCTACCCGGGCGGACACATGTTCTACAGCCGCGCCGACAGCCAGGCCGCGTTCCGCCGCGACGTGCGCGCCATGTACCAGCGCAACTGAAGCCGCCGCTGGCGCACAAACGAAAGGCCCGCCGGGAAGGCGGGCCTTTGCGCATGCGTCGGCCGGCATGCCGGCAATCGCGTCGACCGCTCAGTTCCAGCCGGCCAGCTCGAACACTTTCAGGATCAGGTAGGCGCAGCCGCCGGCCGCCGGGATGGTCAGGATCCAGGCCCAGATGATGCGCTCGATCACCCCGATGCGCAGCGACTTCGGGTTCTTGGCGAAGCCAACGCCCATGATCGCGGTGGAGATGCTGTGGGTGGTCGAGACCGGCATGCCGAAGTGCGCGGCCAGGGTCAGGATGGTGGCCGAGCTGGTCTCCGCGGCGAAGCCGTGGATCGGGTGCAGCTTGACCATCTTGTGGCCCAGGGTCTTGATGATCTTCCAGCCGCCCGAAGCGGTACCGGCGGCCATCACCACCGCACAGGTCAGCACGATCCACATGGCGATGCCGTCGCCGGCATGCGCGTCCGGGTGCATGAACGCCAGCCACGACGGCAGGTTGTCCAGTGCGCCGGTGGCCTCCGCGCCGATCAGGGTCATGGCGATGATGCCCATGGTCTTCTGCGCGTCGTTGTGGCCGTGGGCGAAGCCCATGTAGGCGGCCGAGACGATCTGCGCCTTGCCGAAGAACGCATTGACCCAGCGCGGGCGCGCCAGCCGGCGCAGCACGCCACCGGCCCGCGCCATGCCGGCGATGATCGCCCACAGCAGGCACATCACCACGATGCCGAGCAGGAAGCCGGCGATAGGCGAGGTGATCATCGGCACGAACACCTTCCACAGCAGGCCCTTGTTCTGCGCCCAGTTGCCGAGGTTCTGCGACCAGATCAGCGCGTCCCAGTTGTTGTGCGCGGCGGCCAGGCCGGCACCGCACAGGCCGCCGATCAGCGCGTGCGAGGACGAGGACGGCAGCCCTTTCCACCAGGTGATCAGGTTCCAGACGATGCCGCCGAGCAGCGCGCACAGGATCACCTGCGGGGTGACCTCGACCACGCTGGTGTTGAGCAGGCCGTTGGCGATGGTCAGCGCCACCGCGGTGCCGGTCAGCGCGCCGATCAGGTTCATGCCCGCGGCCAGCATCACCGCCCAGCCGGGCGAGAGCACCTTGGTCGCCACCACGGTGGCGATGGAGTTGGCGGTGTCGTGGAAGCCGTTGATGAACTCGAAGACGAGCGCCGCCAGGATCACTACGAGGACAAGGGTCAGCATCGCAGCTGCCCCCTTGGGTCAAGCGAGCAGTACTGCCGCGCCGCGGCGGGACGGGGGATGTGGAAGCGCGGCTCGCGGGCATCGGCACGGCCGATGCCCCCGCTTCCGAAGCCGGAAATGCACGGAATCCGCATCATGGCAATCACGAGTTCTTCAACACGATCTGGTAGACCACCACCCCCGCCTCGCGGCAGCGGTCGATGGCCTTCTCCAGGATCTCGAAGAATTCCTTGAGCAGGAACATCTGCAGGTTGTCCAGGCGCCCGGAATAGATTTCCCGGTACAGCTCGAGCATCAGCCGGTCGGCCTCGTTCTCCAGCGCGCGCAGCTTCTCGTTCATCGCCGTCATGCGGTCGATGTTCATGTGGCGCAGGTCCTTGACCATGTCCACCACCACGCCGGCGGCCTGCTCCAGCATCGCCGCGCGCGGGGCGAAGTCGATGTGCGCAAGGTGCTGGGTGGCCAGCGCATAGCGGTCGGCGAACTTCTCGATCTGCTTGGGAATCTTGTACAGCGCCGAGCCCAGCGCCTCGATGTCCTCGCGCTCGATCGGGGTCATGAAGCTGTCGACCAGCGCCTGGCTGATCTTGTCCGAGGCCGCGCGCTCGCGCAGGCGCGCCAGCTTGAATGCATCCAGGGCGGGCTCGCGGTCGGCTTCGCGCATCATCGCGTGCAGCGCCTTGGCGCTGTCGGCGGCGGCCTGGGCGGCCTCGTCGAGATAGGTGTAGAACTGCTTGCCGGAGCCGAAAATGGTCTGCAATGAAAACATTGGAAATGCCTGTCCGCCGTCGCGGAAGGGACGGCACCGGGGCGAATTATGACGGCTGGATGACTTCTCGGGTATTCCCGGCCCGTTTCCGGCCGCGAAAATGAACAGGCGGTTGCAGGCACCGCATGCCGGTTTGCTAAGATGCGCCGGCGCCCTCCGCGGGCGCACCCTATGGACGACGACCCTTACCCCCCGCCGCAGCGCCCGGGCACGCCCCTGAGCCCCTGCCGCCACCGCAAGCACCCTCCCTCCCTGCCAACAACCCGGGGAGCGACCCGTGTTTGAACTGATCCTCATCGTTTTCGCCCTGATCCTGCTCAACGGCTTCTTCGCCATGTCCGAGATGTCGGTCATGACCTCGCGCAAGAGCCGGCTCAAGCAGATGTCCGCCACCAGCAAGCGCGCCGAGCGCGCCCTGGCGCTGGCCGAGAAGCCCGAGAACTTCCTGTCCACCGTACAGATCGGCATCACCGTGATCGGCGTGCTGACCGGCTTCCTCGGCGGTGAAGCGCTGGGCGAAGCCATCGCCGCCTGGATCCAGGGCCTGATGCCGGGCTTCGCCTATGCCAGCGCGGTCGGCAAGGCGCTGGCGGTGACCCTGATCACCTTCGTCACGCTGATCTTCGGCGAACTGGTGCCCAAGCGGCTGGCGCTGACCCGTTCGGAGGACATCGCCGGGCTGGTGGCGATGCCGATGGGCTGGCTGGCGACCCTCGCCTTCCCGTTCGTGTGGCTGCTGTCGCGGACCACCCGGCTGGTGCTGCGCCTGCTGGGGCTGGGCAACACCGACTCGGCGTCGGTGACCGAAGAGGAAATCCGCATGCTGGTGGCCGAAAGCCACGAGGCCGGGGTGATCGACATCCACGAGCGCGACATGATGAACCGGGTCATGCGCCTGGGCGACCGCACCGCCGACAGCCTGATGACCCCGCGCAACCGCATCGCCTGGCTGGATACCAACGCCGACCTCGAGAAGAACCTGGAGACCATGCACGAGCATGCGTTCTCGCGTTACCCGGTGTACCGCGGCAACGACCAGGACATCGCCGGCATCCTCGAGGTCAAGTCGCTGGTCACGCGCCGTCTGCAGGGCGACACCCATGCGTTGTTCGAGAACCTGCGCGAGACGCTGTATGTCTCCGAGTCCACCCATGCGATGAAGCTGCTGGAGATCTTCCGCGAGGAACACCAGTCGATGGCGCTGGTGGTGGACGAATACGGCGAGATCCAGGGCCTGGTGACCATCAGCGACCTGATGGGCGCGGTGGTCGGCCGCCTGCAGGCGCCGGAGAACACCGACGAGGATGCACTGGTGGTCACCCGCGAGGACGGTTCGCTGCTGGTGGACGGTTCGCTGCCGGTGGACGACCTGCGCGAGCTGATGGGCGGGGTCGAGCTGCCCGATGCCGAGGAAGGCGACTACTACACGCTGGCCGGCATGTGCATGCACTTCTTCGGACGCATCCCGCACGCCAGCGAGTACTTCGACTGGTCCGGCTGGCGCATCGAGATCGTCGACCTGGACGGCGCCCGCATCGACAAGCTGCTGCTGCGTCGGCTGCCGGAAGAAGACGAAGATGACACCACCGGCTGAGCCGCAGGACGGCGGGCCGGAAGGCGGCGGCGGCCCGGCGCCGGGCGCCTACCGCAACGAGGGCATCCGCACCCTGCTGTCGATGTTTGAGCATGGCGATCCGGAGGAACAGCAGCCGCTGGGCAGGATCCTGCAGGGCCTCCAGGAAAGCGCGTTCGGCGTATTCCTGTTCATCGCCATCCTGCCGGCATTCATTCCCGTGCCCGGCATCGGTGGCGCGGTCAGCGGCCCGCTGGTGCTGCTGATCGGCCTGCAGATGATGGCCGGCCTGTCGCGGCCCTGGGTGCCGGGGTTCATCGCCCGGCGCGGGCCCAGGCGCGGCACCATGCACCGCTTTCTCGGCCGGATCGACCGGCCGCTGCGGCGCCTGGACCGGATGCTCAAGCCGCGTCTGTCGGCCCTGGTATGGCCACTGCCGGCGCGGGTGTTCACGGGGCTGCTGCTGGTCATGACCGGGGTCCTGCTGTCGCTGCCGATTCCGCTGACCAACTATCTGTTCGGCTTCCAGCTGCTGCTGTTCGCGCTGGCACTGATCGAGCGCGACGGCGCGCTGATGCTGTTCAACTGGATCGCGGCACTCGCCGCCTGCCTGTTCTTCGGGCTCGGCTCCGGGCAGCTGGTCAGCCACAGCATCGACCTGTTCCAGCGCTGGACTAGCTGAGCCGCGGCAACCGCGGCCATCAGGCGGGCCGCCCGCTCCAATTGCCCGCGATCGCCACGGCCGGCCCTGTGCGCCGGCGCCGCCGCGATCCGGGCACAGGGCTCAATGCCGTGCCTGCCAGGCCTGCATCGCCAGTTCGAACGAGCGCAGCCGTGCGGCATGGTCGAAGATGTTGGCGGTGAGCATCATTTCATCCGGCCGGTGGCGCGCGGCAAAGGCCGCCAGCCCCTCGCCCACCTGCTCCGGGTCGCCGAGGACGGTGCAGGCCAGCGCCCGCTCCACCCCGGCCTTCTCGTGCGGCTCCCAGAACGCCTCGATGTCGTCGACCGGCGGCGGAATCCGCCCCGGGCGGCCACGCCGCAGGTTGACGAAGCCCTGCTGCTGGGTGGTGAACAGGCGTCGCGACTGTGCCTCCGACTCGCTGGCCACCACGTTCAGCGCCAGGATCGCCCACGGCGTGCGCAACCGTGCCGACGGCCTGAAATCGCGGCGGTAGAGCGCCAGGGCCTCGTCCATCGCGTCCGGGGCGAAATGCGAGGCGAACGCGAACGGCAGGCCCATCGCCGCCGACAGCCGTGCGCTGAACAGGCTGGAGCCAAGCAGCCACACCGGCACCTCGATGCCGGCGCCCGGCACTGCCTGTACGGCCTGGCCCGGCTGCACCGGTTCGAAGTAATGCAGCAGCTCGGTCACGTCCTGCGGGAACTGGTCGGCGCTGTCGAAGTAGCGGCGCAGCGCGCGGGCGGTGGCGTGGTCGGTACCCGGCGCGCGGCCCAGTCCCAGGTCGATGCGTCCGGGATACAGCGAAGCCAGCGTGCCGAACTGCTCGGCCACCTGCAGCGGCGAGTGATTGGGCAGCATGATGCCGCCGGCACCGACGCGGATGCGCGAGGTGCCGCCGGCGACATGGCCGATCAGCACCGAGGTGGCCGCGCTGGCGATGCCCGGCATGTTGTGGTGCTCGGCCAGCCAATAGCGGTGGTAGCCCCAGCGCTCGGCATGGCGCGCGAGGTCGAGCATGTTGGCGAACGCCTGGCCGGGTGTCGCGCCTTCGCAGACGGGGGCCAGATCGAGGACGGAAAGGGGAATCATGCGGCGGTTTCCGGCAGGGGATGGGCAGGACATGGGGCGCGCGGCGCGGTTTCCCATCCCCTAGCGCGGCGCCGGCGGCCGAACACTGTTTTCCAGCGCCCCTGCTGCCGGGCTCAGGCCGCCGCGTCGTCCACCAGCGGCTGCAACTGCGGGTCCAGGGCCACGCGCTCGTCGAATACGAAGCAGCGGCCATCGTAGCCCTCGCCGCCGACCTCCTCGAAGTAACCGAGGATCCCGCCCTCCAGCTGCAGCACGTTGTCCATGCCGTCGTTGCGCATCCACAGCGCGGCCTTCTCGCAGCGGATGCCGCCGGTGCAGAAACTCACCACGGTGGCGTCGGCCAGCGCGGCGCGGTGCGGCTCCAGTGCCGCCGGCAGGTCGGTGAAGCGGGCGATGGGCAGGGTCAGGGCGCCGGCGAAGGTGCCATGGGCGAACTCCTGCGCATTGCGGGTGTCGAGCATCACCACGCGCCTGCCATCGTCGTCATGGCCCTGCCGCAACCAGCGCGCCAGCGTGGCCGGCTCCACCGAGGGTGCGCGCGGGTAGTCCAGCGGCTGGCCGTCGTCGCGGCGGAAGCTGATGATCTCCTGCTTCACCTTGGCCTTGAGCCGGGCGAACGGCTGCATGCGGCTGTAGCTGTACTTGACGCGCATGGCGGCAAAGCGCGCATCGGCTTTCAGTTCAGCGTAGAAACCATCGATGCCATCGCGGCTGCCGGCCAGGAACAGGTTGATGCCCTCGTCCGCCACCAGCACGGTGCCGCGCAGCGCATGCGCCTGCGCCCGTTCCAGCAGGCGGGCGGCCAGCGCGTCGGCATCGGCGACGGGGACGAAGTGGTAAGCGGCGGTGTTGACGATCATCGGCATATTTTACGGCGCGCGCGGGCGTCAGCCACGCAGCAGCATGAACGGCAGCAGCACCAGCGCCGCCGCGGCCAGCATGCCCAGCAGCACCGCAATCACGTACAGCGGCCGCCGCCGCAGCAGCGAGCCGAACGTCTCGGCGGTGCCGTCGCGCAGCGCGGCCTCGCGTTCGGCGCGCACGCGCTGCCCGCGCTCGGCCTGGTAGCCATCCATCAGGGCCCGCGCGCGCGTATGGTCCTGGCGATCACGCAGCCACAGGCCGCCACTGGAAATCCCCCAGGGGCTGGGCTCGGTGCGGTACCAGGCGATACCGTGACGGTCGAGCAGTTCGCAGACCTCGCGGCTTTCGTCTTCGCCGACATTACGCAGATTGAGCAGCAGTTTCCCCATCGCGCCATGATACCCGCTGGCGATGCGCTACCCTTGCGCGCCTTGGCCGTGACTCCCCCATGCAGTACGCGCCTGCGCGTGCGCGGGGCCGGTCCGGCAGCCCCCTACCCTGGCCTGCCCTGCATCCCGCGCGGCCGCCTTCAACCTGGAGCCCACCATGCGTCGCCTGTTCGTGCCGTTGCTGTTGTCCCTGCTTGCCGCCGGCTGCACCCCACCCGGTCCGCCCCCGGGGGGCAGCATCGCCGCCTTCGAGCGCATCGACACGGTACCGGGCAGCGGCACCGAAGCGGTACCCGGCACCCGGGTCACCGTGCACTACACCGGCTGGATCTACGACGAGCGCCGCGCCGACAGGCATGGCGAGAAGTTCGACAGCTCGCTCGATCGTGGCGAGCCGTTCACCTTCGATCTCGGCGAGAAGCAGGTCATCCGCGGCTGGGACGAAGGCGTGGCCGGGATGAAGGTCGGTGGCAAGCGCACGTTGATGATCCCGGCCGATTACGGCTACGGCAACCGCCGCGCCGGCCCGATCGCGCCGGGTTCCTCGCTGGTGTTCGACGTCGAACTGCTCGATGTCCAGCCCCGCTGAACCCGGGCGCGCCGGCAAGCGCGTGGCGGTGGTCGGCGGCGGCCCGGCCGGGCTGTTCGCCGCCGAGCGCCTGCGCGCGTGCGGCCTGTCGGTCGACCTGTACGAGGCCAAGGGCTCGCCCGGGCGCAAGTTCCTGGTCGCCGGCAAGGGCGGGCTCAACCTCACCCATTCCGAACCACGCCCGCAGTTCGACCAGCGCTACCGCGAACGCGAGGCCGAAGTCGCCGGCTGGCTGGACGGCTTCGACGCCGATGCCCTGCGCGACTGGGCGCGCGGCCTGGGCGTGGACACCTACGTCGGCAGTTCCGGGCGGGTGTTCCCGCTGGACCGCAAGGCCGCGCCGCTGCTGCGCGGCTGGGTGCGGCGACTGAAGGAACAGGGCGTGCGCTTCCACGTCCAGCATCGCTGGCTGGGCTGGAACGGCGACGGCTCGCTGCGCCTGCAGTGCGGCGAGGACGAGATCGCCGTGACCGCCGACGCCACCGTACTGGCACTGGGCGGCGGCAGCTGGCCTGAACTCGGCTCGGACGGTGCCTGGGTGCAGGCGCTGCATGCGCGCGGCGTGGACGTCGCGCCGCTGCAGCCGGCCAACTGCGGCTTCGACCTCGACTGGAGCGGGCATTTCCGGCAGCGCCATGCCGGTAGCCCGCTGAAGCCGGTCGTCGCGCACTGGCGCGACCTGCATGGCCGGCCGCAGCAGCTGCAGGGAGAATGCGTGGCCAGCGAATACGGCATCGAGGGCAGCCTGGTCTATGCCATCGCCGCCGACCTGCGCGAAACCATCAACCGCGACGGCCATGCGCTGCTGGAACTGGACCTGGTGCCCGGCCGCGACGCGGTACGCCTGCATGCCGACCTGTCGCGCCCGCGCAAGGGGCGCAGCTTCGGCGAGCATCTGCGGCGCGCTGCGGGCATCGATGCGGTCAAGGCCGCGCTGGTGTTCGAACGGCTGGGCAAGGATGCCGGCCACGACCCCGATGCGGTGGCGCGCACGCTCAAGCGCCTGCCGCTGCGCCTGCTGCGGCCGCGACCGATGGCCGAGGCCATCAGCACCGCCGGTGGCGTGCGCCTGGAGGCGATGAATGCGGGGTTGATGCTGCAGGCCCTGCCCGGCGTGTTCTGCGCGGGCGAGATGCTGGATTGGGAAGCGCCGACCGGTGGCTACCTGCTCACCGCCTGCTATGCCAGCGCGCTGCGCGCGGCCGAGAGCGTGGTCGACTGGCTGCGCTGAGCGCACCGCGGTGGGCATGCCACGACGGCGAGGCACCGTACTTCCACCCGGTGCCCGACCCGCCGCCCCAGCCTCTCCCCCGGGAGGGGCGTGGGTTTCAGTGCAGCTTGGTGCCGCGCAGCGCCGCGATGCGCGCGGGCGGTTGGAACGAATCGCTGCGCGCGTCCGCCCAGTACTCGCGGAACACCGCATGGCCCGGTACCCGGTCGATCAGTTCGCCCGGCGCCAGGTAGCGGTACAACGTCGCCATCGAGCGGATCTCGATCGGCGACACCCGCCGCAGGATGTGCTCCGGGCCCAGTTCCGAGGGGTCGTTCAGGCCGGCCGCGCCGAGCAGGTCGCGCAGCGCGCGCAGGGTGTTCTCGTGGAAATTGCGTACCCGCTCGGCCTTGTCGGTCGGGTCCAGGTGGCGCCAGCGGCTGGGATCCTGGGTGGCGATGCCGGTCGGGCACTTGTCGTTGTGGCAGCTCAATGACTGGATGCAGCCCAGCGCGAACATGAAACCACGCCCGGCGTTGCACCAGTCTGCCCCCAGCGCGATGGTCCGCGCGATGTCGAAGGCGCTGGTCACCTTGCCGGCCGCGCCAATGCGGATGCGGTCGCGCAGGTTCAGGCCCACCAGCGTGTTGTGCACCAGGATCAGCGCCTCGTTCATCGGCACGCCGACGTGGTCGATGAACTCGGCCGGCGATGCGCCGGTACCGCCCTCGGCGCCATCGACCACGATGAAGTCGGGCAGCAGCCCGGTCTCGTGCATGGCCTTGGCGATACCGAACCATTCCCACGGATGGCCGATGGCCAGCTTGAAGCCGGTTGGCTTGCCGCCGGACAGCTCGCGCAGGCGCGCGACGAACTGCAGCAGTTCCACCGGCGTGGAGAACGCCGAGTGCCGCGACGGCGACACGCAGTCCACGCCCATCGGCACGCCACGGGTGACCGAAATCTCCGCGCTGACCTTGGCCGCGGGCAACACCCCGCCATGGCCGGGCTTGGCGCCCTGCGACAGCTTGATCTCGATCATCTTGACCTGGTCGTGGTTGGCGTTCTCGACGAAGCGCTCCTCGCTGAAACGCCCCTGCTCGTCGCGGCAACCGAAGTAGCCCGAACCGATCTCCCACACCAGGTCGCCGCCGTTCTCGCGGTGGTAGGGCGAAATCGAGCCTTCGCCGGTGTCATGGTAGAAACAGCCCATCTTCGCGCCCTTGTTCAGCGCGCGGATGGCGTTGGCCGACAGCGAACCGAAGCTCATCGCCGAAATGTTGAACACGCTGGCCGAGTAAGGCCGTGCGCAGCCGGCGCCGATGACCACGCGGAAGTCGTGGTGCGGGATGCTGGTCGGCGCCATCGAGTGGTTGATCCACTCGTAGTCCACCGCGTAGGTACTGCGCAGCGTGCCGAACGGCACCACGTCCATCACGTTGCGCGCACGCTGGTAGACCAGCTGGCGCTGCTGGCGCGAGAACGGCACGTCCTCCAGGTCGCTCTGCACGAAGTACTGGCGGATTTCCGGGCCGATGGATTCGAAGCCGTAGCGGAAGTGCGCCAGCACCGGATAATTTCGCCGCAGCACGCTGCGCCGCTGCAGCATGTCCCAGGTACCGATCAGCGCCATCGCGGCGAACAGGCCGACGCCCCAGTACCACGCGGGCCAGTGCGCCGCCAGCGCCAGCGATACCGGCAACAGGACCAGTGCCAGTACATAGACCAGATAACGATGCATTGCCGTCCTCGTGACCGGGGATGGCGGATTCTACAACCGGTCGTCCACCACGTGCCGCGGCCACACCGACTTGATGTCGTAGACCACCATGTCCGGCACGCCCAGCGCGCGTATGCGCGCAACGTCGAGCTCGCGGAACTGGCGGTGCGCGACTGCCAGTACCACCGCGTCGTAGTGTCCCTGCGCGGGCGCATCGACCAGGCGCATGCCCGATTCGCGCTCGGCCTCGGCCGCATCCGCCCATGGATCGAAGGCATCCACCTGCGCGCCCTGCCCAGCCAGCAGGCGCGCCAGGTCCAGCGCACGGCTGTTGCGCAGGTCCGGGCAGTCCTCCTTGAAGGTCACGCCCAGCACAAGCACCCGGGCACCGCGCAGCGGCTTGCCCTTGCCGGCCAGCAGTGCGTCCACCCGCGCCACCACGTGCGCGACCACCCGGTTGTTGACCTGGCGTGCGGTGTGGATCAGGTCGGGGTGGTAGCCCACGCTCTCGGACTTGTGCAGCAGGTAGTACGGGTCCACGCCGATGCAGTGGCCGCCGACCATGCCCGGGCGGAACGGCAGGAAGTTCCACTTGGTGCCGGCCGCCTCGAGCACGTCCAGGGTATCGATGCCGAGGCGGTCGAAGATCAGCGCCAGTTCGTTGACCAGGGCGATGTTGACGTCGCGCTGGATGTTCTCCACCACCTTGGCCGCTTCGGCCACGCGCAGCGACGGCGCGCGCCAGGTACCGGCGGCGATGATGCGGCGGTACAACGCGTCCACCACTTCGGCCGCTTCCGGCGTGGATCCGGAAGTGATCTTGCGGATGTCCGGCAGGCGCCGCTGGCGGTCGCCCGGATTGATCCGCTCCGGGCTGTAGCCGCACCAGAAATCCTGGTTGAAGCGCAGGCCCGAGCCCTGCTCCAGCAGCGGCACGCAGACTTCCTCGGTGGTACCGGGATAGACGGTGGATTCGTAGATCACCAGGTCACCGCGCTTGAGCACCCCGGCGATCAGCTGGCTGGCCGCGCGCAACGGCTCCAGGTCAGGCTGCTCCCACGCATCGATCGGCGTGGGCACGGTGACGACGAACACATTGCACCGGGCCAGTTCCGCCGCGTCGGCGCAGTAGCGCAGGCAGGTGGCCGCCGCCAGTTCAGCGGCATCCAGCTCCAGCGTGCGGTCGTGGCCCTGGCGCAGCTCGGCCACGCGCGTGGCATCGATGTCGTAGCCGAGCGTGTCCAGCGTCCGCCCGAACTCGACCGCCAGCGGCAGGCCCACATAGCCCAAGCCGACGACGGCGATGCGCGGCGCACTGGCTGCGGAAATGTCGGCGCTCATCCCATCCCTCGAGTTTGCATGCTGGTGCCCGGAGCCGGAATCGAACCGGCATGGGGTTGCCCCCGGCGGATTTTAAGCCAGAGCATGGCTTCCGCACCGGGGCACCGCTGGGGTTGGATGGGGCTTGCTGTAGCAGGTTTTCCAGCTAACCAATGCCTTCCATCATATCCCGGTGCGCGATGCAAACCGCCCCGGTTCCCTTTCGCTTGGCTCCTAGCCGGCCCCTGGAATCGGGGCCTTTCAGGAGCACCCTCATGGCGAAAATCAAACTCACCAAGTCCGTCGTTGACACGGCACAGGCGCGAACCTGCGACGTGGAACTCCGGGATACGCTCGTTCCAGGCTTCTTGTGCAAGGTTACACCAACCGGGCGCAAGGTATTCATGCTTCAGTACCGCACGAACTCCGGTGTTCGGCGCAAGCCGTCACTCGGCCAGTTCGGCGAGCTGACGGTCGAACAGGCCCGGTCGCTGGCGCAAGACTGGCTGGCCGAAGTCCGGCGCGGCGGCGACCCCGGACTGGACAAGGCGGATGCCCGCAAGGCCCCAACGGTCAAGGAGCTGTGCGGCCGGTTCATGGATGACCACTCCAAGCCGCACAACAAGCCGAGCACCCAGGCCGGCTACCAGTACCAGATCGACACCTTCGTCATTCCGGCCTTCGGCACCAAGAAGGTTCACGAAGTCACGCGCAACGACATTACCGCGCTGATGAAGCGCATGGAGAAGTCGCCCACCCAGGCCAATCGGGTGTTGTCGCTCGTGCGCAAGATGTTCAATCTGGCCGAACTGTGGGGCTATCGGCCGGACGGCTCCAACCCGTGCCGCCATGTGCCCAAGTACCCGGAGAAAGGCTCGACCCGGCTCATTACCGATGACCAGATGGTCAAGCTGTTCGCCTATCTGGACAAGGCCGAGGCCGAGAACTTGGAGCATCCCATCCTCTTGCTGGCCGTCCGGCTGCAATTCGAGTTCGCGGCGCGCATGTCGGAAATCCTGCTGTTGCAGTGGGATTGGCTCGACCTGCCCAATGGCCGGGTGGTCTGGCCGGACAGCAAGACCGGCGATATGTCCAAGCCCTTGAGCGAGGAAGCCAAGCGGCGGCTGACGAGCGCCCCCCGCTATGGCGATTCGCCCTATGTCTGCCCGGCGATCATCGACCACCGCCAGCCCCTCAGTCCCCACACCTACTATCAGGGGTGGCGGCGCATCCTCAGCAATGCCGGCGTGCCGAAGGTCGGCACCCACGGCATTCGCCATCGCTCCGCGACCGACATTGCCAATTCGGGCGTCCCGGTCAAGGTCGGTATGGCGCTGACGGCGCACAAGACCGTGGCGATGTTCATGCGCTACGTCCACACCGAGGACGATCCTGTGCGCCAAGCCGCCGAACTGGTGGCGACCCGTCGGCAGACCATCACCGGAAAGCGGCAACCGCAGCCGCAGGAGGCCACGGCATGAGCGCCCGGACGCCCAAAGCCGCCAAAGACGCCGCCCTGCCTGCCGGCTACGCCGGCATCCACGGCGGCATCGTGGAACTGCTGGACGCCGCGCGCCAGGCGGCGGCGCGCAGCGTCAATGCGCTGATGACGGCCAGCTATTGGGAAATCGGCCGCCGCATCGTGGAGGCCGAGCAACAGGGCAAGCGGCGCGCGGGCTATGGCGAGCAGTTGATTGCCCGGCTGTCCGCCGACCTGACCGCGCGCTTCGGGCGCGGTTTCAGCCCGGACAATCTGGAGAACATGCGGCGGTTCTTCGCCGCCTACCCCCGGCCCATGATTTCCGAGGCACTGTCTCGGAAATCAGGCGACGAACCGCCTGCCGAGATTTCCGAGACAGTGTCTCGGAAATTCGCCCTGGCCGAGCTGGCGCAGGTGTTCCCGCTGCCGTGGTCGGCCTACGTGCGGCTGCTGGCGGTCAAGGACGACCACGCCCGCCGGTTCTACGAGGCCGAGGCGTTGCGCGGCGGCTGGAGCGTGCGCCAGCTTGACCGGCAGATCGGCAGCCAGTTCTACGAGCGCACGGCCTTGTCCAAGGACAAGGCGGCGATGCTGGTCAAGGGCGCAGCGCCGAGGCCCGAGGATGCCGTCAGGCCCGACGACGCCATCAAAGACCCCTACGTGCTGGAGTTCCTGAACCTCAAGGACGAGTATTCCGAATCCGATCTGGAGGCCGCGCTGATCCAGCGGCTGGAGGATTTTCTGCTGGAGCTGGGCGAAGGGTTCACCTTCGTCGGGCGGCAGCGGCGCTTGCGCATCGACCAGACCTGGTATCGGGTGGATCTTCTGTTTTTCCACCGGCGGCTGCGCTGCCTGGTCATCATCGACTTGAAGCTGGGCAGCCTGTCCCATGCCGACGTGGGCCAGATGCTCATGTATTGCAACTACGCCAAGGAGCATTGGGCCTATCCCGATGAAAACCCGCCCGTGGGGTTGATCCTGTGCGCCGACAAGGGCCATGCCCTGGCGCGGTATGCCTTGGAAGGTTTGCCGTCAAAGGTGATGGCGGCGAACTACCGTACCGTGCTGCCGGATGCCGAGCTGTTGCAGAAGGAATTGGAGACTACGCGGCGCTTGCTGGAATCGCGCACGTCGAAGCAGCCCAAGAAACTCCCGCAGTAACCGGGCGTCCCGGCGTTCCGCCGTCGGGTTCGCGGGCTGCGCCCCACGCCTCGTTCCGAGTCGCGGCCATTCGGCCTTGACCCCTGACGCCTTCGGCCCTCGCGGGCCTGCGCGCTCCGCTTGCCCAAAAGCCGAGGGTGTGCAGTGGGCGGTGTGTAGGCGGTCTTGCTGCTCCCTTCACCGTATCACGGCGTCCTCGCCGTCAAGGGCGGCGCGCGCCATGCGCGCTTGCGTCCTGGTGGCCGTCTGCGACCCCTGACTGCTTGCGCTGCGCCGTGCTGAACACGGTTCCGGGCAATTCCGCCCGAGCAACCGGAGCACGATCATGTCGCAATTCTCCCTCTCTCACGATACCCCGCTGATGGTGCGCGATGGCCGTGGCCGCTATCGGCCGGCGGACGCCGACCAGATTCTGGAAGCTGCGCGCCAGGTCATCGAACAGAAGATGCAGCGCGGTGCATCGTTCAGTTCGCCGGAGGCGGTCAAGGACTACCTGCGCGCCAAGCTGGCCGGCTTCGAGCACGAAGTCTTTGCCGTCCTGTTTCTCGATACGCGCCATCGGTTGATCGACTACGTGGAGATGTTCCACGGCACGATCGACGCCGCCGAGGTGCATCCGCGCGAAGTGGTGAAGCAGGCGCTGCGGCTCAATGCGGCGGCGGTCATCGTTTCGCACAACCATCCGAGTGGGAACCCCGAGCCGAGCGCGGCCGACAGATCGATGACCGCGCAGCTTCGGCAGGCGCTGGCGCTGGTGGACGTTCGCACGCTGGATCACGTCATCGTTGCGGGGACTCGCACCACGTCATTCGCCGAGCGCGGCCTGATTTGACGAGGGGGGCTTCGGCCCCCTTTTTGCTGCGCCTGGTGGCGCAACTCCGGCCCTCGCGGGCCTGGCGCTCAGGCAGTCGCAACCTGAATCATCTCGTCGTAATGTTTCTTGTCCACTTCCTCCAGCCACTGAAAGATGTGCCCGATGACGCTGTGACTTTCGCCTGCCAAGTTTTCTGCCGATTCCTCGGTTATTTCAATTACATCGCTATGCGAATACTTGTTGATAAAGCGGTATATCTTCTCTTTGAGTTCCGGTGTCGTGATGGTGCAGTCTTTCAGGCCAACATCCATTAATTGACTAATGTCGCTTCTCCGCCTTGGATACTTGAAGGTAAAGAACGATTCAACTAGCTTGCGTGCGAGGTTCGCCGTCAAGAATGCTTCGTCTCGGTTAAGAGTCGTATGCGCCCTATATTCATAGAGCTTCTTGAAAATATAGTGGTACTCCGAACCGTAATTCTTCAGAGAGTCGTCGGCGTCAACAAGCAGCGAGTGGCGGGGTGAACCAGGAGGCGCATCCAGTCGATAGAAGAAGCAATTCTCAGCTTTTCCTTTGGCGATCCTGTTCCTGTTCGTTCCAGTGAACCAGTCTCTCACCAGCTTGAAGTAAGTGAAGTTGTGGGTGAGTACAAAAAGTTGCTTGGCTTCAGTGCATTGAGTTCTCAGGAAAGAATAGGCATGAAACAGGTGATTTGAATCAAAGCTTGAGACCGGATCATCAACGACGACAATTGTGTCCTTGATGTTGTTTCCATTTTCTTTGAGCTTCGTGATGAAGTAGACAAATGCAATCGCAGTCTTCTCACCTTCGCTCAAATTCCCATCATGCTCACCCACACCGTTTCTGATGATCTCATAGCCTTTTTTATTTTGATTAAAGCTCAAGCAAAGCTCAGAACGACCGATGAAACGATGCAGGATGTCATTGAACTCTTTCGCCCCCACCGTCTCATTTGAGAGCAGCGCCTCTATTGCTCCGACCTCTTGACCAAGTTTTTCAATTTCCTTGTAGTCATTCTTTGCTTCAGCCTCAAGGTCATTGCATTTCTTCTCACTTCCAGCATAGTCAAATTCTTGCACCTCAGCCGCAGCAAAGTGAAGTTCCAGTGCCACCTTGCTTTTTGATGTCTCAGATTTGAAGTTTGAAGTCTTATTGTTATGCTTTCCGACGAGCGCAACGATCGACTTTAGGATCTCATTGAAATTCGTGACATCCTCTTCAACCACATCCGAAATCTGAATGTCTGTCTTTGCAGGATCTGTAATTTTGGCTTTCAGAGCTTGCCGCCATCCGTCTATTTGCTGGTTGATCTTCTCAGCAGCAGATGTGTATTCCTTCTGGAATTTATCTGCGTCAGCCGATAGCTCTTTATAAAACTCCGTCGCTGCGGGCAACTGATTGGCTGGAGCACCTTGAGATTCAATCCAAGTCGCGGCGCTCTGAAGCCGGTTTTGAAAATCCGTGAACTCTTTGCTGAAGTGAGCGGCAAGTGCCTCAGCACGAAGCTGGGTGAATGGGGAGCCGCAGAACTCGCAGGATTGCGAATCATGGTTTTTATGAATTTCCAAGCCGGCTTGAACCCATTCACGAATGTCCGGGTTATCAGTCAGCCGCCGGATAGCTTGATTGACTGCTGTAGTTCCAATCAAGTCTCTGATGCGACCTGCCGCCTTCTTAAAGTAGTCCGGCTCAATGGCCGTTGAGGCGAAGGTAATACTTGGAAGTTGATCTGGTTTGGCGGCATTCGTGAGGTCGATGACCTTCTCATCTGGAAGAACCGAGCCAGGATTAACAATGGCCTTGCCATTATTCTGAATGAAATTGGAGAGCTTTCGGCGGTCGTAGTTCAAGTAGTAGCTATCGCTCGTATCAATCGCCTGAAGTCCTAGCTTCATTTTCTTGGCAGCATTGGTCAGAAATTTATCCAATGCTTCACGCTGCTTCTTGATGTCGCTTTGCTTTTCGTCGTGAGCTTTCTTCTTCGATTGAAGATCGCCTTTTAGCTTCTCCAGTTTTTGCAAGTCATCAATCTTCTCTTTCGCAATGAGAAGGATGCTTTTTACGGATTTGTCCCAATCAATATTCTCATGCACAAAGCGTTGATTGAAGACATGGATATTTAATTGGGATGAAGGGAGTGTGGCTTCCGTGATCGTTGAGCCGTCTTCCAAAATAACTGAAAACTGACCCGCGCTGAAGCGAGGAACCATCGAGCGAAGCTCAAAGCAAGAGAATAGATTCGATAGGGTTGACTTGCCTGTTCCGTTCCAGCCATAGACAAGGTTGTACCGGCCGAACTTCTGGATCTTCGTTCCATTGAAGTCGCTGAAGATGCCGAACTGCTTGAGACGGTTAATGCAGACGATCACTTTTAGCCCCCCGTGTTCTTGCTTTAGCAACATTTGCTTGCAGAACAAATGGTAAACGAAGAGTTCTTTTGCGTCTCCGCTTCGCGGATCGCGCTGCTCCAGGTTCGCTAGTCGCTCATCCCTGGCGGGACTGGCTTTGCCAGCCTTTCGCATCGCTGACGCCTCCGGCCCGGCTTCCAGCTTCGGGCCTGCGCGCTTCGCTTGCCGTGCGGTCTGCACACAGGGAAGGCCGTTGCCATGTCCAGCCGTCTTCCCTGACTTCATCACCTTGTCCGCGACTGTAGCCCGCTCCCGTGGGCCATCAAGGCGCGCAGAGCCGTGTCCTCGGCTGCGCCTGCGGGCCGCACCGACCCTGCGCTTTCCTCCTTGACGGCCCCCGTCCGCGCGCTCCTGACCGTCGCGGGCGATGAACTCAGGAAAGACGGTGGCAACAGGGCCAACCGGGTTCCTCGTGCCGACCGCACCAAACAGCCGAAAGGCTGGGCTCCGAATCTAGGAATCCGGTGTGCGGTGAACAGCAAACCTCTTTTTTGTCAGGAGAAAGATCATGCAACTCGCATCCCGTTTCGCTTCCCGTTCCCCGGCACTGCGCAGCGATTACCCGCTGTCCGATGACCAAATCCGCAGGGTGGCCCCGTCCATCTTCGCGGACGCCCCGCACGAAAGCCGCTCCGAGCGGTACGCCTACATCCCCACCGCGACCGTGTTGCAGGAACTGCGCGGGGAAGGTTTCGAGCCTTTCATGGTGTGCCAGACCCGCGTGCGCCACGACGACCGCCGCGACTACACCAAGCACATGATCCGCCTGCGCCACGCCAGCCAGATCAACGGGCGCGAGGCCAACGAAATCATCCTGCTGAACTCCCATGACGGCACCAGCAGTTACCAGATGCTGGCCGGAATGTTCCGCTTCGTGTGCAGCAATGGGCTGGTGTGCGGCGACACCGTGGCCGACGTGCGCGTGCCCCACAAAGGCGACGTGGCCGGGCACGTCATCGAAGGCGCTTACGAAGTCCTGCACGGATTCGACCGGGCGCAGGAATCCCGCGATGCCATGCGCGCCATCACCCTCGACGCAGGGGAATCGGAAGTGTTCGCCCGCGCTGCGCTGGCCTTGAAGTACGACGAGGACAAGCCCGCACCCGTCACGGAATCGCAAATCCTGATGCCGCGCCGTGGCGACGACGACCGCCGCGACCTGTGGAGCGTGTTCAACCGCACGCAGGAAAACCTCATCAAAGGCGGCCTGTCCGCCCGCGCTGCCAATGGCCGCCGCCAGACCACCCGGCCCGTGCAGGGCATTGACCAGAGCGTGCGCCTGAATCGCTCCCTGTGGCTGCTGGCCGATGGCCTGCGCCAGTTGAAAGCCTGAATCCCCACGCGGCAGGGGCAGGCAGCAGCCCTTGCCGCATCCCTCGCTGCTGCATCCCTGAATCGTTAGGAGTTATCACCATGAACGCCGTAACCCAAACCGAAGCCCGCGCCATCGAAACCGCCGCGCCGCTGGAAATGGCCGACCCGTCCAAGAACCTGATCTTGGTTGCCCTCTCGCAGTTGCTGCCGCGCCGCTCCAAGCGCAACGCCCGCAAGATGCCGCGCCTGTCCATCCCCGAACTGGCCGCGAGCATCGCCCGCATCGGCCTGCTGCAAAACCTGATCGTGATCGCATCCGCCGATGGCGAGCATTACGAGGTGGTGGCCGGTGATCGCCGCTTGACCGCTTTGAAGCTGCTGGCGAAGAAACACCGCATCTCCGCCGACTACGAGGTGCCGTGCCTGCTGGTGGCCGATGGCAGCGCCCGCACCCTCAGCCTCGCGGAAAACCTGATGCGCGAGCAGATGCACCCCGCCGACCAGTTCGAGGCGTTCGCCGCGCTGGTGAAGGAAGGCCGGCCCATCGAGGACATTGCCGCCGACTTCGGCGTGTCCCCGCTGGTGGTGCAGCGCCGCTTGAAGCTGGCCCACATCGCGCCGCGCCTGATGGCCGACTACCGCGCCGGAACCGTCACGCTGGAGCAGTTGATGGCCCTGACCATCACCGACGACCACGCCGCGCAGGAAGCCGCGTTCTATGCTGCGCCGGAATGGCAGCGCGGCCCGTCCGCGCTGCGCGCACGCCTCACCGAGCGCGAAATCGACGCCACGCACGCGCTGGTGCGCTTCGTCGGGCTGGACACCTACCGGCAGGCAGGCGGAGGCATCCGCCGCGACCTGTTCGCCGAAGGCGATGCCGGCACCTACCTCACCGACGCCGCAGTGCTGGAAACGCTGGTGCGCGAGAAGCTGGCAACGCTGGCCGAGAACGTGCGCGCCGAGGGCTGGTCATGGGTGGAGGCCGTGCCGCATCTGGCCTACGAGGAACGGCAGGCGTTCCAGAACGCACCGCGCCACCGCCGCGAGCCGACCACGCGCGAGGCCCGCCGCATCGCCTCGCTGGAAAACCGGCTTGAAAAGATCGACGCCGAACTGGAGGACGCCAGCGACGCCGAGGACGAGGCCAAGGCCGAGAAGCTGGAACAGCGGCGCGATCAGGTGATCGGGGAACTGCAAGACGCGGATGACGCCTTACAAGGCTATGCGCCCGAAGTGCGCGAGGTGGCCGGTGCCATCGTCACCATCGACCGCAACGGCGAGGCCGTCATTCATCGCGGCCTGCTGCGCGAGGCCGAGGCAAAGGCGCTGCGCACGCTGGAAAAGCTGCGGCGCGGTTTCGGCAGCGCGGAAGGCGAAGCCGACAACGACGAAGGCCACGACGCCGACGACGCGCCCAAGGCTGCGAGCCTGTCCGACCGGCTGGCGCAGCGGTTGAGCGCACACCGCACGGCGGCGCTGCAAATCGAAGTGGCACGGCATCCGCAAGTGGCGCTGGCCGCGCTGGTGCATGGCATGGTGCAGGAGGTTTTGCAGCCTGACGCCTACGGCGACGGCCTGCCGCTCGGCGTGCGCCTCAACGTGCAAGACCGGCTGGAAGGCATGGCCCCGGACTGGCCGGAATCGCCCGCCGCCGTGGCGCTGCGCGAACTGCAACAGGTGGCAGGTGAAACCTTGCCGCAGGACAGCGCCGAACTGTTCGCCGTGCTGCTGGCAAAGCCGCAAGACGAACTGGTCAAGTTGCTGGCCGTCTGCGTGGCTTCCACGGTGGACGTGGTGACGCCTCGCGCCCCGCCGCACCAACCCGGCGAGGAACTGGCGCAGGCCGTGGGCCTCGACATGGCCGCATGGTGGAAGCCGACCGCAGAAGGCTACTTCAAGCACGTTCCCAAGGCGGCAGTTCTGCAAGCCGTGGGCGACTACGCGCCCGAGCAGGTTTCCCGGCTGGCGAAGTTGAAGAAGGCCGACATTGCCAGCGAGGCCGAGCGGCTGGCGAACGGCAGCGGATGGATGCCCGCCATCTTCAAGGCAGAAGGTGCGCAGGAAACCACGCAGGCAGAACCGCAGGCGCAGGACGATGCCCCGGAGGATGCCGAGGCACTGGCGGATGAACCCGCCGTGGCGCTGGCCGCTTGACCCGCGCCGATGGCAAGCGCCCCGGCCCCGACCGGGGCGCTTCGCTGGAAGGAGAACGCCCCATGACCCGCACCACCACCCGCCGCCCACGCATGGCGGCGATCTACGCCCCCGGCGCGGTACGCGCCCGCCGCTGGCACGGCGACGGCGACGTGCGCGGCTACCGCCCGCCCTCGGGCTGGTCAGCCCGCGCCGACCTCACCGACATTCACCCCATCACGGGCCGCGCCTTGCCGCGTGCCGTGTGGTGGCTCATCGAGACGAAGGAATAACCCGAACAGCACCGCGCCCAGGCCGTTCCGCCCTGGGCGCGGTGAAATGCAAATCCGGGCGCGGCGGTGGCCGCGCCCGGTGTTCAAGGCCAACAGCCGAATCAGAGCGCCGCCGTCTTCGCGGCAGTGGCGTCAGACGATACCGTGCTGCCTCAACAGCGCCTGTTCGTCGCCTGACACCCAGCCGAATACCTTGGGATCGCCATCGAGCTGCTGCACGAAGTAGTGGACGTCGAAGTCGATAGACACGTCCGGGGCCGCGCCCCGGTCATAGGTTGCCGTCCAAGCGACGTGTGCAAGGCAATGATGCGCGTCGATAGGGGCGATGCGAATGCCTCGCAGAGTCATGTCCTTCGTGCCGAGTTGGCGGTAACGCTCGAAGCCTTGGCGCATGACTTGTTTCAGTTGCTCGTCGTTCTGGCCTGCCATGACCCTAGCCGGCGAGGCGGCGATGAAGGCGGTGGCATAGGACGAGGCCACTTGCTCCATGTTCGCTTCGTTTTTCAATCCTTGGCGAAAGATGTCTTGGTATCGCTTGAAGAACTCATGGATGCGCTTTTCTTCCATCGGTGCTTCCTTGGGCATGGGCTTCGCTGTTCGTACTCGTCATGGTAGGCCGTGTCGGCGCGATGCGCCGCCGGGCTTTCGGGCTGCGCCCCGTGCCGTCTTTGCCGTCACGGCCATTCGGCTTCAATCCCTCACGCCTTCGCGCCTGCGGCGCTGCGCGCTCCGCTTGCCTCTAGGGGAAAGCCCTGCGGGCTATCCCCGCCGCGCGATGCTTGGCACCCCTTGATGCCGCCGAACCGGCCTACGCCGGATCGGCCCGGCCAGCGCCCCGCCGCGATGGACGGCGCGCTGGCGAACACGCTGGCGCTTGCTGCGGCAGGTTGTGCAAATGCGGGCCGTCCTCAACGCTGGCGGCTCCAGCCTGTTACATCACGAAGGACGGTTCACGGACAACCCGCCCGGCATCGCTATGGAGCTTCCACGCCACGCCTCAAGACCGGCATCGCAAGGTGCGGCAGGGGCGTTCTCGCTTGTCGTCGGGTGGTTGACCTGGCCCGCGTCAGCGGGCGAGTCGGAGCAGCCTTCATGCGGGGATGCCGAGCCGGCCCCATCTCCTTTCGGAGCGGTTCGGCCCAAGGCGTCCTTGTCTCGTTGTGAATCCTGGCGGGGGCGCGGCTGCGCCTCGGGCTTCATGGCTGCAACCGTCCGGCGAAAACAATTTCCCCTGCGCTGAAGCGCATTCCTCGCGGGACAAATTCTTTTCGCCTTCCGGTTCTCCACTGCGTTTCGACCGCAAGCGGTGCAGCCAGCCCGTCCCCCGCCGGCCGGATCACAACAAGGACGCGATGGGCGCGAACCTTGTTCAACCGAAAGGAGAAAACATCATGGCCAACATCGGCACCTTCACCGCAGACAAAGACGGCTTCACCGGCACGCTTCGCACCCTGACGCTCAACGTCAAGGTCAAGCTGGTTCCCAACGACAAGGGGGACAGCGAGAAAGCCCCGGACTTCCGCGTCCAGGCGGCCGGTCACGACATCGGCGCGGCGTGGAAGAAGACCAGCGAAGCCGGGCGGGATTACCTGTCCGTGACCCTCGACGATCCTTCGTTCCCGGCTCCGGTCTACGCCCGCATGATCGAAGGCGAGGACGGCACGCACGACCTGATCTGGTCGCGCAGCAAGCCCCAGGCGGCGTGACCGCCGCAGCGCCCCGTCCATCGCGGCGGGGCGCTGTGCTGCTGGTCGCAGCACATCACCGCATCACGCGCGCGGCTTCGCCGCGTCGCGCTCTTTCAACACCGACTCCAGCTCCCGGCGCACCTGCGCCAGCAGCTCGTCGGCCTTGTGCGGGCTATCGCCCGCGTAGGCCAGCGTTAGCAGCGTGAGCGGGTGGATCTCCATCACCTCGCACAGCTCGGCCAGCTTATGCAGGGTCGGACTTTTCAGGTCGCGTTCGAGGGTACTCATATAGGTGCGGCTGGACACGTCAGAGAAGGCTTCCTGGCTCAAGCCACGCGCCTTTCTGACCGTCTTCAATGCCTTTGCCAATGAATACCCAGCCGCCACCTATGGTTTCCCTCAAAAAACCAAGATGACAGCCCATTGCGCCCTATAGGACTACAATCTATAGTGTTCATTTGGTGTTGCTATCCGTTTTTGTGGCTTTACGGAAATCCGCATCGGCGCGTTCCAGCAAAGCCGCGTAAGCGCATCCGTGCTTGCGCACGAAGGCGCAAATCCGGTTTCGCGGTTCTTGGACCGGCCAGCCTTTCGTAGACACTCGGACGCCATAATTGATGGCAATGACCGAGGTGTTTATGGGCAACAGCAAGCAGTACACGGATGAGTTCCGCGCAGAGGCGGTGAAGCAGGTAATCGAGCGCGGCTTTACAGTCGTGGACGTAGCC
>NZ_LDJO01000043.1 GCF_001431595.1 Stenotrophomonas acidaminiphila
TCACGACTGTAAAGCCGCGCTCGATTACCTGCTTCACCGCCTCTGCGCGGAACTCATCCGTGTACTGCTTGCTGTTGCCCATAAACACCTCGGTCATTGCCATCAATTATGGCGTCCGAGTGTCTACGAAAGGCTGGCCGGTCCAATCCACCGCTACTACGACGTAGCCGACCCCGCGTTCGGCGACGGCAAGGCGCCGTCGATCACCGAAGCCGCGGCCAGCCTGGGCCAGCGCATCCTGGAGCTGCGCGACAGCGTGTGCGGCAACAACGCCAACCAGCGCCGCGACTTCCGCGTGTACCTGGTGGCACACTCGATGGGTGGGCTGATCTGTCGTTGCCTGCTGCAGAACCCGGAAGTGGCCAGCACCGAGGCGCGCACGCTGGTGGACAAGGTGTTCACCTACGCCACCCCGCACAACGGCATCGACATCGCCGGCATCAACGTGCCCGACCTGCTGTCGATCAACGACATGAACAACTTCAATCGCGGCAACATGGCGCGCTACCTGAAGGTCCCCAGGGACAAGGTCAACACCCTGGGCGATTCCGGCTTCCCGCCCGAGCGTATGTTCTGCCTGGTCGGCACCAACAGCCGCGACTACGCGGTGGCGCGTGGCCTGTCCTCGTTCGCGGTCGGCGCGCTCAGCGACGGCCTGGTGCGCATCGCCAACGCCTGGGTGGAGGGCGCGCCGCGCGCGTTCGTCAACCGCAGCCACAGTGGCTATTTCGGCATCGTCAATTCCGAGGAGGGGTACCAGAACCTGTCGCGCTTCCTGTTCGGCGACATCTGCGCCACCGCGCAGCTGGACATCACCGCGCTGGCGCTGCCACCGGAGGTCGGGGCCGCACGCCGGCGCGGCAGGCAGGTGCGCTCCTCGTATTACATCGAGGCCACGGTGGCGCCGCGCGGCGCCTATACCTACCAGCTCACCGCGCGCACCCAGGCCAACGAATCGGCGGTGCGCCGCGAGTACGGCGACATCTTCGACGCCGACGGCAACGTGCGCCGCGATGCGCGCGCGCCGGTGCTGTTCTCGGTGTTCCTGGACAGCCGCCGCATCACCGCCGGCAGCGAGGTCGCGTTCTCGATCGAGCTGGCGGTGTGCAACGCCGGCTACGAGGTCGATGGCGCGCTGTTCCTGAAGAACCACATTCCCGGCGAATACCTGTTCCGCAACACGCTGGTGCTGTTCGCCCGGCCCGATGGCGATGGCTGGCGGCTGCGCTATGTCTGGGGCGACGACCAGTGGGCCGGCGGCCCCAAGACGCAGGCCGAACTGGACAGCGCCAGCGACAGGGCGATCGGCATCAGCCAGCAGTCACCGCGCGTGTTCACGGTGCCGGTGTCTTCGACCAAGGGTTTCGCCGCGGAACTGAAGATCGCGCTGTCCGATTGGCAGTGACGCGGGAGGCCCGGCGCTCACGCCCGCGCTCTGCTGGCGGGTGATTGAACGGAGGTGACGGCGGCACGCCAGTACGCACGGTGTGACTAGCGGCATTGCCGGGCGCCGCGAAGGCAGCGCAGCGCCTGCCGCGGGCCGGTGCCGCGGCACTGCGCCGATGCGCCGCGCTAGTGGAAATCCCGCGATTGGGTCTGCAGGTCGCCCAGCAGGTGGCTGAGGTCGTGCAGGTCACGGGCGACCAGGTGCTGCACGCCATCGACCTGTTCCCAGCGCCCGCGCACCGCCATCAGCCGCGCGCCCAGCAGTACCTTGCGCCGGCGTGCAGCCAGGTCCTGCCAGACCACGACGTTGAGCGGGCCATGCTCATCCTCGAGGGTGACGAACACCGTGCCCTTGGCCGTACCCGGGCGCTGCCGCTGCACCACGATGCCGGCCACGTGGGCGCCGCGCCCGTGCGGCAGTTGCCGGACCTGGGCGATGTCGAGCACGCGCTCGCGCTGCAGCCGCGCGCGCAGCAGCGACAGCGGATGCTCGCCGAGGGTGAGGCCGAGCACCCGGTAATCGGCCAGCACCTCCTCGCCGGCCGAAGGCGCCGGCAGCACCACCGCCTCCTCGTCGGGGCTGCCGGGCAGCAGCGGCCGCTGCCGTTCGATGCCGGCTACTTCCCAGCGTGCGGCGTGGCGGTGCCCGGCCAGTGTCTGCAGCGCGCCGGCTTCGGCCAGCGCGCGCCGCGCCCGCTCGTCCAGGCCGGCGCGCAGGCACAGGTCGCGCACGTCGGCGAACGGGCGCCTGGCACGCGCGGCGACGATGGCCAGCGCCGCGCTTTCAGGCAACCCGGCCACCTGGCGCAGGCCCAGGCGGATGGCGGGCTGGCCGTCGTCGTCATCCGGGCCACGGCGTGCCCGCCCGCCTTCCAGGGTGTTGTCCCGGTCGCTGCAGGTCACGTCCACCGGCCGCACCTCCACCGCGCGGCGTCCGCCGTGACCGTCGCGGCGCGCGTCCTGGACGATCTCGCTGGGCGAATAGAAGCCCATCGGCTGCGCGTTGAGCAGCGCACAGGCAAAGGCCGCCGGTTCATGGCGCTTGAGCCAACTGCTGATGTAGACCAGCTTGGCGAACGAGGCGGCATGGCTCTGCGGGAAGCCGTAGGAGCCGAAGCCCTTGATCTGCTCGAAGATCTGGTCGATGAATTCGTCGGAGTAGCCGTTGGCCTGCATCCGTTCGCGGATGCGGACGCGATGCGGCTCCATGTCCCCGCCGCGGCCCCAGGCCGCCATCGAGCGACGCAGGCCATCGGCTTCCCCGGGGCTGTACCTGGCGGCGATGATGACAAGCTCCATCACCTGTTCCTGGAACAGCGGAATGCCGCAGGTGCGCCCGAGGATTTCCCGCAACGCCTCGGGACAGGTGGCCTCCTCCCTGCCCTGTCGCCGGCGCAGGTACGGATGCACCATGCCGCCCTGGATCGGCCCCGGGCGCACGATCGCCACCTCGATCACCAGGTCGTAGAAACACGCCGGTTTCAGCCGCGGCAGCATGCTCATCTGCGCGCGCGATTCGATCTGGAACACGCCCACGGTGTCGGCGGCCTGGATCATGGCGTAGGTCGGCTCGTCGCCGGCCGGCAACCGTGCCAGGTCGATGCGCTGGCCGCGGTGGCGCTCCACCAGGTCCAGCGCCTTGCGGATGCAGGTGAGCATGCCCAGCGCCAGGCAGTCGACCTTGAGCAGCTTCATCGTCTCCAGGTCGTCCTTGTCCCACTGGATGATGGTGCGCCCGTCCATGGCCGCGTTCTCCACCGGCACCACGGTGGACAGCGGCGCATCGCTGATGACGAAACCGCCCACGTGCTGCGACAGGTGGCGCGGGTGGCCGTTCAACTGCGCGGTGATCGCCATCAGCCGCCGGATCAGCGGGTTGTCCGGGTCGAAGCCTGTCTCGCGCAGCCGCTGCGCCATCGGCACCTCGCCATTGCCCCAGCCATGGCATCCGGCCAGCAGCGCGATCTGGTCCGGCGGCAGGCCGAAGGCACGGGCCACGTCGCGCACCGCGCTCTTGCCGCGGTAACGGATCACGGTGGCCGCCAAGGCAGCGCGGTGGCGGCCGTACTTGGCGTAGACGTACTGCAGCACTTCCTCGCGCCGCTCGTGCTCGAAGTCCACGTCGATGTCCGGTGGCTCGTCGCGTTCGCGCGACAGGAAGCGCGCCATCAGCAGCCGGCTTTCGGCCGGGTCCACCACGGTGATGCCCAGCGCGAAGCACACCGCGGAATTGGCCGACGAACCCCGGCCCTGGCACAGGATGCCGCGCTCCCTGGCGAAGCGCACGATGTCCTGCACGGTCAGGAAGAACGCCTCGTACTGCTTGTAGGCGATCAGCTCCAGCTCGTCCTCGATCTGGCGCACGACGTCGGCCGGCGTTCCCTGCGGCCAGCGCTCGCGCATGCCGCGCTCGGTCAGTTCGCGCAGCCAGCTGCTGGGCGTGTTCCCGGCAGGCACCAGTTCGGTCGGGTACGCGTAGCGCAGTTGATCCATGTCGAAACTACAGCGGCGCGCCAGCCGCACCGCGTTGTCCAGCAGTGCCGGCGGGTGGATGTTGCCCAGCGCGCGGCGGGTGCGCAGGTGGCGCTCGCCATTGCGGAACAGGTGCGCGCCGCATTCGGCCAGCGCCAGGTTATGGCGGATGGCGGTCATCGTGTCCTGCAGCATGCGCCGGCGGCGCACGTCCATGTGCACGTCGCCGCTGGCCAGCGGCGTCATCGCCAGCGCATCGGCCAGCGCCAGCAACCGCTGCAGGCGCGCGGCATCGTCCTGTTCGCGGTGCAGTTCCACCGCCAGGTGCGCGCGTGCGCCGAACACGGCCTGCAGCCAGCGCCCCTGTTCCTCCTGCGGCTCGGCGCCCGGCAGCCACAACGCGAACAGGCCCGAGGCCTCGGCACCGGCGTCGCCCAGCACCGACTCCACGTCCGCGCGTGCCAGCCGGTACGTGCCCTTGCCGGCCGCCAGGCGGCCGCGGCTGATCAGTTCGCACAGCCGCGTGTAGCCGGCGGCGGTTTCCACCAGCAATACGCAGCGCAGGCCGCAGCCCAGGGCGAACTCGCTGCCGACCACCAGCTTCACGCCGCTGGCGCGTGCCGCCTCCCAGGCGCGCACGATGCCGGCCAGCGAGCATTCGTCGGTGATCGCCAGCGCTTCGTAGCCGCAGGCGCGCGCACGCGTGAACAGCTGCTCGGCGCTGGCCGCACCGCGCAGGAAGGAAAAATCCGACAGGCAATGCAGTTCGGCATAGGCGGGCAGGTCGTCCTCGCCGGGCGCGCCATCGTTGGCGGCTTCGCCACCCAGCCGCTGCGCCACTTCCCAGGCGCGCGGCGCACGCGTGCCGGCATGTGAATCGCGGGCTTCGCGGCGGCTCATGCGAACCACCCGTGCAGCATCCAGCCGCCCTGCTCGCCCGGCGGCGCGAAGGCCCAGGCGCGCTGGCCCTGCGAAGTTTCCAGCACGTAGTAATCGCGGCGCGCGTCGTCGCCGTCCCACCAGCCGCTTTCCAGCCGTTCCGGGCCGGACACGATGCGCAGGCGCGGGTCGCGCAGCGGCACCGGCTGCGGCAGCAGCCAGGCCGGGCGCGGCGGCAGGCCCGGCGCGGCATCGCCGATGCGCGCCTCGTCGCCCTGCAGCGGCCGCCAGGCACGCTCCGGGCGCGGATCGCAGGTCGGCGCGATGCGATGCACCGCGGTATCGCCCAGCCGTGCGCGCAACCGCTCGCGCAGCTGCGGCCACGGCTGCTGCTGGCGCGTACGCGGATCGAACAGGTCGCGCGCGGCCGGCACGAATGGCGGCAGTTCCCGCGCCAGCAGGCGCAGCGCCACCACCGGCCGCTCGAGCCGCACCTGCTCCAGGCGGTTGCGCACCAGCTCGAACAGCAGCGCCGGCTCACGCTCGGCGGCCAGCAGTCCCACCGCCACGTCGCTGTGGCCCTCCTCGTGCTCCAGCCGCAGCACGAAGCGCTGCACGCCGCCGTCGCGCACCGACAGGTAAGTGCACAGGTCGCCGACCAGGCGGCGCAGCGGGAACAGCAGCGCGGTGTGGCTCTCGACCTCGTAGCCCAGCTCCAGCCGCACGTCGAAGTGGTCCGGCGGCGCGTAATACGCCAGCGGGTCGTCGGCCTGTCCGTAGAGCCGGTCCAGGTGGTCGAGCAGCGGCAGGCCGAAACGCCGGCGCAGCGCATCGCGCGGCAGCGCACGCAGCGTGCGCAGGTCGCCGATGCCCATGTGCCGCAGGCGCTCGCCGGCATCGTCCGGCAGCCGCGCGCGCGCCACCGGCACGCGGTCCAGCAGCGTCGTCATCGCCGCCGGCTGGGTCACCGCCAGGCCGTCGCGCAGGCCGGCCAGCACCTGCGCGGCGCGCGGCGTCGGCGCCAGCCCGATGCGGTGGGTGAAACCCAGCAGTCGCAGTTCCTCGCGCAGCCGCGCCTCGATGCGCGGCCAAGGCCCGAGCAGGGCGAAGCTGGCGCGTACTTCCAGCACGATGCAGCCGGGCCACTGCGCACTGACCAGCGAACTGTGGCGGTAGGCCCAGGCGGCCAGGAAGCGCTGCCAGCGCGCCTCGGCCTGCGGGTCGTGTTCGACCAGGGCTAACCCGGGCAGCAGCGCATGCGCGGCGGTCAGGCGCATGCCGGCCCGCACCCCGGCAGCGGCCGCGGCGGCGTTGACCGCCTGCAGGGTGCGCAGCTGCGCCGGGCCACTGACCAGCGCCAGCGGCGCCTGCGGATCAGGGCATCGCCGCAGGACGGCATCCAGCGCCAGTTGCGGCAGCAGTACACAGGCCCAGAGCATGGCCGCGCCTCACCGCGTGGCCAGGGCAAAGGCGCGCGCCGGCGCCGGGCCGCCGCGGCATTTGCGTACCTGCCAGGCATTGCCGCCGTGCGCGTCGCGCACCGCTTCCAGGCGCAGCGCGGCCGGCGAGGGATTGGCCGCATGGCGGCGGTCGCGCAGGGCAAAGCCCAGGCACTGGCCGCTGTCGGCCGCCACCTGCAGCCGCCGCAGCGCCTGCGCGTCGGCCTGCCGCGGCCAGCCCAGCACCGCTCCGCAGGCGCCACTGCGCAGGCATTGCTCGAACGCCCACAGCGCATCGCGTGGCATGGCCTGGACGATCTCCAGCCGTTCCAGCGCCACGCCCGCGGCCTGCCAGGCCGGGGCGTAGGGCACATAAGGCGGCGCCACCACCGCCACCGTGGCGCCGGCCTGGCTCAGCCGCGCCAGCGTGGGCAGCAGCAGCGCCAGCTCACCCACGCCATCGGCCGGCAACAGCAGTTCGGTCAGCGCATGCCGCGGCCAGCCACCCTGCGGCAGCAGCGCATCGAGCGCGGCATGGCCGGTGGGCTCGCCCAGCGCCGCGGCCGAGGCACGCCCGGCGTGCCACAGCGTCTGCGCCGCCAGCAGGCTGTCGAGGGCGACCACGGTGCCCATTTAAGCCGGGCGTACCAGCCCGCAGTAAACGCCTTCGATGGCGAAATCCTGGCCCGGCCGCACCTCGATCGGCGCATGCGCGCGGTTGCGCGGCAGCAGGTGGATGCATCGCGGCCCGCGCTGCAGGCGCTTGATGGTCAGCTCGCCATCGACGCGCGCCACCACGGTCTGGCCGTCGCGCGCCTCGGGCGTGCGCTGCACCCCGACCAGGTCGCCGTCGAGGATGCCGTCGTCGATCATCGAATCGCCCTGTACCCGCAGCAGGTAGTCCGGGCGCAGCGCGAACAGCCGCCGGTCCAGCCAGAACTGCTGGTCCAGGCCGATGTCGGCCCCGATCGGCGGGCCCGCGGCCACCCGCCCGAGCACCGGCAACGGCAGCAGGTCGGCGTCGCCACCGGGCAGGCGCAGGCCGCGCTTGCGCCCCGGCAGCTGCTCCAGCAGGCCGTCAGCCAGCAGCGCCTGCACGTGCTTCTGCGCGGCGTTGCGCGAGGCAAAGCCGAACGCCGCGGCGATCTCGGCCAGGCTGGGTGCGCGCCCGGCCGCCAGCTCCCGGCGCAGGAAGGCAAGGACGGCGGCGCGCTGCGGTGGCAGGTCGGCAGGGATCATGGGTGTACATTTGTACACCCAGACGGGCACCGTAGCCAGTGCCGCCTGCGGGTTACGCGAAATGCCGGAAGCGGCCCGCCGCGCGATGGCGGGGCCGTTGTTCCCCGGTGCCGTGGCCGGTACCGGACCCGCCCGCGCCGGATACGCGGCCGGCGCCGGCTAGCGCAGGTTTTCGCCGAAGAAACGCAGGGCTTCGTCCACCGCCGCCGCATGCGTGGCGGCCTTCGGGACCGCGGTCCGGCACAGCCCCTGCAGCCGGTCCGCTCCCAGCGGGGTGCACTCGGACAGGAAGTCGTAGTGGGCCACGCCGGGGAGGTGGCGGATCACGGCGTTGCCGGCCAGCGCCGCGGCCACGTCGCTGTTGCTGGCGGGGGCGGCCACCGCGTCGTCCGTGCCCACCATGATCGACAGCGGGAGCTGCAGCGCCTCCAGTTCCGCCGGGTCGAACGCCTGCACGATCGCCGGTGCCAGCAGGAAGGCCGCGCGCACCCCGGGCAGCGCGCGGGACTGGCCCGCCTGGCGGACATGCGGCGCCAGTTCCGGGGAGGCCGCCGCGGCCACGCGGGCGGCCTGGGTGTGCGTGGGCGACTCGTCCTGCGGGCGGCACACGCCATCGTCGGGATGCGCGGCGCAGAAGCGCGCCAGGCGCGGCATGTCGGGGCGCGCACCGGCGGCAACCAGCGCGGTGAACCCTCCGGCCGAGTACCCGACCAGGCCGAGCCGCGCCGTATCCACATGCGCGCCGAGCACCGGATCTGCCTGCACCGCCGCCAGTGCCGTCGCCAGGTCATCGGCGCGCAACCAGGGGAGCACGCTGCCGGCCAGGGTCATCGGGTCGATGCCGTTGTTGCCGGGGTGGTCGACGGCAATCACCAGGTAGCCCGCGCGGGCCAGCGCCGTTCCCAGCCACCCCATCATCCGCGCCGTTCCGCCATTGCCGTGGGACAGCAGCAGGGTGGGAAGCCGCCCGCCGCTGACCGGTGCGTCCTCGACCCGCCCCGCTTCCTGGAACAGCGGGGCGTCGGGCGGGCCGATCGACAGCGGCGTTTCCGCACGTGCCGTGTGCGTCGGATACCACACCGTGAAGCGCAGGGCATCGCGCTGCCCGGCATCGCGGATGGCGGCGGTCGCCGAGGTGGCCACGCCGGTCCGTTCGCCCGCCTTGGGCAGCGGCGGGGCGGGAGCGAGCTGCAGCGCGCCCAGCGCCAGCGCCAGGGCCGAGTGGAAAAAGGACATCGATCACTCCGGTCGTTGCGGGATTTCAGCCAGCGGCAGCCATATCTCCACGCCGCCGTTGCCGCTGCGGTCGTCGAAGCGCGGGTCGTAGCGCTCGAATGCCGGCGTGTCGGCCAGCGCGATCCGCGCCGTGGGCAGGTAGTGCTCGCGCAGCCAGCGCCAGGTCGAGCGGATCGAGGACACGTGGCCGGCGTGCCAGGCCACCAGGTAGCGCATCGCCGGCAGGTCGACACGCTGCCAGTGGCGCGGCGGGGGCTGCGCCGGGTCCAGCGGCACCGCGGCGATGTAATCGAACGCCCCGTCCCCGTCGCGGTTCATGCAGACCCCGTAGCTGACCGGTGCCGGCCGCGGCCACTGGCGATCGAGCTGTTGCCATTGGCCGGGGATTTCGCCGTTGCTGAAGCAGGTATGGCGGCGGCCGATGCCGGCGACCGAGAACGCCGGCAGCGCGGCCCGCCACAGCGCGATCCCGTTACCCGCGGCCGCCTCGTCCAGCTTGAGCGCGTCCACCAGGGCGAGGGACGCCAGCCCGTGCTCGCGCACCTGCGCCGGGGTGCTGCCGAACTGGCCGCAGAACGCGCGGGTAAAGGCGGCATGCGTGGAATAACCGCTGTCCAGCGCGAGCTGCAGGATGTCGTCGCCGCCCTGGGCCAGGCGCCGCGCGGCCAGGGTCAACCGCCGGCCGCGCAGGTAGCGCATCAACGGGGTACCGGTACGGCCATGGAACATGCGGGACAGATGGAACGGCGACAGCCCCACCGCGGCGGCGATATCCGCCAGCGCCAGCGCGCCATCGTCATGGCATTCGATGTGCCACAGCACTTTTGCCGTTGCGCTCAAGATGCGTCCTGCCTGTCGAACGCCGGCAAGAATAGCGGAGCCGGAAACGCCGCGTTTAGCAGTTCTTGCGGCACATGCAGGCATTCCATCGCGGGCGCCACCGTGACGCCGGCGATATGCACGCCACGGGCGATGCACGGCATCGAACGCCGCAACGCCAGACGCGAAGGCCGGCAATCACGACGAAGCGACATCGAAGATGGCGCGCCCGGAGGGATTCGAACCCCCGACCAATGGCTTCGGAAGCCACTACTCTATCCGGCTGAGCTACGGGCGCGTTGTGTGTCGCTGCGGGAGCCAGGGGGCTCCCCACCGTCCGGCGCTGCCGGGCGGAGGCGCATTCTAACGGTAAATGCATGCGCAGGTCTGCCCCTGTCGCATCGGCGCATGGCAACGGACCGCCGGGCCCGGCTGGTAACCTGTGCGTATGGGTTACGAACGCTACCAACAACAGCCGGCGCCGGCACCGTCGCGGCTGGCCAGCTACTGGAAACTGATGCGCGCCGACCGCCCGATCGGCACCCTGCTGCTGCTGTGGCCGACGTGGTGGGCGCTGTGGCTGGCGTCCGATGGCATGCCGGCACCGTGGACGCTGTTCGTGTTCACCGCCGGCGTGTGGCTGACCCGCTCGGCCGGCTGCGTGATCAACGATTACGCCGACCGCTGGCTGGACCCGCACGTCAAGCGCACCAAGGACCGCCCGCTGGCCACCGGCGCGGTGTCCGGGCGCCAGGCGCTGGCGCTGTTCGCCGGGCTGATGCTGGTCGCGTTCGCGCTGGTGCTGACCCTCAACGCGCTGACCATCGGCCTGAGTTTCGTCGGCGTGTTCCTGGCCGCCACCTACCCCTACCTCAAGCGCTATACCCACCTGCCGCAGGTCTACCTGGGCATGGCCTTCGGCTGGGGCATCCCGATGGCCTTCGCCGCGGTGCAGGGCGAAGTGCCGCCGCTGGGCTGGGTGCTGTACGCGGCCAACATCCTGTGGTCCACCGCCTACGACACCTGGTATGCGATGGTCGACCGCGACGACGACCTCAAGGTCGGCTCGCGCTCCACCGCCATCCTGTTCGGCGACCTGGACCTGGTGATCCAGGGCATCCTCTACGCGCTGTTCTTCGCGGCGATGGCGCTGGCCGGCCAGCGTGCCGGGCTGGGCATGCCGTACTGGGCCGGCCTCGGCGTGGCCGCGGCGCTGGTGGCCTGGGAATTCTGGATATGCCGCACGCGCGAACGCCAGGCCTGCTTCCGCGCGTTCCTGCACAACAACTGGGTCGGGGCCGCGCTGTTCGCCGGCATCGTCGCCAGCCAGTACCTGGACTGACACGCCACGGCCCGCCCCCGGCGGGCCGTGCGCATCGACAGCCGGGCCGCCGGCTCAGGCCGCGGTCCGGCCCAGCCGGCGCAGGCGGAACGCGACCACCACCTGCAGCACGCCGTAGACCAGCGCCATCGCGCCGATCCACAGCGACGTGACCATCAGCCCGCCCAGCGGGTTGAGCGCGAACAGCACGCCCAGCACCACCGCCAGCAGGCCGCTGACAATCAGCAGCCATTCGCCGCGGATGTGCTTGCGCACGCGGATGGCGAAGACGATGCGGTAGATGCCGCCGACCACCAGCCACGCCGCCACGAACAGCAGCAGCACGCTCGCCGTGGCCAGCGGGTTGAGCAGGGCGAGTACGCCGAAGGCGATGGACACCAGCGCATAGAACACCGTCCAGCCGCGCGATACCGGCGCCGAACCGCCGACCGCCGCGGCCAGCGCCACCACGCCCTCGACGATCGCCATCACCCCCAGCCACATGGCCAGCACCGCCGCGGTACGCACCGGCGCGATCAGCGCCAGTACGCCGAAGGCCACCGCGAACAGGCCGAACAGCAGGACCACCCACCAGTGCCGCGACAGTGCACCGAGCAGCGTGTCGGAAGGGAAACCCGGGTTGCCATTCATGTCATCACTCCTTGCTGATCCAGAGGGAAGCCGTCATCCGAGCATACCCCTGCCGTGCTCACGGCACCCGTGCGCAGACCCAGGCATCGACCCGCGCCACGCCAGCCCGGCGCAGCGCACGGGCCGCGGCCTGCACGGTGGCACCGGTGGTCATCACGTCGTCGACCAGCGCCACATGCGCCGGCAGCGGCCCGTGGGCGGTAAAGGCCGTGCGCAGGTTGCGGCGCCGCGCCGGCGCGTCCAGTTCCGACTGCGCCCGGGTGGCGCGGGTGCGCTGCAGCCCGGCCCGCAACGGCAGGCGCAGCGCGCGGGCCAGCGGCCACGCCAGTTCCAGCGCCTGGTCGTAGCCGCGCCGGCGCAGGCGCGACAGGTGCAGCGGCACCGGCACCAGCGCCTGCGGCCGCGCCACCGCCGCCAGCCGGGCGTGCATCAACTGCGCCAGCAGGCGCCCGGCGGCCAGGTCGCCATGGAACTTGAAGCGCCGCAGCAGCCCGTCCACCGGCGCGGCGTACAGCAGCGCGGCATGCACGGCCGCCAGCGGCGAGCGGCCGCCGTGGCAGGCGCCGCACAGCGCCCCGTCCGGCTCGGCGGCCGGCAGCGGCAGGGCGCAGCCACGGCACGCGTTCTCCAGCCACGGCAGGGTGCCGGCACAGGCGCCGCACAGGTCGCGCCCGGGCGGGCCCGGCTCGGCGCAGACCAGGCACGTGGGCGGGAACAGCAGGCCGGACAAGGCCCCGCCCATCCTGTAAACCAGATCGACACGTGATTTGTTGACAGCCGGGTGCATGCTCACCAGACTGCCCCGCTTCCGTTGCCCGATCTGTCAGGAAACCCCCATGTCCGCCGTCATCCGCCACGACTGGAACCGCGAGGAACTGCTGGCGCTGTTCGACCTGCCCTTCCCCGAACTGCTGTTCCGCGCCGCCAGCGTGCACCGCGAACATTTCGACCCGGCGCAGGTGCAGGTCTCCACCCTGCTGTCGGTCAAGACCGGCGGCTGCCCGGAAGACTGTGCCTACTGCCCGCAGGCGCAGCGCTACGACACCGGCGTGGACGCGCAGAAACTGATGGACACCGACAGCGTGGTCGCCCGCGCCCGCGCCGCCCGCCAGGCCGGTGCCTCGCGCTTCTGCATGGGCGCGGCCTGGCGCTCGCCCAAGGACCGCGACATCCCCAAGGTGGCGGCGATGATCCGCGAGGTGAAGGCGCTGGGGCTGGAGACCTGCGCCACCCTGGGCATGCTCGAAGGCCACCAGGCGCAGGCGCTCAAGGACGCCGGGCTGGACTACTACAACCACAACCTCGACACCGCGCCGGACTATTACGACTCGATCATCCACACCCGCCAGTACCAGGACCGGCTGGACACGCTCGAGCACGTGCGCAACGCCGGGCTGAAGACCTGCTGCGGCGGCATCGTCGGCATGGGCGAGACCCGCGAACACCGCGCCGGCCTGCTGCTGGCCCTGGCCAACCTGCCGGCGCACCCGGATTCGGTGCCGATCAACCGCCTGGTGCAGGTTGCCGGCACGCCGCTGCATGGCAGCGCCGAGCTGGATCCGTTCGAGTTCGTGCGCATGATCGCGGTGGCGCGCATCACCATGCCGCGCTCGATGGTGCGGCTGTCGGCCGGGCGCGAGAGCATGAGCGACGAGCTGCAGGCGCTGTGCTTCGCCGCCGGTGCCAATTCCATCTTCTACGGCGAGAAGCTGCTGACCACCGGCAACCCGGACACCGCGCGCGACCAGGCGCTGTTCGCGCGGCTGGGAATCTCGCCGATGCAGGTGGAGGTGGATGCCGGTGACCACGACCATCCCGGCACCGTGCACCTGGACATCGCCCCGCACTGCGCGGCCACGGCCTGAGCCCACCGCGCCCGCGGTCCGTGCGGTGCGCAGCCGGGCCGCGCCGCAAGCGGTTGCAGCGGCAACCGGTTACGCTAGCCGCCCACCCGTCCATGAACTGACGCCATGGCCCGCTCCGACCTCCTCGCCCGCCTGCAGGACCAGCGCAAGCTCCGCCAAGCGCAGGGGCGCATCCGCGTGCGCCGCAGCGTCGGCCGCCGCGACGGCGTGCGCCTGGAAGTCGGCGGCAAGTGGCTCACCGGCTTCTGCAGCAACGATTACCTGGGCCTGTCGCAGCAGTTCGAAGTGGTCGCCGCACTGCAGGATGCCGTCGGCCGCGAAGGTGCCGGCAGCACCGCATCGCACCTGGTCTGCGGCCACCACGTGCTGCACGAGCAGCTGGAGCACGAGATGGCCGACTGGCTCGGCTATCCGCGCGCGCTGCTGTTCGACAGCGGCTTCATGGCCAATCTCGCCGTGCAGCAGGCGCTGCTGTCCGAAGAGAGCGACGTCTGCGTACAGGACCGCCTCAACCACGCCAGCCTGCTCGATGCCACCCGCTTGGCCGGCTGCCGCCTGCGCCGCTACCCGCACCTGGACAGCGAAGGCGCCATGCGCCAGCTGAAGAACGCCGCCGACGGCGCCGCCATGCTCGCTACCGATGGCGTGTTCAGCATGGATGGCGATGTCGCCCCGCTGCGCTCGCTGTCGCTGGTGGCGCGCATGCAGGAGGCGCTGTTCTACGTGGACGACGCGCACGGCATCGGCGTGGTCGGCGAACACGGCCGCGGCTGCGTGGCCGATGCCGGGCTCGGCGTGAACGAAGTGCCGCTGCAGCTGGTCACCCTGGGCAAGGCGCTGGGCGGCCATGGCGCGGTGGTGCTGGGCGAGGACAGCCTGATCCAGCACCTGGCCGAAACCGCGCGCCCGTACATCTACACCACCGCGCTGCCGCCGGCGCAGGCCGCCGCATCGCTGGCCGCGGTGAAACTGGCGCGCCGCGACCACTGGCGCCGCGAGAAGCTGGCCGAACTGATCGCCACGTTCCGCGACGGCGCACGCCGCAACGGCCTGGAGCTGATGCCCTCGGAGACGCCGATCCAGCCGCTGCTGTGCGGCGACGAGGCCACGGTCATGGCGCTGGCCGCCGCGCTGGAGCAGTCCGGCTTCATGGTCGGTGCGATCCGCCCGCCGACCGTGCCCGAGGGCAGGGCGCGGCTGCGCATCACGCTGTCGGCACTGCACACGATCGAACAGGTGCAGACCCTGGTCGAGGCCACCGCCCGTGCGCGCGACCTGCTGGCCTACGAGCAGTCGCTGAACACCGCCGGCGCCTGAGGCACAACGTCCACGCATGCACATCCATGTCACCGGCACCGGCCCGGCACTGGTCCTGATCCACGGCTGGGCGCTGCATGGCGGTATCTTCGCGCCGCTGGTGCAGCGCCTGGCGCCGCACTTCCAGCTGCACGTGGTAGACCTGCCCGGCCACGGCTTCAGCCGCGAGGACGACACCCCGCTGCGCCTGCCCTACCTGGTCAACGCCATCGCCGCGGCCACGCCGCCGGCGGTGTGGTGCGGCTGGTCGCTGGGCGGGCTGGTGGCACTGCACGCCGCGGCCACGCTGCCGCAGGTGCGCGGGCTGGCGATGCTCGCCGCCACGCCGCGCTTCGTGCGCGACGACGACTGGCCCGACGCGGTGGAGCGCAGCGTGTTCGAACAGTTCGGCCGCGACCTGGAACAGGACTACCACGGCACCCTGGAGCGCTTCCTGGCGCTGGACGTAATGGGTTCGCAGCACGCGCGCAGCGAACTGCGCACCCTGCGCGAGGCCCTGGTCGAGCGCGGCGAACCGGCACCGCGCGCCCTGCACGAGGGCCTGGCACTGCTGGACCGCAGCGACCTGCGCGGCGCCCTGCCCGGCCTGCGCACGCCCGGCCTGTGGATCGGCGGCCAGCGCGACCGCCTGGTGCCGCCCAACGCCCTGCACCGCGCCGCGGCGCTGGCAGCGGCCGGCCTGCACACCGCGCACACCATCGACGGCGGCGGGCACGCGCCGTTCCTCGGCCATGCCGACGACGTCGCCGGGCGCCTGCAACGCTTCGTTGCAGCCTGCACGTGAGCCTCCGCACCGGCCCATCGCCGATCATGGGCACCCGCGCCCGCTACCGCTGACCCCCTTCACCGCCGCACCCTGCGTATCCGCCATGCCTTCCTTGTTCGACTCCAAGCACGTCCGCCGCGCCTTCTCGCGTGCCGCCTCCAGCTACCACGCCGCCGCCGTGCTGCAGCAGGAGGTCGGCAAACGCCTGCTGGAATCGCTCGATTACCTGGAAGAGCGGCAGCCGCAGGTGGTACTGGACGTGGGCAGCGGCCCGGCGCACTCGACCGCGGCGATGAAGAAGCGCTGGCCCAAGGCGCAGGTGATCGCGCTGGACCTGGCCCTGCCGATGCTGGCCGAAGCCAGGAAGCAGGCCGGCTGGTGGCGCCCGTTCTCGCGCGTGTGTGCCGACGCGCGGGCGCTGCCGCTGGCCGACAACAGCGTGGACGTGATCTTCAGCAACCTGTGCCTGCAGTGGGTGGAAGACCTGCCGTCGGTGTTCGCCGGCTTCCGCCGCGTGCTCAAGCCCGGCGGCCAGCTGGTGTGCTCCACCTTCGGCCCGGAGACGCTGGTGGAACTGCGCGAGGCGTTCGCCCAGGCCGACGACACCCCGCACGTGAGCCGCTTCGTGCAGATCGCGCAGTTCGGCGACGCGCTGATGATGGCCGGCTTCCGCGACCCGGTGCTGGACCGCGACCTGTTCACCCTCACCTACGACGACCTGCCAGCGCTGATGCGCGAGCTCAAGGCCATCGGCGCCACCAACGCGCTGAGCGGGCGCCGCCACACCCTCACCGGGCGCAGCCGCTTCAACGCCGCGCAGGCGGCCTACGAGCCGCTGCGCCGGGCCGACGGCAAACTGCCCAGCAGCTGGGAAGTCATCTATGCCCACGCCTGGGCGCCGGAACCGGGCGCCCCCATCCGCGAGCACGGCCATGACGTCGCCGCGGTGCCGGTATCGGCCATTCCGATCCGGCGCCGGCCGCAGAACCCCTGACCGCGCAGCGCGCGGCGGCGCCGGCAATGCGCCGCCGCGGCAGGCCCGGCCCGGGCCTCAGCCGCCGACCTGGGCGATCCAGTCCTGCAGGTTGTAGTAGTTGCTGACCCGCGCGATGCTGCCATCGCGGATATCGAAGAACGCACCGCCGGGCAGTACGTAGCGCTGGCCGTTGGCCGGCGGCAGGCCTTCGTCGGTGTGGTGGTACTCGCCATGCACCACGTACTCGGCCGCGGCGCGGCTGCCGTCGGCGCTGGCCATCACCACCACCTCGTGCAGCTGCTCGCGGTAACTGGCCTCCATGCGCCGCAGGAACGCGGCGAATGCCTCGCGCCCGCTTTCGCGCGCGCCCTGGTTGAGGTCATGCGTCACGTCGTCGTCCAGGCGCTCCAGCATGCCGGCCCAGTCGCCGCGGTTGAAGGCATCGTAGTAGCCGCTGACCAGGTCGATGGCCTGCTGCCGGGCGGGGGAAACGTCGTGGCTCATGGGGTCTCTCGCGGGGAAGGGGCGATGGCGCCGCTCAGGCGCCGCCGGCGAACAGGTCGCGGTGGAAGAAATAGATTTCCTGCGCCAGGAACCGCCAGCTGGTGTGGAAGCTGCGGAAACGCGTGCTCGGCGTGGACGAAGCCAGCGCGTCGATGCCCAGCTCCCTGGACAGGCGCAGCGCGCGCGCCATGTGCAGCGGATCGCTCACCAGGATGACGCGGCGCATGCCATGGGCGTCCATCAGCCGCTTGGCCTCGACCAGGTTCTGGCGGGTGGTGCGCGAGCGGCTTTCGATCAGGATGTCCTGCGCCGGGATCTGCTGCTTGAGCGCGTAGCGGCGTGCGACCTGCGATTCGGAAAAGCGCGCGGTGGCGCCGCCGAAACCACCGGTGAAGATCAGCTTCGGCGCCAGCCCCTGCCGGTACAGGTCCAGGCCGTGGCGGATGCGCTCCTCGAACACCGGCGACGGCTTGGCGTCGTAGGCTGCCGCGCCCAGCACGATGATCGCGTCGGACGGCGCGGCCTGGTCGCGGTCGCCCACCCAGATGATCCACGCCGCCACGCCCAGCAGCCACAGCAGCAGCAGCACGCACAGGCGCCACAGCCAGTCGAACAGGCGGGTGCGCCGGCGGCTCATGCGCGCATCCACGGCAGCGCGTCCAGGTCGACGTTGCCGCCGGACAGCACCAGCCCCACGTTGCGCCCGGCAAAGCGCGCCGGCTGCGCCAGCACCGCCGCCAGCACCGTGGCCGAGGACGGCTCCACCACCTGCTTTAGCACCTGCCACAGCAGGCGCATCGCCGCCACGGTGGCGGCATCGTCCACGGTGATGGCGGTGGCCTTGCCGTGCAGCAGCGCGAAATTGGGCTCGCCCAGCGCGCCACGCAGGCCGTCGCAGACGGTATCGGGCACGAAATCCACCAGCCGCCGGCCCGCGTCCAGCGACCGCGCGGTATCCGCCGCACCGACCGGCTCGGCCAGTACCAGCTCGCAGCCCGGCGCCGCCTGCTGCAGGGCCAGCAGGGTGCCGGAGGCCAGCCCACCGCCACCGGCCGGCACCACCACCACGTCCAGCGCCGTGCCGGCCTGGCGCAGCAGTTCCAGCGTGGCCGTGCCCTGGCCGGCAATCACCCGTGCGTCGGCATACGGGTGCACCAGCACCGCGCCGGTATCGCGCTGCACCCGTGCGCACTCGGCCTCGCGCGCAGCCTGGGTCGGCGCGCAGCGCCACAGGGTCGCGCCATGGCGGGCGATGTTGGCCAGCTTGGCCGCCACCGCGCCCTCGGGCACCACCACGTGGCAGGGGATGCCGCGCGACTGCGCCGCCAGCGCCAGCGCCGCGCCATGGTTGCCGGACGAGTGCGTCACCACGCCGTGGCGCGCCTGCGCCTCGTCCAGCGCCCATACCGCGTTGCAGGCGCCGCGGAACTTGAAGGCGCCGCCCAGCTGCAGGTGCTCGGCCTTGAAATGCAGGTGCGCGCCGGACAGCGCGTCCAGGGCACGCGAACGCAGAACCGGCGTGACCGTGGCATGGGCCGCGATACGGGCCGCGGCGGCCAGCACGTCGGCCGGCCCTGGCAGGGTGAGTTCAACCATGGGGAAAGGTTAACGTAGGCTCGCGGTGCCGGACCATCTCATGCCATCGCTGCACCTGCATTCAGCCCTGCCCGCAGGGTTAAGGACCGATTCAATGCGCGGGCCCGAAGCTGGCTGCGCACCCAACAGGGGGACTGTCATGAAAAAGCGCCTGATCCTTTCGGCCGGCCTGCTGCTCGGCCTGTCCGGCTGCGCCACCTACGACTATGTCGACGGCGGCGCGGGCGGCTATTACCGCGGCGCGACGTCGGTGCAGCGCACCTACCCGTACGGCTATCCCTACGGTGCCTACGGCCCTGGCCCCTACGGCTACGGCGGCTATGGCAGCTACGGCTATTACGACTACCGCTACCCGTACCCGGTCTACCGTCCGCCGTACCGGCCACGCCCCCCGCACGGCGGCCATGACGGCAACGGACACCGTCCGCCGCCGGGCCACGGCAACGGCGATGGCGGCCACCGCCCGCCACGGCCCGGTGATGGCGACGGCAACGGACGCCCGCCGCGCCCCCGCCCGCCGGTGGACGGCGGCGGCAAATCGCCCTGGCGCGACATGGACCGCCTGCAGCGCCCGCAACCGCGCCCGCAGGCCCAGATGCCGCGCGCGATGCCATCGCCCCAGGCCAGCGGCGCGCCGCGGCCGATGATGCAGCGCCCCGCACCGGTCCGATCACCGTCACAGTCACGTCGCATGGAGTCGGTGCAGCAGCAGGAACCCTGAAGCGCTTGCATTTGGGGAAAAACCAGGCAATCTTGTGGGGCCGAGTGACCGAAAGCGTCCATAACTGACGCAAACCGCAATCGCACATCGACCACTTCCATGTCGATGTCCGCACAGGAAATCTGGATCCCCCCTGTTCCGGCCCTGTCGGGCATCGGCACCTAAAACGACAAGCCCCGGCCATGCCGGGGCTTCGTCTTTTACGGCATCGCAAGACGCCACCGCCGCAGCCGCAGCCGCACGGATGCAGCCATCGGCATGACGGCTTGCGCACCGGGGCAACCCACGGGCAACAACGGCCGGGCCAGCGGCCGCGGACGCAGTGCAGGCGCCGGAAAGAACAAGGGCCGGCAGTCCCCCGACTGCCGGCCCCATGCTTCCCCGGTATGCACTTCGGCTGGCCCCTGTTCCAATTCCAGCCACTGCGCCCATGTCGCATGCCACACCGGGTGCGATGACATTAACTGCACTTTGCGTGCCAACTTTAGGCCGCCGGCGGTGCCCACCGGGCATTGGCGGTAAAATCACCAACCCGTCGCCGCGGCCTTCCCCTACCAGCCACCGACGGATTTCACACTTCCAGCCCGCACCCCTTTCATGACCGACTCCTTCCATCGTTACGACGTCATCGTCATCGGCGGCGGCCACGCCGGCACCGAGGCCGCCCTGGCCGCGGCGCGCGGCGGCGCCCGCACCCTGCTGCTGACCCACAACGTGGAAACCGTGGGCGCGATGAGCTGCAACCCGGCCATCGGCGGCATCGGCAAGGGCCACCTGGTCAAGGAGATCGACGCGCTGGGCGGGGCCATGGCCCACGCCGCCGACCTGGCCGGCATCCAGTGGCGCACGCTCAACGCCTCCAAGGGCCCGGCGGTGCGCGCCACCCGCTGCCAGGCCGACCGCAACCTGTACCGCATGGCGATCCGCCGGATCGTCGAATCGCAGCCCAACCTGACCGTGTTCCAGGCCGCGGTGGACGACCTGGTCATCGAAGGCGACGCCGTGCGCGGCGCCATCACCCAGACCGGGCTGACCTTCCATGCGCCGGCCGTGGTGCTCACCGCCGGCACCTTCCTCGCCGGCAAGATCCACATCGGCGAAACCCAGTACACCGCCGGGCGCATGGGCGACCCGCCGGCCACCACCCTGGCCGCGCGCCTGCGCGAGCGCCCGTTCGCCATCGACCGGCTCAAGACCGGCACCCCGCCGCGCATCGACGGCCGCTCGCTCGACTACAGCGTCATGGACGAACAGCCCGGCGACGACCCGCTGCCGGTGATGTCCTACCTGGGCCACGTGGCCGAACACCCGCGCCAGGTGAGCTGCTGGATCACCCACACCAGCGAGCGCACCCACGAGGTGATCCGCAACGCGCTGCACCGCTCGCCGCTGTACAGCGGCCAGATCGAAGGCATCGGCCCGCGCTACTGCCCGTCCATCGAGGACAAGGTGGTGCGCTTCGCCGAAAAGGACAGCCACCAGATCTTTGTCGAACCCGAAGGCCTGGACGTGGTGGAGATCTACCCCAACGGCATTTCCACCTCGCTGCCGTTCGACGTGCAGCTGGAACTGGTGCGCAGCATCCGCGGCTTCGAACACGCGCACATCACCCGCCCCGGCTACGCCATCGAATACGACTTCTTCGACCCGCGCGGGCTCAAGAACACGCTGGAAACCCGCCAGGTGGCCGGCCTGTTCTTCGCCGGCCAGATCAACGGCACCACCGGCTACGAGGAAGCCGGCGCGCAGGGCCTGCTGGCCGGCATCAACGCCGCGCGGTTCGTGCAGGGGCGCGAAGGCTGGTGCCCGCGCCGCGACGAGGCCTACATCGGTGTGCTGGTGGACGACCTGATCACCCACGGCACCAGCGAGCCCTACCGCATGTTCACCAGCCGCGCCGAATACCGGCTGCAGCTGCGCGAGGACAACGCCGACGCGCGCCTGACCCCCACCGGCCGCGAACTGGGCCTGGTCGACGACCGCCGCTGGCACGCCTTTGAAACCAAACAGGCCGCCGTGGCCAGCGAAAGCGTGCGCCTGCGCGGCCTGTGGGCCACCCCCGCCAACGCGCTGGGCCGCGAAGTGCAGGAAACCACCGGCGTGGCGGTGAGCCGCGAAACCAACGTGCTCGACCTGATCAAGCGCCCGGAACTGGACTACGCCAAGCTCATGCAGGTGCCCTCGCTCGGCCCCGGCGTGGACGATGCGCGCGTGGCCGAACAGGTGGAAATCAGCGTCAAGTACGCCGGCTACCTGGACCGCCAGCGCGAGGAAATCGAACGCCAACAGCGCCACGAGAACACCGCCATTGCCGAGGGCTTCGACTTCGCCGCCGTGCGCGGCCTCTCCGCCGAAGTGCTGCAGAAACTCGAACGCGTGCGCCCGCAGACCATCGGCCAGGCCCAGCGCATCCCCGGCATGACCCCGGCCGCGATCTCGCTGCTGCTGGTGCACCTGGAGCGGGCGCGGCGCGGGAAGGTGGCGTGAGTGCGTCTGCTGCGCGGGACGTTGATCGAGCAGAAGGCGTCTGATCTCCTGCGCAATGCCTTCGCGTCATGCACTTGACTGCGTTACCCAAGAAGAAGCCCGCGCAAGCGGGCTTCTTCTTTTCATGACTACGGAATGCGTGCTGCGGCAGCCACTGCTACCGAAAAGCATCCGGCATTGAACAGCCGCAGCGCGGCGCCACTCACTCGTCGTTCGTGCTACGGCTGATCAGCAACAACCCATTCCCCACCGTCACCTGCAACGCATCGCCCACGGCAAAGCCGCAACGTTCCAGCCAACGGCCGGACAGGCGCAGCCTGGGCACGGCCCGACCCACGACCTGCTCGCCCCGGCGCTCGTCGTAGTACAGATAACCCATCGTGCAGCGCCTGGGCCTGCGCGCCCAGCCGCTGGAAGCGGTTGGCGTGGAAGACGGGGGCGAGAACAACTCCGGGACCTGCGCGGAATCGATCATCCGCGGTGCGGATGCCTCGTACCTGGACGTGCTGCGGTTGGAGGCAACGGTGGAAACACGCGTGACTTCCTTGGAACGGCTCATGTCGGACTCCTTGTGCGATGAGGAATCCGCCGCTTCGCTGCTAACCGAAGGTGGCGGACGGCGCGCGGTTAGCAGACCGGTCACAAGGTACCGGCAGGCCTTTCGACCTCCGCGCACCGTCCGCCTTGGAACCGGCATGTCCGCCCACGGCAACGGCCGGGCACAAAAAAGCGCCGGCATCGACGATGGGCGCTGGTGCGCCTTGTGCTTCGAGCTGCTAAACCCGGCTGCGGATTTGCCGCAGCGGGTTGATGGTGCTGCCCTACATCGCAAGTTGTCAATCAGATTTATCCACCATCCAATTAACAGAGGCGCGCTCGTATGAAGTTGGGCCGCGTCGAATCTAAGACCCGGAAGCCCCAGCACGATCTCACTCTCGCCTAACTGATCTCGGCATGTGGAGATGATCTGCGGCACCCAGTACCCGGATCAACATGATTGCCGCTACAGTCTCCTATCGTGAGATCCGTCCATGGCAAACATGGATGAAACGGCACAGGGGATCGACATGGAACAGTTGCAGTCTTCGGACCTGAAGACAATTCTGCATTCAAAGCGGGCCAATATTTACTACCTCCAACACTGCCGGGTATTGGTCAATGGCGGCCGCGTCGAGTATGTCACCGACGCCGGGAAGCAATCCCTTTACTGGAACATCCCGATCGCCAATACCACCACTGTACTTATGGGTACCGGCACCTCCGTCACCCAGGCAGCGATGCGTGAGTTGGCCAAGGCGGGCGTGCTGGTGGGTTTCTGTGGCGGGGGCGGAACACCCCTCTTCAGCGCCAACGAGATCGACGTAGACGTGGCCTGGTTCTCGCCGCAGAGCGAGTACCGTCCTACGGAGTATCTGCAGGCGTGGGTGAAGTTCTGGTTCGACGGCGACCTCCGTCTTCTGGCCGCCAAGCAACTCCAGCAGCAGCGGCTACAGCGGCTATCCGGGCAATGGCAGCAACGTGCGTTGCATGAGGCTGGCTTCAAGATCGATGCCGGTCGGCTCGAAAGCCTGCTGCAACCCTCAAGCCGCAACATCGAACTGGCGCAGGACACAACGGCGCTACTCACCGAGGAAGCTCGCCTGAGCAAAGCCCTGTTCAAGCTTGCAGTGGATACCGTCGGCTATGGCGAATTCAGCCGCGCCAAACGAGGTACCGGCACAGATCCGGCGAATCGTTTCCTGGATCATGGCAATTACCTCGCCTATGGATTGGGCGCCACGGCCTGCTGGGTACTGGGCCTGCCGCATGGCCTGGCCGTACTGCACGGAAAGACCCGGCGCGGCGGGCTGGTATTCGATGCCGCCGACCTTATCAAGGATGCCAGCATCCTCCCCCACGCATTCCTCTCGGCGATGCGCGGCGACGACGAACAGAGCTTCCGCCGCCATTGCATCGAATCACTCACACGCAGCGAGTCGTTGGATTTCGTCATCGACAGCCTCAAGGCCATCGCGCTCTCGACGGCTGCACAGGTGAAGGCTTGAACATCCTGCTGATCTCGCAGTGCGAGAAGAGGGCATTGTCCGAAACACGGCGCATCCTGGACCAGTTCGCCGAACGCCGTGGCGACCGCGCCTGGCAGACCGCCATCACCCAGGAGGGACTGGATACCCTGAGGCGATTGCTGCGCGAGACCGCGCGGAAGAATACCGCCGTTGCCTGCCACTGGATCCGCGGACGCGACCACAGCGAGCTGCTGTGGGTGGTCGGCGATGCCCGGCGTTTCAACGCCGAAGGCGCCGTACCGACCAACACCACCCAGCGCAACATCCTGCGCACCCAGGATGAGAACGATTGGCACACCGCTCAGCCAATCCGGCTCCTGGCCCAGTTGGCCGCTCTCCTGCACGACCTGGGCAAAGCCAGCATCGCTTTCCAGGAGCGCCTGCGCGGCATCCGTACCGAACGCAACCTGTATCGCCACGAGTGGGTATCGCTGCGTCTGTTCCAGGCCTTCGTGGGAACCGACGACGATGCGGGATGGCTGCAACGATTGAGCGATAGTGAGAACGCCAGCGAACTGGACTGGCTGGCCGAGGACCGCTATCAGCGCGATGGCATGGATGCCGCACACGCCTTCCCGTTCCAACGGCTGCCTCCCCTCGCTGCCGCCGTAGCGTGGCTGGTGGTCAGCCACCATCGTCTTCCCGTTGTTCCGGCGCTTGACAGCGATGGCGCCCAGCAGCCGCTCGGGCGCCGTACCGCGCACTGGAATGAGCTCTGGCTGAAGGAACCGCTCGCACTGGTCGCACATGGATGGAATGAAAAACCTCAATCACCTTCATACCAGGAAGCCCGCCCGTATTGGGAACCCGCCGCAGCCCTGCCAGTGATGGAAAGGGACTGGCTGCATCAGGCTGCGCGCGTTGCCAGAAGCTTGTTTCAACTACAGCAACGCGACGACAGCCGGTGGATCGACAATCCCTACGTCATGCATCTCGCGCGCCTGTGCCTGATGTTGGCTGACCACCACTACTCCAGCCTGCCCCCAGATGCTCCTGATCGGCTGAAGGTCAAGACAGACAGCACGCTGTATGCCAACACCCACAAGGACGGGAATCTCAAACAAACATTGCTTGAGCACCTGCTCGGCGTGACTCGCGATGCAGGCATGGTCGCGCATGCACTCCCTGGCTTCGAGCGCCATCTGCCGCGGCTGGCCAATCACCGGGGGCTGCGCAAACGCAGCAGCAACCCGAAGTTCGCATGGCAGGATAAGGCCGCCGATGCTGCGACGAGCCTGCGCGAGGACTGCCAGAAGCTCGGCGGCTTCATCGTCAACATGGCATCCACGGGCTGCGGCAAGACGCTGGCCAATGCACGTATCCTGCATGCGCTCGGCGATCCGCAACTCGGCATGCGCGTGACGTATGCGCTCGGCCTGCGCACGCTCACGCTGCAGACCGGCCGCAGCTACCGCAACGACCTCCATCTCGGGGAGGACGAACTGGCCATACGTGTTGGCGGGTCGGCAAGCCGGGCATTGTTCGAGTACTACGAACAGCAGGCAGAGTCTTCCGGATCGGCATCCATCCAGGATCTTATCGAGGAGGACAGCCACGTCCTTTACGAGGGCAACAGCAGCCAGCATCCGTTGGTGTCGCGCGCACTGCACGATCCGGACATCCGCAACCTGCTGTCGGCGCCCGTGCTGGTCTGCACGGTGGACCACATGGTGCCTGCCACGGAGTCCCTGCGTGCCGGCCGCCAGATCGCCCCGATGCTGCGCCTGATGAGTGCCGACCTGGTGCTCGATGAGCTTGACGATTACGACCTGGACGACATGCCGGCACTCACCCGGCTGGTGCACTGGGCCGGCATGCTGGGCAGCCGGGTGGTGTTGTCCTCGGCCACGCTTCCACCGGCCTTGGTCACTGGCATGTATCTTGCCTACCGTGCCGGGCGGCGGCTGTACCGCCAGAACCGGGGCGAACCAGGTGCCGCGAATGTTGGAGCTGAGATTCCTTGCCTATGGGCAGACGAGTTCGGCGTGCAGGTGGCGGGCGTGAGTGGCCAGAACTTCGAGCAGCAGCACCTGCGATTCGTCAACAAACGTACCACCCGACTGAGGAACGTCGCGCCGTTGCGTCGCGCACGATTGCTGCCACTGTCGCTGGGAAACAGGAAACCCGAGCAACAGCGCGCCGAGTTCGCTCCGCACGTCCGCGACGCCTGCCTGAAACTCCACCAGGCGCACTTCCAGACAGATCCTGCCAGCGGAAAGCGGGTCAGCTTCGGGCTGGTGCGCATGGCAAACATAGGTCCACTGTTCGACGTTGCGCAGACCCTGTTCGCGCAGGATGCACCAGAAGGTGTCCGCATCCACCTCTGTGTCTATCACGCGCGTTTTCCCCTTCTGCAACGCTCCGCCATAGAGGCAATGCTGGATGGCGTCTTCAATCGTCGCGGCGACACCAACGCCGTCTTCCAGCATCCCACAATCCGCAGCGCGCTGGATGCACATCCCGAAGCGCAGCACTTGTTCGTGGCGCTGGCTTCACCCGTCTGCGAGGTTGGCCGGGACTGGGATGCGGACTGGGCAGTAGCCGAACCTTCGTCCATGCGCTCATTGATCCAGTTGGCTGGACGCGTGCAGCGGCATCGGGGGCACGCGCCATCGGAGCCGAACGTGCTGGTGTTCGATACCAACCTTCGCTACTTTGCAGGTGCTCATTCCGGCCGACCCGCATTCCAGCGGCCCGGTTACGAGAAGTCCGGCTCCAGCCCCGCGCAGAAACGCCTGCAGTTGTCCACGCATCGCCTTGCCGAGTTGTTGCAGCCTGCCGAGTTCGAGGTACTCGACGCCTTGCCGCGTATCCAGCCGCGGCCGTCGAAGGTCTGGCGGACGCGCCACAGCCTCGTGGACCTGGAGCAGGCACGTACCGCCCTCAGCATGCTGCCTGTACCTGCCACCGCGGAGAACCAAATTCCTCCTGTCGAGCAGGATCAGGCATATATCGCCTGGAAGTATCCACAGGCCGCATTGACCGGCGTTCTCCCCCAGCAGCAGCGGTTCCGACGGCAGGCCATGCAAGCCACCACGCTGGCTTTCCTGCCCGACGACGAGGGCGAGCGGTTGCTGTTGCATCGGGTCGAGGAAGCCGCCGACCGGCGTGCCGCTCCCCTGTACATCCTGGTCGACCAGAGCCAACGCAGGGATGTCTAGCTGACCTTCGGCAACGGAATCAGCCCCTGGGGGCAGTTCGAGCTGATGTCCCTGCTGGAAGATCAGGCCGCACACTCGGGAGACTCGCTGGACTACTGCGCCCGGCGCTTCACCACGGTAGAGGTGCATTCCAGTCCAAACGGCTGGAGATGGCATCCGTTGCTGGGATTCGATCCATGATGATCGCACTAGGATCGTCTCAACAGCTGATACAGATATGTTCTAAAGAGTCACACACGATCATCAACCAAGGAGACGGGTGGTGCAGGAATTGACTGATAGAGGGAAGGCCTTTCGTGTAGCCATCGCCGGCTTCATCGAAGCCCGGCGCGAGGCCAAGCTGAAAGGCAAGGAGGAAGAAGGCGATATCTCGGCCAAATACGACTACAACGCCTGGTTGGCCGATGCCGCCCGCCGGGTGGGCCAGATCCAGGCGGTCACCCACGTACTCAAGGCGACCCATCCGGACGCGCGGGGCAGCAGTCTGCACGTGCGGCCAGACGCCCTGCCCCGCCGCGCCGAGATCGGAACCCATGTGCTGGGCGACGACTTCGCAGAGGATGTCGTGGGCAATGCCGCAGCACTGGATGTATTCAAGTTCCTCAAGATCGAAGTTGAGGGACGCCGGCTGCTGGACTATATGCAAGCCGGCGATGCAGACCTTCGGTCGGCCCTGCACCCGGATGCCGGGACCGCGACCGCCTGGATGAAGGCCTTCAGCGGTCTGGTCCGTGGCGACACCCACCCTGCATCACACGAAGCCGCCAAACAGCTGTACTGGCTGGTCGACGGCCCACCCACCGAAGACGAGGCCTATCACCTGCTGCAACCTCTGTTTTCCAGCAGCCTGGCCCATGCCGTGCATGCCGAGATCCAGGGCGCACGTTTCGGTGAAGACAACAAGGCCGCACGGCAGGCGTTCCGCGCCAAGGAGGCGCACGAAACGTCTTATCGCGACTACCACAACCTGGTCGTCCGCAAGCTGGGGGGCACAAAACCCCAGAACGTGTCGCAGCTCAACAGCGAGCGCGGCGGCATCAACTACCTGCTGGCCTCCCTGCCGCCGAGCTGGGACATCGAACAACCGCGGAAGCTGCTGAATCTCGAATCGGCAATGGATCGCCTGGGCTGGTTCCCTGACGTTCGCGACACCGTCGACCAGCTGGCCAGCTTTCTACTGTCCAATCCGCCCCCTACCGAGGCAACGCGACGGAAACGCACAGAACTGGCGCAGGAGCTGGGAGCTCAGTTGGCCATCTTCGCGGTGGAAACGCAGGTTCGTTTCGAACCGGGATGGACGAGGAACGAAAGCTGCACCCTGCCCCTGCACCAACAGGTCTGGCTGGATCCCGAACGCGTAGAGCTGGATCAGCGCCCGCAACCAGAGCTTGCCGCCGAGGACGAAGCATTCGTCGCCGTCTGGGAGTTCGGTGATTGGCCTGACCAGGTGGCTGGCGATTTCGCCAACTGGTTGAATGACCGGCTGCGCTCTGCCGGACTGGTCGCCGTCGGGGACGCGGAGTACCGCCACTGGGCGCGCCATGCGGTCACCGATGCGGCCTGGTCGGCACCCGAGCAGCGGCGCAAGCCGAAAGGAGGCATTGCATGAGCACTTGCCCGGATTTCGACCACCTGCTTGTCTTCCCCCATCTGCAGGTGCAGAACGCCAACGCCATTTCCAGCCCGCTGACACATGGCTTCCCGTCAATGACGGCGTTCTTGGGGCTGATGTGGGCCTTGCAGCGCAAGGCGCAAGCGGCGGGACTAGATGTCCGGTTCCATGCAGTGGGAGTGGTTTGCCACCAGCATCGCGAACTGGTCACCGAAGGCGGCTTCGTCAACAGCTTCCACCTGACCCGCAACCCGGTGAACAAGGACGGCGGCAGCTCAGCGATCGTCGAGGAAGGTCGCATCCATCTGGGCCTGAGCCTGCTGCTGGCCGCCACGAGCCTTCGCTGGCAGAAGCAGCAAGAAACGCGTGAAGGCGATCTGCAGGCACTGGCCGGGCTGCTGGCCGGCATGCGTATCGCGGGTGGCAGCCTGATACCACCGTCCCATCCCTGGCGTCGACGCTACCAGCCCTGGGCGCTGGAGCTGACAGGCACCGCAGCTGATCGCCAGGCACTGTTCGCCAAGGCACGCATGCGCCTGCTGCCTGGCTTCGCGCTTGTGAGCCGTGACGACCTACTGGCCGAGCGCCTGCAGCGACAGGAGCAATCTGGCGAGGCGCCAGACCCATTGGATGCCTGGCTGTCATTGGCCCGCATCAATTGGCGCTGGCAGACCGACCACGATACCGGCAAGGGCAGCTGGACCAACGACCGAACTGGCAATGGCTGGGTGGTTCCCATCCCAGTGGGTTACGGCGCGCTGGGCGAACTGCACGCTGCCGGCAGCGTGGCCAACGCCCGCGATGCCGGAACGCCGTTCCGCTTCGTCGAAAGCCTGTACTCGGTGGGCCAATGGATCAGCCCACACCGCCTGCATGTGCCTGAAAGCCTGCTCTGGTATGCCGACACGCAGCCCGAGCTCGGCCTGTACCGTTGTCGCAACAACCATGCGCAACCTCTACACGAGGGTGAGCTGGATACGCCGTTTGAATTCGACACCACCACCTACTGACCCGGCAGAAAAGGAATCCCATCATGTCCAAGGAACTCAAGACCGCATCCGTCCTGGCCTTCGAACGCAAGCTGGACCCGTCCGATGCCCTGTTCACCAGTGGAAACTGGGCGGCACGCACCCAGGCGGCGGACTGGAAACCGGTAGGCCTGCGCGAAAAATCCGTGCGCGGCACCATCTCCAACCGCCTGAAAACCAGCGGCCAGGACCCGGCCAAGCTGGACGCCGCCATCCAGAACCCCAACCTGCAGACCGTCGACGTGGCAGCATTGCCGGCCGATGCCGACACGCTGAAGGTGCAGTTCACCCTGCGCGTGCTTGGTGGAACCGGCAGGCCCTCGGCCTGCAACGACGCCGCCTATCGCAGCAAGCTGCTGGAAACGGTGGACGGCTATGTACGCCAGCACGGCTTCGATGAGCTGGCCCGCCGCTATGCGGCCAATCTGGCAAACGGCCGCTTCCTGTGGCGCAACCGTATTGGCGCCGAGCAGGTCGAGGTGACGGTGTCCCATCTGCGCGACGGCAAGCCCGCCCAGCAGTGGACCTTCGATGCGCTTGCACATTCGCTGTACGATCTCATGGCGCCGGCTGGGGAAGGCGCCACCCTGGCCGAACTGGGCGAGCTGATCGCCGCTGGCCTGGCCGGTGACAGCCATGTACTGCTTCAGGTCACCGCTTTCGTCCGCATGGGCGCTGGCCAGGAGGTTTTCCCCTCCCAGGAACTCATCTTGGACAAGACCGCCGGCAAGAAGAGCAAGACCCTGTACCACGTCGACAAGGTGGCTGCCATCCACTCCCAGAAGATTGGCAATGCGCTGCGCACGGTGGACACCTGGTATCCGGAGGCGGCCAGCAACGGCCCCATCGCGGTAGAGCCTTACGGCTCGGTGACTACGCAGGGCAAGGCCTATCGCCAGCCCAAGGAAAAACAGGATTTCTACAACCTGCTCGATGCCTGGGTGCTGAAGGACAAGGCGCCTCTGGTGGAGCAGCAGCACTTCGTCATCGCCACCCTGGTTAGGGGCGGCGTGTTCGGCGAAGCAGGCTGAACACCATGACCAGCCACCATGTCGACATCCAGGTGGTCCCCGACCCGGAGACCACCGCCCCGCAACTACTTGGCGTGCTCTACGACCGCCTGCACTTGGCGCTGGTCCAGCAGCGTATCGAGGACATCGGTGTGAGCTTCCCGGGCTACAGCACTACGCCTCGCACCTTGGGCACCGTGCTGCGGCTGCATGGCAGCGAGGTCACCCTGCGTCGCTTCCTGCAGGAAGATTGGCTCAAGGGTCTGCGCGACCACGTACGCCTTACCGGAATCAACCCGGTTCCGGAAAGGGCGCCGCAGCGCACCGTGTACCGCCGGCAGTTCAAGACCAACGCCGGACGCCTGCGCCGCCGTCGCATGCTGCGCAAAGGGGAGACCGAACAGCAAGCGCAACAAGCCATCCCCCAGAGCGTTGAGCGCCGCCCTAATCTGCCCTACCTGCACCTGCGCAGCCGCAGCACAGGGCAGCCCTTCTGCCTGTTCGTCGCCCTGGGTCCGTTGGCGAACACCCCCACACCGGGAACGTTCAACAGCCACGGATTGAGCAGCACCAGCACCATCCCGTGGTTCTGACCCTATTTCCAGTGAGTCAGTAGCGCTCTTTTAAAATCAGTGACTTGCGGATGCCCCCAGAAATTTGGGGGCATTCCTCTATTCAGGGATTTCCTTAGCATTACCAATGACTTGACGTGAAATTCCTCTAGTTCCCTGCCGCATAGGCAGCTCAGAAAGCCCGCCCGCAGGGGGTGAGGTGATGGCCCGAGTTCCCTGCCGCATAGGCAGCTCAGAAAACAGGCCCTCCTCGGGTCCTGATTCCGCCCTTGTTCCCTGCCGCATAGGCAGCTCAGAAATCGTCAAGCCATGAATCAAACTCGCGCTTGATGTTCCCTGCCGCATAGGCAGCTCAGAAATCTGGCTTCCTGCAAAAACAACCTTGTCGAACGTTCCCTGCCGCATAGGCAGCTCAGAAAATCGGATGCAGCACCTTCACCGCTGCGTCGCTGTTCCCTGCCGCATAGGCAGCTCAGAAATTAATCCAATCGTTTTCCAGTGGATCGCGCAAGTTCCCTGCCGCATAGGCAGCTCAGAAATGCAGGACGGAAAGCCCGTGGTCGAGCACTACGTTCCCTGCCGCATAGGCAGCTCAGAAAAAGTCGAGGAATTGTTGGATGGCGCCGGTTATGTTCCCTGCCGCATAGGCAGCTCAGAAAACCGCCTCGAAGTCGCGTTTGGTGAGACTTCTTGTTCCCTGCCGCATGGGCAGCTCAGAAATGTGGTGACTACCATTTGCCCGCCGGGCACTGGTTCCCTGCCGCATAGGCAGCTGAGAAAGCGCTCAGGTCGTACTGCAGGGCCAGCTTGCCGTTCCCTGCCGCATAGGCAGCTCAGAAAGATCCGCAGCAGATGGGCAACGCGCTGAACTAGTTCCCTGCCGCATAGACAGCTCAGAAATTCACGGTGAACTCGGCGAACTCGCCATCGAAGTTCCCTGCCGCATAGGCAGCTCAGAAATCCACGCGCTGCTTGTGCCTGACTTCGGCCACGTTCCCTGCCGCATAGGCAGCTCAGAAAATCAAGTCGGCGCCCGGCACCCCGGTCACCTCGTTCCCTGCCGCATAGGCAGCTCAGAAATGTGGCGGTCCGGTGCACAGCTGATCGGCGCTGTTCCCTGCCGCATAGGCAGCTCAGAAAATCCGCGAGGTATGGAGTCCCGACAACTGCCCGTTCCCTGCCGCATAGGCAGCTCAGAAAATTCGACATCGCCGTCGATGTTCGTCCGCTTCGTTCCCTGCCGCATAGGCAGCTCAGAAAACCAAGCGACAAGAAGCGCTAGGACAGCTAGCGTTCCCTGCCGCATAGGCAGCTCAGAAAATCAGGACGAGATCGCCGTCCTGTGGCGTGTCGTTCCCTGCCGCATAGGCAGCTCAGAAATGCCGCGCCCCGGAGCCGGTCGCCTGCTGCGCGTTCCCTGCCGCATAGGCAGCTCAGAAAACTTGAAACCTATGCGTATCAACAGTTTCAGTGTTCCCTGCCGCATAGGCAGCTCAGAAAGTTGTGATCCGGTCATCAATCGGTGTGGGTGAGTTCCCTGCCGCATAGGCAGCTCAGAAAAGTTCGGGATTGTCGAATTCGCCGTTGATCCTGTTCCCTGCCGCATAGGCAGCTCAGAAATGTGGTGACTACCATTTGCCCGCCGGGCACTGGTTCCCTGCCGCATAGGCAGCTGAGAAAGCGCTCAGGTCGTACTGCAGGGCCAGCTTGCCGTTCCCTGCCGCATAGGCAGCTCAGAAAGATCCGCAGCAGATGGGCAACGCGCTGAACTAGTTCCCTGCCGCATAGACAGCTCAGAAATTCACGGTGAACTCGGCGAACTCGCCATCGAAGTTCCCTGCCGCATAGGCAGCTCAGAAAACCAAGCGACAAGAAGCGCTAGGACAGCTAGCGTTCCCTGCCGCATAGGCAGCTCAGAAATGATCGACCAGGGAGCCTCTGTCGCTGGCGCAGTTCCCTGCCGCATAGGCAGCTCAGAAATATGGTCGGTGCCAGCGGCAAAGCCACGTCACGTTCCCTGCCGCATAGGCAGCTCAGAAAAAGTCGAAAGAGGCTGCAAACTTTCCGCTTTTTGTTCCCTGGCGCATAGGCAGCTCAGAAAGACGTGATCGGGCGCGATGCTGCGCTGCTGTTGTTCGCTGCCGCGTAGGCAGCTCAGGAATGAATTTTATATCTTGGATTCTTTTTGACTTCGCTGGCGAGCAACCACCCCAGGAACCTGCGACGGCATCAAGCTAGGCTGCAAGGCTTTATCTTTCATTACGTTTGGCAGCCGCTGCACTTACGCTACTCCATCTGATGTAGGAGAACGCAAGGCATACACCTATCATCCAAATCCGGACGACTACCCTTGGACTCTTTCAGTGAACTCCCTCCGCCCCTTCCTTGACAAAACCCCCACCCTCGGCCAGCGCGTCTACGTCGACCCCGCCTGCACCATCATCGGCGACGTGGTGCTGGGCGATGACGTGTCGGTGTGGCCGGGCACGGTGATCCGGGGCGATGTGAACCATGTGCGCATCGGCGCGCGCACCAACGTGCAGGACGGCACCATCATCCATGTCAGCCACGAGAGCCCGTACAACAAGGGCGGCTACCCCACGCTGATCGGCGAGGGCGTGACCGTGGGGCATGGCTGCATCATCCATGCGTGCAGCATTGGCGATTACTGCCTGATCGGCATGGGCGCATGCGTGCTGGATGGCGCGGTGATCGAGGACGAGGCGTTCATCGGCGCCGGGGCGGTGGTGGGGCCGGGCAAGCGGGTAGCGCGTGGCGAGTTGTGGGTGGGCAACCCGGCGCGGCCGGTGCGCACCTTGAGCGCGAAGGACATCGAAGGGCTGCGCTATTCGGCGGACCATTACGTGCGGTTGAAGGACCAGTACCTGGGCATGGCCGGCTGACGGAGCCTGCGCGGCAGGCCCCGCAGCTACAGGGCATCGCCGGCGCTGGCCGTTGCCCGCGGGCCGGGCTTGGCCCACACTGCCGGCCTCGGGCGTGGGGACGCCCTTTTTCCAGGGAAAGGAATATTTCATGTCGATCAGAACCATGGCGCTGGCCCTGCTGGCCGGTGCAACGCTGCTCTGCGCCGCTGCGCCGGCCGCATACGCACAGGACGAGCAGGACGCCGCGGCGTTCGTGCAGTCGCTGCATTTCCGCTCCGGCACCATCGAAGTGCCCGCGGCCAAGGCGCGCTTCAACCTGGGCCCGGATTTCCAGTACCTGGACCAGGCCGATGCGCGGCGCGTGCTGGAAGACCTGTGGGGCAACCCGCCCGACGCCGACGTGCTGGGGCTGGTGGTGCCGCGTTCGCCGGGGCTGGCGGATGACGACAGCTGGGCGGTGGTGGTGACCTACTCGGACGACGGCTACGTGTCCGACGAGGACGCGTCGAAGATGAATTACACCAAGCTGCTGCGCGAGATGCAGGAGCAGACCGAAGCGGCCAACCCCGAGCGCGAGAAGGCCGGCTACGGCACGCTGCAGCTGGTAGGCTGGGCGGTGCCGCCGCGCTACGACGCCGGCAACAACAAGCTGTACTGGGCCAAGGAGCTGGCGTTCAACGGCCAGCCCAACCACGTGCTCAATTACGACATCCGCGTGCTCGGCCGCCACGGCTACCTGAGCCTCAATGCGGTGTCGGGCATGGGCGAGCTGGGGCTGGTGCGCACCGGCATGGAGAAACTGCTGCCGATGGCCGAGTTCGAGCCGGGCGCGCGCTATGCCGACCACAACCCCAAGACCGACAAGATCGCCGCCTACGGCGTGGCCACGCTGATCGGCGGCGGGCTGGCCGCCAAGGCCGGGCTGTTCGCCAAGCTGGGCCTGGTCTTGGCCAAGTTCTGGAAGCTGCTGCTGATCGGCGCCATCGCGCTGGGCGGGGTGGCACGCAAGTTCTTCGGCGAGCGCAACAAGGGCACGGTGCGCTGACCTGCGCGCGCCGCCACGGTGCCCGGCGCAGGCTGGGCATCGGCGGCGGCGGCGGGTAAAGTCAGCCGCTGACAGGACGCCACCGAGACACGCATGCCAGCGGCAGCCACCCGGTTTGGATACCGGGTTTGCGACAACCCACGACCCTGCGCGCGACCGGCGGCGCCCGGCCGTTGAGCGCAGCGCCGCCCATGCTTGATACCTACCGCGAGGTGATCACGCCCGAAGGCGTGCCGCTGCAGTTGCCGGCGGCCGGCCCGGTGCCGCGCGCGCTGGCGTGGCTGGTCGACCTGATGGTGCGGTTTGGCGTGCTGGGGCTGATGAGCCCGCTGCTGATGGCGCTGGGCGGGCTGGGCCAGGGCCTGTACCTGGGGCTGATGTTCCTGCTGTTCTGGGGCTACCCCATCGTGCTGGAAGTGTGGTTCGGGCAGACCCTGGGCAAGCGCGCGCTGGGCCTGCGGGTGGTAGCGCGCGACGGCGCGCCGCTGGGCTGGATGCCGGCGATCGTGCGCAACCTGCTGCGCACCGTGGACATGCTGCCGTTCGGCTACGCGCTGGGCCTGCTGGCCTGCCTGTGGGATCCGCACGGGCGGCGGCTGGGTGACCTGGTGGCCGGCAGCCTGGTGGTGCACGTGCCGGCGCCGGCACCGGTGCCACCGGCGCGCATCGACAGCGTGCTGGCGCCGCCGCTGCCGCTGCAGCCGGCCGAACAGCAGGCGGTGATCGCCTTTGCCGACCGCGCACCGGCACTGTCCGGCCCGCGCCAGAACGAGCTCGCCGACATCGCCAGCGGCCTGAGCGGGGCACGCGGGCAGACCGGCGTACTGCGCCTGTATGCGATGGCCAACTGGCTGCTGGGGCGGCGATGAGGCAGGAACAGTTCGTCACCCGCCACGAGCACGAATGGCGCCAGTTCGAGGACTGGCTGCAGCAGCGCGGCGGCAGTGCGCGCAAGGCGCGCAACACGCCGTCGCCGGACCTGCCCGGCGACGAGACCATTCCCGAACGCTACCGGCGCCTGTGCCAGCAGCTGGCGCTGGCGCGCCGCCGCGGCTACAGCCCGCAGTTGGTCGAGCGCCTGCAGCAGCTGATGCAGCGCGGCCACAACCTGCTGTACCGCGCGCCGCCGCCACGCTGGCAGCGCGCGCTGGAGTTCCTGTTCGCCGGGTTCCCGCAGCTGGTGCGCAGCCAGGCCGCGGCCATGTGGGTGGCGTGCGCGCTGTTCGTGCTGCCGCTGGTGGGCGTGTTCGTGCTGCTGCAGTACAAGCCCGAACTGGTGCACCTGCTGCTGGACCCGCAGCAGATCGCGCACATGGAGAAGTCGTACGACCCGTCCGCCGAGCACCTGGGCCGCACCCGCGACAGCGGCACCGACTGGGCGATGTTCGGCCACTACATCATGAACAACATCAGCATCGGCCTGCGCACCTTCGCCAGCGGGCTGCTGGCCGGCGTCGGCACGGTGCTGGTGCTGCTGTACAACGGGCTGACCATCGGCGCGGTGGCCGGCCACCTGCAGCACATGGGCTACGGCGACCCGTTCTGGCGTTTCGTCGCCGGGCATGCGCCGCTGGAACTGACCGCGATTGTCATTGCCGGTGGCGCCGGCCTGCAGCTGGGGCTGCGGCTGATCGCGCCGGGCCGCAAGCGGCGCATCGACGCGCTGGTGGAAGGCGGGGTGATCGGCGCGCGGCTGTGCCTGGGGGTGGCGTTCATGCTGCTGCTGGCGGCGTTCGTCGAGGCGTTCTGGTCGTCCATCGCCGCGGTGCCGGCATGGGGCAAGTTCACCGTGTCCGGCGTGCTGTGGGCGCTGGTGTTCGGCTGGCTGTGGCGCGGCGGCCACGGGGGCGGCGATGCGCATTGACCAGCTCGACGTGGTGCTGCGCGCCCGCTCGCAGTGGGAGGCGATGGAGCTGGGCACCGCGCTGGTGCGGCGCCACGCCGCGGCCATCTGGACGCCGTGGCTGCTGCTCACCGGCCCGGTGTTCGTGCTGCTCAACCTGGGCGGGTGGTGGCTGGATGCCTTCTGGCTGCCGGCACTGCTGATGTGGTGGCTGAAGCCGGTGTTCGAGCGCATCCCGCTGTACGTCATATCGCGCGGCGCGTTCGGCGCGGTGCCCGGTACCGCGCAGACCCTGCGCGCGCAGATGCATTGGGGTGTGCGCGCGCTGCCCGGTTACCTGCTGTGGCGCCGGCTGAGCCCGGCGCGTGCGCTGTTGATGCCGGTGGACCTGCTCGAAGGCGGCGACGCCGCGCAGCGGCGGCAACGGCGGCGCGTGCTGGGCGGCGCGGCCTATGGCCATGCCACGCTGCTGACGCTGGTGTGCTGGCATTTCGAAGTGATGCTGCAGGTGGCCGGCATCGCGCTGGTATTCATGTTCGTGCCGCTGGATTCCCTGCCCGAGTCGCTGCGCGTGGCGGTATCGCTGATCGGCAGCGACACCCCGGCGTGGGTGTGGCTGGGCTTCAATCTGCTGGCCTGGGCCGCGATGACGCTGATCGGCCCGTTCTACAGCGGCGCCGGCTTCGGCCTGTACCTCAACCGCCGTACCCAGCTGGAAGCCTGGGACGTGGAAATCGCCTTCCGCCGCCTGCGCGCACGGCTGGCACAGGCAGCGCCGCTGGTGCTGGTGCTGGTGATGGGGCTGGCCATGCTGCCGCTGGCGGCGCCGGTGCATGCCCAGGATGCCGCCACCGCGGCCCCGGCGGCACACGACAACCACAAGACGGGTGGGTCGCAGGCCACGGCCGCCGCCACGCCCGCGGATGTGTTTGGCGCTGCGCAGGTCGATACCGCCGGCTTCCGCCAGGCCGCCGCGCGCGCCTATGACGACCCGCAGCTGGGCGCCAGCCACACCGTCTGCCGCTGGGAGCGCCGCAATGCGGAAGCGGACAAGCCGCAGCCGCGGGAGTTTCCTGGCGGCCAGTTGTTCGGCGCGGTGGCCAAGCTGCTGGCCCTGCTCAGCGAAGCGGCCCTGTGGATCCTGGTCGGCGCGCTGCTGCTCGTGCTGGTGCTGACCGCGCGCTGGTGGCTGCCGTGGCTGCGGGGCAGCGGGCGCCGCCGCCGCCGCGAGGCCGAATCGGAGGTCACCGCGCACGCACTGCAGCTGCCCGACACCTTGCCGCCGGACATCCTCGCCAGCGCCCGCCGCCTGTGGCACGACGGCAAACCGCGGCACGCGCTGGCGCTGCTGTACCGCGCCAGCCTGGACGAACTGGCGCAGCGCGCCGACATCGTGTTGCCGCCGGGCAGCACCGAAGCGCAGTGCCTGCGCGCCGCACGACGCATGCCGCAGGAAGCGGACCGGCGCCTGTTCGCGCACATGGTGCGCACCTGGCAGTACGCCGCCTATGCCGGCCGGGTGCCGTCGGATGACGCGTTCCAGGCACTGCTCGACGCGCTGCACCAGCAGTACGGGTGGCCGGCATGAGCGCACGCGTGCGCAATGCGCTGATCGCTCTGGCGGTGCTGCTGCTGGCCGGACTGGCGGTGATGTGGTTCCTGCGCAGCCACCAGCGCGTATGCCAACCGTCCACGCTTCCGGCCTACGGCGAACCCACCTTCAACCCGCTGTTCGCGCTGCGCGAGGCCCTGCGCCGCGACGGCGTGGACGCCGAGACGCGGCGCACGCTGGACCTGGCGGGCATGCAGCTGCAGCCACGCGATACCGTGCTGCTGCTGGACGACCCGCGCCAGCTCACGCCCGCGCAGGTCGAGCAGCTGGTGGAGTGGGTGGAGTACGGCGGCCACCTGCTGCTGCGCATGCCCGCGGCCGACGAGGCGCTGGATGGCGAGCAGACGCTGTTCGGCCGTTTCGGCATCGCACCGGGCAAGGTAGCGCCGCGCTGCCAGCCCTGGCATGTGCCGGGGCAGGAGGAGCACCAGGAATTCTGTGCCGGCCCGCGCTTCACCCTGGGCGAGCACGCGCGCGTCGAACGGCGCTGGGGCGATGCCATCGACGCCACCCTCGCCTACGCGCGGCTGCGCTATGGCAGCGGCCGGGTGGATGTGCTGGCCGACATGGATTTCCTGCGCAACGGCCGCGATACGCAGGACACCGGCCTGCGCGGGCTGCCGCACCGCGACCTGGCACGGCTGGTGCTCGCACCCAACTACGGCAAGGGCCGCATGCACCTGGTCTACGCCGCCGAAGCGCCGTCCCTGTGGCGCATCGTGCTGCAACGCGGCTGGCCGATCTGGCTGCCGCTGCTGCTGGCGCTGCTGGCGTGGCTGTGGATGCGCTCCCAGCGCTTCGGCCCGCTGCAGCCGTCGCCGCGGCAGGAACGCCGCTCGCTGCTTGAACACGTGCGCGCCAGCGGCGAACACCTGCACCGCTACGGCAAGTCGCCGCTGCTGTACGACGCGGTGCGCCAGTCGTTCCTGGCGCGCCTGCGGCGGCGCGCGCCGCTGGCCGCCGCGCTTGCCGGCGATGCCCAGCTGCAGGCCATCGCCGACCACCTGCGCTGGCCCCTCGAACGGGTGCGGCTGGCACTGCAACTGCCCCCGTCACGCGACGACGCCGCGCTGCGCGAACGCATCGCCCTGCTCATCCAGATGAGAAACCAGCTATGACCGACCTGCCCGCTCCGCCCGCCCTGCCTGGCGATGTCCCCACC
>NZ_LDJO01000044.1 GCF_001431595.1 Stenotrophomonas acidaminiphila
TATCGTCGGCAGCGTCAGATGTGTATAAAAGACAGGCCATGTACCGCTTCCTCGCCTGCCTGCTGCCCCTCCTGGCCCTGTGCGGCTTCCGCCCGGCGCCGCCCCTTCCGCCCACGCCGGTGGCGCTGTCGCTGGTCGACCGCGACAGCGGCGATGAAGCCACCGCATACCTGCATCGCGGGCAGCAGTGGGTCGCCGGCACCCCGGGCCACCGCTATGCCGTGCGCCTGCGCAACCTCAGCGGCGAGCGCGTGCTGGTGGTGCTGTCGGTGGACGGGGTCAACGCCATCAGCGGCCAGACCGCGGCGCCGGACCAGGCCGGCTACGTGCTCGAGCCCTGGCAGGAGAGCGACATCACCGGCTGGCGCAAATCGTCGGCGGAGGTGGCGCAGTTCGTGTTCACCGACCCGGGCGACAGCTATGCCAGCCGCACCGGCCGCCCGGCCAACGTGGGCGTGGTCGGCATCGCCGTGTTCGGCGAGGCGCGGCCGCTGTCGATCGCCCCGGCACCGGCGCCGCGACCGGCGCCACTGCGCGCGCAGGAGGCAGGCGCCGACCGCGCGATGGACGCATCGGCAGCGCGGGCCGCGGGCGGCGAGCGCCAGCAACTGGGCACCGGCCATGGCGGGCGCGAGGCATCGGCCAGCCATGCCACCGGCTTCGAGCGCGCCAGCCGCACGCCGGTACAGGTCAGCCAGATCCGCTACGACACCCGTTCGCGCCTGGCGGCGATGGGTATCGTGCCGGGCCAGCGCAGCGACCCCGCGCCGCGCGCGTTCCCGGGCGGCTTCGTACCCGATCCGCCTCCGCGCTGGCGCTGATGGCGCAGACAGCAGACAGCAGACGGGCCGCATGATGCGGCCCGTCCGGATACAGCCCAGGGGGGAGCGTGCTGTGGCTCAGCGCCAGTCGGGGTGGTCGCGGTGCAGCGTATCCTGGAAATCGCGCACTTCCTTCTCGGCGCGATCCTTGGCCCAGCCATAACGCTCCTGCAGGCGCCCGGCGAGGTACTCCGCATTGCCTTCGGCCACCTTGAAGTCGTCGTCGGTCAGGTCGCCCCACTTGGCCTGCGCCTTGCCCTTGAGCTGGCTCCACTTGCCGGAAATGATGTCTTTGTTCATGCGTGTCTCCTTTCGGGGGATTGGCGGCAGCTCCGCCGCACGAACAGCATGCCGGCGCGGATGTTGGCAGGAGATCGACGATTTGTATGCAAGCGACGACGTTCTTGAACGGCGCTTCAGCTTGCACCGGCCGAGACAACGAAAAAGGCCGGCATGTAGCCGGCCTTTTCCGCGTCCGCCAGTCGCCGGGCATCAGCGCTTGGCTGCGTCCTCCACCTTCTCGCCGGCCTTCTGCACGTCCTTGCCGGCACCGGCAACGGTATTGCAGCCGGACAGCACCGCGATCGAGAACAACGACAGCATCATCAGGGCAACCGTGCGCTTCATGTCTATCTCCTGGATGGCTCTTGGATGGCGCGGCCCGCTGCGGGCCGCGGCGGGGGTCAACACTTGCCGTCGCTGCAGTCGTGGGCCTTGTCCTCGACCTTCTCGCCGGCCTTCTGCATGTCCTTGCCGGCGCCGGCGACGGTGTTGCAGGCGCTGAGCATCCCCGCCGAAAACACCGCCAGCAGGGCCAGCATCAGTACTCGCTTCATCAGGTTTCTCCTCTGCTCGACTGGCGGCCGCCGGGTGGCGACGCCGCGTGTGGAGAGGAATCTGGCGGCATTCACGTGCAGCGCGCGTGAACGCCACCGGCGCAGGTTCAGCGAGGTGGTGCCGCCGTCAATCGCGCATCAGGGTGGATTTGCCGAACAGGCTTTCGACCAGGTCCACCGCCAGCTTGGCGGTGCGGTTGCGGCGGTCCAGCAGCGGGTTGAGCTCGACGATGTCGAGCGAGCCCATCAGCCCGGTGTCGGCGATCATCTCCATCACCAGCTGCGCCTCGCGGTAGTTGACCCCGCCCGGCACCGTGGTACCCACACCCGGGGCGATGCTCGGGTCGAGGAAGTCCACGTCGAAACTGACGTGCAGGTGGGTATTGGCGTCGATGCCTTCGAGCGCGGCCTCCATGGCCCGCTTCATGCCGCTCTCGTCGATGTAGCGCATGTCGTACACGTCCACGTGGTGCTGCTTGATCAGGCGCTTCTCGTCCTGGTCCACCGAGCGGATGCCGATCTGCCGCACCTGCTGCGGCGAGATCGCCGGCGCGTCGCCGCCGAGCCGGGTCAGCGCGTCCGGGCCGAGCCCGCACAGGCACGCCACCGGCATGCCGTGGATGTTGCCCGAAGGGGTGACTTCGGAGGTGTTGAAGTCCGAATGCGCGTCCAGCCACAGCACCCGCAGCTGCTTGCCCTGCTCGCGGCACCAGCGCGCCACGGCAGTGATCGACCCGATGCCCAGGCAGTGGTCGCCGCCCAGCATGATCGGCAGGCGGCCATCGCCCAGCTCGACCAGGGTCGCCTCCATCAGCGCATGGTTCCACGCGACCACTTCGTCCAGGTGCCGGTAGCCGTCCACCGGCCCGGTCCACGGGTTGCGCGGCCCCTGCAGGTTGCCGATGTCGCGCACGTCCACGCCACGCGCGGCCAGCGCCTCGGGCAGGCCGGCGATGCGCAGCGCCTCCGGTCCCAGGCGCGCGCCGCGGTGGCCGGCACCGACGTCGGTGGGCACGCCGATCAGCGAAACGGGACGATGAGTGGCCATGATTCCTCCGGAGCAAAGCGATGCAGTCTAGCGAGCGGCGGGTGCGGCCGCCCGCGGCAACGCAACAGCACGGTCCCCTGGCGGGGCTCGCGCCCCTGCCTGACAGCCCGGACGCACGGCGGTTTCCAGGCTCCGCAACCCACCCGGGGCAAGGCGCAGGGCGGCGGTTGACGCACGTCAAGGACAAGCCGGCGGCGCCTGCTAGGCTGCCGCAATGGCCACTCCGTCCCCCCTGTTCGACCCCGAGCTGCTGCGGCGCTACGACGCACCTGGGCCGCGCTATACCTCCTATCCGACCGCCCCGCAGTTCACTCCCGGGTTCCAGGAGGCCGACCTTGTCGAGATGGCGGCAACCAGCAACGGCGACCCGATCCCGCGCCCCCTGTCGCTGTACCTGCACATCCCGTTCTGCGCCAGCCCCTGCTTCTATTGCGGCTGCAACCGCATCATCACCCGCGACACCGCGCGCGGCGCCGCCTACCTGACCCGGCTGTACCGCGAGATGGCGATGATGTCCGCGCTGTTCGACCGCGACCGCGACGTCGAGCAGGTCCACTTCGGTGGCGGCACCCCCAACTTCCTCACCCCGGCGCAGATCGCCGAGGCCATGGACGTGCTGCGCCGGCATTTCTCCTTCGCCCCGGCCGCGCGCCTGGACTGCTCGATCGAACTGGACCCGCGCTTCATCAGCCCCGAGCAGATCGGCGAGCTGGCCGCCGCCGGCTTCAACCGCGCCAGCCTCGGCGTGCAGGACTTCGACCCCGAGGTGCAGCGCGCGGTCAACCGCATCCAGAGCGTGGAGCAGACCCTGGCGATCATCGACGCCTGCCGCCAGCATGGCCTGCGCTCGGTCAACGTGGACCTGATCTACGGCCTGCCACGGCAGACCCTGGAAGGCTTCTCGCGCACCCTGGACATCACCCTGCAGGCGCGGCCGGAGCGGCTGGCGATCTACGGCTATGCGCACCTGCCTTCGATGTTCCGCCCGCAGCAGCGCATCGACGCCAGCGAACTGCCCGCGCCGGAAGCCAAGCTCGCGCTGCTGCAGTGCGCAATCGACAAGCTCGGCCAGACCGGCTACGTCTACATCGGCATGGACCACTTCGCCCTGCCCGACGACAGCCTGGCCGTGGCCCAGCGCAACGGCAGCCTGCACCGCAACTTCATGGGCTACACCACCCACGCCGAAAGTGACCTGATCGGCCTGGGCGTTAGCGCCATCAGCCATATCGGCCCCAGTTTCAGCCAGAACCCGCGCGACCTCGGCAGCTGGGAGCAGGCCATCGACCGCGGCCACCTGCCGGTATGGCGCGGCCTGCGCCTCGAGGAGGACGACGTGATCCGCGCCGATGTGATCCAGCGCCTGATGTGCCATGGCACCCTGGATTTCCGCGACATCGAGCAGCGGCATGTGATCGACTTCTCAACTTACTTCGCCACGGCGCTGGAGCGCCTGCAGGCACTGCAGGAGGACGGGCTGGTGGAGCTTTCGGGCGATGGGCTGGCGGCCACCTCGCGGGGACGGCTGCTGTTGCGTATCATCGCCATGTGCTTCGATCGCCACCTGCCCACCGCCGCCGCAGCAACACCGTGCTTCTCGCGTACGGTGTGACCCCGACGGGAGTGCCCGAATGAGTTCCCCGCTGGTCTTCCCGCGCACCGATGCGCGCATCGTCGCCGACGACGGCGACGCCCTGACGTTCTGTTCCACCTGCGCGTTTTCGCAGGCATGCCTGTCCGAAGGCATGGACAAGGGCGCGCTGGCCGACCTGCACGTGCTGGTCGAACACGTCGGTCCGCTGCGTGCCGGCGAGCACGTGTTCCGCGAGGGCGACTCGTTCAGCGCGATCGCCGCGGTCCGCGCCGGCACGGTCAAGACCTACCAGACCGACCGCAATGGCCACGAGCAGGTACTGGGTTTCCACCTGCCGGGCGAGGTGATCGGCCTGAATGCGATCCACGGCGACCGTTACCCGTGCAACGCGGTAGCGCTGGATACGGTGATGCTGTGCCGCTTCTCGTTCCCGCGCATCGCCCTGCTGGCCACGCGCCTGCCCAACCTGCAGCAGCACCTGTTCAAGCTGATGAGCCGCGACATCGGCGTGGCGTCGCTGTTCGCACGCGACAACAGCGCCGACGAGCGCATGGCGGCATTCCTGATCGGCCTGTCGCGGCGCCTGGCCGCACGCGGCTTCTCGCCGCGCCGGTTCCAGCTGACCATGGCCCGCACCGATATCGCCAACTACCTGCGGCAGGCGCCGGAGACGGTGAGCCGGGTGCTGCGCCGCTTCGAGCAGGAAGGCCTGCTGCACATCAAGCAGCGCGACGTGGAGATCCTCGACCTGCCGCGCCTGGAGGCAATGGCGCTGACGGTCCTGCGCGACTGAGTCCACTGGCGGCGCGTTTCAGTAAAACCCCGCTCCCCGGAGCCCGCCGCCGCGCGGGCGCTCGCCTGTCTACGCCATCGCGGGTGCGACAACGGTGATCCTGCCCGGCATTCGCCGCGCGGGCCTGCTTGCGCCGCGCCGCGCAGGTGCCGGTGCCGGTGCCGGAGCAATGAACCCGAAGACAGCGCGGGACGATGCACGCCGCTCTTCCATGCAACAACAACGAACCGGAAGGCGCAGACGCGCGGCTTCGCCGCGGTGAGCGGGCGGGTGCCACCAGGCAACTGCCGCGTGCCGCTCTGCCTCGCCGTCGGCACCCGTAGTAGGTGGCGGCTGGCGGCTGGCGGCTGGCGGCACGTCGTACCGTGGCTGCGGAGTCGCGCGTGACCCCGCATTGTGCTGCGAACGGGGGCATCGCGCGCCCGGCGGCTCCCCGTGCACGCGAAGGAACAGGCATTCCGTTCCAGCCGACAGCACCAAATCCCCTGTTCGCGTGAGCGGTCATGGCGGTGCCGTGGTTTGCGCTGTACAGCCCGGATGACAGCAGAAGCAGGATCAGGGATTCCATCATTGGGCAGGTGACGGATCACCCTGATCCGCCATACGGTTTCGAAAGACGTGTCCGTACGCGTGCGGAGTGCATTGGACACGGACAGGCACGGACCCGCACGCGAACAGTCGGGCTGCGTGCGCCGGCTCCCTGCGCGGGTCGCGCGGCGCGTGCACGGCGTACACCCCGCGTCACCCGGACGCGTGCTCCACGTCGCCCTTCGGCGGCTGCGCTGCCCGGCTCGATGCGCCGTCGCGGGACGCCGCGGGACGCCGGAAACACGCCGGGAAATGCGCGCTCACGGCACCCGCATGAAGCCCTGTCCGGGGCGCCCCGATGCAATCGCCGCGGTGCTTGACCTGCGTCATGGAGCCCCCTGGCGGCCACGCCGATGATGCGCCGGTATCCTCAGGAGAGCCGCAACATGAATTCCACACGCAAGCTATGGGTAGGGTTGGCGGCCCTGCTCATCGCCTCGTTCGCCGTCCTGCTATGGGTCGGCAGCGAGGTCCATCGCCAGGCGCCCCCTCTGCCCGAAAAGGTCGTGACCGAGGACGGCCGGGTCATCTTCACCCGCAAGGACATCGAGACCGGCCGCCAGGTCTGGCAATCGATCGGTGGCCAGCAGCTGGGCTCGATCTGGGGCCACGGCGGCTACGTCGCCCCGGACTGGGGCGCGGACTGGCTGCACCGCGAAGCCGAGGCCGTGCTGGACATCTGGGCCCGGCGCGAGGCCGGCGCCGAGAGCTACAAGCAGCTCGACGCCGCCACCCAGGCCGCCTACGCCAAGCGCGTGCAGAGCCTGCTGCGGCCCAACACCTACGACGCCGTGGACGGCGCGATCATCGTCGACAACGACCGCGCCGCGGCGATCGCCACGGTGGCTGCGCATTACGAGAGCCTGTTCTCGGCCGATCCGGCTACCGGCGAGCTGCGCGAAGCCTATGCCATGCGCAACGACACGGTGCCCGACGCCGAGCATCGCCGCCAGCTGACCGCCTTCTACTGGTGGGCGGCATGGGCGTCGGTGACCGAACGCCCCGGCTCGGACATCACCTATACGGCCAACTGGCCGGCCGACAGCCTGGTCGGCAACACCGCGCCGCCAAGTACTTTCATCTGGACGGTGTTCAGCGTGCTGTTCCTGATCGCCGGCATCGCCCTGCTTGGCTGGCACTACGCGGTCAACCACGGTGATGAGATGGCCCCGGTGCTGCCGAAGACCGACCCGCTGGCCGCGATCAAGGTAACCCCGTCGATGCGCGCCACCGCCAAGTACTTCTGGGTGGTGATCGCGCTGTTCCTCACCCAGATCCTGCTCGGTGCCATCACCGCGCACTACCAGGTCGAAGGCCAGCAGGCCTACGGCTTCGCCATCGCCGACGTGCTGCCGTATTCGCTCACCCGTACCTGGCACACGCAGCTGGCGGTGTTGTGGATCGCCACCGCGTGGCTGGGCATGGGCCTGTACATCGCACCGGCCATCTCCGGCCACGAGCCGAAGTTCCAGCGGCTGGGGGTGAACTTCCTGTGGATCTGTCTGATCGTGATCGTGGTCGGCTCGTTCGCCGGGCAGTGGTTCGCGGTCATGCAGAAGCTGGGCCTGAAGCACAACTTCTGGTTCGGCCACCAGGGCTGGGAATACGTGGACCTGGGCCGCTTCTGGCAGTGGTTCCTGTTCATCGGCCTGGTGCTGTGGCTGACCCTGGTCGGCCGTGCGCTGTGGCCGGCGATCAGGAACGGCGGCGAGTCCAAGTCGATCGTCAGCCTGTTGTTCCTGTCGGTGGTCGCCATCGGCCTGTTCTATGCGGCCGGCCTGATGTGGGGCGAGCATACGCACCTGTCGATGGTCGAATACTGGCGCTGGTGGGTGGTGCACCTGTGGGTGGAAGGCTTCTTCGAGGTCTTCGCGGTGGCGGTCATCGCCTTCCTGTTCACCCGCCTGGGCATGCTGCAGGTGAAGTCGGCCACCGTGGCCGTGCTGTTCGCCACCATCGTGTTCATGGCCGGCGGCGTGCTCGGCACCCTGCACCACCTGTACTTCACCGGCACCCCGACCGCGGTCATCGCGCTGGGCGCCAGCTTCAGCGCGCTGGAAGTGGTGCCGCTGGCCTACGTGGGCTTCGAGGCGTACCACAACTACCGCATGGGCAAGGCCACGCCGTGGATGGCCAAGTACAAGTGGCCGATCCTGTTCTTCATCGCGGTCTCGTTCTGGAACCTGGTCGGTGCCGGCCTGTTCGGCTTCCTGATCAACCCGCCGCTGTCGCTGTACTACATGCAGGGCCTGAACCTGACACCGACCCACGGCCACACCGCGCTGTTCGGCGTGTACGGCATGCTCGGCATCGGCCTGATGCTGTTCTGCCTGCGCGGGCTCAAGCCGGACGTCGTCTGGAACGAGAAGCTGCTCAAGGCCAGCTTCTGGGCGCTGAACCTGGGCCTGGCCGGCATGGCCGCCTTCACCCTGCTGCCGCTGGGCATCCTGCAGCTCAGCGCCGCGCTCAAGCACGGCTACTGGTATGCGCGCTCGGCCGAGTTCATGCAGCAGCCGATCGTGGACATGCTGGTGTGGATGCGCGTCCCGGCCGATACGCTGTTCAGCGTCGGCGCGCTGGCGCTGGCCTGGTTCGTGTTCCGCCTGTGGGTGGCGCCGCGCAAGGCGGCGGCACTGCCGGTGGGCGAGGCCGACCAGGCCTGAGCCGACGCATCGCATGATGCAACCGGGGAAGAGCCGCGCATGCGGCTCTTCCTTTTTGTGCACGGCGATCCGGAAGTCTGTCGTTGTTGCCGTGATCCTTCCTTTTCCGCTTTCGACCTGCGGCTCGTCGCTGCTCAAGCGGCGCCGATGCCAGGGCCTGGGGCATCGGCAGCCGCTTGAG
>NZ_LDJO01000045.1 GCF_001431595.1 Stenotrophomonas acidaminiphila
ATATGTTAATAAGAGACAAATCCAATGATGCACGGATGCGGTTTCGCGCCAAAGCGCAGATGGACCGGCCAGAGTTCCGTAGACACTCAGTCGCCGCTCTGCGCGTAGCGCCTCTCAAACTCTACCGGTGACAGTCCGCCAGCGGAACCATGTCGGCGGATGGGGTTGTAGAACATCTCGATGTAGTCGAACACGTCCGATGCAGCAGTGGCCCGTGTCGGATAGATCCTTCGCTTGGTCCGCTCCTTCTTCAATACGCTGAAGAAGCTCTCGGCCACTGCGTTGTCATGGCAGTTCCCGCGACGACTCATGCTCGGCACCATCCGGTGTGCCTTCAGGAACGACTGCCAATCGCTGCTTGTGAACTGGCAGCCCTGGTCGGAGTGGACCATCACCCCAGGCCCAGGCTTGCGGCGCCACGCCGCTGCCACCAACGCCCGCAACACCAGGTCACTGGTCATCGTCGGCGCCGTGGCCCAGCCGACGATCTGGCGCGAGTACAAATCCATCACCGCTGCCAGGAACAGCCAGCCCTCGTAAGTGCGGATGTAGGTGATGTCCGTGACCCAGACCTTGTTCGGAGCGGGCGGCGCGAAGTCCCGGTTGAGCACATTGGTTACCAAGCCCACGGGGCCACCGCGATGGCGCGGCTTGCGGCCATACCCGACCTGCGCACGCAGGCCCTCGGCCTTCATCAAACGCAGGACACGGTGCCGGCTGCAGTGCTCGCCGGCCTCGCGCAGATCCAGGGTGATCTTGCGATAGCCATACACGGTCCCGCTGGCCAGCCAGTGATGCTTGATCAGTCCTAGCAGGCGCTGGTCCTCGCGCTCGCGAGCGCTGGCGCCATGGTGCAGCCAGGCGTAGTAGCCGCTGCGTTGCACACCCAACACCCGGCACATCGCTACCAGACGGAACTCCCGGTCGTGCGCGTGCATGAACGCGTACTTCGCCCTTACCCCTTGGCAAAGTACGCGGCGGCTTTTTTTAGGATGTCGCGCTCCTCGGTCACCCGCCGCAGCTCGGCCTTGAGCCGGCGAATCTCAGCCGAATCGCTCAGCACGGCGATAGTGCCCGGTGCACGCACCGTCTTCTTGGCCGCCTGCACCCAGCCGTACAGTGTGTGCTTGGGAATCCCGATCCGGGAGGCTACGTCCACGACTGTAAAGCCGCGCTCGATTACCTGCTTCACCGCCTCTGCGCGGAACTCATCCGTGTACTGCTTGCTGTTGCCCATAAACACCTCGGTCATTGCCATCAATTATGGCGTCCGAGTGTCTACGAAAGGCTGGCCGGTCCA
>NZ_LDJO01000046.1 GCF_001431595.1 Stenotrophomonas acidaminiphila
TCTTCCACGACTGTAAAGCCGCGCTCGATTACCTGCTTCACCGCCTCTGCGCGGAACTCATCCGTGTACTGCTTGCTGTTGCCCATAAACACCTCGGTCATTGCCATCAATTATGGCGTCCGAGTGTCTACGAAAGGCTGGCCGGTCCAGAAGAGGCAGTCGCTTCACTCCAAAGGAGGCGGTGAATGAAGGTGATCGTCGCGTCTGGATGGCTCATGGCCTCCATGCTTCCCGGCATCGTCCTTGCCGAGGACGCAGGTTGGCGTACTGTCCAAGGCAAGGATCTGCAGTCACTTTTCTCCGATCATGAGCTTAGCGACGGCGTGCATTACACCAATCAGTTCCGTCGCGACGGATCGGTCATCGGCGTGGATATGGGCGAAAGGTTCAATGGCACATGGAAGGTCAAGGGCCCTTGCCTGTGCTACGCATGGGTACGTCCCGCCGGCCAGAACGAGTGCTTCGGAGTCAAGCGACGAGGCAACGAAGTCCGGATGTTCCAGAACGGCATTGAAATCTTTTCGGGCACTGTGACACGCATTCGTTCCCCACTGTGAAGATCAACAGGCGCGAAAGAGGATGGCCGCGTGGCGACTTCAAGAGGGTTCGACTGCAGGAAGTTCATGCACTGAACGCAACTGGCGCGCGACATAGCGAAGATACCACCCGTGACGGTTTCGGGTTCGAGCAATGCCGCAATCGGCGCAAAAGCCATGGCCTATCCGCGGGGTCATCGCCATTCCGCTTAGTCCGAGCCAACCCTGGTAGCCCCTGTGCGGGGCCCACGAGACGATAACCGCGCCGGAGAAGTAGGGCGCCTTCCATGCGAACCCGCCGTCTCCTAAAGCCGCAATGCCGTCCAACTGCAGGCGAGGGGAAACGCGTGTGCGTTCTCTCGGGCCGCTTGAGGTCCCACGCTCTCGCGCCATGTGCAGCCGCACCTCGAAATCGGTATTTCGTACCGAATTTCCCTCCGTCCCACTCGAATAAAATGATCAGGCGGGATAATAGTGGGTTATCCCGTCTCAGGCGCGAATCACGCCGTTGAGCGCCTGCTGGCGGTACGAAACGGGCAAAAATGGGCTTGCAAGCATTTCGTTTAATGCTACAATCTCAAACGCAAATCATTCGTGTTCCCGTTCGCGGGGGCGCATCTCAACTTCTGCATTTGGGGTTCTCCGCATGTCGCACCACCAGAAGCCGGTCCGTCCGGCATTGCTGTCCCGCGCGGTCCGTCTTGGCCTCTATGGCCTTCCCTTGTTAGCCAGTCTCCAGGCTTACAGCCCGCTGGCCTTGGCGCAGGAGTCCACCGAGGATGCCAAGACCCTGGACCAGGTCACCGTGGTGGGTGAGCGTGAGGCCTACCAGATCCAACGCACGTCCACCGCGACCAAGACCGACACCCCGTTGCGGGATGTCCCCCAGTCGATCACGGTCATCACCGAAGGGCTGATTGAAGACCAGGCGATGCAGAGCATGGCCGATGTGGTGCGCTACGTGCCCGGCGTGCAGATGGCGCAGGGCGAAGGCCACCGTGATGCGCCGATTTTGCGAGGCAACACGTCCACCGCCGACTTCTTCATCAACGGTGTGCGTGACGACGTGCAGTACTTCCGCGACCTCTACAACGTCGAACGGGTCGAGGTGCTCAAGGGACCCAGTGGCATGATTTTCGGTCGCGGCGGTTCTGGCGGCCTGATCAACCGTGTCACCAAGCAAGCCGACTGGTCGGAAGCCAAGGAATTGAGCCTGACCCTGGGCTCCTGGGACAACCGACGCTTGACCGGCGACGTCGACCACGCGCTGAGCGAGACTGCGGCCTTCCGTATCACGGGCCTGTACGAGGACTCGGACAGCTACCGCGATCATGGCCAGGTGGAACGCTGGGCAGTGAATCCGACCCTGACCTTCCGTGCCAACGACGCCACCACCTTCGCTTTCGGCTACGAGCATTTCGAGGATGACCGTACCGTGGATCGCGGCGTGCCCTCGTTCCAGGGCAAGCCGCTGCCCACCGATGACTCCACCTTCTTCGGCCAGCCGGACAGCAGCTTCGCCTACGCGCGGGTGGATGCCCTGACGGCGACGGTAACGCATGCGTTCGGCAACGGCGCCAAGCTCGTCAACCAGACCCGCTACGCCGATTACGACAAGTTCTACCAGAGCGTCTTCCCGGGGGCCTACAACGCGACCACCAACCAGGTTGCCATCACCGCCTACAACAACCTGACCACGCGCAAGAACCTGCAGAATCAGACCGATCTGACCTTCTCGGCCCAGACCGGCAGCATCGGTCATGCATTCCTGATCGGGATGGAACTCAACCGCCAGGAGACGGACAACTTCCGCCAGACCGGTTACTTCCCCAACGTCGGGACCAATGCGACCTCCGACGTGGTGACGCTGCCGAACACGATCTACGCCGGCCCGGTGGTGTTCCGCCAAAGCGCCAGCGACGCGGACAACCATAGCGTGGCCAAGACCGCCGCGCTTTACGTACAGGACCAGATCGAGTTCTCGCCCCAGTGGCAGGCGATTCTGGGCGTCCGCTACGACCGCTTCGATGCGGACCTGCTGAACCATCGCAACGGCAGCACGCTGTCCAGCAGTGACGACCTGGTCTCGCCGCGGGCCGGCCTGATCTACAAGCCGCAGGAAGACCTCTCGCTGTACGCGAGCTACACCATCGCCTACGCGCCCCGCGCCGGTGAACAGTTGGCGTCGTTGACGGCCAGCAACCGTGCTCTGGATCCGGAGAAGTTCACCAACCGCGAAATCGGCCTGAAGTGGGACATCAGCGATCGGCTGTCGGCCACCGCCGCGGTCTACCGGCTGGATCGCACCAACGTCGCCATTACCGACCCCAATAACCCCGCACAGTCGCTGCTGGTCGACGGTCAGCGGGTGCAAGGCGTGGAACTGGGCTTGGCCGGCCAGCTGACCGATGCCTGGCAGGTGATGGCCGGCTACGCCTACCAGGACAGCGAAGTCCAGACGCCTGGCGCGCAGAATGGCAACGAGCTGGGCCAGGTGCCGAAGAACTCCTTCTCGCTGTGGAACCGCTACGACTTCACGCCGCAATGGGGTGTAGGCCTGGGCGCCATCTATCAGGATGAGGTGTACGTGTCCACGGACAATGCGGTGACCTTGCCCAGCTTCACGCGTTTCGACGCGGCGGTCTTTTATGGCGTCAACCCGAACGTGCGCTTGCAGCTGAACGTGGAGAACCTGTTCGACGAGGAATATTTCGCTTCGGCGCACAGCAACACCAACCTCCTGCCGGCCTCGCCGCGAGCAGTTCGCCTGGGCCTGAACTTGCGGTTCTAACCACCTGCGAAGAACGGCGGGCGTCCGTAGCAACGGGCGCCTGTCGGCGTAGAATAGCGCCAGCAGGGAGTTCAGATGCCGATAGCCGATCTCCGTCGACGACGCGTGCAAGCCGGTACTGAAGCGGCCGAACGACTGGCGGCAGCAGGACTGAAACCTTCGCGGGCGCGGGTTCGCGTCTTGGAGGCAGTCAGCCAGGCCGCCACCGTGTTGACACCCGATGCCGTCTTCCAAGCATTGGGCAATGTCTGCAGCCGGGGTTCAACCTACCGGACCATGGCCGAACTACACCGCGCCGGCCTGCTGTCCCGCTATCGTTTGGTGAATGGCGGTGTCGCATATGCCCTGCACGAGGACCGCCTGGGCATCTTGGTGGTCTGCACAGGCTGCGACACCACCCAGGTCATAGACGATCCCCGCGCTTGGCAACACGTGAAGCAAGTTGTTCACCGCATCGGGTTTCAGGTCGCCGACGGAACATTGCACGTCAACGGCCTTTGCCCGGATTGTCAGGTGCGGCAAGGAAAGCACCTCGGGCGCTGCCGCTACCCACTAAAGGCGCGGCATCATCATGATCGAGCCCTAACCGACGAACTCGCCGGATGAAGCCAGCAAACTTGCGTGTGACCGCCTCGCGTCAGGCCCAGTAGAAGTCTTACCGTCATTGAGCCTTGCTAGCATGGACGGTCGCCATCTTGGGTGCATGCATGCGTCTCGAACGTCGCCGATTCCTCCAGGCACTTACCGGGTCCGCCTTTGCCGGCTTACTCGGTGCCTGTTCTCCGTCGCAGCAGGGCCAGGCCCGTGCCGCGTTGCCCGCCTATGGCCGCCTCGTATCGGATCCGCAAGGCCTACTCGACCTGCCGGCCGGTTTTCGCTACCGCGTGATCGCTTCGTTTGGCGAGCGGATGGACGACGGCTTCGTGCTGCCCGACAACTTTGATGGGATGGGCTGCTTTCCGCTGGACGAGCGTCGTGTCGTGCTGGTGCGCAATCACGAATTGAAAGCGGACCAACAAGCGGCCGGGCCGGTGTTCGGAGATGGCCATGCCAAAGTTTCGGCCTACGACCGGACCACCCGGGGTGAGGTGCTGCCGGGCGGCACGACGAGCCTGACCTACGATCTGATGTCCGGCAAAGTGGAGGCACAACACCTAAGTTTGGTCGGCACTATTCGCAACTGCGCGGGCGGCGCGACGCCTTGGGGAAGCTGGTTGAGCTGCGAAGAGGACGTGACCCGCGCCGGCGAAGGTGTCAGTCGCGACCATGGCTGGGTGTTCGAGGTACCCGCCGCCGCACGCAGGCTGGCGACACCTGTCCCGCTTACTGCCATGGGTCGGTTCAATCACGAAGCAGTGACAGTGGATCCGCGCACTGGCATCGTCTACTTGACCGAAGACCGTGATGACAGTCTGCTGTATCGCTTCCTTCCCAATGAGAAGGACGACTTGAGCCGCGGCGGTCGCTTGCAGGCGCTCGCCTTGGTCGAGTCGGGGCTGATCGACAGTCGCAACTGGAACGGCATCGGCTTGTCGCAAGGAAACTGGCAGGCGACACGCTGGATTGATCTTGACGGGGTGGAAAGTCCCGGCGACGACCTGCGCTGGCGCGGGCATGCTCATGGCGCACTGCTGTTCGCACGCGGCGAAGGCATCCATTTCGGGTACGGCGAGTTCTATTTCTGCTGCACCTCCGGCGGCACAGCACGACTGGGGCAGATCATGCGCTACCGGCCCTCGCGGTTCGAGGGGCAGCCCGAAGAGCGGAGCGAGCCGGGACAACTGCAGAGTTTCGTCGAATCGACGAACGCCGCCGATCTCGACTTCGGCGACAACCTGACCGTTGCGCCCAACGGCCACCTCATCATTTGCGAAGACCAGTACACCGACACAGCCGTCAATCACCTGCGCGGCATCACGCCTGCGGGCGAGATCTACACTTTCGCCAAGTTGAAGGTTCAGACCGAGCTGGCCGGAGCTTGTTTCTCGCCCGATGGCCGCACACTGTTCGTCAACGTATTCAGTCCCGGCAAGACCCTTGCCATAACGGGGCCGTGGGCTGCGTTTGCCCACAGCTAGACGCATCGCTAACTGTCGCAATAACGTGCTTTCGTTCATAGCTGCATTCCGATGCCCGCGCATGCCGTTGGAGTGCGTGAGCGGACTTGAACCACGCGACCTTGTGGGCCGCAGGCACTTTCTCAAGCCATCGGGCGTGGCCGTTGCCGCGCTCAGTGTCTAGTCGGATGGGCCACCGCCGCCACAATCCAGGATACTGGCCGTTGCCCGGACGGGCTTGACCCTTGCGGTAGCGCGCTGTGCGCGTCATGCCGGCTGATGAGTTGAGGGGGGCCAGAGCCCACGAGTCTGGTACCATGGATGCTTCGCTGAACGATATGAGGTTACCGTGCGCCTTACGCTTCTTGCCAGTGCTCTTCTCGTCCTGACAACCGCCTGCGACCCGCAGAAAACTGCGCCCGCGCCCGCCACATCTGCAACTGGCTCCCAGCCGGCGCCCGCGCCCGCCTCAAGCCAGGAACTGGTGGTCTATACGTCGCGCAACGAGCAACTGGTCAAGCCGCTGTTTGATCGGTACACCGAAGAGACCGGCGTCAAGATCACCTACCTGACCGACAAGGCGCCGCCTCTGATGGAGCGCCTGCGCGCCGAGGGCGACCGCACGCAGGCAGACGTGTTCATCACCGTCGACGCCGGCAATCTCTGGCAGGCCGCAAACCTCGGCTTGCTGCAGCCAACCGAGTCTGCCGAGCTGCAGGCGAACATCCCCTCGCATCTGCGCGATCCGGACAACCGCTGGTACGGCCTGTCGGTGCGCGCACGCACGATAGTCCACAACCCCCAAGTCACGCCGGCCATGTCGCTGTCGACCTATGAGGATCTCGCCGACCCCAAGTGGCGCGGCAAGCTGTGCCTGCGCAGCAGCAAGTCTGAATACAACCAGAGCCTGGTGGCGACGATGATTGCGACGCTGGGCGCTGAGCGCACGGAGGGGGTCGTGCGCGGCTGGGTCGCCAATCTCGCGGCCCCACCGTTCGCGAACGATGTTGCGGTCATTGAGGCAATTGCCGCCGGCCGCTGCGCGATCGGCGTCGTGAATACCTATTACCTCGGCCGGCAGAAGCGCGACAACCCGGAGCTGCCAGTGCAGCCGTTCTGGCCCAACCAGGACGGCCGCGGCGTGCACGTCAATGTCTCCGGCGCCGGCGTGACCGCGCATTCGGATAACGTCGAGGGGGCGCGTGCCTTCATAGAGTGGCTCTCGTCGGACAAGGCGCAGGCGCTGTACGCTAACGAAAACATGGAATACCCGGCGAACCCGAAGATAGACGCCGCGTCGCTCGTCGAGGGCTGGGGCGATTTCAAGGCTGACGTGATCAACGTATCCGAGGCCGGGCGCCTGCAGGCGGAGGCGGTCAAGTTGATGGACCGTGCCGGCTACCGCTGACCCGAGCGCAGGCTCGAAGTGGTCCACGGTGCCCGGCCCGAGTCGGGCACCGTGGCTGTGGCTTGCCATCGTCCTCGCGCTGCCGGCGCTGGTGCCGCTGCTGTCGGCAGTGGCTGCGCTCGCGCGGCCCGACCCCGCAACGATCGGGCATCTGCTTGCGTACGAGCTGCCGCGCGTCGGCGCGAACACGCTGTGGCTGCTCGCCGGAGTCGGGATCGCGACAGCGGCGCTAGGCACGGCGCTCGCTGCCCTCGTAGCGCTATGCGAGTTCCCGGGGCGGCGTGTGTTCGCGTGGCTGCTTGTGCTGCCACTCGCGCTTCCCGGATACGTGCTCGCGACCGTCTACATCGATCTGTTCGACTACGCTGGCCCCATCGCCGGCTGGCTGCGCTTGATCGACGCGCCCGAGCCGCCGCCGATCCGCTCGCGCGGCGGGCTCATCCTCGTGCTAACGCTCGCGCTATATCCATACGTCTACCTCGTCGCGCGCGAGGCGTTCGCGAGCCAGGGCATGCGTGCGCTCGAGGTCGCGCGCTCGCTCGGAATGTCGCCATGGCGCGCGTTCCGCGCCACGAGCCTGCCACTCGCACTCCCGTGGATCGCCGGCGGCACGCTGCTCGTGCTCATGGAGGTGCTCGCGGATTTCGGTACGGTCGTCGCGTTCAACTATGACACGTTCACCACCGCGATCTACAAGGCTTGGTTCGCGCTGTTCTCGCCCGACACGGCACTGCAGATCGCCGCGGCGATGCTCGTGTTCGTGCTCGTGCTGGTAGGTTTCGAGGCGCTTACGAGGCGGCGGAAATCGTTCGCGAGTGTCGGGCATCCGAATACGCAGTCGATCCCGCTCGGCCGGACGCGCTGGCTCGCCACTGCGCTGTGCGGGCTCGTGGCCGGCGTTGCGCTTGCACTTCCGGCCGGCCGGTTACTGTGGAATGCATGGCACCATCTTGCCGAGCTCGACTCGCGCTACGTTGAGGCGGCGCTCAATGCGGTCGTGCTCGCGGCGGCGGCAGCGCTGCTCACAACCGCCGCTGCGTTCGTCGTGGCGATGGCGGCGCGCACGCGGCCTGGCCTTGCCAGCGCGACGGTCACGCGACTCGCAACGCTCGGCTATGGGCTGCCCGGCGCGCTACTCGCCATCGGTCTCTACGTGCCAGTCGCGCGTTCGTCGACGTGGCTCGCGAATGCGACTGGGCTCGACCCGATGCTGCAGGGCGGGCTCGCGCTGCTGCTCGTCGCCTATGGCATCCGGTTCCTCGCGGTCGCGCACGCGCCGGTCGCCGGCGGCCTGCTTCGAGTTCGTCCCAGCCTCGTGGATGCGAGCCGTAGCCTAGGCTTGAACGGGATCCGTCTGCTCAGGCGAGTGAAATGGCCGTTGCTGCGCGGCAGCTTCGCGACGGCCGCGTTACTGGTATTCGTCGATGTAATGAAGGAAATGCCGATCACACTGATGATGCGCCCGTTCGGATGGGACACGCTTGCCACGCGCGTGTTCGAGTTGACTAGCGAAGGCGAGTGGGCGCGCGCGGCGCTGCCTTCGATCGCGATCGTCGCGGTGGGTGTCGTGCCCGTGATGCTGCTGAGCCGGCGGAGTCAGCATGCGTCTTGAGCTGTCCAGTACAACCGTGGGCTACGCCGGCTGCGCTGTGTTGTCGGACGTGTCGTTTGTCCTGGAGGGCGGTCAGATTGGGTGCTTGCTGGGTCCCTCGGGTAGTGGCAAGACGACGCTACTGCGTGCAGTGGCAGGTTTCGAGCCGTTATTTCGCGGGGAAATCAGGGCTGATAGCGACCTGCTCTCCGGGCGCGGCATTCACTTGCCTCCCGAGCAACGTCGAATCGGGATGGTATTTCAGGACCACGCACTGCTGCCGCATTTGACCGCACTCGAGAATGTGAGGCTTGGTCTGTTTGGCCGTCAACCTGAAGCGGCCAAAGCACGCGCCATCGAGATGCTTTTGCTCGTCGGGCTCGCGGATCATGCGCAGCGGTATCCGCATCAGTTGTCCGGTGGCCAGCAACAACGCGTGGCCCTGGCGCGGGCGCTGGCACCGGCGCCACGGATGGTGCTGTTTGACGAGCCGTTCGCGAGCCTTGATCCTGAACTGCGGAGCCGACTGGCGCGCGATGTCCGCACCGTGTTGAAGGACACGCAGACCAGCTCGCTGCTAGTGACCCACTCGCAGGCCGAAGCGTTCGCCATGGCGGACGTAATTGGACTCGTCGGCGAAGGCCGGCTGCACCAATGGGATACTGCGACCGGTTTGTATCAGCGTCCGGCCACCAGGTTCGTCGCTGCCTTCGTCGGCGAAGGTGTGGTGCTTACCGGCGTCGGTGCTGGGAGCGGTCGCGTGCAATGCATTCTGGGAGACGTTGCCGTACGTGACGGAACCGCGCGTGCAGGCGTCAACGTCGATCTGCTCGTCCGGCCCGAGAACGTTAGGATTTTGCCCGGGGCTACTTTGCGGGGCTGCGTGATCGAGCGGCAGTTCCGCGGTGCTAACTGCCTTTGCATCATGCGCCTGGACGACGGTACCGTCGTCCACGCATCCGTCAATACTGCGGACGCGCCCTGCGAAGGGGAGATGGTCGGCCTCACGCTGTCAGGCCCGGTTGCAACCGTCCCACAGAGCTGACTTTGGTTTGGTGCGCTCGAGGTCGTCCCCACACCCACCGGCGATATTTGCACCTTGGCGGTGCTGCACGATCGGACACGTGGTGGTAGGCGATGCCGCCGTAGCCGCCATAGCGGATGTGGTACGAGGCAAGCAGATTCTGATCGTAGAGGTCGTACTTGGTGCCGTCGGCGGCCGCGCTCTTGCCATCGCCCCAGAATTTGGGGAGCTGCAGGCCGGCGTAGCTATTGATGATGTCGCGACAAGCCGCCGCCAGCTTGTTGGCGTCGACGTGCCGGCGGTTGACGAACGACAGCATGTGCGCCGAAACGGCGCCGCGCAGGTGCCGGGCAGCCTGGGCCGGTCCGAGATTGCAGCCGTAGGTGAAGGCGGTGAGGACGTAGCGCTCGGTCGGCTGTTCGATCTTGGCGTCCGAACCGGACAGCGGTCCGAAGTGTCGGGTCCAGCGCGTCCAATGCGCTACATCGCATAGGATCTCGATGACGCTGCGTTCGCGCAGGTGTTCCAGGATCGCGGTTTCCAGGGCGCGTGCCCCGCTGCTCATCTCCTTGGCCTTGCTGCGCTTGAGCACCGGGATGCCGTCCTCGCCGATAATCACCTGGCCGTTCTCCAGATAGCCCTGGTCGGTCAGCTCGGCGACCTGCATCAGGCGTGATTGCAGCGCATTAACGAAACCCACGGCCGTTGCCGGCAGGCCGACTTGGCCGCAGTAGTCCTCCAACATCTGCTCGCATTGCTCCCACGGCAGCAGTTGCTCGCGGTAATCGGCGTAGGTTTCTGATCCGCGTACGGCCACATCGCCGGACTTCAGCTCGTTGGCCAGCGACGAGAACACGCAGACCTCGAACAGGCGCCGGTGGATGCGCTCCTCGCCCTGCTCGGTGCGATGGACGATGGTCTTGCGCCAGAGCTGGGTGGTGAACGCCAGATCGACGGGCTCATCCAGCCAGTCACCGCGGGCCCTCTCCTGCATCAGGATCAGCTCGATCGCGTCGATGAGCGAGCGGTCTTCCGTGGTCGAGGCCAGGTCCAGCATGCGCACCATCCGCAGGATGGTGGCCCGCTGGCTCTTGTAGAACGGCCACAGCAGCGGCAAGTGATTGTCGCCACTATGTGCGGCAATGGCGCTGCAGTCGGCTTGCAGGGTCTGCACGCCACCGTGGGCGTTGACCAGGCGGCGGATTTCCCGACCCGCCTCGGTATCGCTAGGATGATGGTCAAGGACGCGAGCCACGTCCGACATCGTCGCCACGATCGCTTCGGTTTTCTCACGGTAACGCGCCCGCATCCTCTCCAATTCCTCGCGCCCGCGCTTGTGGATGTTGCTCATGCGCTTGATGAACATCTCCGCAAGATCATCACGGGTCTGGACACGGGCCCTGTGGATCAGGCACACCAGCACGGCGTAGCGCTTGGCGGGCCGGAATTTGCGCAGTTCGGACGCATCCAGCACCCGCGCCTCGGCGGCGAAGTGCTTGCGCTTGATTTCCGGAATACCCGCGAGGTGCAATTCGCTGCCCACCAACTCGCCCAGTTCGGCGATGTGGTCGATCAGTTCCTGGAAATGCTGCAGCGACGAGCGCTTGGGCAGGCGCTTGATCGCGTGCAGCGGGCTCTTCTGGCGCCCCTCTTCAACCTGCAGGAGGCCTTCAAGGCGCTGCTTTTCGTCAACGGTCAGCCGAGCCTCGATCTGGGCGAAATACCGACCGTTGACCAGCGTGCGGATGCGTCGCGTCAGGCGATCCAGGGTGGAGAAGGCCGGCAGCTCAACACGATCGCGCACAAGTTGTTCGATGGCGACGTTGATCAGATCGGCCGGGTTGTCCATCACCGCGGCGGCTTCGTATACCGCCCGCGCCGCGATCTTCAGGCCGCCGTCGCTGTAGGCCCGAACCTGCAGGAACTGGCGAATCCGACGGTAGTAGCGATAGCGCGAGGCGTTGGCGAGGCCCGCCGGCTTGATCTGTACCCTCAGCTTCAACGCGCCGCGGATATGGCGGACCACTGCCGGAGGCACCTCATCCAGCGCGGGAAAATACCCCAGTCGCTGGAAGGTCTTGAGCAGGATCGTCAACGTCAGGCGGTGCGCAGGCTGCCGGGTGTTCTCACCAACGAAGGCCAGCTCGGCATCGGTTGGTGTGTAGGCTGCAACCAGTTCGCGTACAACGGGGTTGCGCTTGAATTGCGGGTATGCGGTCCGTTCAATCGACGCCATACACTTCCCTCAGTTAGCTGCAGGCCCGGGCAGCGCTGGCGTTTCCGGCAAGCTCGCTTCGATCCGCTGGCGCGCAAACGGATCGCCACCGTCGATGTAACGCATCGCCGAGTGCACGTCGCGCCAGCCGACGTATTCCATCAGCGCCTTCACGTCCCAGCCGTTGGCATTGGCCCAGCCGGCGAAGCCGCGGCGCAGCGAGTGGCTGCTGTAGTCCTCGGCATCCGGCAGTCCAGCGCATGTCAGCAGCCGGCGCAGCAGCGGGATCAGGCTGTTGGGGTGCAGTGCTTCCTCCCCCACGTGACCCCACCTGTCGATGCCGCGAAACAGCGGCCCCTCGGTCAGCCCGGCGGCGTCGATCCACTCCCACGTGGCTGTCACCGGGCACAGCCGCGACAGGGCCGGCACCTTGTACGTGTTGCCCTGCGCCTGTCGGTCGCCCTTGCTGCGCGGCAGAAAACAGGTCATGCCTTCACCCGGCACCAGGCGCAGGTGCTCGACCCGCACCCGGATCAGCTCGTCGCCGCGGAAGCCGCGCCAGAAGCCGAGCAGGACCAAGGCTCGATCGCGCCGATGGCGCAATTCGTCCGGTCGGCTTCCGGGTTCCTGTGCTGCCGTGATCGCGCCCGCAAGCCAGTCGTCCACCTGTGCCAATCGGATCAGTTGCAATGGTTCGGCCTGTTTCTCGACCGAGGGGTGCAGGGTCTGAATGCCCTTGAGCACCTTGCGAACGAGCGGTGCTCGTGTCGGATCGACGAAGCCGTGTTCGTGGTGCCAGCCCGCCAGGGCCGCAAGCCGGTGCCGCAACGTGTTGGTGGTCAACTGGCCCGCATAGTCGGCCAGGTAACGGGCCACGCTGTCCGGCGTCGCCGGCAAATGCCCGCCCCATTCGACCTCGAAATGCCGCAGCGCGGAGGCATAACTGCGCTGGGTGTTCTCCCGGGTGGCGGCCTCCAGGTAGCGCTCTAGGGTCATCGGTGACCTCCGCCGACGACGCACAGGCCCGCTCCGCCCAGCTTTAACGTAGCTGTTACATCATTCATGTAGGATACTGTACCAATGAACTGGCTTGTCCTGATTCTTTCCCTGCCTACCGAGAATGCCACGGTGCGCCAGCGAGCCTGGCGCTCGGTCAAGGCGGCGGGGGCCGCCGCCCTGCGGGACGGCGTTTACGTGCTGCCAGCCGCGGCAGAGCGCCGTGCCGTGCTCGAAGCGGTGGCCGCCGATGTGACCGGCGGCGGTGGCGTGGCTCACTTGCTGATCGCACAGACCACGGATGAGGCGCCGTATCAGGCCTTGTTCGACCGCAGCCGGGACTACACCGAGCTGCTGGCCGACGCCACGCAGCTCCGCGAAAGCCTGTCCGACACCACGCCGTCAGAGGCATTGAAGCGCACGCGCAAGTTGCGCAAGGCCTTCGAGTCGATCGCCGCGATCGACTTCTTCCCGGGCGAAGCACGACGCCAGGCCGAGGACACACTGGCCGAGCTGGAAATGGCCTGTGCCCGTCTGCAGGCGCCGGACGAGCCGGGCTTCGTGGCCGGTACGATCCAGCG
>NZ_LDJO01000047.1 GCF_001431595.1 Stenotrophomonas acidaminiphila
CCGCGCTGCTGATCGGCTGGAAATGCGAGAAATCGAAGCGCAGGCGGTCCGGCGCCACCAGCGAGCCCTTCTGCTGCACATGGCTGCCCAGCACTTCGCGCAGCGCGGCATGCAGCAGGTGGGTGGCCGAGTGGTTGAGGATGGTGGCACCGCGACGGGCGCTGTCGATCCCGCCGGCGAGCATGTCGCCGAGCTTGATCACGCCCTGCTTCACGGTACCGACGTGGCCGTGGAACTGGCCGGCGAACTTCTGCGTATCGGCAACCGCAAGCTCCACGCCGCTGCAGGACAGCATGCCGGTATCGCCAATCTGGCCGCCGGATTCAGCATAGAACGGCGTCCTGTCGGTGAACAGGATCACCTCGTCACCCGCCTGCACCTCCTCCACCGGACGGCCGCCCTTGAGCAGGGCAACCACCTTGAGGCCGTCGGCGTGCTGCTGGTCGTACCCCAGGAAGACGGTGGGCGACAGGGTCGCGACCAGCTCGGCGGGCAGCGTCACGCCACCGCCGAACTTGCCGGCGGCGCGCGCCATCTCGCGCTGGTGCTCCATGGCGCTGTCGAAGCCGGCCATGTCCACCGTCATGCCGCGCTCGCGGGCGATGTCGGCGGTCAGGTCGACCGGGAAGCCATAGGTGTCGTACAGGCGGAAGGCATCGGCACCCGGAATGACGCCATCGTCGACCTTGGCCGCGACGTCGTCGAAGATCTTCATGCCCGCGTCCAGGGTCTCGGCGAACCGCTCCTCCTCGGCCAGCAGCGCCTTGTGCACCGTGGTGGCGGCGGCCGGCAGCTCCGGATAGGCCTCACCCATCTGCTCGACCAGGGTCGGCACCAGCTTGTGGAAGAACGGCTGGCGCACGCCCAGCATCCAGCCATGGCGCAGGGCGCGGCGGATGATCCGGCGCAGCACATAGCCGCGGCCTTCGTTGGACGGCAGCACGCCATCGACGATGAGGAACGAGCAGGCGCGGATATGGTCGGCGATCACGCGCAGCGACTTGTTCTCCAGGTCGGCGGTGCCGGTCAGTCCGGCCGCCTGGCGGATCAGCGCCTGGAACAGGTCGATCTCGTAGTTGGTGTGCACGTGCTGCAGGATCGCCGCCAGGCGCTCCAGGCCCATGCCGGTATCCACGCACGGCGCCGGCAGCGGCACCAGGGTGCCGTCGGGCTGGCGGTCGAACTGCATGAACACCAGGTTCCAGATCTCGATGAAGCGGTCGCCATCCTCATCCGGCGAGCCCGGCGGGCCACCGGCGATGTGCTCGCCATGGTCGAAGAAGATCTCGGTGCACGGGCCACACGGGCCGGTATCGGCCATCTGCCAGAAATTATCCGAGGCATACGGCGCGCCCTTGTTGTCGCCGATGCGCACGATGCGCGCTTCCGGCACGCCGATCATGTCGCGCCAAAGCGCGTAGGCCTCGTCGTCGTTGTGGTAGACGGTGACCAGCAGGCGCTCGGCCGGCAGCTTCCAGACCTGGGTCAGCAGCTCCCATGCCCAGGCGATGGCGTCCTTCTTGAAGTAGTCGCCGAAGGACCAGTTGCCCAGCATCTCGAAGAAGGTGTGGTGGCGGGCGGTGTAGCCGACCGAGTCGAGGTCGTTGTGCTTGCCGCCGGCGCGCAGGCAGCGCTGGACGTCGGCTGCGCGCACATAACTGCGCTTCTCCGCGCCCAGGAACACATCCTTGAACTGCACCATGCCGGAATTGGTGAACAGCAGGGTCGGGTCGTTGCCCGGCACCAGCGGCGCCGAAGGCACGATGGTGTGGCCCTTCCCCTTGAAGAATTCGAGGAAGTCGGCGCGGATCTGTGAGGTGGTGAACTTTACGGGTGTATTCATGAGGACTGGCGATAGGCGGGCTGGCGGCAGCCGGCTCCCCACGCGGTGCGTGGACCCGGGACGGCCGAAACCCTGAAAGGGTATCAGGCCCGGTCCGTTCAGTCCTCAGGATCGTAGCGGGTGGCCTTGCGGATGCAGCCGCCATCGAAGCCGCGCCGGGCCAGCATGTCCGCGGCCTTGCGGCGCTGCGCCAGGTCCTGGGGCCCGTCGGGGCCGAAACGGCGGCGGACCAGGTCCTTGGCCAGCTCCGCCCAGTCGCCCTCGAAGGTAGCCAGCGCCGACTCGATCGCCTCGCTGTCCAGGCCATGCGTGCCCAGTTCGGCACGGATGTGCAGCGGGCCGTAGCCGCCACCGGTGCGGTTGCGCACCAGGGCCTCGGCGAACCGGGTGTCGTCCTGCCAGCCGTCCTCGGCCAGCCGCGCCACCGCGGCGTCCACCGCCTCGGGATCGACCCCGCGTGCCTTGAGTTTGCGCCCCAGCTCCTTGCGCGAATGTTCCCGCCGCACCAGCAGCCCGAGCGCGCGCTGCAACGGCGTCTGTTCACGCGGTCGCCGGGTGCGGCGCCCCGGCCGTTCCTCGCTGTCGTTCATCGCCCGCCATCACCCTGCACCGGCGCCGGGCACGCCATGCACCGGCGAAAACCGCGGGGATCGGGCGACGTCACTGACGATGCGCCGCCCGTCCCCGCGGGAAAATCACTCCTCGTCCGCGTCGTCACCGGCCTCACGCGCGGCATCGGCGGGCTGGAACTTCTCGCGCAGCTCGGCTTCGAGCCTGGCGGCCACCTGCGGGTTGTCGCGCAGGTAACCGCGGGCGTTGTCCTTGCCCTGGCCGATGCGCTCGTCGCCGTAGCTGTACCAGGCACCGGCCTTCTCCACGAGCTTGGCATCCACGCCCATGTCGATCAGTTCGCCTTCGCGGCTGATGCCTTCGCCGTACAGGATCTCGGTGACCACCTGCTTGAACGGGGGCGCCAGCTTGTTCTTGACCACCTTGATCTTGGTCTGGTTGCCGATGATCTCGTCACCCTTCTTGATCGCGCCGATGCGGCGGATGTCCAGGCGCACCGAGGCGTAGAACTTCAGCGCGTTGCCGCCGGTGGTGGTTTCCGGGCTCTGGCCCGGCATCATCACGCCGATCTTCATGCGCAGCTGGTTGATGAAGATCACCAGGGTGTTGGAGCGCTTGATGTTGCCGGTCAGCTTGCGCAGCGCCTGGCTCATCAGTCGTGCCTGCAGGCCGGGCAGCTGGTCGCCCATCTCGCCTTCGATTTCAGCCTTGGGGGTCAGCGCGGCGACCGAGTCGATCACCAGGATGTCCACCGAGCCCGAACGCACCAGCATGTCGGCGATTTCCAGCGCCTGTTCGCCGGTGTCAGGCTGCGACAGCAGCAGGTCGTCCACGTTCACGCCCAGCTTGGCGGCGTAGATCGGGTCCAGCGCATGCTCGGCGTCGATGAAGGCCGCGGTGCCGCCCTGCTTCTGGCACTCGGCGATGGCCTGCAGGGTCAGGGTGGTCTTGCCCGAGGATTCGGGACCATAGATCTCGACCACGCGACCCTTGGGCAGGCCGCCGATGCCCAGCGCGATGTCCAGCATCAGCGAGCCGGTGGGAATCGCCTCGACGGGCTCGACCACGCGGTCGCCCATGCGCATCACCGACCCCTTGCCGAACTGCTTTTCGATCTGGCCCAGGGCGGCAGCGAGCGCGCGCTTCTTGTTATCGTCCATCGGGGTCTTCCTCGTCGTTGATGTCATGGATTTCGTCATGGGTCCACTTTAGCGGGGGCGTATCGCACAGGCTGAGACTGTTGGCGATGCGGCCAGATTATCGGGGCGGGAAGGATACCGGCAGCCGCGCCTGTACCTGCCGCCCGTAGGAAAACCATCGCCCCTGCGATGGGGAAAATGCCGTCACCGGTTCGGCCTCAGCAGCCCGCAATACAGCCCTTCGATGGCGAAATCCTGGTCCGGGAGGACCTCGATGGGCGCATAGTCCGGATTGCGCGGCAGCAGGCGGATGCGGTCCTTGCCGACCTTGAGCAGCTTGACCGTGATCTCGTCGTCGATGCGCGCCACCACGATCTGTCCGGAGCGTGCGTCGCGGGTACGGTGCACGCCGATCAGGTCGCCATCGAAGATGCCCTCGTCGATCATCGAATCGCCCTGCACCTTCAGCAGGTAGTCCGGCGCCGGCGAGAAGAACACCTTGTCGAGCACCACGAAATCGTCCGATCCGATGTCCGCGCCGATCGGCAGGCCGGCGGCCACGCGCCCCAGTACCGGCAGCCGCAGCACCTGCTCCGCGGCCGCGGCCGGCGGTGCGGCGGCATCGGCCTCCTCGGCCGGGCGTACCAGGCGGATGCCCCGCGCCCGGCCCGGCACCCGCTCGATGGCGCCGGCCGCTTCCAGTGCATCCAGGTGGTATTGCGCCGAGCGCACCCCCTTGAAGCCGAAGGCGCGGGCGATCTCGGTCTGCGACGGCGGCATGCCTTCCGCATCGATGCGCTCGGCGATCATCTGCAGGATCGCCTGCTGGGTCTGGGTCAGGTCCATGGTTAGTAGTATTACTACTAACTGGCGCCACCGCAAGTACCTCGGGACGGCCGGGTTCGCGCCCGCTCCCGGGCCACCGGCAGGCGGGCCTAGGGGCGCCTGCCGCTGCGCCAGATCGAGAACAGGATCCACACCCCGCACAGGCCGGCGCCGAGGAAGCCGGCCACGCCCAGCGCCAGCAGCCAGCGGTTGCTGCCGCTGCCGATGCTGTTCATGACGATGGACGAGCCGATGATCAGGGCAGCGGTGACGATGCCGACGGTGAGGCGGTTGGCGGCGCGGTTGACCTGGTCGCCGAAGCCCTTCAGTCCCGGCGTGTCGACCATCAGGCGCATGCGCCCACGGCGCGCGGCCTGCAGCAGGCGGCGCATGTCGCGCGGCAGGTCGCCGGCCAGGTCCAGCGCGCCGAGCAGGCTGCGGCGACTGCGCCGCAGTACCGCGCGCGGCGCATAACGGCGGCGCATGATCCGCTCCAGGAACGGACGCGCGGCGCCGGCCATGTCGAAGTCCGGGTCCAGCTGCCGGCCCATGCCCTCCAGGGTCAGGAAGGTCTTGATCATCAACGCCAGGTCGGCCGGCAGGGTCAGCCCGTACTGTCGCAGCAGGGCGGTCACCTCGCCCAGCATCAGGCCGATGCGCAGGTCCTTGAGCGGCACCCCGCGGTACTGGTCGACGAAACTGCCCAGGTCCTGCTGCAGGCGCGATTCGTCCACCTCCACGCCACCGGCCCACTCCAGCAGCACGTCGGTCACCGCCTCGGGGTCCTGGGTCACCAGTCCGTGCAGCAACCGCGCTACCTGGAAGCGGCGCTGCTCGGACAATCGCCCGACCATGCCGAAATCGATGATGCCGATGCGGCCATCGGGCATGTAGAAAATGTTGCCCGGGTGTGGATCGGCGTGGAAACAACCGTCGTCGAGCACCATCTTGAGGATGATCGACGCACCGGTGTGCGCCAGCGCCACGCGGTCCAAGCCGGCGGCATCGACCGCGTCCAGGTCGCGCCCGGGAATGCCGTCGACGAAATCCTGCACGTTGAGGCTCTCGCAGGTCCACTGCCAGTGCACGCGCGGGATCAGCACCTCCGGATGACCGGCGAAGTTGCCGGCGATGCGCTCGGCATTGCGGCATTCGGCGGCGAAATCCAGCTCGCGGCGCAGCGACCGGGTGAACTGCTCCACCACTTCCGCTGGCCGGTAGCGGCGCAGGTCCGGCAAGCGCGCCTCGATGATCACGGCCAGCCGCGCCAGCAGGCGCAGGTCGGCCTCGATCACCTCGCGGATGCCGGGCCGGCGCACCTTCAGCACCACCGGCGTGCCGTCGTGCAGCCAGGCCCGGTGCGCCTGCGCCAGCGAGGCCGCGGCCATCGGCCGTTGCTCGAGCCGGGCGAAGGCCTGTTCCGGCGGCTGACCGAGGTCGGCTTCCAGCTGCCCGCGCACCTGTTCGTAGGGCAATGCCGGCACCGCGTTCTGCAGTTCGCTGAACTCGGCGATCCACTCCGGCGGGAACAGGTCCACGCGCGTGGCCAGCACCTGCCCCAGCTTGACGAAGGTCGGGCCGAGGTCTTCCATCGCCCGCCGCACCCGCACCGGCGCGGACATCTGCAGCATCTGGCCGGGATCGTTCCAGTGCAGCAGGCGCCCGGCGCGCTGCAGGACATCGGCCAGGCCGACGCGGCGGACCACGTCGCCGAAACCATAACGGATCAGGACGGCGGCAATTTCCTGCAGCCGCCCCAGGTCGCGCACCGTACCCAGCGCCTCCCACATCAGGCGCGCCCTCCGCAGCGGGGCCGCTGGCCATGCATCACAGCAGAGCCTCCAACCCCTCCAGCGCGCGGGCCACGGTCTGCCGTCGCACCGCATCGCGGTCGCCGTCGAAGTGGAAGCGCTCGGCATGGGTGTAGCCGCCGCGCCGCTTCCAGCCGATCCACACCGTGCCGACCGGCTTGTCGGCGCTGCCGCCACCCGGCCCGGCGATGCCGGTGACGGCCACCGCGACGCTGGCGCCGGAATGCACCAGCGCACCGGAAACCATCTCGATCACTGTTTCGCGGCTCACCGCGCCCTGGCTTTCCAGCGTCTGCGGGCGCACCCCGAGCAGCGCCTGCTTGGCTTCGTAGCTGTAGGCCACCATGCCGCTGTCGAACCAGTCCGAAGAGCCGGCCACGCCGGTCATGGCCTTGGCGATCCAGCCGCCGGTGCAGCTCTCGGCGGTGACCACGCGGTCGCGCGCAGCGCGCAGGCGCTCGCCGATGCGGGTGGCGAGTCGCTCCAGTTCGAGATCGTCGGGCGTGGTGGCCATGTCGTCGCCTGCATGAACGGTTGTCCCGTTGTAACGAAAAACGCGCGGCGGCGAAACCGCCGCCGCGTCCGCCGCGCTCAGCGGTCGCAGCCTTCCAGCTTCAGTGTCTGCCCGGGCTTGATCGCATAGGCCGGCGCACGCAGTCCATTGGCACGCGCCAGGGCCGGCACCTCGCACTGGAAACGTGCCGCGATGCGACCGAGGGTGTCGCCCTTGGCGACCTTGTAGCTGCGCGCGGCCGGGCGCCGCGCCGGGCGTGCCGGCGCGACCGGCGCGGTGGCGGCAGGCGCGGCCGCCTGCATCGCCTGCACGTCGCCCACCGCCACGTTGCCGGTGTAGCTGGCGGCCTGCGGCCGCTTGATCGCGGCATTCACGTCGGCGGTGATCAATGCCCGCGCCAGGTCCGCGCGCGGTCCGTTCACGCAATGCCGGTTGTACAGCCCGGCGATGCGGGTGGTGGCATTGATGGTGGTGCCGGCGGGAATCCAGCCATCGGCCTCGTAGCGCGGGTTGAGGTTGCGCAGCACGCGCATGTAGCCGTCGCGGGTACCGGCGCTGCCAAGGCAGATGGTCAGTTCGTAGATCGTGGTGGACCTGGCCAGGCGGATCGTCGCCGGCTGCGCGTTGACCTTGGGGAACTCGACGCCGTACTGCTGCGGGTGCAGGAAGATCCACGCCGCGGCGATCACCATCGGCACGTAGTCCTTGGTCTCGCCCGGGAACTGGTTGTAGATCGAATCGGTCCAGAAGCCCTGCCCGCCGCCCTGGTTGAACACCCGCAGCGCGCGGCCTTCGCCACCGTTGTAGGCGGCCAGCGCCAGCTCGATGTTGCGGTTGAGCTGGCCCATGCGCTCGTTCATGTAGGAGGCGCTGGCCTCGGCGGCACTGCGCGCGTCGAAGCGGGTATCGAAGCCGGTGCCGTCCGGGCCGAGACCGAAGCGGCGGCCGGTGGCCGGCATGAACTGCATCAGCCCCGCCGCCCCCGCCCGCGAGGAGGCGTGCACGCGGCCGTTGGACTCCTTGGCCATGATGCCGAACAGCAGCGCCTCCGGCAGACCGCGCTTTTCCCACTCCGGCCACATCACCGCACGCAGGTTCATGTAGTTCTCGTAGCTGGTCAGCAGCGCCGGGCGCATGTCGGTCAGCCAGCGGCGGATACCGGCCTGGATGGCCGGGTTGTATTCGACCATCTCGTCGAAGGCATGGCGGTGGTCGTTGAGCAGCGCCGCGGCGCGGGCGGCCTCCGGCACATCGGCCACCAGCGGGCCGACATGGTCGGGGTCTGCCTCCAGCGTGTCGCCGGCCTCGTCCGCGGCATCGCCGGCGCTGTCATCGGCCTGCTTCTTCAGCAGCCGCTTGTAAGTGGACAGCAGGTTGCCCACCTGGCAGCCCTTCTGGCCGATGCAGGCGTCGATCACGTCCTCCATGTCCTCCAGCGCCGCATTGCCCTCGGCGGTGCCCTTGGGGTCGGCGTTGGCGACCAGCAGCAGCGCGTCGGTATAGCGCTTCTCGGCCGCGGCCATGCGCTGTTCGATCGCCTCGATCCGCCCCTTGTCGCGGGCGGACACGCGCTGCGCATGCGCGGTGGGAATGGCGATCAGCAGCGAGGCGGCGACCAGCAGCGAGCAACGACGGGCGGACGGAACGGAAGCGGGCATCAGCGGCATTACGGGCGGAAAGGCTGGCAGGGTAGCCGCCGGCCTCGCTGCCCGGCAACCGGAACGATCAGGCGATACAGTCGGCAGCTAGAATCCACCCACGAACATCCGGGAGCACTGCATGGACCCCATCCTGATCGGCAAGGGCATCACCGACGACATCGCCGTCACCCTGCTTCCGCGCTTCGGCAACCGCCATGGCCTGGTGGCCGGCGCCACCGGCACCGGCAAGACGGTGACGCTGATGACCCTGGCCGAGGGCTTCTCGCGGCTGGGCGTACCGGTGTTCCTGGCCGACGTGAAGGGCGACGTGGCCGGCCTGGCCGTGCCCGGCGACGGCGGCGAGAAGCTGGCCCAGCGCGCCGCCGAGATCGGCGTGGCCGGCTATGCCCCGGCCGCCAGCCCGGTGGTGTTCTGGGACCTGTACGGCCAGCTCGGCCACCCGGTGCGGACCACGGTCAGCGAGATGGGGCCGACCCTGCTGGCGCGCATCCTCGAACTCAACGACACCCAGGCCGGGGTGCTCGACATCGTGTTCAAGCTGGCCGACGACCGCGGCCTGCTGCTGCTCGACCTTGACGACCTGCGCGCCCTGCTCAACCTGGTGGCCGAGGAGCGCAAGGACGTGTCCACCGAGTACGGGCTGGTCAGCGCGCAGTCGGTGGCGGCGATCCAGCGTGCGCTGCTGCGCCTGTCGCAGGACGGCGGCGAGAAGTTCTTCGGCGAACCGGCGCTGGAACTGGCCGACATCATGCGCATCAACCACGACGGCCGCGGGGTGATCGGCATCCTCGCCGCGGCGCAGCTGATCCTCAAGCCGCGCCTGTATTCGACCTTCCTCCTGTGGCTGCTGTCCGAGCTGTTCGAGAAACTGCCGGAAGTGGGCGACCTGGAGAAGCCGAAGCTGGTCTTCATCTTCGACGAGGCGCACCTGCTGTTCGACGACGCCCCGGCCGCGCTGGTGCAGCGCATCGAGCAGGTGGTGCGGCTGATCCGCTCCAAGGGCGTGGGCGTGTATTTCTGCTCGCAGTTCCCCGACGACGTCCCGGCCAACATCCTCGGCCAGCTCGGCAACCGCGTGCAGCACGCGCTGCGCGCCTTCACCCCGCGCGACCAGAAGGCGGTGAAGACCGCGGCCGAGACCTTCGTCCCGAACCCCCGGCTCGACGTGGTCGCCACGCTGTCGCAGCTGGGCACCGGCGAGGCACTGGTGTCCACCCTGCAGGACAAGGGGGTGCCTTCGCCCGTGCAGAAGACCCTGGTGGCACCGCCACGCTGCCGCATGGGGTCGATCACCGATGCCGAGCGTGCCCAGGTGCGTGCCGGCAGCCCCGTGGGAGGACGCTACGACAACGCGGTCAACCGCGAATCGGCGGCCGAGATCCTGGCCCGGCGCACGCAGCAGGCAGCCGAACAGGCCAAGGCGCCGGCCGCCCGCACCCGCGAACAGGACGATGGCCAGGAAGGCGGCTTCAGCCAGGCCATCAAGGACGCCATCTTCGGCACCAGGCGCCGCCAGGGCATGATCGAGACCATGGCCAAGCAGACCACGCGCACGGTCGGCACCAAACTGGGCAACCAGATCGTGCGCGGCATCCTCGGCGGGATATTCGGCGGCAAGCGCTGACCGCTGTCCGCGGCCGCCATCGCTTTCACCTGTGGGCGCCATCGAACCGCGCGCCTCGATGCGACGGTGGGGGTCGCCCTGCCGCCGGCCGCGATGGCCCCGTGCATCGGCCCCGACCGCAATGGTGTCGTCCGCGGCGGCGTCGCCGCCGTGGGTGGCTTGCGCAGCGGCAGGATCGGCCGTGCCCGGCATCCATGTCGATGCGCCGCAGCTTCGGCCATCGATTGGCCTGGCGCACGCGTGCGCGGCTACCATGCGCCCGGTCTTCCCGATGTTCCATCGCAATGAGCCGCTGGCGCCCCCCTGCAGAAAAAAGCACCGCCCTGATCACCGCCCGGGGCCATGCGCGGCTGAAGGCCGAACTGGACGAGCTGTGGCGCCAGCGCCGGCCCGAAGTGGTCAAGGCGCTGGCCGCCGCCGCGGCCGAAGGCGACCGCTCGGAGAACGCCGAGTACACCTACCGCAAGAAGCAGCTCGGCGAGATCGACCGCCGCGTGCGCTACCTGAGCAAGCGCCTGGAAGCGCTGCGGGTGGTGGATACCCGCCCCAGCGACCCGCAGGCGGTGTTCTTCGGCGCCACGGTGGAACTGGAGAACGTCCAGTCCGGCCAGGTCCACGTCTACCGCATCGTCGGCCCGGATGAAACCGATGCGACCGCTGGCTGGATCAGCATCGATTCGCCGCTGGCCCGCGCGCTGCTGAAAAGGCGCATCGACGACGAATTCGAGGTGGAACTGCCCGGCGGACGGCAGGGGTTCGCCATCATCGGCATCGACTACGACGCCGGGTGATGCCCCGCCACGGCGCGGCGAGCCGGCCCGCAACGGCCGTGCGACCGGGCCCCGCCCCCGGCCCTGCGCCGGCCAGGCCAGCTGGCCTGCACGCCCACCCGGCAACCCCCGCATGGCCGGACGCGCGCACCATGCCCGACGAACCCGGAATCCGTCAGCGCAGCGGCCCGGGGTACGTGCGCCCTTCGCGCAGCGGCCGGAAATAGCCGGCTTCGGCGTAGAAGGCGTCGTCCTGCCGCGGCTGCCAGCCCGGCACCCCGGCCAGCGGCAGCGGACGCAGCTGCAGCGGATCGCCGAGGATCTCGCCGGCGGCTATCGCCGCGGCCACGCGCGCCACGCAGGCCGCATCGTCCGTGCCCTGCACCGCCACGCAGCGCCCGACCAGGCGCCGCCCGGGTACCAGCGCCTGCTCCATCAGCGCGTGCCCGATCACCGCGGCCACGCCGATGCCGCCGTCATGCCAGCGCGCGGCCTGCGCGGCGAACAGCGCGTGCCAGCGATGGCCATCCCACAGCGGCAGCAGGGCCGGATCGGCAATGCGCACGATCACCCCGCATTCGTCGAACTGGGGCAGCGCCTGCTGCGCACGGTTGCGCCGCTGCGGACCCATCGCGTCGATATGCAGGCACTGGCGCGCGTTGAGCGCCGACTTGATCGCCGGGAAACGCGCCCAGACCAGCGCGTTGAACAGGTCGTGCCAGTTCTCCGGGCGGGTGGCGATGCGCCCCTGCGCGGCGATGCGCGTTTCATAGTGCAGGCCATCGCCGAGCAGCGCCTTGTCCTGCACCACGAAGCGCCGCCCAGGCAGCGGCAGCGCCGCGTTGAGCGCATCGATATCCGGCCATTCCGTCGCCACCAGCAGCGTGCGGTGAGCGGCATCGCACTCCAGCAACGGATGCCCGAAACACGCCGGATCGACCTGCCCGCGCGGCGGCGCGACGAAGCGCCGCCGATCCGGACCGATGCCAGCGCCGGCATCGTCCTGCGCCGCGCGCGCGCCACGCGGCTGGCCGGTCACAGCACCTTGAGGTCGAACGGCGTGGCGCCCGGCTTGACGAGCGCGTCGCCGAACAGGTCGTGCTCATCGCTGTCGGTGATTTCCACGTCGACGAAATCGCCCACGCGCAGCCCCGCCGCGTCGGCATTCTGGATATGCACCAGGCCGTCGATCTCAGGCGCATCGGCCTTGGAGCGCGCCACCGCGATGCCGTCCTCGATGGCGTCCACCAGGCATTGCTGCACGCTGCCGACCTTGGCCTCGAGCCTGGCCGCGGAAATGGCCGCCTGCTTCTCCATGAAGCGCGCCAGACGCTCCTGCTTCACTGCTTCAGGCACCGGGTCCGGCAGCTGGTTGGCGGTCGCCCCTTCCACCGGCGAGTAGGCGAAGGCGCCGACGCGGTCGAGCTGGGCGGCATCGAGGAACTCGAGCAGCTGCTCGAACTCGGCCTCGGTCTCGCCCGGGAAGCCGACGATGAAGGTCGAGCGCACGGTGATGTCCGGGCAGGTTTCGCGCCAGCGCAGCACCCGTTCCAGGGTCTTGTCGACCGCGCCCGGGCGCTTCATCAGCTTGAGGATGCGCGGGCTGGCGTGCTGGAACGGGATGTCCAGGTACGGCAGGACCCTGCCCTCGGCCATCAGCGGCACGATGTCGTCCACGTGCGGATACGGGTAGACGTAGTGCAGGCGGCTCCATGCGTCCAGCTCGGACAGGCCCTCGCACAGCGCCTTCATGCGCGTGGCGTACTCCCTGCCGCGCCAGGTGCCCGGCGCGTACTTGCGGTCCACGCCGTAGGCCGAGGTGTCCTGCGACACCACCAGCAGTTCGCGCACGCCGCCCTTGACCAGGCGCTCGGCCTCGCGCAGCACGTCCTCCACCGGGCGCGACACCAGGTCGCCGCGCATCGACGGGATGATGCAGAAGCTGCAGCGGTGGTTGCAGCCCTCGGAAATCTTCAGGTAGGCATAGTGGCGCGGGGTCAGCTTGATCCCGTAATCCGGCACCAGGTCCACGAACGGGTCGTGCCTGGGCGGCAGCGCGGCATGCACCGCGTCCATCACGCTGGTGTAATCCTGCGGCCCGGACACCGACAGTACGTCCGGGTACTGCTCGCGGATCATCTCCGACTTCTTGCCCAGGCAGCCGGTGACGATGACCTTGCCGTTCTCGTTCATCGCCTCGCCGATGGCGTCCAGCGATTCGGCCACGGCCGAGTCGATGAAGCCGCAGGTATTGACCACCACGACGTCGGCCGAGTCGTAGGACGGCACGATGTCGTAGCCCTCCACCCGCAACTGGGTGAGGATACGCTCGGAATCGACGAGGGCCTTCGGGCAGCCAAGGCTGACGAAGCCGACTTTGGGGTTCAGCTGGGACATGGGGTCTGGCGGTTCTGTAAGGCCGGGGCCGGAATGGCCGCGGGGCCGTGAGGGCGGCGATTATACCGGCCGGGTGCCGGCGCTACCCGGCAGCGGCCTTAACATGGGCATCGACCATTCCCCGCGCGCCACGGAGTCGCCCATGAACCACTGGATCACCCTCGCAACCGCCCATGGCCCGGTACGCGCCTGGCAGGCCCTGCCCGACGGCCCCGCGCGTGGCGGGCTGGTGGTGATCCAGGAGATCTTCGGCGCCAACGCCCATGTCCGCCACGTCGCCGACCAGTACGCAGGCGAGGGCTACGCGGTGCTGGCCCCCTCCTTCTTCGACCCGATCGAACCGGGGCTGGAGCTGGACTACGACGCCGCCGGCACCGCCCGGGGCAAGGCGCTGGTGGACGCGCTGGGCGTGGACCGCGCCGTGGACATCGTCGATGCCGCCGCGCGCGCCCTGTCCGGCCACGGCAAGGTCGGGACCGTGGGTTACTGCTGGGGCGGCACCATCGCCCTGCTCGCCGCGCAGCGGCTTGGCCTGCCCTCGGCCAGCTATTACGGCGCACGCAACGTGCCGTTCCTGGATGCGCCGTTCAAGGCCCCGGCGATCTTCCATTTCGGCGCGCAGGACCCCTCGATCCCACCGGCCGCCGTTGCAGCGCACCGTGAAAAGCAACCGTCGATGCAGGTATACGTGTACCCGGCCGGCCACGCCTTCAACCGCGAGGTCGGCGCGCATTACCACGCTCCGAGCGCCGCGCTGGCGCGCGAACGCACCTTGGCCTTCCTCAGCGAGAACCTGCGATGACCGAAGTTGTGACGTCCGATTTCGAGCTTGACACCCGCCTTGCCGCCGACAGCGTCCTGATCGCCGACGGCCCGCTGTCCCAGATCCGCCTGATGAACGACGACCGCTTCCCCTGGGTCGTGCTGGTCCCGCGCGTCCCCGGCGCCAGCGAGTGGATCGACCTGGACGGCAGCCAGCAGCGCCTGCTGCTGGCCGAGATCAACCAGGTCTCGCGCCACCTGAAGCAGAAGCCCAATGTCACCAAGCTCAACATCGGCGCGCTGGGCAACATCGTGCCGCAGCTGCACATCCACCTGGTCGGCCGCCACGAAGGCGATGCCGCCTGGCCCGGCCCGGTCTGGGGCAGCGGCCCGGCGCAGCGCTTCGACCCCGGGGTGCTGGCCGAGCGTGTCGAAATCTGGCGCCAGCGGCTACGATAGCCGCCACTTCATCCAAGGACCCGCAAGTCGATGCGCTCCAACCTGATCGCCGCCCTGATCCTGATCATCGTCGGCCTGTTCTTCCTGGCCAAGAACCTGGGCTGGATCAACGGCAACATCGGCTCGATGCTGGCCACCTGGTGGCCGGCCATCCTGGTGGCCGTGGGCATCGGCATGCTGTTCGGGCGCGGCAAGTAGGCCCCGGCAACCGGTGGAAACACGAAGGGCGCGGAATTCCGCGCCCTTTTCGCCTGCAGCAGGGTCCCGCGCTCAGGTACGCGGCAGGGTCACCCCGGTCTGGCCCTGGTACTTGCCGCCGCGATCGCGGTACGACGTTTCGCAGACGTCGTCCTTGTCGGCCTGGAAGAACAGCATCTGCGCCACGCCCTCGTTGGCGTAGATGCGCGCCGGCAGTGGCGTGGTGTTGGAGAACTCCAGGGTCACGTGGCCTTCCCACTCCGGCTCCAGCGGGGTGACGTTGACGATGATCCCGCAGCGCGCATAGGTGCTCTTGCCCAGGCACACCACCAGCGTGTCGCGCGGGATGCGGAAGTACTCCACCGTGCGCGCCAGCGCGAACGAGTTCGGCGGGATGATGCACTCGTCGGCCTCGATGTCGACGAAGCTCTTCGGGTCGAAGTGCTTGGGGTCGACGATGGTCGAGTTGATGTTGGTGAACACCTTGAATTCGCGCGAACAGCGCACGTCGTAGCCATAGCTTGAGGTGCCGTAGCTGACGATGCGCTGGCCATCAAGCTGCTTGACCTGCCCGGCTTCGTAGGGCTCGATCATGCCGTGCTGCTCGGACATGCGGCGGATCCAGCGGTCACTCTTGATGCTCATTCGATGTTCCTGGTGGCGATGGAACCCGGCCCGCAGGCCGGAGGGACAGCGATTCTAGCCCAAGCCCGGCGCCTGGCATGGCCGCCGGCTCGTCGCGGCAGCCGGTTCAGACCAGCGAGGAAACGATCGGAATGCCCGCCCGCGGACGCTTGCCCAGTTCCTCGACCATGCGCCGCGCCGCGGCCACATAGGCTTTGGCGGCCGCCGAATCAGGCGCTGCCGCCACGATCGGGGTGCCGGCGTCGCCCTGCTCGCGGATGCCGATCTCCAGCGGCAGCGAACCCAGCAGCGGCACGCCGTACTGGGCAGCCATGCGCTGGCCACCGCCTTCGCCGAACAGGTGCTCGACGTGGCCGCAGCTGGAGCAGGTGTGCACCGCCATGTTCTCGATGATGCCCAGCACCGGCACTTCGACCTTCTCGAACATCTTCAGCGCCTTGCGCGCATCCAGGGTGGCGATGTCCTGCGGCGTGGTCACGATCACCGCACCGGCCACCGGGATCTTCTGCGCCAGGGTCAGCTGGATGTCGCCGGTGCCCGGCGGCAGGTCGACCAGCAGGTAGTCCAGGTCGTCCCAGCGGGTGTCGTTGAACAACTGGGTCAGCGCCGACGTCGCCATCGGCCCGCGCCAGATCATCGGCGAATCCTGTTCGACCAGGAACCCGATCGACATGGTCTCCACCCCGAACGCCCGCATCGGTTCGATCGACTTGTTGTCCGGGCTCTCCGGACGCCCGCTGAGCCCCAGCATCGCAGGCATGCTGGGACCGTAGATGTCGGCGTCCAGCACCCCGACCCGCGCGCCCAGCTGCTGCAGCGCCACGGCCAGGTTCACCGCCGTCGTCGACTTGCCGACCCCGCCCTTGCCGGAGCCCACGGCAATGACGTTGCGGATGCGGGGATGGGGCGAAAGACCCTTCTGGACGCGGTGGGCACCTGCACGAACGGACTGACTCACCAGCAAACCTCTGCGCTGAAAAATGCGTCAACTATAGCGCGCTGGCTGCCCTCTCCCCTCTGCCACCCGGCAGTCCCACCCACATAGGATTTTTAAAATACCAACAAATCAATAACTTAAGTTGCCAACACAACCCACAAGCAGGGGCAGTACTGAAAGATCGAGACATACGAGTGCAATTACACCAAGTCTTCGTTAAAGTCAGGTTACGCTCAGCTTCGTCGGGCTAGGGGGTCTGGATATGACCCTCACCGGACCCAAAGCCGGGCAGTCACTTTCAGCCACGCAGGGGATACATAAGTGAAGACCCGTAACACGAACTCCTTCAAGCGCAGCACGCTGACCAGCGCTTTGCTGACCGCGATTCTTGTTCCAGCCGCAGCGATGGCCCAGGACGACACATCTGCCGCTAAAACGCTCGATAAGGTCACTGTAACGGGCTCGCTGATCCCACAGACCCAGATTGAAACCGCCACCCCGGTGACCGTCATCAGTGCCGAGGACATCAAGGCGCGTGGCTTCAGCTCGGTCACCGAAGTGCTGCAGAAGAACTCCATGTCGACGGGTGGCGTTCAAGGCGCCCAGACCTCCGCATCTTTCACCCAGGGCGCTGAAACCGTCAGCCTCTTCGGCCTGCCGCCGGGCTACGTCAAATACCTGATTGACGGCCGCCCCATGTCCAACTACCCGGCGCTGTACAACGGCAGCGACACCTTCAACAACATCAGCGGCATTCCGGTCGACCTGATCGAGCGCATCGAGATCCTGCCGGGTGGCCAGTCTTCGCTCTATGGTTCAGACGCAATCGCCGGCGTTATCAATGTCATCCTGAAAAAGTCGATGGATGGTGCGGTATTCACGATCCGTGGCGGCGGCTACTCAGAGGGCGGTGGCGGCAGCTTCCGTGCCAGCATCGCCGATGGCTGGACTTCGGCCGACGGCCGGGTCAGTGTCCTTGGCGGCATCCAGCACGAGGAGCGCGATCCGATCTGGGGCTACCAGCGCGATCTGACCAAGCAGTTCAATCCGAACGGTTATTCGCCCGCGCTGGCGAGCCGTGACTTCCTCATCTACAGCCCCTTCACCAGCTACAAATTCCTTGACCCGAACAACTGCCAGAACGTGACGGGCCTGTTCGGTGGAACCGAGGGCCTGCAGAACCGCCCTGGATTCGGCGATGGCAAGTATTGCGGTTCGTTTAACACTGCGGGCTACCGCACGATCATGAACGAGAAGACTTCGACGCAGGCCTATATCCATGGCACGTTCGACGTCAATGACAACATGCAGCTGTACGCCGACGCGCTCTACAGCTACGACCAGGTCAAGTATCACTCCGGTTCGGGTTATCTCTGGTGGGGCACCGGTGCCGATTTCGGCTATTTCTACGACCCGAACCTGGACGACCTGCTGAATTTGCAGCGCGCCTTCGCTCCGGAAGAGATGGGCCCGGGCGGATTCAACAACACGATGTCCCGCGACAAGAGCAAGTCGTTGCGCGTGACGTTCGGCGCCAAGGGCGCATTCGGTGGCTCGAACTGGGATTACGACCTCGGCGGCACCTATACCGAATACAAGCTGGATGAAAACAGCTTCGTCCGTTACGCCGAGGCAGCGGACAATTTCTTCATCAATCGTGTACTGGGTCCGCAGCAGGGCCTGGACCCGTACTACGATGCATATCCGGTGTTCACCCCGAACTACGCGGCGTTCTACCGGCCCATTACTCCCGAGGAGTTCGCCAGCTTCACCGGCCGCGCCATTACCAAGAGCAAGACCTCGGATAGCATGATCCGCGCCCAGGTGACCAACGGCACGCTTTTCACCCTGTCGGGTGGTGATGCCGGACTGGCCGTTGTTGCGGAATTCGGCAAGCAGAAGTGGGACTACAACCCGGATCCTGGCTACCTGGATGGTTCCATCTGGGGGCAGACGTCCGTTGCCGGCGGTGGTGACCGTGACCGTTATGCCGTGACGTCCGAGCTGCGCCTGCCGATCTGGGAGCCTCTGACCATCTCGCTGTCGGGCCGCTATGATGCGTTCAAGGCCGGAAGCCGCACCATCGACAAGCCCACCTACGCCGTGAGCTTCGAGTATCGCCCGTTCGATTCGCTGCTGGTTCGCGGCAAGTACGGCACTGCCTTCCGCGCCCCGACGCTCTCCGACCTGTACCAGGGCAACAGCGGCTATTACAGCTCCGTCCCTGATTATTATCAGTGCTCGAAGATCGGTTTCGGCCCGGACAATATTGATGCCTGCCCCGCGGCCCTTTCCAATCGCCAGTTCTTTGGCACCCAGTCTGGCAACGAGGACCTGAAGCCGATCAATGCCGACGTATGGAGTGCCGGCGTGGTCTGGTCGCCGGTCGACCGTATGGCCCTGACCGTTGACTACTTCAACTGGGACATCAGCGATGAAGTCACCCAGCAGAGCTCCAACGGCCTGTCGCTGCAGGACTATCGCTGCCGCACCGGCATTGATGACATCAACTCGCCGCTGTGCCAGAGCACCCTGTCGCAGGTCACCCGCAATGCCGCTGGCATGATTACGGCGATCTATACGCCCAAGATCAATGTGTCCAACCAGCAACTGGAAGCCATCAACGCATCGTTCAATTACGGCTACGATTTCGGCAACTGGGGTGATCTGAACTTGCGCACCAGCTTCACCCAGAAGCTGCGTCACAAGTACCAGCAGTATGCTGAAGACAGCTACGTCGACCTGCTCAACAATCCTTACTGGAGCGCAGATCCGAAGCGCAAGGCCGATGGCTCGCTGACCTGGCAGAAGGGTAATTTCTCCGCAACGTGGTATGTCAACTGGTTCGACGCAACCCCGAACTACGCTGCAACCATCAGCGACAAGGGCTATGCAGGCAACCGGGCGCAGAAATTCGGCTCGTACAGCCGCCACAACGCCAGCGTTTCCTACCGTCTGTTCGACGGCATGGACCTGTCGCTCATGGTCAACAACGTGTTCAACAAGATGCCGCCGTATGACTTCTCGTACCCCGGCACCTCGAGTGCGCCGTACAACTCGTACAATTTCGACGTATATGGCCGCGCCTACTACATCGAAATGCGCTATGCATTTGGCAACAAGTAATTAATCGCACCACCAGTAAAAAGGCCCCGTCCACGTGACGGGGCCTTTTTCATGTCTACACCTGCTGGATTCGAATTGACGCTTCTTGCAGGAAAGGGAATGTTGAATGAATCAATCCCAGGTCCATGCAACGGGATTGCTCAATGGTCACGCAAGATCATCGCCCTGAACATATTCGACCCATTGCAGAACCAACCGGCCACCCCGGGCTTGCACTGAAACAACTGACCACCGACCGCCAAGGCCTATCCAAGGAGGACAACCAGCACTGACACACAACTCCGTCCTGCCGGTCCTGCCGGTCCTGCAGGACATTTCTGCGGTGAATGAAGACCATTCAGATTGCATCCGCTGCCTTCAGCAACTGCCGCAACGGATCAACGGCCTCACCATAACGCTGCCAACGCCCCACATATTCCTTGGTCAACTTGGAGCGCACCTGCACGACGCTGGCAGTTGCTACCGGCGCGCTATTTTCCTCAAAGCGCATGCAAGCATCAGTCCATTCCAAGCCACAGAATTCAATGATCCTGCGCGTCTCATCCTCCTGCCGCTCAACCAGCTTCTCGTAGTGGACGACCAGCACGCGTTCCCCGAGCCGCTGGCACCAGTACTCCATGAGCCGATCAAACATCAAGTAATAGCGCCCCGTGTCCAGCAGGTCAAAAGAATAGTCATAGACGGAAGAGCTCAGCGAGAAAAGCTGCCTGAAATTGCTCAGACATGTGTCGACAGGGTCACGCCGCAACAGGATTATCCGCGCCTTCGGCAAGGCCTTCGCGATGTGTCCGACATAAAGAAAGTTATGGGGCAGCTTGTCGACGAAGCGCCGCGCCCCAGCCGTCCCGGGTAGCGTCGATTTGACATAACCCTGCCCCAGCGCCTTCCAATCCATGCCATCAAGCGCTGTCAGCGTTGCCACATCGGTGACCGCATTGGTCCTGGTGCCCGAAAGGCGCTTGACCATCATCGGGAAATTCTGCAACTCACCAGCCGAGTGGACATCAGGATGACTGGAAATAATCCGCTCTACCAGCGTGGTTCCGCTGCGCGGCATACCCAGCACAAAGATCGGCTCATCACAATCCGCCCCGCCCTCGAAATCGTCGATGCCGTCAAATGCTTTTTGCAACCCCTCGAACAATTTCAGATCGGCTTCAGAAACATAGTTACGGAGCGCCTTCTGTGAGTTCTTTGCCCGAACATAACTGGCAAAGGCAGCGGGATAATCACCGACATCCTCCTGCTCCTTAGCCAATGCGAGATTTACATACAAAGACCCTTCCGCGCTCCGCTCCGCGGCCGCGGCCGCTCGCTCGTACAGAGAGATATTATTGCAACCATTCGCCCAACGCTTGACATTCGCCAGCGAGGCGTAAGCACGCCAATAGCCCGGTGCCAACTCAAGGCATTTCCTGTACTCGGCCTCCGCCTCCTCGGCTCGGCCGGAGAAGAGCAGGGACGTCCCATAGTTGTAACGGAACACTGCCTCACCCGGCACCATGAGTACCGCTTTTTCAAACAATGCCAACGCACGTGCATGCTCGTTGATACGAGTAAAGACAACACCCAACGTATCCAGCGAATAGGCATCATGTGGCTCAAGTCGTACCGCCTGGTCCGCATAGCTGTGCGCCTCCTGAAAAGCACGCAATGAGACCAACAGCCGCGCCATCTGTGTCGCATAGTCGGCACGCCCGGGACTGAGCTGGGTCGCACGCCGCAAGTGGACAACGGCAGCTGGCATCTGCCCCAGTTCCATTGCCGCCACACCAGCAACAAAATGTACCCCGCCATGCTCTCCAGACATTTCAAGAACGCGCTGTGCCATCGCCCATGCCTGTCGCCATTCTTTCCTGTTCAGCGCCATCACGGCCTGCTGGTAAAGCTCCACCACCTGCTGGTTCATCAGATCACCCAAAAAAAAACCATCGCCACATAACGTGGCTACATGCGCATATCACCAGCGCCTCTGAAGGATCTCCCGCGCCGCATTATGCCCCGGCGCCCCGGTCACGCCGCCGCCGGGGTGGGTACCGGAACCGCACAGGTACAGCCCGGGGATCGCGCCGCGGTAATTGGCCTGGCCCAGCATCGGCCTCGCGCTGAACAGCTGGTTGAGGCTGAGCGCGCCGTGGAAGATGTCGCCACCCACCAGGCCGAAGGTGCGCTCCAGGTCCAGCGGACTGAGGATCTGCCGGCCCAGCACCGAGGCGGCGAAGCCGGGGGCGTGGCGCTCGACGGTGGCGATCATCAGGTCGGCCACCTCCTCGCGGTGGTCGTCCCAGCTGCGCCCGTCGGGCAGCTGCGGCGCCACGTGCTGGCAGAACAGGCTGGCCACGTGCTGGCCCGGTGGCGCCAGCGAATCGTCCAGCGTGCTGGGAATCAGCATCTCCACCACCGGCTCGCGCGACCAGCCGTGGCGGCGCGCGTCCTGCCAGGCACGGTCCATGTAGTCCAGGCTCGGGGCGATGATGATGCCGGCGGTGAGATGGTCGCCCTGCCCCGGCAGCACGCTGAAATCGGGCAGCCGCGACAGCGCAACGTTCATGCGGAACGTGCCCGAACCGCAGCGCCAGTTCGCCATCCGCTCGCGGGTGGCCGGGGGCACGTCCGCCGGTTCCAGCAACCGTTCGTACAGCAGTTTTGGATTCACGTTGGCGACCACCGCACGTGCGCGGATCACCTCGCCGCCGGTAGTCACCACGCCGGTGGCGCGCCCGCCCTCCACCAGCACCCGCTCCACGCCGGTCCCGGTGCGGATCACCGCGCCGGCCTCGCGCGCCGAACGCGCCATCGCCTGGGTGATGGCGCCCATGCCGCCGATGGCATGGCCCCAGGCACCCTTGACCCCGTTGCTCTGCCCGAACACATGGTGCAGCAGCACATAGGCGGTGCCCGGCGCATACGGGCTGGCGTAATTGCCGACGATGCCGTCGAAGCCGAACAGCGCCTTGATCGGCTCGCTTTCGAACCAGCGGTCCAGATACTCGGCCGCCGAGATCGTGAACAGGTCCAGCAGCTCTTGCTTCAGGCCCGCGTCCAGCCCCTGCAGGCGCCGCCCCAGCTGGCCGGCCTTCCACAGCTCCGGCAGCGCATGCAGCCAGCCGCCGCCGCTCACGTTCGGCGGCGACTGCAGCGCGACCGCGCGCAGCACGTCGGCGAAGATCTCCAGGCGCTGCTCGTACGCCGGCAGGCGTTCGGCGTCGCGGGCGGAGAACTTCGCCAGCTCCTCGCCGGTGCGCCCGCCGCCGGCCAGCAGGTAGCGGCCATCGGGCAGTGGCAGGAAGTTGTTGATCCGCCGTGGGACCACGCGCAGGCCGTGGCGTTCGAGCTGCAGGTCCTCGATCACCCGCGGCTGCAGCAGCGACACCGTGTAGGACGCCACCGAATTGCGGAACCCCGGGTGGAACTCCTCGGTGACCGCGGCGCCGCCGACCACCTCGCGCCGCTCCAGCACCAGTACCCGTCTGCCGGCCCTGGCCAGGTAGGCCGCGCATACCAGCCCGTTGTGGCCGCCACCGACCAGGAGCGCATCCCACTGCCGCGAAGCGTTGTCTGTCATCACGCCTGTATATCACCCCGCGGCGGCCGCCGGCGCCGGCAACCGGCATGACCTTCGACACCCTTTCCACGACGGTTACAGGCGTATCTTCTGCGCACGCCCCTGTGATCGGGGTCTCAACCCATGCACCGAATCCGGCCCGGAGGCCTCCTGTGATCGTTCGCAAACCCCAGATTCTCCTGCTGACCCTGGCCGTCTCGGCCGCGCTGGTCGGCTGCAAGAAAGAAGAAGCCCCGGCCGCGGCCGCCCCCGCGGCTGCACCCGAGGCCGCCGCCGAACTGAAGCTGGACGAGTCCAAGCTGCCGGCCTACAACGCCTTCACCGCGGCCGACCTGGATCCCAGCAAGGACGCCTGCACCGACTTCGGCGGCTACGTCAACGACAAGTGGCTCAACGCCAACGAGATCCCCGGCGACCGCACCAGCTGGGGCGCCTTCACCATCCTGGACGAGCGCTCGGTCGCCGTGCAGCACCAGCTGGCCGAACAGGCCGCGGCGATGAAGAACGCCACCGGCGTGGAAAAGATCGTCGGCGACTTCTGGGCCTCGGGCATGGATGAAGCCAAGATCAACGCGCTGGGCATCACCCCGCTGAAGGCCGACCTGGACGCCATCGACGCGCTGGCCGACAAGGACGCCATCGCCAACTACCTGCGCACCAGCGCGGCCAAGGGCGAGAACGTGCTGTTCGGCTTCGGCCCGGAAGCGGACTTCAAGAATTCGTCGATGAACATGGCCTACGCCAGCCAGGGCGGCCTGGGCCTGCCGGATACCACCTACTACACCGACGCGAAGAAGGCCGACAAGCTCAAGGCCTACCAGGCGCACGTGGCCAAGGTGCTGGAACTGTCGGGCGTGGCCGCCGCCGATGCCGCCAAGCAGGCCGGCGACGTGATCAAGTTCGAGACCCGCCTGGCCAAGGCCTCCAAGTCCAGCGTCGAGCTGTCGCGCGATGTCTCGCTGTACTACAACCCGGTCACCGTGGCCGACGCCGACACGCTGACCCCGAACTTCAGCTGGAGCAAGTTCTTCGAGGCACAGGGTATCGCCACGCCGGAGAAGTTCTCGCTGGCCATCCCGGGCTTCCACCAGGAAGTGAGCAAGATGCTGGGCGATACCGACCCGGCCGCATGGCGCGCCTACCTGCGCTTCCACACCGTGGACGGCGCCTCGCCGTACCTGAGCGATGCGTTCGTGCAGGAGAACTACGCGTTCTACGGCAAGGAGCTCAACGGCCAGAAGGAAATCAAGCCGCGCTGGAAGCGCGTGCTGGGCACCATCGAGAACGACGCCGGCGAAGCCTTCGGCCAGATGTACGTCAAGGTCGCGTTCTCGCCGGAAGCCAAGGCGAAGATGGAAGAACTGGTGAAGAACCTGGCCGCGGCGCTGAAGGACCGCATCCAGAACCTGCCGTGGATGAGCGCCGAGACCAAGGCCAAGGCCATCGCCAAGTGGGAGACCTTCACCCCGAAGATCGGCTACCCGGACAAGTGGCGTGACTGGAGCGGCCTGCAGACCCGGCACGACGACTACCTGGGCAACATCCGCGCCGCCAACGCGTTCAACTACAAGTTCGCGCTGTCCAAGATCGGCCAGCCGGTGGACAAGACCGAGTGGGGCATGACCCCGCAGACGGTCAATGCCTACTACAACCCGCTGCAGAACGAGATCGTGTTCCCGGCCGCCATCCTGCAGCCGCCGTTCTTCGATCCCAAGGCCGACGACGCGCTCAACTACGGCGGCATCGGCGCGGTGATCGGCCACGAGATGACCCACGGCTACGACGACCAGGGCAGCCGCTTCGGGCCGACCGGCAACTTCGAGAACTGGTGGACCGAGGCCGATGCCAAGGGCTTCTCCGGCCTCACCGGCAAGCTGGTCAAGCAGTTCGACGAGTACAAGGTGGGCGACCAGAGCGTCAACGGTTCGCTGACCCTGGGCGAGAACATCGCCGACCTCGGCGGCCTGGCTACCGCCTACGATGCCCTGCAGAAGGCCAGCGCCGGCAAGGAAGACCCGAAGATCGACGGCTTCACCCGCGACCAGCGCTTCTTCTTCAACTGGGCGACCGTGTGGCGCACCAAGTACACCCCGGAGAACGCCAAGGTCCGCCTGGCCACCGACCCGCATGCCCCGGCGCAGTTCCGCGCCATGGGTGCGCCGTCGAACCTGCCGACCTTCGCCGCCGCGTTCCAGTGCAAGGCCGGCGCACCGATGGTCCGCACCGGCGACAAGCAGGTAGTGATCTGGTAAGCCGCGGCTGACGGCACGCTGCCCGCGAAGGCCCGGAGCGATCCGGGCCTTCGCGTTTCCGCGGCGGGAGCGGGCCCACACCCGCGCCGGTGCCGGCTTGTTAAACTCCGCCCACTTCCAATCCTCGATGGATTCGCTCCACATGCCCAACGTTCGCCCGCTTTCCCTGGCACTGTCCTTCGGCCTGGCAGCCCTGCTGTCGGCGCCCGGCGCCGACGCGGCCCGCAAGAAGGCGGCTCCCGCACCGGCAGTCAGTCCGGCCTGCACCGATTTCCACGACCAGGCCAACGCGGCCTGGCTGAAGGCGAACCCGGTACCGCAGGTCGGCGCGGTGACGGCGCTGGGGCAACTGGCCGACAACGCCCGCACCCAGCAGCGCCAGCTGCTGGAGCGCGCGATGACCGCGCCGCAGGGCAACGTGCAGAAGCTGCTGGGCGACTTCTGGGCCAGCGGCCTGGACGAAGCCGCGGTGGAAGCCGACGGCTCCAGGCCGATCGCGCCGCTGCTGGGCCGCATCAACGCGATCAAGAAGGCCAAGGACGTCCCCGCCTCGATCGCCGCGCTGCACCAGGTCGGCATCCCGGTGGCGTTCAACTTCGCCCCGGACGTCGACCTCAAGGCATTGGACCGCCACATCGGCTACTTCATGCAGGGCGGCATGGGCCTGCCCGACCCGGCGTTCTACACCCGCACCGACGCCGACACCGTTGCGCTGATGGGCCGTTACCGCGCCTACGTGAAGCAGATCCTGGCGCTGACCGGCACCCCGGCCAACAAGCTCGACGCCGAGTCGGCGCTGGTGATCCAGCTGGAGACCGAGCTGGCGCGCAACGCGCAGTCGCTGGCCGGCATCAACAACCCGTTCAACAACTACGCGCCGGTCTCCACCAAGGACCTGAACAGCCGCTACCGCAATCTGCAGCTGGATGCGTTCCTCAAGGCGCAGGGCGTCAACGACGACCTGGTGTCGCTGTCCGATCCGGCGCTGTTCCAGCAGCTCAACGGCATGATCACCCGCCTGCCGGCCGAGCAGTGGAAGGCCTACCTGCGCTGGCGCGTGGGCGATGCGATGGCGCCGTACCTGTCCAAGGCCTACCGCGATGCGGAATTCGAGTTCCGCGGCCGCGTGCTGCGCGGCCAGGCCATCGCGCCGGCGCGCTGGGAACAGGTGCTCGATGCGATCAACGTCGCCGCCGGCCCGATGCTGGGCCATGAGTACGCCGCGGCCCATGTCAGCCGCGACGCGCTGCGCCAGGCCGGGCTGATGGTGGACCAGATCCGCGAAGCGCAGATCGCCGCGGTCAAGCGCAGCACCTGGATGAGCGCCGAGGCCAGGAGCGAGGCCGAGGCCAAGCTGGCCGCGTTGAAGATCGAGATCGGCAAGCCGCTGCGCGACCTGGACTACACCGTGCAGCCGATGGGCCGCGGCAGCTTCGGCGGCAACATCCTGATCGCCTCGACCTGGCGCCACGCCCAGGAAATGAAGCGCATCGGCAAGGGCAACGCCGACCGCCGCTGGGACGTGCTGCCGCAGCAGCCAGCACTGTCCTACGATCTGGCGCAGAACCGCCTGATCGTCACCGCCGCCGCGCTGCAGGGGCCGATCTTCACCGATGCCGACGGCCTGCCCGGCAAGTTCGGCGCCTATGGCAGCCTGGTCGCGCACGAGATCAGCCGCGCCATCGACGCCAAGGGCGCGCTGGTCGATGCCAAGGGCGAACTGCGCAGCTGGTGGACGCCGGCCGACAAGAGTGCCTGGACCCTGATCGGCAACCGCGTCGCCGCGCAGTACGGCGCCTATCCGTTCCCGGGGGTGAAGGATGCCAAGGTCAACGGCGAACTGACCCGCGACGAAAACATGGCCGACATCTCCGGCGTGGAAATCGCCTGGGAGGCGTTCACCGCCGCGCAGCCCGATGCCAAGCCGGCCGACCGCCAGGCCTTCTTCCGCGCCTGGGCATCGCTGTGGCCGCAGCAGCTCTCGCCCAACGAGGCGGTGCAGCGCCTGACCGCCGAACCCCGTGCACCGGGCCGCTGGCGCACCAACGGCCCGCTGGCCAACCTGCCGGCCTTCGGCGCGGCGTTCCAGTGCAAGCCGGGCCAGCCGATGCAGCGCACCGAGACCGAGCAGATCCGGATCTGGCGCTGACGGCCCACCCCCTCGGCCCACGAAAAAGGCGCGGGATTCCGCGCCTTTTTCCTTTCCGCGTCCCGCGCGCGACCTGTTAAGCGCACGCGGGTACCTTCCTGCCGCAGCCGGCGCCGGGTCACTTCACCCGGCGCAGGTGGTTGGGACGCCCGCCACCGCCGCGGCGGTTGAACGGCGGCTGCCCGCGCCAGTAACGGATCAGCAGCCAGCCGAACAGCATGCCGCCCAGGTGCGCGAAATGCGCCACGCCCGGCTGCCAGCCGGTGAACCCCAGCATCAGCTCGATGGCGCCGAACACGATGACGAAGGTGCGCGCCTTCATCGGGATCGGCGGGAACAGCAGCATCACCCGCTGGTTCGGGAACAGCATGCCGAACGCCAGCAGCAGGCCGAACACGCCACCGGATGCGCCCAGCACCGGGCCGCCCTCGCCGATCAGCGCCGCCACCAGCAGCTGGCACAGGCCGGCGCCGGCCACGCACACCAGATAATAGGTGGCGAAGCGCTTCTCGCCCCAGGTCAGCTCCAGCGGCGCGCCGAACATGTACAGGGCCAGCATGTTGAACAGCAGGTGGGTGAAACCACCATGCAGGAAGCCGTAGGTCAGCAGCTGCCAGGGCTGGAAGTTCTGTCCGGGCGAGAACGGGTCGAAGCCGCCGCCGTTGAGCGGCCACAGCATGAACGGCTCGAACGTCTGCATTCCCAGCAGGAACGGCTGCTGCAGGACGAACAGCACGACGTTGGCGATCAGCAGCGCCTTGGTGACGGTGGGCAATCGGGGGAACATGGCGGCATCCTTGGGAACTGCCGCCATGATAGCCGGGGATGCGCCATCGCCCTTGTGCCGGCGGCACACCGCTGTCGCTGCCGGGGACGGTTCGGCGCAGGCCGCTGGAACGATGCCGGGCCGCCAGCCCATCGCCCCTAGCCCGGCGCCCAGATCTCCGCATCCAGGTCGCGTCGTGGCCGCACGCGACGGACCCGGCCATTCTCGACCGGGACCCCCTCGGCACGCAGGCGTTGTGCCTGTTCGCGCCAGCCGGCCGACCCCTCGGGCAGGGCGATGCGCCCATCCGAACGCAGCACCCGGTGCCACGGCAGGCTCCGGTCATCATTGCCGCCGAGCAGCCGCGCCACCAGCCGCGCACGGCCCGGCAGCCCGGCCCTGGCCGCGACCTCGCCGTAGCCCATCACCTGCCCGCGCGGGATGGCGCGGATCACCGCGAGGATGCGAGCCTGGGCCGCCGCCGCATCGGTCGCCGCGCTCACCGCTTGCGGGCCACGCCGCTGCCCACCAGCAGCACGCCCAGCAGCACCAGCACGGTGCCCGCGCCCTGCCACGGGCCCATCGGTTCGTCCAGCAGCCATACGCTCAGCACAATGGTGGAGACCGGGCCCAGCATACTCACCTGCGCGGCCAGCGAGGAACCGATGCGCTTGACCCCGAGCATGATCGCCAGCACCGGCAGCACCGTGCACACGGTGCCGTTGAGCAGCGACAGCCAGTACACCGGCGCCGGCTGCCTGCCGAGCGCCGCCAGCGGCTGCAGCAGCAGGTACTGGCTGATGCACAGCACGCAGGCCACGGTGCTGGCGTAGGCGGTCAGGCGCACCGCGCCGATCCGCACCACCGCCTGGCCGCTGCCGAACAGGTAGACCGCATAGCTGAGCGCGCTGGCGAACACCAGCGCCGAGCCGAGCAGCGTGCGCCGGCCATCGAGCTGGATGTCGTGGCCGAAGGCCAGCAGCACGCCCAGGTAGCTGACCAGCAACGCCAGCACCTGCAGCCGCGTCGGCCGCTGCCGCAGCACCACCAGCGCGATCAACACCACCAGGGTCGGGCTCAGGTAGAGGATCAGCCGCTCCAGCGTGGCGCTGATGTACTGCAGCCCCAGGAAATCCAGGTAGCTGGACAGGTAGTAGCCGCTGAAGCCCAGCAGCGCCACCCGCCCCAGGTCGCCGCGCGACAGCGCCGGTGCCCGGCGCGACGCCCATGCGCCCATGGCCACGAAGAACGGCAGTGCGACCAGCATACGCAGCGCCAGCAGCGTGGTCGCGTCGGCGCCATGGCGGTAGGCCAGCTTGACGATCACCGCCTTGCCGGATGCGGCGATGGCGCCCACGCCGGCCAGCAGCAGGCCGCTGGCGAGCAGGCGCCGCGACGTGGTCGGCAGCGGCGAGGCGACAGGCGCCGGCGGCGCCGCCGCAGCGGCGCCCCTGGGGGAAACATTCACGGGATGACCGCATCCGGGGGAGATGAGCCCGGCATTATCCGGCCTGCGGCGTACTCAGCGCATCAGCACCACTTCTTCGGCCGAGGTCGGGTGGATCGCGACCGTATCCTCCATCTGCCGGCGGGTCACCCCCGCCTTGAGCGCCACCGCGAAGCCCTGCAGGATCTCGTCGGCGCCCTCGCCTAGCAGGTGGATGCCGACGACCTTTTCGTCCGCACCGGCGCAGACCATCTTGAACAGCGAACGCATTTCGCCGTCGCCGAGCGCCTGCAGCATCGGCCGGAACCGGCTGTGGTACGTGCTCACGCTGTCGAAGCGCTCGCGTGCCTGCTCCTCGCTCAGGCCGACGCTGCCCAGCGGCGGGTGCGAGAACACCACGCTGGGGATGTTGTCGTAGTCCAGCCGCGCCTCCGGCTGGCCGCCGTACAGGCGATCCATCAGCCGGCGTGCGGCGGCGATCGCCACCGGGGTCAGCATCGCCTGCGCGGTCACGTCGCCGACCGCGCTGATGCCCTGCACCGAGGTGTCCTGGAACGCATCGACCACGATCGCGCCCTTGTCGTCGAGCGCCACGCCTGCCGCCTCCAACCCCAGCCCATGCGTGCTTGGGGCACGGCCGGTGGCGAACAGCACGGTATCGAACACCGCATCGGCCGGGCCACCCTGCAGGTGCGGCTGGATGCCGTCCCCGCGCCGCTGCAGCGCCTGCACCTGGCAGCCGAAGCGTACGGCAACGCCCTGCGCGGCCAGATTCCGCGCCAGCTGTTCGGTCATGCCGGCATCGAATCCGGTCAACAGGCGCTGCCCGCGCACCAGCAGCGTCACGTCGCTGCCCAGCGCCTGCATCACGCCGGCCAGCTCGACCGCGATATAACCGCCACCGACGATGGCCACCCGTGCCGGCGGCGCCTGCAGGGCAAAGAAATCGTCCGAGGTCCCGCCCAGCGCAGCGCCGGGCAACTGCGGCTTTAGCGCATGCGAGCCGGTGGCGATCACGATGTGGCGTGCATGCAGCAAGGTACCGTCGCCGCACTCCACGGTGCGCGCGTCGAGCAGCCGCCCGCGCTGCGCGATATGCGCCACGCCGCTGTCCTGCAGCCGCTGGCGGTAGCTGGCATGGATGCCGTCGATGTAGCGCTGGCGGCGCTGCAGCAGCCGCGGCCACGACAGGCGAGGCGCCGCCGGCACCTCGAACCCCAGCCCGGCGGCCAGCGTGATGCGCTCGGCAAGGTCGGCCGCCAGCCACATCGCCTTCTTCGGCACGCAGCCGACGTTGACGCAGGTGCCACCCAGCAGTGCCGGTTCCAGCATCGCCACCTTAGCGCCGTGGGACGCGGCACGGAACGCAGCCGCCAGCCCGCCGGAGCCGCCGCCGAGCACGATCACGTCGAACGACGGCGGGCTCATCGGAGCGCCCCCGTGCAGCGGGACAAGGGATCGATCACCGGCGCATGTGTGCTGATGAAATCGGCCATCGGTCGTCCACTCCTGTTGCCCATGCAGGTCCCGAGCATGCCATGCCGTGCCGTCACCGACCTGTACACGCCCCGACCGGACCGGACCGGCGAGGCCGGCGCCAGGCGGCTACCGTTGCGCTGCGCCCGCTGCGTCGCGGCGCAGGGGCGGCCATCGCCAGTAGGTGATCGCCCGCCACAGCCACTCCATCGGCCCGAAGCGGAAATGGCGCAGCCAGGCCCGGCTCAGGGCCACCTGCGCGGCGAACAACGCCACCGCGAACAGCAGTTGCCACGCACGCCCCATCTGCTCGAACCACCCCAGGCCATAGCCGTAGAACAGCAGCGTGCACACCAGCGACTGTCCCAGGTAGTTGCTCAACGCCATGCGCCCGGCCGGTGCCAGCCAGCGCAGCGCGTGGCTCCAGCGCACGCCCCAGGCCAGGTAGCCCAGGCACATCAGCAGGCCGGCGAGCGCGCTACCGCCGTAGACCGCGGCCGAACGCAGGTCGAAGCGCCCCGGCGCCAGCCACGGCTGGTACCAGGTGCAGACCAGCATCAGCGCAAGCCCCAGCGGCAGCGCGCCCCGGCGCAGCCAGGTGAACAACCGCTGGTGTGCACCGGGATGGGCGATGGCGCCGCTGCGCGCGAACCAGCTGCCGATCAGGAACATGCCCAGCACCTGCGGCCCCACCACCAGCAGCGCACCCAGCGACGCGCCGAAATCACGCAGCCGCTGCAGCACCGCCTGTCCATAGGTGCCGTGTCCGTAGGCCTGCCGCTGCGCCTCGATCGCCGCCTGCGCATGGGTCGCCTGCGCGGCGGTGACCTCGTCCGGCACCAGCAGCATCAGCGCGCCCAGCAACAGCATCAACCCGATCGCCGCCAGGTAGGCCAGCACGCCCATCACCGGCAGCCAGGCACGCGGTGCTTCGCGGAAGGCCAGCAACAGGAACGACAACAACGCGTAGACGACCAGGATGTCGCCGGACCACAGCAGCAGCGCATGCACCAGGCCGATGCCCAGCAGGCCGAGGCTGCGACGCAGGTAGAAGCGGGTGAAATCGCGCCCGGCAACCTCGGCGCGCTGCGCCATCACCGCGAAGCCGGCGCCGAACAGCAGCGAGAACAAGGTGAAGAACTTGCCCTGCACGAAGATGTAGACGAAGGCATCCGCCCAGCGGTCCACGCCCTGCCAGTGCGGATCTATGCCACTGGTGGACAGGTCCAGCGGGCCGACGAAGGCCTCCATGTTCATCAGCAGGATGCCCAGCAGCGCCAGTCCACGCAGGACATCGAGCGTGGCGATGCGCTCGTCCGGCGCGATGGGCTGGAAAGTGGCGTTGGACACGTCCGTGGTTCCCCGTGGATGGACCGGCGATTAGAGCATGCGGCCATTCCCACCGTCCGCGGCGCCGGAAACGAAACGGCCCGCACAGGGCGGGCCGTTCGCTGCGAGATCGCCGGTCGGGCAATCAGTGGTGGTGGCCACCGTCGCCGTGCACGTGGCCGTGCTGCACTTCTTCTTCGTTGGCCTCGCGGACTTCCACGATCTCCACGTCGAAGTGCAGGTCCTTGCCGGCCATCGGGTGGTTCAGATCGACGTCGACCACGGTCATGCCGACCTTTTCGACGGTGACCGCGCGCGGGCCGAAGTTGGTCTGCAGGATCACCTGCTGGCCCGGCACCAGGCGGGTGTTGCCGAAGTGCTTCTTCGGCACGCGCTGGCTCAGGCCCTCGCGGCGCTCGCCGTAGGCGTCGGCCGACTTCACGTCAACGCCGAAGCTCTCGCCGGCTTCCTTGTCCATCATCGCCGTCTCCAGGCCCGGGATGATGTTGCCGTGGCCGATCAGGATCGCCAGCGGCTCACCACGCTCGCGGGAACTTTCGATCGGCTCCTGGCCGACTTCGGACACGGTGTAGTGGAAACGGACGACGCGGTCTTTTTCGATCTTCATGCGCAACTCTTCAGTGGCTGCCCGCTGGCAGACGTTGGGGCGGCCTTGCCGGCCGACGGGGAGGCGGCCATCATGGCAGCCGTCTTGAGGTGGCGCATTATCCGGGCTCCATGCACATCACGCCAGCTTTCCGGTACCGCCGCTGGCGGCTGCCAGCCCTGTTCGCCGTGGCCACGGTCCTCGCCGCCTGCGGCCATGCGCCCGCCAGGCGCCCCGCCC
>NZ_LDJO01000048.1 GCF_001431595.1 Stenotrophomonas acidaminiphila
ACGCGCCAGGTCGTCGGCCGCCGCCTGCACCTCGGCATGGCCCACCCAACCGCCCGGCTGGATCACCGCGGTGATGCCAGCGTCGGCCGCAGCGTCCCGCCCGTCGCCGAACGGGAAGAACGCATCGGAGGCCAGCACCGGCCCCGGTACCACCAGCCCCGCGTCGGCGGCCTTGATGCCGGCGATGCGCGCCGAATAGACGCGGCTCATCTGCCCGGCGCCGACGCCGATGGTGCGCTCGTCCTTCGCATACACGATGGCATTGGACTTGACGTACTTGGCCACGCGCCAGGCGAACAGCAGGTCGCGCAGCTCGGCGGTGGTCGGTGCACGCCGGGTCACCGTCTTCAGCTCGTCGGTGGTCATGCCGCGGTTGTCGGCGCTCTGGATCAGCAGGCCAGAACCAATGCGCTTGGTGTCGTAGTTGTTGCGCGCGTCACCGGCCGGGATGCGCAGCACGCGCACGTTGGCCTTCCTGGTGGCGTACTCCAGCGCGGCCGGCTCGTAGTCCGGGGCGATCAGCACTTCGACGAACTGGCGGTCGAGGATGGCCTTGGCGGTGGTCGCATCCAGCGTGCGGTTGAACGCCAGGATGCCGCCGAAGGCGCTGGTCGGGTCGGTGCTGTAGGCCATTTCGTAGGCGGCGCCGACATCGGCGGCCACGGCCACGCCGCACGGGTTGGCGTGCTTGACGATGACGCAGGCCGGCACGTCGAACTGGCGCACGCATTCCCATGCGGCATCGGCGTCGGCCAGGTTGTTGTAGCTCAGTTCCTTGCCCTGCAGCTGCACGAAGGTGGCCAGCGTGCCCGGTACCGGCCACAGGTCACGGTAGAACACGCCGCTCTGGTGCGGGTTCTCGCCGTAGCGCAGGTCCATCACCTTCACGAAGGTGGAGTTCATCTGCGCCGGGTATTCCTCGCGCACCGGCACCGCGGCGGTGGTGTCGGTGATCGCCGACAGGTAGTTGCTGATCGCCGCGTCGTACTGGGCGACGCGGTTGAACGCGGCCACCGACAGCGCGAAACGGCGGGCGGCCGAGAGCTTGCCATCGTTGGCGGCCAGTTCGGCCAGCAGTGCGTCGTACTGGTCCGGGCTGGTGGCCACGGCGACGCGGGCGAAATTCTTGGCGGCGCTGCGCAGCATGGCCGGGCCGCCGATGTCGATGTTCTCCACCGCATCGGCCAGGCTGCAGTCGGCGCGCGCGGTCACCGACTCGAACGGGTACAGGTTCAGCACCAGCAGGTCGATCGGGGGAATGCCGTGCGCGGCCATCACCGCGTCGTCGGTGCCGGCGCGGCCGAGCAGGCCGCCGTGCACCAGCGGATGCAGGGTCTTGACCCGGCCATCCATCATTTCCGGGAAGCCGGTGAGCTCGGATACGTCCTTGACCGGCAGGCCGGCCTCGCGGATCGCCTTGGCGGTGCCGCCGGTGGACAGCAGTTCGACGTCGTGCGCGGCCAGCGCGCGGGCCAGTTCGACCAGGCCGGTCTTGTCGGAAACGGACAGCAGGGCCCGGCGCACGGGCAGCAGATCAGCGGACATGGGGGTGGGGAGGGAAGCGGAAGCGGGCCCGTATTGTAGCCGCGCGTTCACCTGCCTGCCCCCGGCAGGCGCGCCCGCCGGGCGAGGGCTCAGGCCAGCCCGTATTCCTTGAGCTTCTTGCGCAGCGTGGCGCGGTGGATGCCCAGCAGCGCCGCGGCACGGCTCTGGTTGCCCTCGCAGTGGTTGAGCACTTCCACGAACAGCGGAATCTCCATCTCGCGCAGGACGATTTCATAGACATCGTCGGCGTCGCAGCCATCCAGATCGCGCAGGTAGCGGCGCACGGACTGGGCGACGTGTTCGCGCAGCGGCGGCTTCGGAGCGCCACGACTGTTGTCAGGACGGGGTGGGGCAGCGTTCAAGGGATTTCCCGGATTCAGCGGAGCCGGCGCGGCCGCGCCCGGCATGGGGAGGGGAGTCTAGCGCGTGGACGAGGGGGCCGCCACGGCAGGCGGCGCGGTCAGCGGAACTCGAACGCGTAGGCCACGGTGGCCGCCGACGGTTCGCGCAGCAGGAACGCGATCTGCGCGCTCTGCCCCGGTTCCAGCCGCTGCGCGGGGTCGTGCGCGGCGCCCAGGTAGTCGCGCGGCTGCAGCAGGCGGCGCCCGATGACGCGGCCGTCGGCATCGGACAGCGACAATGACAATGCCGGCCAGGCCTGCGCCCAGCGCGCGTCGTTGCGGAAGCTGGCCTGCACCTGCAGCACGCCCGGGCGCCCGGGCAGCGGCCGCACTTCGCGCTGCAGCATGGTGTAGGCCGTGGGCTGGTGCCAGGGCGGCAGGGTGCAGCGCAGGACCGTGCACAGCCCGGCCACGAGCGGGCGCCAACCGGCGCGGGCGGCCAGCGTGGCGCGGTCGGCGAGCACCACCTGGACGGCGAGCAGCAGCGCCAGTGCGAGCAGCAGCAGCCATTGCCAGCGCGGCGTGCGGCGGATCGCCGCCGGCGCCATCGCCGGGCGGCGCAGGAAGTCCGGTGCGATGCCGCCTTCCAGTGGGGCACTGTCCCCGTCCTGCCGCGCATCCGGCTCGTCGCCGCCGATGTCCTGCGCCTCGGCCGGTGGCTCCGCGGCCGCGGGCGGGATCGTGTCGGCGACACCGGCACCGGCATCGGCACCGACCTGGCTGCCGGTGTCCATGGCGTCCACCCCGGCGGGCCGCGGCGTGGCCCCGCTGCGCAGCAGCGTGGCCAGCGAAGGGCGGGGCGGCGTGGTTTCTTCGCTCATGGCAGGTCGGTCCCGGACACTGCGCTCATTCAAGCACGGCGTACGCCGGTAATGCGCATCCAGTCGCCGTCCTGCACGGCTTCCAGTTGCTCGAACCAGGGGGCGTAGCGTTCCAGCAGTTCGCCTTCCTGGCCGTGCAGGATGCCGGACAGGGCGATGCGCCCACCGGGTGCCACGCGTGCGGCCAACAGGTCGGCCAGGGCGTCCAGCGCCGAGGCCAGGATGTTGGCGACCACCACCGGATAGGTCGCCGCCGGCTCGTCCTGCGGCAACCAGGCGGCGATGTGCACGCCATTGCGCTCGCCGTTGTCGGCGGTGGCGGTCAGCGCCTGCGGGTCGTTGTCCACGCCTACCGCGGCGGCGGCACCGAGCTTGAGTGCGGCCAGGGCCAGGATGCCCGAGCCGCAGCCGAAGTCGAGCACGGTGCGGCCCTGCAGTTCGCCCTCGGCCGAGAGCTGGTCCAGCCAGCGCAGGCACAGCGCGGTGGTCGGGTGGGTGCCGGAACCGAACGCCAGGCCCGGGTCCAGCCGCACCACCGCGGCGTCGGCGGCCTGCGCCGCTTCGGGCAGTTCATGGTTCCACGGCACGATCCAGGTGCGCTGGCCGAACCGCATGGGCTGGAACTGGTCCAGCCAAGCGCGCTCCCAGTCTTCGTCTTCGACCGCGCGGAACCCGGCACTGCTCCAGTCCAGGCCGGCGTCGAACGCCTCCAGCGCGGCCAGCAGCGCCAGCGCGTTGGTCTCGGCCGGGAACAGCGCGGTCAGCACCAGCTCGTTCCACAGCGGCGTCTGCCCCACGCCCGGCTCCAGGATCGCGCGCTCGTTGCTGGTGTCGGCATCGGCGTCGAGCATCGTCACCGCCAGCGCGCCGACGTCCTCCAGGGCGTTCTCGTAGCGGGGCTGGGTGGCTTCGGTGCAGCGCAGGGTGAGTTCGAGGAAAGGCATGGGGATGGCGGCGACAGCGGAACGGAAGCGGGCATCCTAGACGAGGCTGAGGATGTTTTCCTTCTCCTGCCGGCCACGGGTGCCGTGGTGCCCGTCGCCGCGGCGCGTGCGTGCGGCCGCGCAGACGGAAGAAGGCGGGTTTCCCCGCCTTCTTCCTTCACCCTCGGCGAGCCGCGCTCAGGTCAGCGCGATCGACTGGTTCTTGCGCTCGGCCAGGCGCTTTTCCAGGTAGTGGATGTTCTGTCCACCGGCCTGGAAGCCCTTGTCGCGCATGATCCGCTGCTGCAGGGCGACGTTGGTCTTGATGCCGTCCACGACCATCTCGCTCAGCGCCACCCGCATGCGGGCGATGGCGGTGTCGCGGTCCGGGCCGTGCACGATCAGCTTGCCGATCATCGAGTCGTAGTTGGCCGGCACGCGGTAGCCGCCGTAGATGTGCGTGTCCACGCGCACGCCGGGGCCGCCCGGCGGGTAGAAGCCGGTGATGGTGCCCGGGCACGGGAAGAAGGTTTCCGGGTCCTCGGCGTTGATGCGGCACTCGATCGCGTGGCCGTTGATCTTGATGTCGCTCTGCTTGATCGACAGCTTGTGGCCGGCGGCGATCTTCAGCTGCTCGGCGACCAGGTCGATGCCGGTAATCATCTCCGTCACCGGGTGCTCCACCTGGATGCGGGTGTTCATCTCGATGAAGTAGAAGCGGCCGTTCTCGAACAGGAACTCGAAGGTGCCTGCGCCGCGGTAGCCGATGCGGATGCAGGCCTCCACGCAGACCTTGCCGATCTCCTCGCGCAGTTCCGGGGTGATGCCCGGTGCCGGTGCTTCCTCCACCACCTTCTGGTGGCGGCGCTGCATCGAGCAGTCGCGCTCGCCCAGGTGGATGGCGCTGCCCTGGCCGTCGGCCAGCACCTGGATCTCCACGTGGCGCGGGTTCTCCAGGAACTTCTCCATGTAGACCATGTCGTTGCCGAACGCGGCCTTGGCTTCCTGCTTGGTGGTGGCGATGGCATTGACCAGCGCACCCTCGGTGTGGACCACGCGCATGCCGCGGCCGCCGCCGCCGCCGGCCGCCTTGACGATGACCGGATAGCCGATCTCGCGGGCGATCTTGACGTTGGTCGCCGGGTCGTCGCCCAGCGGGCCGCCCGAGCCGGGCACGCACGGCACGCCGGCGGCCTTCATCGCGCGGATCGCCTCGACCTTGTCGCCCATCAGGCGGATGGTGTCGGCCTTGGGCCCGATGAAGATGAAGCCGGACTGCTCCACGCGCTCGGCGAAATCGGCGTTCTCGGAGAGGAAGCCGTAGCCGGGGTGGATGGCCTGGGCGTCGGTGACCTCGGCCGCGGCGATCAGCGCCGGGATGTTGAGGTAGCTTTCCGACGACGGCGCCGGGCCGATGCAGACCGACTCGTCGGCCATGGCCACGTGCTTGAGGTTGCGGTCGACGGTGGAGTGCACCGCGACCGTGCGGATGCCCAGGGTGTGGCACGCGCGCAGGATGCGCAGCGCGATCTCACCCCGGTTGGCGATTACGACCTTGTCGAGCATGGCCGGCGCCTCAGGCGATCACGAACAGCGGCTGGTCGAACTCCACCGGGTTGCCGGTTTCGCCGAGGATGGCGACCACGGTGCCGGACACCTCGGCCTCGATCGGGTTGAACATCTTCATCGCCTCGATGATCGCCAGGGTCTCGCCGGCCTTGACCTGCTGGCCGACGCTGACGAACGGCGGCTTGTCCGGGGACGGCGACGCATAGTAGGTGCCGACCATCGGCGCGCGCTGCACGTGGCCGTCCGGCAGGGCGTTGCCCGGCTTGGCGGTGCCGCCGGTGGACGCCTCGGTCGGCGAGCTCATCGGCATCGACGGCGCGGCCACGGCGGCCGGCGCGGCGACATGGGCGGGGGCGGCCATCACCGGCGCCGGCACGTAGCCGCCGACCGGGGTGCGCGACAGGCGCACGGATTCCTCGCCTTCCTTGATCTCGATCTCGGCCAGGTTCGACTCTTCCAGCAGGTCGATCAGCTTCTTGATTTTGCGCAGGTCCATAGGATGCCTCTTGGGTGGTGTAGGCGGTGGCGCGCTCGCGCCCACCGCCCGGGAATGGGGGTCACAGCCGCAGCAGTGCCGCGTCCATGGCGTAGCGGTAACTGTCCGCGCCGAAGCCGCAGACCACGCCGACCGCCTTGTCGCTGAAATAGCTGTGCTGGCGGAAGGGCTCGCGGGCGTGGGGGTTGGACAGGTGGATCTCGATGAACGGGATGGCCACCGCGGCCAGCGCGTCGCGCAGCGCCACCGAGGTGTGGGTGAAGGCGGCCGGGTTGATCAGGATGAAACCGGTACCATCGCCACGCGCGGCCTGCACCCGCTCCACCAGCACGTGCTCGGCGTTGGACTGCAGGCTCTCCACCGCGTGCCCCGCCGCCTGTGCCTGCCGCGCCAGGGCGGCATCGATGTCGGCCAGCGTGGTGTGCCCATAGACCTCCGGCTCGCGCGTGCCGAGCAGGTTCAGGTTGGGGCCGTGGAGGACCAGCAGTTTTGCCATGGGCCAGCGGTGGGCGGGAAAGGGCGGCAGTGTGAGCGAACCGGGGAATACTGTCCAGTTCGGCGAAATTGGCGACGTTTTAATCGATTGTTTGAAATTGCCGGGGGCCTCCGCCGGGTGCCCGGGGCGTGGTGTGGACGCATGCGCGCGGCGCCCGCGGGGCGCTGTGCCGGCGCCATGGGTGCGGCCTGCTGGCGGATGTTGGCGTCACGTTCGCCGCGGTTAGCGCGCTTCTTCGTCCAGCCCGGCCCACGCCTCGATCTCCCCGGCCTTGAAGGGGCCCAGCTTCTGCCGGACCACGCGCCCCTGCGCGTCGATCAGCACGCTGTAGGGCAGCAGGCCCTGGTGGTTGCCGAGCTTGACGCTGGCGTCGGCCGGGCCGGGGGTCTCCAGCACGATGGGGTAGTAGACCGGCACGTTGCCGAGGAAATCGAGCACCGCTTCGTGCGTGTCCAGCGCCAGGCCCACCACCTGCGGGCCGCTGTCGGCGTGGCGGGCGGCGAAGCGCGCCAGTTCCGGCATTTCCTCGATGCACGGCGCGCACCAGCTGGCCCACACGTTGATCAGCAGCGGCCGGCCCAGGAAGCGGTCCGGGAACTGAACCGGCATGCCGTCCAGGTCGGGCAGGGTGAAGGCGGGCACCCGGTCGCCCGGGGCAAGCGCCGCGGGTGCCGCGGCCGGCGTGGCCGGTCGGGCCGTCGACGGCTCGGTCATCGACGGCAGCGCGGGCCGGGTCAGCCAGGCGCCGGCGGCCAGTCCGGCCGCCGCGGCGATGCCCACCACCCACCATGCCGCGCTGCGCATCTCAGCGTGCCGCGCGCAGCAGCGCGTCCTCGACGATGGCCTGGGTCAGCACGGTCGGCAGCACGCGCGGCGGCGCGCCCGGCCCGTACACCACGTACAGCGGCACGCCCACGGCCTTGTGCTGCTCCAGGAACGCGCTGATCTGCGGGTCGACATTGGTCCAGTCGCCGTGCATGTACACCGCGTCCACCCGCTTGAGGGTGTCGCGGAACGTGTCGCGGTCGAGCACGTTGCGTTCGTTGGCCTTGCAGGTCACGCACCAGTCGGCGGTCATGTTGACGAACACCACGCGGTTGTCCGCGCGCAGCCGGTCGAGCATTTCCGGCGAGTACGCCACGGTGCCTTCACTGGCCGCGCGTGCCGGCGGTTCCATGCGGGTCACGCCCCACACCGGCACCAGCGCCAGCAGCACCAGCACCGCGCCCAGCGCCATGCCCGCGCGGCGGCTGCGCCAGCGGTTGCGCTCGAACCACCACAGCCCCAGCGCCAGCAGCGCCGCACCGGCCAGCAGCAAGGCCATCGCGTCGATGCCGCGCTGCTTGCCCAGCACCCACAGCAGCCAGATCGCGGTCAGGTACATCGGGAACGCCAGCACCTGCTTGAAGGTCTCCATCCAGGCGCCGGGCCTGGGCAGGCGCCGGGCCAGCGCCGGCACGAAGCCGATCAGCAGGAACGGCAGCGCCAGCCCCAGCCCCAGGGCCAGGAACACCAGCATCGCCACTGCCGCCGGCGCGGTGAAGGCATAGGCCAGCGCCGGGCCCATGAACGGGGCGATGCACGGGCTGGCGACCACGCAGGCCAGCACGCCGGTGAAGAAATCGCCGGCCGCGTCCTGGCGCTGCGCCAGCGACTGGCCGACGCCACCGAGGTTGCCGCCCAGGGTGAACACGCCGCTCAGGCTCAGGCCGACCACGAACATCAGGTAGACCAGCGCGGCGATGAACCACGGGTGCTGCAGCTGGAAGCCCCAGCCGGCGGCCTGCCCGGCCGCGCGCAGTGCAAGTACCAGTGCGCCGATGGCGGTGAACGCGACCAGCACCCCCAGCGTGTACCACAGTGCATGGCGGCGGGCGTGCTGGCGGCTCTCGCCGCTCTGCGCCAGCCCCAGCACCTTCAGCGACAGCACCGGCAGCACGCAGGGCATCAGGTTCAGGACCAGGCCGCCGGCCAGCGCCAGCAGCAGGATCCACGCCAGCGAATCGCCTTCACCGGCGTTGCCCGGCGGCTGGCTGCGCCCGGCGTTGTCGGCCGAGGCGTCGGGGGTGGTCGCGGACGCGCCGCCGCCGTTGTCGTTGGAGCGGACCACCAGCGGCTGCGGGGCGGGCGGGTTGGCCGGGTCGATGGCCGCCGGGTCGGCCGGCTTGCGGCCGCTGGGCAGCGGCGTGATCACCAGCGGGGTGACCATCGCCTCGCCGCTGGGCGAGACCTTGCCGGCCGGCAGCGCCAGTCGGACCCGCCGGGTCATCGGCGGATAGCAGATGCCGTCGGTCTGGCAGCCCTGGAAGGTGGCCACCAGCGTCGCCGGGCTGGCATCGGCGCGTTCGCGGTGCAGCGGCAGCGGTACATCGACCTGGTCGAAGTACACCACCACGTTGCCGAAGTGCTCGTCGCGGTGCGAGGTGCCGGCCGGCCACTGCGGCTTGCCGGTGCGGATCCCGGCCGCGCCCTCCAGCGCCAGCGAGGTGCGGTCGCGGTACAGGTAGTAGCCCGGCGCGGGGGTGAACCGCAGCAGCAGGCGGTTGCCGTCATCGACGATCGCCTCGAAGCCGAACGCCTGCTCCGAGGGCAGCGGCAGGGACTGGGTGGCGGCGCTGCCCGGCAGCTTCAGGCCGCCGCCATCGTTGCGCGCCAGCGGGTTGAACAGCGGTGCGTCGCCGGCCGGCGCGGCCGCGGCACCGGCACTGGCGCCGGGCAGCTGGACCTCCACGGTGCGCTTCTGCGGGGGATAGCACACCCCGGCATCGGCACAACCCTGGTAGCGCACCTCCAGCGTCACCGTCCCGGCGCCGGGGTCGGCGGTACCGGGCAGGGTGGCCTTGAGCTGCCGGTGGTAGGTCTCGACGTCGCCGAAGAACTCGTCGTGCTTCTTCTCGCCGGCCGGCATCTGCAGCGCGCCGGCGCTGAACCCGGGCCCGGCCTTGACGCTGGTGCGGTGGCGGTAGAGGTAGTAGCCCGGGGCGATGTCCCAGCGCAGCTCGATGCGGTCGCGCGTGTCCGCCTGGACCTGGAGGACGAAGGCCTTGTCGACCGGCAGCAGGTCCTTTTCGTCCAGGGCCAGGGCCGGGAAGGCACAGAGGGTGAGCAGGCACAGGGCGGTGAAACGGCGCAACAGCATCTTCAAGTCAGGTGTCCTCGCGGGTCTGGGCCCGGATCCAGTCCAGGTAGGCCGGCAGGCCGGCGCTGGGGGAAACCGCCAGAATTTCCGGCAATTCGTACGGATGGTGCTGCAGGAGCGCCGCCGTCAGCGCTTCCAGGCGGTCGGCGGTGGTCTTGATCAGCAGTTGGACTTCCTCCGCCTGCTCGATCCGCTCCTGCCAGCGATACACAGACTGTATCCGCGGCAACAAGTTCACGCAGGCGGCCAGGCGCCGCTCGACCAGCAGCCGGGCCAGTGCCTGGGCCGTTGCGGCGTCGGGGCAGGTGCAGAAGACAAGGCGGGCGTCCATCCGGGGCATTGTCGCAGATGCCGCCGCCGCCGCCGGGGCCAGCGGTGGCGGGGTCGCAGGAAGTTGGGTTCAGGCACTTGAAAGCCCGCCGGCGGTCCCCATTTCCCAGCCAAGCCCGGTGACGGGCGTTTTTAGGCGTGGCGTCGCCGCTGCCGCCCGGCGGGGTGGCGACCACCGGACTTTCCAGACCAATCAACAACATCAAGAGGTCTCACATGAGCATCAAGCCGCTGCACGACCGCGTCGTGGTCAAGCCCATCGAAGCCGAGGAAGTCTCTGCCGGTGGCATCCTGATCCCCGATTCGGCCAAGGAAAAGTCCACCAAGGGCGAAGTCGTGGCCGTCGGCCCCGGCAAGCCGCTGGACAATGGCAGCGTCCGCGCCCCGGCGCTGAAGGCCGGCGACAAGGTGATCTACGGCCAGTACGCCGGTTCCACCTACAAGGCCGATGGCGTCGAGTACAAGGTGCTGCGTGAGGACGACGTGCTGGCCGTGATCGGCTGAGCCGCGTTCCAGACGACTCCACAAGACCCCTTAAACCCTGATCCACTGAGGTAAAGCAATGGCTGCCAAGGATATCCGTTTCGGTGAAGACGCCCGTTCGCGCATGGTGCGCGGCGTCAACATTCTCGCCAATGCCGTCAAGGCGACCCTGGGCCCGAAGGGCCGCAACGTCGTGCTCGAGAAGAGCTTCGGCGCCCCGACCATCACCAAGGACGGCGTGTCCGTCGCCAAGGAAATCGAACTGGCCGACAAGTTCGAGAACATGGGCGCGCAGATGGTCAAGGAAGTCGCTTCCAAGACCAACGACAACGCCGGTGACGGCACCACCACCGCCACCGTGCTGGCCCAGGCCCTGATCCGCGAAGGCGCCAAGGCCGTGGCCGCCGGCATGAACCCGATGGACCTCAAGCGCGGCATCGACAAGGCCGTCGTGGCCGCCGTCGCCGAGCTGAAGAACATCTCCAAGCCCACCGCCGACGACAAGGCCATCGCCCAGGTCGGCACCATCTCGGCCAACTCCGACGAGTCGATCGGCAACATCATCGCCGAAGCGATGAAGAAGGTCGGCAAGGAAGGCGTGATCACCGTCGAGGAAGGCTCGGGCCTGGAGAACGAGCTGGACGTGGTCGAGGGCATGCAGTTCGACCGCGGCTACCTGTCGCCGTACTTCATCAACAACCAGCAGGGCCAGTCGGCCGACCTGGACGACCCGTTCATCCTGCTGCACGACAAGAAGATCTCCAACGTCCGTGACCTGCTGCCGGTGCTGGAAGGCGTGGCCAAGGCCGGCAAGCCGCTGCTGATCGTCGCCGAGGACATCGAAGGCGAGGCGCTGGCGACCCTGGTGGTCAACACCATCCGCGGCATCGTCAAGGTCGTGGCGGTCAAGGCCCCGGGCTTCGGCGACCGTCGCAAGGCGATGCTGGAAGACATGGCCGTGCTGACCGGCGGCACCGTGATCTCCGAGGAAGTGGGCCTGTCGCTGGAGAAGGCCACCATCAAGGACCTGGGCCGCGCCAAGAAGGTGCAGGTCTCCAAGGAAAACACCACCATCATCGACGGTGCCGGCGATGCCGCCGCCATCGAATCGCGCGTCAAGCAGATCAAGGTGCAGATCGAGGACACCACCTCCGATTACGACCGCGAGAAGCTGCAGGAGCGCGTGGCCAAGCTGGCCGGTGGCGTTGCCGTGATCAAGGTCGGCGCCTCGACCGAGATCGAAATGAAGGAGAAGAAGGACCGCGTCGACGACGCCCTGCACGCCACCCGTGCGGCGGTCGAGGAAGGCGTGGTGCCGGGCGGCGGCGTCGCCCTGATCCGTGCGGTCACCGCGCTGGCCGGCCTGAAGGGCGCCAACGAAGACCAGGACCACGGCATCCAGATCGCCCTGCGCGCGATGGAAGCGCCGCTGCGCGAGATCGTCGCCAACGCCGGCGAAGAGCCGTCGGTCATCGTCAACAAGGTCAAGGAAGGCTCCGGCAGCTTCGGCTACAACGCCGCCTCGGGCGAGTTCGGCGACATGCTGGAGTTCGGCATCCTGGATCCGACCAAGGTGACCCGTTCGGCGCTGCAGAACGCCGCCTCGATCGCCGGCCTGATGATCACCACCGAAGCGATGGTGGCCGAGGCCCCGAAGAAGGACGAGCCGGCTGCTGCCGGTGGCATGGGCGGCATGGGTGGCATGGGCGGCATGGACTTCTAAGTCCGCCGCAGCCTCACCGCTGCCGTTGTACGAAAGAACCCCGCCGCGAGGCGGGGTTCTTTTTTTGCCCGCGCCCGCCGCTCAGCGCGGCAGGTACGGGCGCACCCACTGCACGATGGCGCTGGCGGGCATGGCGCCGGACTGGCGCGCGAGCTCGCGGCCGTCGTGCAGCAGCACCATCGTCGGGATGCTGCGGATGCCGAAGCGCGAGGCCAGGGCCGGTTCGGCCTCGGTGTCGAGCTTGCCCAGGCGCACCAGCGGCTCCAGCTGCGCGGCCGCCTTGGCGAACTCCGGCGCCATCTGCCGGCAGGGGCCGCACCAGGCCGCCCAGAAATCGACCAGCAGCGGCAGTTGCGAGCGCTGCGCATGGGCCTCGAAGGCGGCGGCGTCGAGCACCACCGGCGTGGCGGCGAACAGCGGCCGGTGGCAGCGTCCGCACGCGGGCGACTGCCCGCGCCGCGCGGCGGGCAGCCGGTTGATGGCATTGCAGTGCGGGCAGGCGATCTGCAGCAGGGTGTCGTTGTTCATGGCCGGGCCTCGCGGGGCATGGCGGGTGGAGATGGCCACAAGTATCGCGCCCCGGTGGTGAATCCCGGTTGCGGTTGAAACTGTCGCATCGCACAAAAAACCGTGTTATCAATGCTGCCCATGAACGCAACCCGCGCCAGCTTTTACTTCTGGTACTACTTTCCGAAGCCGCTGGCGGAGGAAGGACTGCGCTCACCCTGAAGAAACTTTCAGACGCATTCCCGAAAAGCCGCCAGCGAACCTGGCGGCTTTTTTCATGCCGCCTTCCGCTGGGGCCCTCATCACGCTTTGAACCGGAGACCCCGCAATGCCCCCCCACACAGACGACCTTCGCATCCGCCGGCTCGACCCGCTGACCCCGCCGGCCCAGCTGATCTCGCTGCTGCCCTGCGACGAGCAGGCCTCGCAGACGGTGGCCGACGCCCGCGCCGCGCTGCACCGCATCCTGCATGGCCATGACGACCGCCTGGCGGTGGTGGTCGGCCCCTGCTCGATCCACGACCCGGTGGCGGCGATGGACTACGCCCAGCGCCTGCGCCCGCTGCGCGACGCGCTCGGCGGCGAACTCGAAATCGTCATGCGCGTGTACTTCGAGAAGCCGCGCACCACCGTCGGCTGGAAGGGGCTGATCAACGACCCGGACCTGGACGGCAGCTTCAACATCAACAAGGGCCTGCGCGTGGCGCGCGGCCTGCTGCGCGACATCAACAGGCTGGGCCTGCCGGCCGGCGTGGAATTCCTCGACGTGATCTCGCCGCAGTACATCGCCGACCTGGTGGCCTGGGGCGCGATCGGTGCGCGCACCACCGAAAGCCAGGTGCACCGCGAGCTGGCCTCCGGGCTGTCGTGCCCGGTGGGCTTCAAGAACGGCACCACCGGCGACGTGAAGATCGCCGCCGACGCGGTGGGCGCGGCCTCGCATCCGCACCATTTCCTGTCGGTCACCAAGGACGGCGGCACCGCCATCGTCGCCACCCGCGGCAACCCGGACTGCCACGTCATCCTGCGTGGCGGCAAGCTGCCCAATTTCGACGCGGCCAGCGTGCAGGCGGCCAGCGAAGTACTGGCCCGGGCGCAGCTGCCGGCACGGCTGATGATCGACGCCAGCCACGCCAACAGCAGCAAGAAGCCGGAGAACCAGCCGCAGGTGATCGAGGACATCGCCGGCCAGCTGGAGGCGGGCCAGTCGCGCGTGGTCGGGGTGATGATCGAGAGCCACCTGGTCGGCGGCCGCCAGGACCTGGTCGAAGGCCAGCCGCTGGTCTACGGCCAGAGCATCACCGACGGCTGCATCGGCTGGGACAGCACCGTGCAGGTGCTCGAGCGCTTGGCCGACGCGGTGCGCATGCGGCGCCGTGCGCGGCTGGAGGCGGCGGCCTGAGCGGATGTGACGCCTGTGCTGGCATGCCCGGGCCAGTCACAGTAATTTAAGCGGCGGGAGGCGGCATGCCTCCCGCCTGCTTTGGGGAACAGGGCGCGTCGCGTCCGGCAGGAAGCCGATCAATCACCGTACCAGGGAGAAGGAATGATGCGTACCCTCAGTTTCGCCGTCGCTGCTGCATTGATGCTGGTGCCGGCACTGGCCATGGCCAAGAAGCAGGTCCAGGACTCGGGCAGCGGCTGCCTGCAGAATCTCTCGGTGACCGGCGGCTTCACCACCGGCAAGCAGTTCCTGGCAGCGACCGAACACGAAGGCGTGAGCTACGCCGAAGCCTTCCGCAAGACCGTCGCCGCGATCGAGGCCGAGGGCATGGTTTCGGTGTCGCCGAACGAGCGCACCGGCTACATCGCCGCCGAGAACCCGGTGCGTGGTGGCGGTGGCTCGACCGTGCCGCTGCGCACCACCGTGCGCCGCCAGGACGACGGCAGCATCCGCGTGGAAGTGCGCTTCAGCATCAAGGGCGGGCAGATGACCTCGAACAAGGCGGTGGGCGAGGGCATGTGCAAGATCGCCGACGCCGCCAGCCTGTAAACCACGCGGGCCTGCGCCATGGCCACCGGCTCGTGGTTCCTGTACCTGCTCGAGTGCAGCGGCGGCAGCTACTACGCCGGCATCACCACCGACGTGCAGGCGCGCTTCCAGGCCCATGCGACCGGCAAGGGCGCGCGCTACACGCGCGCGCATCCGCCGCTGCGCGTGCTCGGTTTCCGCGAGTACGCCGACCGTGCCGCCGCATCGCGCGCGGAGTGGCAGCTGAAGCGGCAACCCCGCGGGCGCAAGCTGGCCTGGCTCGAACACGGTGGCCAATGAGGTAGATTCGGGGCATGGCCGTGGTGTCGCGCGGCCATAGCAGCCCGGTTTTTTGCGGGCGTCCGGCCGGACCGGGGCGGCTGCCATGCCGCGGCCCCGCATGCCGGCAACCCCAGCAGCGGAGGAAACCCGATGAATGGTTGGTTCGAATTGCAGCGCAGCAGTGACGACCAGTTCCACTTCGTGCTCAAGGCCGGCAATGCCGAAGTCATCCTGGGCAGCGAGCGCTACACCACGCGCGCGGCGGCGGAGAACGGCATCGCCTCGGTACGCGCGAACAGTGCCGACGACGCGCGCTACGAGCGCAAGACGGCCAGTGATGGCCGTTACCATTTCAACCTCAAGGCGGCCAACCACCAGGTGATCGGCAGCAGCCAGCTGTACGCCTCGCAGGCCGCGCGCGAAGCGGGCATCAACAGCGTCAAGGCCAACGGCCAGACCGCGACGGTCAAGGACAAGACCGCCGGCTGAGCCGGGCGCGCCCGCAAACGCATGAAGCCCGGGATTCCCGGGCTTCATGCGGTGCGGCAGGCGTGGGCCTCAGGCCTTCATCGTGCCGGTATCCAGCCAGCGCTGGTGCCAGGACAGCGCCTCGGGCAGCAGGTGCGGGGTGTGCTTGCCGTAGCTGTCGCGGCAGGCGCGCTCGAAGTAGTCGCTGAGCTGGTCGCGGAAATCCGGGTGCACGCAGTTGGCGATCAGCGTGCGCGCGCGGGCGCGCGGCGGCAGGCCGCGCAGGTCGGCCAGGCCCTGCTCGGTGACCACCACCGCCACGTCGTGTTCGGTGTGGTCGACGTGGCTGACCATCGGCACGATCGAGGAAATGCTGCCGTTCTTGGCGGTGGACGGGCTCAGGAAGACCGACAGGAAGCCGTTGCGCGCGAAGTCGCCCGAACCGCCGATGCCGTTCATGATGCTGCTGCCCATGACATGGGTGGAATTGATGTTGCCGTAGATGTCGGCCTCGATCATGCCGTTCATGCCGATGCAGCCCAGCCGGCGCACCAGCTCCGGGTGGTTGGACACTTCCTGCGAACGCATGATGATGCGCTGCCGGTAGAAGTCGATGTTGCGCATGAACTCCTCGGTGGCGGCCGGGCTCAGCGCGAAGCCGGTGCACGAGGCATAGCGCAGCACGCCGGCGCGCAGCAGGTCGAGCATGCCGTCCTGGATCACCTCGGTGAACGCTTCCAGGTCGCGGAAGCCGCTGTTGGCCAGCCCCGCCAGCACCGCGTTGGGGATGTTGCCCACGCCCGACTGCAGCGGCAGCAGGTTGGCCGGCAGGCGGCCGCGCGCCACTTCGTGCTTGAGGAACTCGATCAGGTGCCCGGCGATGCGCTGGCTGTCGGCATCGGGCGGATTGAACGGGCTGTTGCGGTCCGGCGCATGGGTCAGCACCACCGCGGCGATCTTGTCCGGGTCGCAGCGCAGCGTGGTCTGGCCGATGCGGTCGTCGCCGCGCACCAGCGGGATCGGCTTGCGGTGCGGCGGCAGCGCGGTGCCGTAGTAGACGTCGTGCATGCCGTCCATGCCCAGCGGCTGCCACCCGTTGACCTCGATGATCACCTTCTTGGCCAGGTCCAGCCAGGTCTTGTTGTTGCCCACCGAGGTGGACGGCACCAGCGAGCCGTCGGCGTGGATGGCGGAGACTTCCACCACCGCGGTGTCGATTTCGTTGTAGAAGCCGAACCACACGTGCTGGGCGACGTGCGACAGGTGGATGTCCAAGTAGTCCAGCTTGCCGGCGTTGATGCGCTTGCGCGCGTCCGGGTCGCTCTGGAACGGCATGCGCATGGCGATGCCATCGACCTTGGCCAGCGCGCCGTCCAGCTCCGGCGCGGTCGAGGCGCCGGTGAGCAGGTTGATGCGGAATTCCTCGCCGCGCCCGTGCGCCTGCTCGATGCGCTGGGCCAGGCACTGCGGCACCGCCTTGGGGTAGCCGGAACCGGTGAAACCGCTCATCGCGACGGTTTCGCCCGGCTGGATCAGGCTGGCGGCGTGTTCGGCGGAAACGACCCGTTCGCGCAGGCGTGGGTCCAGGATGCGTTCTACAGACATGGAAACGACGTTGGCTCGTGGGGATGGCCGATTATCCCGGATGGCGGGCGCCGAAGGTGTTCTACCTTCGTGGGATGGCATTCGCCCCCGGGGTGCGGTGGTGGCAGGGCCGGCCGCAGGCCGTTTCCGGGCCCCGGGCGGTGCCACCGGATTTTTTGCACTGCAGCGTGCAACTTGTACGCCGACCCCGCACGATCGCCCTGCATCCCGACGTGGGGGAGGGAGCAAAGCCCGCTGGCAGTTCGCTGCCAGCGGGCTTTTTATTTGCGGTCTCCCGGTGCCGTGCCCCGTGCCGCGGTCGGCCTCACAACTGCACCAGGTGCTCGGGCCGCGCGCCCGCTACCGCACTCAGCGCAATGTGCCGGTCGAACGTCACCAGCCGCCCGCCGTGGTGCACCGCGAGCGCGAGCAGGTACAGATAGGTCAACTGTCGCGGACTGTGGATGTAGCCATGATGGAAATGCGTGCGATCCAGCACGCTGATGGCGTCCGGCCAGAACGCATGGAAGCGCGTGGACGTGGAACGCGCCAGCATGCTCACCAGGCTGGCCAGCGGTTGCGGCTTGGCGTATCCGGGCTGGGACATGATGCGCAGGCAACCGTTCTGGGTAAGTGGACAACTGGCCCAGCCATGCGCGATGTGCGTGCGCAGCCAGGCCGAGGCAGGGTGATGGTGGACGTGGTCGCTGTCGTGCAGTGCGATCAGCACGTTCACGTCAAGCAACGCACGCATCAGATGCCCTCTTCGTCGCGCAGGCGATCGATGAGTTCATTGCTGACCACCACGCCGCGTGGTGGCAGCGGATGAATGCCGTAATCGGCCAAGGGTTCGGCCACGCCGGTCGTGTCCCAGGGCGCATCGGACTGGGCGAACGCCCGCCGCGCCAACTCGCTGATCACCTGGCCAAGTGGCTTCTTCTCGCGGCGTGCCAGCTCCTTGGCGGCAAACAGCACGTCGTCGGCAATGTCGAGGGAGGGCGCATGCGGCTCTCCCTGATGATTGATGCATGATGCTGCCCCACATGACCTGTCGAGCGCCTCCGCTTTCTGTGGGGCAGGCGCCCGGCAATGCCAGAATTGGCCCATGACCTTCCCGACTCCCGACCTGCCCCCGCCCGTGGCCGCCCTGCTCGACCGCGCCATCGCCCGCCTCAGGCTCGCCGCGCCGGACCCGGCGCAATGGCCGCAGGCCCCGGACTTCGAGGCCGGCCTGCGGCGGCTGGCGCTGGCCAGCGATTTCGCCATCGACACCCTGTGCCGGCAGCCGGAGCTGCTGGCGCAACTGGACGCCGGCGCGCCGCTGCCGCTGCCCGTGCTGGACCCGCTGCAGCCCAGCGCCTGGCCGGTGCAGCTGCGCCGCTACCGCGCCGCCGCCTCCACGCGGCTGGTCTGGCGTGACGTGAACGGGCGCGACGACGTCGACGCCACCCTGCGCGGCGCCACCGCCCTGGCCGAGGACTGCCTGCAGCTGGCGCTGGCCGCGCTCGAGCAGGAGTTCGCCCAGCGCCACGGGGTGGTCCGCGCCGACGACGGCAGCGCACAGCGGCTGGTGGTGTTCGGGCTGGGCAAGCTTGGCGGCGGCGAGCTGAATTTCTCCTCCGACATCGACCTGGTCTATGCCTACCCGCAGGCGGGCGAGTCCGACGGCGCGCGCGCGCTGGCGGCCGAGGAATACTTCGCGCGGCTGGGCCAGCGCCTGGCCCGGCTGCTGGACGAGACCACCGCCGACGGCTTCTGCCACCGCGTCGACCTGCGCCTGCGCCCGTTCGGCAGTGCCGGGCGGGTGGCGCTGTCCTTTGCCGGCATGGACCAGTACTTCCAGCGCGAGGGCCGCGACTGGGAGCGCTATGCGTGGATCAAGGCGCGCGCGGTGGCCGGCGACATCGCCGCCGGCGAGGCCTGGCTGGAAACCCTGCGCCCGTTCGTCTACCGCCGTTACCTGGACTTCACCGCGCTCGACGGCCTGCGCGAGATGAAGGCCGCGATCACCGCCGAAGTCGCGCGCAGCGACCGCTTCGACGACATCAAGCGCGGCCCCGGCGGCATCCGCGAGATCGAGTTCCTCGCCCAGGCGCTGCAGCTGATCCGCGGTGGCCGCGAGCCGGCGCTGCGCGAACGGCGGCTGCTGCCGGCGCTGCAGGCACTGGTGGAGTCCGGGCAGATGGATGCGGCCGATGGCGCCGCGCTGGTCCATGCCTACCGCTTCCTGCGCCGGCTGGAGAACCGCCTGCAGATGCTGCGCGACGCGCAGACCCACCGCCTGCCGGCCGATGCCGACGACCGCCTGCGCATCGCGCTGGGCCTGGGCCACGCCGACTGGGACGCGTTGCTGGTGGCGCTGGACCAGCAGCGCCAGTGCGTGGCCACCGAATTCGCCGCGCTGCTGGCGCCACGCCGCGGCCAGGCCGCGCCCGATGCCCTGTCCAGCTACTGGCGGGTGCTGCCCGACGGTGGCGACGCGGCGGTGCTGGCCGAGGCCGGCTTCGCCGACGCCGCCGGCGCCGACCAGTCGCTGCGCGAGTTCGCGCAGTCGCTCGGGGTGAAATCGCTGTCCGACGCCGCGCGCGCGCGCCTGGACCGGGTGCTGCCGGCGCTGCTGCACGCCGCCACCCGCTCGCCGCAGCCCGATGCCGCGCTGCGGCGCGTGCTCGGCCTGCTGCAGGCGATCCTGCGCCGCACCAGCTACCTGGCGCTGCTGGACGAACAGCCCAGCGCGCTCACCCGGCTGGTCAACGTACTGGCGCGCAGCGCGCTGTTGTCCGAACGCCTGGTGGCCTTCCCGCTGCTGCTGGACGAACTGCTGGACACGCGCGTGGCCGGGCCGTTGCCGGAGCCGCAGGAAATGCGTGACGCCTGCGCCGCGGCGCTGGCCATCGACGACCCGGAAGCCGCGCTGCGCGCGCTCAACGAAGTGCGCCTGGCGCTGAGCTTCCGCATGGCGCTGGCCTTCCACGATGGCCGCCAGCGCGCGGTGGACTGCACCCGGCAGCTGGCGCAGCTGGCCGACGCCGTGGTCGACACCGTGCTGGCGATGGCGCGTGCCGACCTGGCCGCCGCGCACGGCCAGGTGCCCGGCGGGCGCTTCGCCATCATCGGCTACGGCAGCCTGGGCGGGCTGGAGCTGGGCTTCGGGTCCGACCTGGACCTGGTGTTCCTGTACGACCACCCGCCCGCGGCCGAGGAAAGCGACGGCCGGCGCCCGCTGGAGAGCAGCCGCTGGTTCGCGCGCCTGGCGCAGAAGGTGATGGCGCTGCTGTCGGCGGTCACCGCCGCCGGGCGCCTGTACGACATCGACGTGCGCCTGCGCCCGGACGGCGGCAAGGGCGCGCTGGTGTCCTCGCTGGCCAGCTACACCGAGTACCAGCGCGAGCGCGCCTGGACCTGGGAGCACCAGGCGCTGGTGCGCGCCCGCGGCGTCGCCGGCGATGCCGGCCTGCTGGCCGATTTCGAACAGGTGCGCGGCAGCACGCTGGGCCGCGCCCGCGACGCCGACACCCTGTTCGGCGACGTGCTGAAGATGCGCGCGCGCATGCGCGCCGAGCTGGACCGCAGCGATGCCGCGCGGCTTGACCTCAAGCAGGGCGCCGGCGGCCTGGTGGACCTGGAGTTCCTGCTGCAGACCGGCGTGCTGGCCGGGGCGGCCAGCGACCCGGCGCTGTGCGGGCCGCGCGAAACCCCGCGGCTGGTCGATGCGCTGGCCGCCAGCGGCTGGCTGCCGCCGGCCACCGCCACCGCCCTGCACGCCGCCCATGCCACCCTGCTCGATGCCGGGCTGTCGTGCACCCTGGACCGGCGCCCGCGCATCACCGTGCCCACCCCGGAGATCGAAAGCGCGTGTGCGGCGATCACCGCCGCGGCGGTGGCGCAGGGGCTGCCGTTCGAACCGGGCAGGGCTGCGGATTGACCGACCGGCCGGCCCCGCGTGGCGCTACATCCGCGCCGGGGCCATCTTCCACAGCAGCGCGCGGAACGGCACCAGCAGGCACAGGCCGATGCCCAGCTTGACCAGCCAGTCGCCCACCGCCCAGCTCACCCACGGCAGCGGCGCACCGGCGAAGGCGATGGTCCAGAAGATCGCCGTGTCCAGGGTCGCACTGCAGCTGGTGGCCACCGCCGGCGCGCGCCACCAGTTGCCGCGGCGCAGCCGGTCGAACACGGTGATGTCCAGCAGCTGCGCGCAGATGAAGGCCATGCACGAGGCGATCGCGATGCGCGGCGTGGCCTGGGCCGGCTTCGCGGTGGCGGTGCTGCTGTCGGTATGGGTGGCCACGCCGCGCATCGCGA
>NZ_LDJO01000049.1 GCF_001431595.1 Stenotrophomonas acidaminiphila
GCCGTCGCCGCCGTCGCCGCCGGCGCAGGTCACCGACATCCAGGCCAGCGTGGACATCTCGTCCAAGAACATGAACCCGCCGCGTTACCCGCCGGCCGCCTTCCGCGCCGGTATCCAGGGCGAGGTCATCCTCATCATTGATGTCGACGCCAGCGGCAACGTCACCAATGTGTCCGTCGAGAAGTCCAGCCGTAACCGTGATCTCGACCGCGCCGCCATGGATGCGGCACGCAAGTGGAAGTTCAATCCTTCCGTCATCAATGGACAAAAGGCGGCTGGTCGCGTCCGCGTCCCGGTCAACTTTGCGCTGAGCTGATCCCCCGGCGGCCCTCGGCCGCCAGCAGGGAACCGTTCGACTTTAGCTACACCCTTTAACACCACACACAACAAAGGTAAGCGTCATGCTGCAGGAAATCTTCATCGCCGCTGCTGCCGGGGGCAACGCAAACAACGCGCTCTCGCAGATGGGCTTCGAGCATCTGATTCACGAAATGACCTCCAAGCCGGGTGACTTCGCGGTTTCCTGGGTCGTGCTGCTGACCCTGGTCGCGATGTCGGCGATGTCGTGGTACTGGACCGTCATCAACATCTTCCGTTCGACCCGCCTGAAGTCGGCTTCCGACCGCGTGCCGGGCATGTTCTGGGACGCCGCCAATGCCCAGGACGCGATCCGCGCCATGGAAGAGCAGCCGGCTTCGGAGCCGTTCTCGAAGATCGCGCTGGACGCCGCCCAGGCCGCTGCGCACCACCAGCAGGCCGGTGCCGCCGAGACCCTGAGCCGTTCGGAGTTCGTCGACCGCGCCCTGCGCCAGGCCGTCACCCGCGAATCCAACAAGCTGCAGGGCGGCATGATCCTGCTGGCCACCGTCGGCGCGACCGCTCCGTTCGTGGGTCTGCTGGGTACCGTGTGGGGCATCTACGGCGCGCTGATCAAGATCGGTGCCACCGGTTCGGCCTCGATCGACGCCGTTGCCGGCCCGGTGGGTGAAGCGCTGATCATGACCGCCATCGGTCTGTTCGTCGCGATCCCGGCCGTGTTCGCCTTCAACTTCTTCAGCAAGATCAACAGCGCCACCGTCAGCAAGTTCGACACCTTCGCGCACGATCTGCACGACTTCTTCGCCACCGGCTCGCGCGTTCGCTGAGCCGGCAGCAGAGCAGTCCTCGCAACGATATAGACGGAGCCCGTTATGGCTTTCAGTAGTGGTAACAGCGGCGGCCCCATGGCCGACATCAACGTCACGCCCCTCGTGGACGTGATGCTGGTGCTGCTGATCATCTTCATCATCACGGCTCCCCTGATGTCCCACAAGGTCAAGGTCGAGCTGCCCGAGGCCAACCTGTACATCAATCCGGACGACGCTGAGAAGCGTTCGGGCCCGATCACGGTGGCAGTCAAGGAAGACGGTTCGCTCTACTGGAACGATGAGCCGGTGTCGAAGGAGACCCTGGAGTCGCGTTTCGCCACTGCTGCCCAGCAGACGCCGCAGCCCCCGCTCAACCTGCGTGGTGACAAGACCACCAAGATGAGCGTGATCAATGAAGTGACCAAGATCGCGCAGGGCCAGGGCATGCTGGACGTCGGTTTCGTTGCCACCAAAGAAAAGGGGCAATAAGCGATGGCTTTCAGTAGTGGTGGAAACAGGGGCCCCATGGCCGACATCAACGTCACGCCCCTCGTGGACGTGATGCTGGTGCTGCTGATCATCTTCATCGTGACCGCGCCGATCATGACGTACCCGATCGCCGTGGACCTGCCGCAGCGGGTCATCAACCCGCCGCCGCAGCTGCGCGAGCCGCCGCCGCCGATCGATCTGCGTGTGGATGCGAGCAATCAGGTTTACTGGAACAACAGCCCGGTGAACGTGAACGACCTGCAGCAGAAGATGGAAGAAGAAGTACAGAAGGATCCGACCAACCAGCCGGAACTTCGCATCGATGCCAATCCGGATTCCGAGTACGAGGTCATGGCCAAGATCCTGGCCCAGGCCAAGAACGCTCAGATGAAGAAGATCGGTTTCGTGCAGTAACGCAATACCCAAGTCATGACGCGACTGGAAAACGCCCCCGCAAGCCGGGGGCGTTTTTTTTTGCCCTGGCGCAGCCGCTACGCCTTTGTCCCGGTTCCGCTACGCACCCGCTACCGGCCCCTGGGCCGACACGGATGCATCGTGCTGTGGACGGGGGCGTGCATCGTTGCCGGATGAGCCCGCGTGCCCGGACAAGCGGCTCCGCGGCCCGGGCCTGGGGATTATGGGCAGGCTCCAATGCACGCTGCGCCGTTCCCGGGATGCCGGTGTCGTGCTCCCGCTGGCTGCCTGTTCTTGTGGGATGGAGGGGCGTTGCGGCTGGATCAGCGCCGTTGGCCGATGATGCGCAGGTAGCTCCTGACCGTCGCATCCAGGCCGTCGTACAGCGCCTCGCCGATCAGGGCGTGGCCGATGGATACTTCCAGTACCTGCGGTACGTGCGCGAGGAAGCGGCCCAGGTTGGCCTGCGACAGGTCGTGGCCGGCGTTGACCCCCAGGCCGGCGGCCTGGGCGCGGCGCGCGGCATCGGCGAACAGTGCCAGCGCGGCATCGGGGGCACCGTTGGCGAAGGCTTCGGCGTAGGGACCGGTATAGAGCTCCACGCGGTCGGCACCGATTGCCGCGGCCATCGCGATGTCGGGGTTGCCAGCGTCGACGAACAGGCTGACCCGGCAACCGCAGCCCTTCAAGGCAGTGATCAGCGGGCGCAGGCGTTCGCCGTCGCGGGCGAAATCGAAACCGTGGTCGGAGGTCAGCTGTCCATCGCCGTCCGGTACCAGGGTGGCCTGCGCCGGGCGCGTCTGCTCGCACAACGGCAGCAGTCCCGGATAGCCCGGGCGTGGTGGCGCGAATGGATTGCCTTCGATGTTGAACTCGACGCCGCGTGCGCGGGTGAGCGTCGAAAGCACATGCACGTCGTCGGCGCGGATATGCCGCTGGTCCGGGCGCGGATGCACGGTGATGCCGTGCGCACCGGCATCCAGGCACGCGGCCGCCGCGCGCAGCACGTCGGGGTCGTTGCCGCCGCGCGAATTGCGCAGCACGGCGATCTTGTTGACGTTGACGCTCAGGCAGGTCATGACGGCGGCTGTTCTTCAGGTGCAGGGGAGGACGGCGGAGCCGCCGGCGGTACCGGGGGACGCAACTGGTCGCGCAGGGCCTGCAGCTCGGCCGCGTGCAGCGGCCGAGGCGCCTGCCTGGTGGTGCTGCCGAAGCGTGCCGCGTACAACCCCTTCATCCACAGCAGCAACAGCAGCAGCGCGGCCAGCAACGACAGCAGCATCAGGCCGCTGTGCGTGGTCGTGATGGAAACGGTGAAGGCGCCCAGCGCGAGCAGCAGCGACAGCCAGTACATGACGATCTCCCGGTGGAGGCGCCCAGTGTAGCGGCCCGCCCGGGGCCGGTTCCATGGCGCCGGGCGCTACAGCAGCGGCGAGGCGAGGCGGGCGAATGCCTCGGGCAGGCGCTGGCGCCACAGTGGGCGATGGCGGTCGGGCAACACCGGCGTGGCGCGCTCGAACTCCTGCGCAAGGATCGCATCCAGCTGCGCGGTCAGCCGGCGGTCGTGGTAGAGCATGGACAGTTCGAAGTTCAGGCGGAAGCTGCGGTGGTCGAAGTTGGCGCTGCCGACGATGCAGGTGTCGTCGTCGGCGATGAATGCCTTGGTATGCAGCATGCGCGGACCGTACTCGTAGATCTTGACCCCGGCCTGCAGCAGCTCGTCGTAGTACGAGCGGCCGGCCAGGGTGACGAACAGCGAATCGCTGCGCCGTGGGACCAGCAGGCGCGTGTCCAGCCCGCCGAGCGCGGCCGAGGTCAGCGCCATCCGCGCGGCCTCGCCGGGGACGAAGTACGGTGTCACCAGCCACACCCGGCGCGACGCCTCGTGGATTGCCGCCACGTGCATGCGATGGATCGCCTCCCACGACGAATCCGGACCGGACACAAGCACTTGTGCCTGCACCGTGCCGTCGTCACGGACGGGACCATCGGACGGGAACAGGTCCTCCCGGTCGAAGTTGTCCATGCCCTGCCCGCTTGCGTAGATCCAGTCCTCCAGGAACACCAGCTGCAGGCTGCGTACGACATGTCCGCTCAGGCGGGTATGCAGGTCGCGATAGGCGTTGGGGTCGCGGCTTTCGTCCTCCTCATCGGTGATGTTGATGCCGCCGGTGAAGGCGACCGTGCCATCGATCACCACCAGCTTGCGGTGCGTGCGCAGGTTCAGCCACGGCCGCTGGAACGGTTTGAGCAGCTGCCGCGGATGGAACCACACCACCTCGCCACCGGCATCGACCAGCGGTTGCAGGAAGCTGCGCCGGATCCGCGACGAACCGACCGCGTCGAGCAGCAGCCGTACCTTCACCCCTGCTTTTGCGCGTTCGGCCAGCGCGTCGCGCAGGGCGGTACCGGCGTGGTCGGGTTCGAAGATGTAGTACTCCAGGTTCACGTGGCGCCGCGCCGTGGCGACCGCCGCCAGGATCGCGGCGTAGGTCGCCGCGCCGTCGACCAGCCAGTCCACCGCGGTGGCGGTGCTGGGCGGCAGCCCGGTGGTGGCCTGGCCGATGCGCGCCAGCTCGGTGCAGTGCAGGTCGGCCGGGCAGACCACGTTGTAGGCCTCCATGCCCTCGCGCGAACGCCCGCGGCGCAGGCGCTGGCGCACGATCTTCTGCGGTCCGATCAGGTAGAACACGAACAACCCGATGTAGGGCAGCGCCGCCAGCGACAGGATCCAGCTCAGCGTCGCCACCGGCTCGCGCTTCTGCAGCACGATGTAGCCGGCCAGCAGCACCAGGTACACGACATAGGCCGCCGCCAGGATCTGGGCCGCGTGCGGAATGGAGGACACGCCGGTCCAGAGATGGTGCAGGGCTTCGCGCATGCCGCGATTCTAGCCATGGGCGGTGCATGGCGCGCGATGGCGAAGGCGCCCCGGCGGCCAGCATGAACGCCGCGTCGCTGCATCTGCGACGCCGCCGCGCTAGCGTAGGCCGATGCCGACCGTGATCAAGGGCCGCGGTGCCGCCAGCCACCTGCCCGGCCGTTTCGAAACCACCACCACCGATGCCGTCGACGATGGCTGGCAGGCCGACGACACCGAAGAGTTCGCCGCGCCGCGGCTGCGCACCGACGTGCGCGCGGAAACCGCACGCAGCATCATCAGTCGCAACAATTCCCCGGACGTGGGCTTCGAGCAGTCGGTGAACCCCTACCGGGGGTGCGAGCATGGCTGCTCGTACTGCTTCGCGCGGCCCACCCACGCTTACCTGAACCTGTCTCCGGGGCTGGATTTCGAGACCCGGATCTTCGCCAAGACCAATACCGCCGAGCTGCTGCGCCGGGAGCTGGCCAGGCCCGGGTATGTGGTCAAGCCGATCGCGCTGGGCATCAACACCGATGCCTACCAGCCGATCGAACGCCGGCTGGGCATCACCCGGCAGCTGATCGAAGTGATGCTGGAGACCCGCCACCCGTTCTCGCTGATCACCAAGAACGCGCTGGTCGAGCGCGACATCGACCTGCTGGCGCCGCTGGCCGCGCAGCGCCTGGTCAGCGTGCATTTCTCGGTGACGTCGCTGGACCCGCGCCTGTCGGCCAGGCTGGAGCCGCGAGCTTCCGCACCGCATGCGCGGCTGCGGGCGATGCGGCGGCTGCACGACGCGGGCATCCCGGTTGGGGTGATGGTTGCGCCGGTGATCCCGTGGATCAACGACGCCGAGCTGGAAGCAGTGCTGGAAGCGGCGCGCGATGCGGGCGCGCGCAGCGCCGGCTATGTGCTGCTGCGCCTGCCGCATGAAGTGGCGCCGCTGTTCCGCGACTGGCTGCAGGCGCACCACCCGCAGCGTGCCGGGCACGTGATGAGCACTATCAACCAGCTGCGCGGCGGCAAGGACTACGACAGCCAGTTCGGCAGGCGCATGCGCGGCGAAGGCGTCTACGCGCAGCTGCTGTCGCGGCGCTTCGCGCTGGCCAGCAGGCGCCTGGGCTTCAACGCCTCGCGCGAGCAGTGGCCGTGGCTGGACTGCAGCCGTTTCGTGCCGCCGGTACCAGCGAAGAAGGCCTCGCCGCAGGGCGAGCTGTTCTGATCCGCCGCCGCTGCGCTGCGCCCGGCCATGACCCGGCGGGGCGCGGCTGCCGCGCGCCCCCAGGTCGCAGGCGGCTCAGCCCTGCGCGTCGTGCTCGCGGTGGTAACGGGTGGCCTCGGCCACCTCGTTGCGCGAGCCCAGGAACACCGGCACGCGCTGGTGCAGCTGTTCGGGCTGGATGTCGAGGATGCGGCGACGGCCGTCGGTGGCGGCACCGCCGGCCTGCTCGACCAGCATCGACATCGGGTTGGCCTCGTACATCAGCCGCAGCTTGCCCGGCTTGGACGGGTCCTTCCGGTCCCACGGATAGATGAAGATGCCGCCGCGGGTGAGGATGCGATGCACGTCGGCCACCATCGAGGCGATCCAGCGCATGTTGAAGTCCTTGCCACGCACGCCCTCGCGGCCGGCCAACAGGTCGGCCACGTAGCCCTGCATCGGCGCTTCCCAATGGCGCTGGTTGGACATGTTGATGGCGAACTCGCGGGTGTCGGCCGGCACCTGCATGCCGCGCTGGGTGAGCACGAACTCGCCGGTCTCGCGGTCCAGGGTGAAGGCATGGGTGCCATGGCCGACGGTGAGCACCAGCATCGTGCTCGGCCCGTAGATGCAGTAGCCGGCCGCGACCTGCTGCACGCCCGGCTGCAGGAAGTGGGTGTCGCCGGGCTGTTCCACGCCCGGCGGCGCGCGCAGCACCGAAAAGATGGTGCCCACCGACACGTTCACGTCGATGTTGGAGCTGCCGTCCAGCGGATCGAACAGCAGCAGGAAGTCGCCCTGCGGATACTCCGACGGCACCGGCTGGCTGTGGTCCATCTCCTCCGACGCGCAGGCGGCCAGGTGGCCACCCCAGGCGTTGGCCTCGAGCAGGATCTCGTTGGAGATCACGTCCAGCTTCTTCTGCGCCTCGCCCTGCACGTTGCCGGTACCGGCGTCGCCGAGCACGCCGCCCAGCGCGCCCTTGCTCACCGCGATCGAGATGCTGGTGCAGGCGCGGGCCACCACCGCCACCAGCTGGCGCAGGTCGGCGTTGATGCGCCGGGCATGCTGCTCTTCGATCAGGAAGCGGGTCAGCGACGTGCGGGACATGGTCAGGAGCTACCTTCAGACGAAAGGAGCGCTATTGTCGCGGGTTGTCCCTGCTTTTACGAGGTCATGGACAGGTCCTGTCCTGGCAGGGCATGGCGGCGGCCACGCGATGTCGTCCGTGGAGACAGGCGCGCGCCGTCGGGGCCTGCCGGTACTGGCTTAAAATGGGCATTCCGGAGGGAGGGGACATGGACTGGGAGCAGGCAACGCAGAGTCTGCCCGCGGCGCTCGGCATCGGCCTGCTGATCGGCGCCGTGCGCGAACGCCAGCATGGCAATGCCACCACGCTGCAGGCAGGAGTGCGTACCCACGCCCTGCTGGCGTTGATGGGAACCGTGGGCATCGCCTTCGGACAGGCGGTATTCCTGGTCGTGCTGCTGGCGGCCGCCCTGCTGGCGTGGAGCAGTTACCGGATCACCGCGCGCGCCGACCCGGGCCTGACCGGCGAGATCGCGCTGCTGCTCACCGTACTGCTCGGCGGGCTCGCGTTCGACGCGCCGGAACTGGCGGCGGCGCTCGGGGTGGTGGTGGCCATCCTGCTGTGGGCCAAGGCGCCGCTGGCACGGCTGAGCCGCGATGTGATCAGCGACCAGGAGATGCGCGACGCGTTGCTGCTCGCCGCGAGTGCATTGGTGGTGCTGCCGCTGTTGCCGGACGAGGCGATCGACCCCTGGGGCGTGCTGGTGCCGTCCAAGTTGTGGCAGATCGTGGTGCTGGTGATGGGGGTGGGCATGCTCGGCCACCTGGCGTTGCGGATGGTCGGTGCGCGCTGGGGGTTGCCGATGGCGGGCTTCTTCTCGGGCTTCGCCTCGTCGACCGCGGCGGTGGCCGGCTTCGGCCGCGGCAGCAGGGCGGCGGCCGTGCTGGTGGGTCCGTCGGCGTCGGCGGCGTTGTTGGCCAACCTGGCCTCGTTGATGCTGTTCGCGGCGGTGATCGGCACCACGTCGCCGGCGCTGCTGCGCGCCAGCGCCTGGCCGCTGCTGGCCGCCGCGCTGGCACTGCTGGCGTTCTCGCTGCTGGGCCTGCGCCACGTGAAGGAAGAGGCGGTGCCGCGTACCGCCACCGCCAAGGCACTGCGCCTCGGCCATGCGGTGATGATCGCGCTGGTGATCGCCGCCGTGCTGCTGGTGTCCGAATGGCTGCGCCAGGTGTTCGGCCAGGCCGGGGCGCTGGTGGGCGCGACCATTGCCGCTCTCGGCGAACTGCACGCAGCCGCGGCCGGCATCGCCAGCCTGAACGCGTCCGGCGGCCTGCAGCTGGACGCGGCGCGCTGGGGCGTGGTGGCGCTGCTGGCTTCGGCCTCGCTGGCCAAGTCGGTGCTGGCGTTCGCCAGCGGCGGGCCGCGTTACGGCGTCGCCGTCGGCGCGGGACTGGCGGCGATGGTGGCCGGCGCGGCGGCCACGACCTGGCTGGTACCTGCCTGAGCCGACGCAGCCGGGCATGAAAAAGCCCGGCCGTGGCCGGGCTTTTCCGGATCCTGGCGTCGGCCGCGGATCAACCGCGGCTGACGTCGTAGACCGCCTTGGCCACGTAGTCCAGGTTCTTCTGGCTGAGCGCGGCCACGCAGATGCGGCCGGTGCCGACGGCATAGATGCCGAACTCGTCGCGCAGCCGGTCCACCTGCGCCTTGCTCAGGCCCGAATAGGAGAACATGCCGGCCTGCTGCTGGATGAAGCCGAACTCCGGCGCGCCCAGGGCGGCCAGCTTCTGCACCATGCCGGCGCGCAGGGCGTGGATGCGCTCGCGCATCGCGGTCAGCTCGGCGCCCCACATGCCGCGCAGCTCGGCGCTGCCCAGCACGCCGGCCACCAGCGCGGCGCCATGGGTGGACGGGCTGGAGTAGATGGTGCGGATGATGCGCTTGACCTGCGACTGCACGGCCCTGGTCGAGGCCGCATCCGGGCCGACCACCGACAGCGCGCCGACGCGCTCGCCGTACAGCGAGAACGACTTGGAGTACGAGTTGGCGACGATGAAGCTGTCGATCCCGGCCTCGGCGATGATGCGCACGGCCTGGCCGTCCTGCTCGATGCCCTTGTCGAAGCCCTGGTAGGCCATGTCGATGAAGGGGAACAGCTGGCGGTCCTTGAGCAGCGCGGCGACCTGCTGCCACTGCGCGGTGTCCAGGTCGGCACCGGTCGGGTTGTGGCAGCAGGCATGCAGCAGCACCACGGTGCCGGGCTGCAGCTTCTGCAGGTCGGCGATCATGCCGGCGAAATCCAGGCCGTGGCTGGCGTTGTCGAAGTAGGTGTAATCGACCACCTCGAAGCCGGCGGCACCGAACACCGCGCGGTGGTTTTCCCAGCTCGGGTTGCTGATGGCCACGGTGGCGTGCGGCAGCAGCCTGTGCAGCAGGTCCGCGCCCACGCGCAGCGCGCCGCTGCCGCCGATGGTCTGCGCAGTGGCGACGCGGCCGCTGGCGATCAGTTCCGAACCCTCGCCGAACACCAGCTTCTGCGTGGCCTGGGTGTAGGCCGGCAGGCCGTCGATCGGCAGGTAGCCGCGCGGCTTGGCCTCGGCGGCGAGCTGCTGTTCGATCAGCTGCACGGCGCGCAGCAACGGGATGCGGCCGTCTTCGTCGTAATAGATGCCGACGCCAAGATTGACCTTGGTCGGGCGCGGATCGGCGTTGTAGGCCTCGGTCAGACCCAGGATCGGGTCGCCAGGAACCTGTTCCACGTTTGCAAAGAAGGACACGGCGGTACTCGTCACGGTGGCGGGAGGGGGAACTTCGGGACGACCGCGCAGCGCGGTCAAACCGCCCCATCCTAACAGGGCCGGGGGCGCTTGGCCGCAGGGGGTTTCAGGCGGAACCGTCGCGCACGGTCCACCGCTTGGCGGCGATCGGCGATGATGCCGGCATGAAGCGACGCAGGCGGTGGTTCCCGGTGATGGAAGTGGCAGCGGCGCTGCCGGTGGTGGCGCTGGCGGCGCCGGCCCCGGCGACCCTGGACGCGGTGCAGGTACAGGCGGCGCGGGTGCATGCGGTGGACGATTTCGACCTGCCCGCGTCGATCACCACCCAGGACGTGGACGCCCATGGCAATGGCCGCGGCGTGCTGGTGTCCGAGGCCCTGGGCGGGGTGCCGGGCCTGCTGGCGCGCGAGCGGCAGAACCTGGCGCAGGACACCCAGCTGTCGATCCGCGGCTTCGGTGCGCGCTCCACCTTCGGCGTGCGCGGCGTGCGGCTGCTGGTGGACGGGGTGCCGGCGACCATGCCCGACGGCCAGGGCCAGCTGTCGCACTTCAACCTGCTTGGTGCCCAACGCATCGACGTGCTGCGCGGGCCGTTCTCGGCGCTGTACGGCAACTCCTCCGGCGGCGTGGTGCAGCTGTGGAGCGCCGATGGCCAGGCGGGCGACCCCTGGCGGCTGCGTGCCAGTGCCGGCAGCGACAACAGCCGCAGCCTGGGCCTGCAGCTGCGGGGCCTGGCCGGTGCCATGCGCTACAACGTTGCCGCCAGCGACTACCGCACCGACGGCTGGCGCCGGCACAGTGCGGCGCGGCGGCAATCGCTCAACGCCCGGCTCGGGTTCGAGATGGCGCCGGGCCAGCGCCTGGACCTGCTGTTCAACGTGCTCGATGCGCCGCGCGCGCAGGACCCGCTGGGCCTGGACCGCACGCAGGTGCGCGAGGACCCGCGCCAGGCCACTGCCGTCGCCTCCCTGTACGACACCCGCAAGTCGGTGCGGCAGGCGCAGGCCGGCGCGGTGTACACGCTGCAGCGCAGCCGCCAGACCTGGCGGCTGATGGCCTATGCCGGGCAGCGCACCGTGGCGCAGTTCCTGGCCATCCCGCCCGCGGCGCAGGCCAATGCGCTGCATGCCGGCGGGGTGATCGACCTGGACGGTGGTTACGGCGGCGTGGATGCACGCTGGGCCTGGCACGGCACCCTGGCCGCGCGCCCGCTGGAACTGGTGATCGGCGCCAACGCCGACCGCCAGCGGCAGCACCGCAGCGGCCACGAGAACTTCGTCGGCGACGTGCTGGGCGTCCGCGGCCGGCTGCGTCGCGACCAGCGCGACCGGGTCGGCAACGTCGATTCGTTCGCGCAGGCCTGGTGGCAGTTCGCACCGCGCTGGTCGCTGCTGGCCGGGGCGCGCCACAGCCGGGTGGACTTCCGCTCCGACGACCGTTACATCGCAGCCGGCAACCCGGACGACAGCGGCCGCCGCCAGTACACCGCCACCACCCCGGTAGCGGGGGTGGTGTTCCGCGCCGGCCAGGACCTGCGCCTGTACGCATCGGCCGGGCGTGGTTTCGAAACGCCGACCTTCAACGAGCTGGGCTATCGCGCCGATGGCGGTGCCGGGCTGGCGCTGGACCTGTCGCCGGCCACCAGCCGCACCCTCGAACTCGGCGCCAAGTGGCGCATCCAGGCCGGCACCCGGCTGGACCTGTCGCTGTTCCACACCGATACCGACGACGAACTGGCGGTCGCCAGCAACAGCGGCGGCCGCAGCAGTTACCGCAACATCGGCGCCACCCGCCGCCGCGGCATGGAACTGGGCTGGCGGCAGCCGATCGGCGAGGCCCAGCACCTGCAGCTGGCATGGACGTGGCTGCAGGCCAGTGTGCGCGAGGGCTACCTGACCTGCTCGGGCCTGCCTGCGCCGTGCACCGCGCCGCGCAATCCAGTGGCACCCGGCACCGCGCTGCCGGGGGTGCCGCGCCAGCTGTTGCAGGCGCGCTGGGACTGGCGGCCGGATCGCTGGCAGCTGGCCGCCGAGACCGTGGCCGCGGGCGCGACCACAAGTACCGACCTGGGCGACGGACGCGCGCCGGGCTACGCACTCGTGAACCTGGAAGCGGCCCGCCAGTGGCATACCGCGAGCGGCCCGCTGCGCCTGTTCGCGCGCGTGGACAACGTACTGGACCGGCGCTACATCGGTTCGGTCATCGTCAACGACGGCAACCGCCGCTACTACGAACCCGGCGCGGACCGCAGCTGGACCCTGGGCCTGGAATGGCAGTGGTCACCGCATTGAGGCAGCGATGCACGGCCGCCGCGCCCACGGGAGGGGAAGCGGGCGACGGCGGCCATGCATGGACGGTCAGGCGCTCATGTCCAGGACCACGCGCCCTTCGATCTGGCCGGCGCGCATGCGCGCGAACACCGCGTTGATGTTGTCCAGCGTATCGGTGGAGACGGTCGCGGCGACCTTGCCGTCGGCCGCGAACTGCAGCGACTCCTGCAGGTCCAGGCGGGTGCCGACGATGGAGCCGCGCACGGTGATGCCGTTGAGCACCATGCCGAAGATGTCCAGCGGGAAGTCGCCGGGCGGCAGGCCGTTGAGCGACACCGTGCCGCCGCGCCGGACCATGCCCAGCGCCTGCGCGAACGCCTTGGGCGATACCGCGGTGACCAGCGCGCCATGGGCGCCGCCGATCTCCTTTTTCAGGAATGCCGCCGGGTCGGTGGCGCGGGCGTCGACGGTGACCGTCGCGCCGAGCCGCCGCGCCAGTGCCAGCTTGCCCTCGTCCACGTCCACCGCCGCCACGTTCAGGCCCATCGCCCGCGCGTACTGCACGGCCATGTGGCCGAGCCCGCCGATGCCCGAGATCACCACCCAGTCGCCGGGCTTGGTGTCGGTGACCTTCAGCCCCTTGTAGACGGTCACCCCGGCGCACAGCACCGGTGCGATCTCGACGAAGCCCACGCTGTCGGGCAGGTGGCCGACGTAATCGGCGTTGGCCAGCGCGTACTGGGCGAACCCGCCATTGACCGAGTAGCCGGTGTTGCGCTGGCTTTCGCACAGCGTTTCCCAGCCGCCGAGGCAGTGTTCGCAATGGCCGCAGGCCGAGTACAGCCAGGGAATGCCGACGCGGTCGCCCTCGCGGACGTGGTGGACGCCCTCGCCCACTGCGACCACGTGGCCGACGCCTTCGTGGCCGGGAATGAACGGCGGCTCCGGCTTCACCGGCCAGTCGCCCTCGGCGGCGTGCAGGTCGGTGTGGCAGACGCCGCACGCTTCGATCTTCACCAGAATGTCACCGGCCGCCGGGCGCGGTACCGGTACTTCCTCGATGACCAGCGGCTGGCCGAATGCACGCACCACCGCGGCCTTCATTGTCCTGTCCATACGCGATCTCCGTGGGGGAACGCGCCTACTCTCGCGCCGTCCGCGTGCCGCCGCATTGATCGTGATCACGCCCTGGAAGCAACGGCGCGGTGGCCGACGGACGGTCGCCGGTTCAGCCGGCCAGCAGTGCCGCCTCGCGCGCCAGGCGTTCGATCCCGGCCCAGTCGCGCGCCGCCAGCAGATCGCGCGTGGTCAGCCACGAGCCACCGACGCACAGCACGTTGGGCAGGTGCAGGAACTGCGCGGCGGTCTGTACGCCGATGCCGCCGGTCGGGCAGAACCGCACGTCGCCGAACGGGCCGTTCCACGCCGCCAGCATCGCCGTGCCGCCGGCCTGTACCGCGGGGAAGAACTTGAACGTGTCCAGCCCCTGCTCCAGCCCGCGCATCAGGTCCGATGCAGTGGCCACGCCCGGCAGGAACGGCAGGTCGGTATCGCGCGCGGCGGCATACAGCCGGTCGGTGGCGCCCGGCGAGACCGCGAAGCGGCCACCGGCGGCCTTGACCTGCGCCATCTGCCGCGCGTCGAGCACGGTACCGGCACCGATCACCGCGTCGGGCACCGCTTCGGCCATCGCCCTGATCGCGTCCATGGCAGTGGCCGTGCGCAGGGTCACTTCGATCACCGGCAGGCCGCCGCGGAACAGTGCCTGCGCCACCTGCACGGCATCGTCGATGGACCCGGGGGTGAACACCGGGATCACCGGTGCCAGTTTCAGGACAGCGCGCACGCGCGGATCAGCGCCGGACATCGAATTTTCCTTCGCCCACCAGGGCCATCACGTCGGCGACGCCGACCGGGTTGAAATCGCCGGGAATGGAATGCTTCAGGCAGCCGGCGGCCAGGCCGAAGCGGATCGTGGCGTCGGCGTCGAAGCCCTCGATCAGGCCATGCAGCACGCCTGCGGCGAACGCGTCGCCGCCGCCGATGCGGTCGACGATGCCGGTCAGTTCCGCATCCGGCGCGCCTGCGCGGGTGCCGTCGCGGCCGAGCAGCATCGCGCCGAGCGAGTGGTGCCCGGCGCTGTGCGCGGTGCGCTGGGTGCACGCCATGTACTGCAGCCGCGGGAATGCGGCGAATGCCATCGCCGCGGCCGCGTCCACGCGCGCCCGTGCGTCGGCCTGCGCGAACTGCCCGCCCAGCACCACGCCGATGTCGCGGTAATCGGCGAACACGATATGCGCGCAGTCGAACAGATCATGCAGGATCGCCCTGGCGTCACCGCCCCAGCGCTCCCACAGCTTCGGCCGGAAATTGCCGTCGAACGACACCTTGATGCCCGCCGCGCAGGCCGCGCGCGCGGCCGCCAGGGTGGCCTGCGCCGCCTCGGCGCCGAGCGCCGGGCTGACGCCGGACAGGTGCAGCCACTGTGCGCCGCGCAACAGCGCCGGCCAGTCGTAGCTGTCGGCGCGCGCGCTGGCGAAGGCCGAATCGGCGCGGTCGTAGACCACCTCGCTGGGCCGGTGCCCGGCGCCGGTGGTCAGGAAATACAGGCCCATGCGGCCGTCGCCGCGCCGCACCCGCGTGGTATCCAGCCCGTGCCGGCGCAGCTCGCCGCCGACCGCCGCGCCCAGCGGGTTGTCGGCGACCACACTGACCATCGCCACGTCATGGCCGAAGTGCGCCAGCGAGACGCCGACGTTGGCCTCGGCGCCACCGCAATGCACCTCCAGCGCCGGGGTCTGCAGCAGCAGCTGGTGGCCGGGGGCGCCGAGCCGCAGCAGCAGCTCGCCGAAACAGACAACACGGGGGGAACTCATCGGGACTCCTGTCGCGGTCTACACGGGCGGGAATGATGGCACGATAGTTTGACCATCGGTGTCATACACACCGAAATGTCCCTTGCCCCTGTCGATATCGGCGCCGTAATGTCCCAAAGACAAGGGGTTGCGGGCATTTCCCCGCCTGTTGCAGTGCAAGATGCTCCCTCCCGGAGCTCCTGCTACTTTCGGTTTTGACCAGCGGTGTCATATGCCTTTGGCACTACAGGAATCGCCGCTTCGCATGTAAACCTTTGGAGAGGGGGAAACACATGTATCCACACAGCAAGCAGAAAAAGACACCGGTTACCTTGCTCGCATTGTCGATCGCGCTGGCGCTGCAGGCCGGCGCCGCCGCCGCCCAGGACGCAGGCGCCGCCGCCACCGAACTGGACACCGTGACCGTCACCGGCTACCGCGCCAGTGTCGAGAAGGCGCTGGACATCAAGCGCGGCGAAGCCGGCATGGTCGACGCCGTGGTCGCCGAGGACATCGGCAAGTTCCCCGACAGCAACCTGGCCGAATCGCTGCAACGCATCCCCGGCGTGGTCATCACCCGCGATGGCGGCGAAGGCCGCCAGATCACCGTCCGCGGGCTGGGTCCGGATTTCACCCGCGTGCGCATCAACGGCATGGAAGCGCTGAGCACCGTCGGCAGCAGCGACGGCCAGGGCGGCACCAACCGCAGCCGCGGCTTCGATTTCAACGTATTCGCCTCGGACCTGTTCTCGCAGCTGATCGCGCGCAAGACCGCCTCGGCCGACGTCGAGGAAGGCTCGCTCGGCGCCACCGTGGACCTGCGCACCGCACGGCCGTTCGACTATGACGGCTTCACCCTCGTGACCAATGTGCAGACCGCCTACAACGACGCCTCGCAGGCGGCGATGCCGCGCTTCGCCGGCCTGATCGCCAACAGCTGGGCCGACGGCAAGGTCGGCGCGCTGCTGTCGGTGGCGTACTCCGAGCGCGAGACCGTGGAGGAAGGCACCGGCACCGTGCGCTGGGCCAATGCACGGGCGAACACGCCGACCAACACAGCCAATCCAAAGGGCGTTGGCTTTGCGGGTTGCGCTGAAGGCACCGCTCCATTCCCGGGCGTCTGCAGCGACCAGGTCTACACGCCGCGCTTCCCGCGCTATACGTTGATGGAACATGACCAGAAGCGCCTGGGCGTGACCGGTTCGCTGCAGTTCAAGCCCAGCGACCGCACCACCTTCAGCCTGGACATGCTCTACTCGAAGATCGATGCCCAGCGCGACGAGAAGTACATAGAGGCCAACGGCCTGAGCAAGACCGGCGCAGACGGCAAGGCGCAGATCGTGGTCAGGGACGGCGTGATCGAAAATGGCGCCCTGGTCTACGCAAAGATGGACAACGTCGATATCCGCGCCGAGAACCGCCACGACGAATGGAGCACGGATTTCTACCAGGTCAGCCTCGACGGCGAGCACAGGCTGACCGACAGCTTCACCCTCAGCGGCAGGGTCGGCACCTCGCGGTCCAAGCATGACAATCCGGTCCAGGCGACCATCATGATGGACAAGCTGGATGTGCAGGGCTACAGCTACGACTACCGTGGCAACGCCAACAAGCCGGTGTTCAACTACGGTGTCAGCCCGACCGATCCGAACGGCTGGACCCTGTCCACGATCCGCCTGCGCCAGAACTACGTGACCAACGAGTTCCACAACGGCGAGCTGGATTTCTCGTGGGTCATCGGCCCTTCGTTCACCCTGAGCGGCGGCGTGCAGGGCAAGAACTACAGCTTCGATTCTATGGAGCGCCGGCGTGTCGGCAACGAGACCGCGGTGCCGAACTTCAGCACCGGCAACAAGATCGTGCCTGCCGACATGACCGAGCTGGCCAGCCTCGGCGGCCTGGCCGGCTCGCCCGGCACGTGGGTGGTGCCCAACTTCGGCGCCATCGCCAATATGTTCGGTGTCCTCAACGGCGAAGGGATCTACGCATTGGTCGACTACCCGGCCAGCATGCGCGGCGTCGAGGAGCAGGACCGCAGCGGTTGGCTGATGGGCAAGTTCTCCACCGAGATCGGTTCGATCCCGGTGTACGGCAACCTCGGCGTGCGCCATGTCCGCACCAAGCAGACCTCCTCTGGCATCGCCACCGCCAGCGGAAAGCCCGTGGCCGCCACGGTGACCCGCGAGTACAACGACACCCTGCCCTCGCTGAACGTGGTGGCCGAACTCACCCCGGATTTCCTGCTGCGCTTCGCCGCGGCCAAGGTGATGTCGCGTCCCGGCCTGGGCAGCCTGACCCCGGGCGTGACCGTCAACGTCAGCGGCAGCGCCCGTACGGTCAGCGGCGGCAACCCGATGCTCGACCCGGTGCGCGCCAAGAGCTACGACCTGGGCCTGGAGTGGTACTTCGACGAAGGCGCCATGCTCGGTGCCACCGTGTTCTACAAGGACATCGGCAGCTACATCCAGAACACCCGCGAAACCCGCGTCTACGCCGACAGCGGCCTGCCGGCCAGCCTGCTGGACAACCTCAACGCCAGCCCCAGCGACGAGTTCACCTTCACCGTGCCGGTCAACACCCCGGGCGGCAAGCTGCAGGGCGTGGAGCTGAACTACGTGCAGCCGTTCACCTTCCTGCCGGGCAAGTGGTCCAACCTGGGCACGCAGCTGAACTACACCTACGTCGATTCGGACATCCAGTACCTGCTGTCCTCCGGCGCGACGGCGCAGAAGGCGGCGATGACCGGCCAGTCCAAGAATTCGTGGAACGCGACGCTGTTCTACGAAGGCGAGCGTTTCTCCGGTCGCGTTTCGGCCACCAACCGCAACGACTACCTGATCCAGGTGCCGGGCACCGAGGCCGGCTTCAACAGCGACGCCAACGGCGTGCATGGCCAGAGCGGAACCACCATCGTCGATGCGTCGATCCACTACCGCATCAGCGACCAGCTGGAGCTGAGCCTGGAAGGCGCCAACCTGACCAACGAGGCGCAGGAATCGTGGGTGGCCAACCCGTCGGTGTCGCTGCCGCTGGAGTACAGCCAGACCGGACGCACCTATACCCTGGGGCTGCGTTACCGGTTCTGATCCTGGCTGCGCTCCCGGCGTGTTGCCGGGAGCCAGCCGATGGTGCGACGCAGGATGTGATGACGCGTTGGCGTCGCTAACTTGGCCCACCGCGCGCGGCGCAGGCAACCGCCGCGCGCTTCCAAGAGACGCCCGATGTCACCACGTAACGCCTGCTCCCCGCTCCGCCTGCTGCTGCTGGCTTCGGCGCTGTCCGCCGCTCTCCCGGCGGCGGCGCTTTCTTCCCCGCCGAACCTGCTGTTCCGCGTATCGGCCGACCACGGCTTCGTCGCCGACCAGGCGCAGGGCGATGCCGTCCCCAACTTCCAGGACAAGGTGAGCCTGGTCGACGACGGCGCCCACGGCCGCGCGATCCGCTGGGAAGACGACGGCGTGCTGTCGTGGAACGCGCCGGGCAACATCCGTGCCGAACGCGGCACCCTGTCCTTCTTCTGGCGCTCGCGCTACGCCGTGGGCGAGGCCCCGTTCGTGATCTTCCGCGTCGGCTACGCCGACCACAGCAGCTGGGACATGACCTGGCTGCGCATCGACTGGAACGGCCATGGCTTCGACGCCTTCGTCACCGACGCCAACCTGGCGCGGACCCGCGTGTCGTTCCGCCTGGACCGCAACCCGTCGCCCGAACAATGGCAGCACATCGCCTTCGCCTGGGACGAGGACGAGGGCGTGCGCCTGTTCCTCGACGGCCGCGAGGTGGCGCGCGTGGACACCACCGGCGACTACGACGCCGCGCTCGACCAGCTCGGCCTGGCCGGGCGGGTGATGGCGCCGTACCAGGTGCAGAGCCGCTACAACTTCCTGCGCGGCAGCGACTTCGACGAGATCCGCGTCTACGACCGCATGCTCGCCACCAGCGACGTGGCCGCGCTGGCGCGCAACGACGCGCCGCGGGCGCAGGAGGGCACCGCGTCCTCCTCGCAACGGGCCTGGTGGCACCGCCATGGCTGGGACGGCGCGCCGCCACCGGTACTGGAGGCGGCGGTGACCACGATCCGCAAGGTCGAGTTCGCCGATATCCGCGACAAGAAACAGTGGATGTGGAAGGGCACAGACGGCATCGCCGAGACCACCTGGCCGGGCGTCTACAACCGCTCGCGCCTGCCCGGCCGCAACGACTACTTCCAGCTGCCGGACTGGAACACCTATGTCGAGGGCGGCCAGCACCTGGACCTGACCGTGCCCGATGGCGAAGCCATCAACCGCATCGAGATCCGGGGCGCGGCCCACGGCGAACTGCGCGGCAGCGCCGGCACCCTGTTCACCCGGCCCCGCGGCGTGGTCCGCAGCGTGGACGGGTTCGCCACGCAGACCGGCGGCACGCTGCGCTTTTCCAACGTCGAACAGGAAACACCGATCCAGGAGATATGGGGTTACCACGTCAGCGCTGCCGCCGAGCCGCAGGGCACGGTCAAGCAGCGCTACCTGATCGACAGCCGGGTGCTGCCGGACTACACCAACATCGCCGCGCTGCGCGACTACATCGACGGCCGCTTCGCCCCCGACGAGCGCAGCGTGGTGATGGCCCTGCCCAAGGGCGCGGGGTCGCGCCGGCGCACGGCCGATTCGCTGCCGGCGCGGCCGCAGCCGATCGTGCACGTCCTGGTGCCGTCCGGAGTCGGCGACGCGCCGGCGGCACAGCCGCTGATCCGCAGCTGGGCGCACAGCTGGGAGAACATGCACGATGGCCTGGACGGCATCGCCATCGACCTGCCGGCGCTGGACCTGGCGGCCACCCACGACGGCCCCGACGGCGCGGTGATCCCGCTGAACATCCGCATCAAGGACCCGATCTGGCCGGCCCGCGACATGATCGACGTGTCGGTCTCGGTACGGCCCGGGCAGCCGCGCACGCTATGGCTGGACCTGCGCGACCGGATCCTTACCGTCGACAGCCTGTGGATCTCCATCGCCTCGGCCGCGCCCGGCTTCAATGCCGCCGCGCTGGATGGCGCCGAACTGCGGCTGGTGTTCAAGGACCGCCGGCAGGCGCTTGCCGAACACCTGGCCGACCGCTTCAACCAGGTGCGCGACAACTGGGGCTTCCTGGTCGAGGAGCACACCACTTCCAAGCGCCAGCGCCTGTATGCGCGCGTGTACGCCGACCTCAGCGACCTGCTGCGGGTGGACCCCGACCACGTGCTGGGCCGGCTGTACTGGAACTACATCAGCTACAACAGCCAGGGCCGGCCACCGTTCCAGCAGCCGCAGCCGCCCGCGGGCGTGCCGCTGTGGGCGTTTCGCCAGGTGGAGGACCTCAGGCGCGTGCGCCGCTTCGTCGACTGGTGGATCGACAACCGCCAGGTCGAGTACGGCGATTTCGGCGGCGGCATCTCCGACGATACCGACCTGACCCAGCAGTGGCCGGGGTTGGCGCTGATGGGCGTGGAGCCGGAGCGCCTCAATGCCTCGCTGACCGCGCTGTCCGACGCGGTGTACCGCAACGGCATGTTCGCCAACGGCCTGAGCACCATCGAGACCGACGAACTGCACGCCTACGAGGAAGGCATCAACGCCAACAGCGCCATGCTCTACCTCAACTGGGGCGACCCGCTGACCGTGGAGCGGCTGATGCAGACGGTGCGCGCGTTCGACGAGCGCATCATCCTGCGCAACCCGCAGGGCCACCTGCTGTTCTCCAGCAACTGGTTCGGTGGCAACAAGGTCTACCGCGAGCCTAACTGGCAATGGCAGAAGCCCTATTCGTTCCCGGCGCTGCACCCGGCGTTCCTGATGGGCGAATACAACGCCGATCGCACCGGCCGCGCGCTGGTCACCGGCCTGGCCGACAGTTACCTCGCCCACGCCCATACCGACGACACCGGCCGCTGGACGCTGCCGAACGAGATCAACTGGGCCACCGGCAAGACCCGGGGTGGCGAACTGAACCAGGGTTCGGGCGCTGGCGACGTCATGCACACATTCTGGGCGGCCTGGCGCTGGAGCGGCGATGACAAGTACCTGAAGGCGCTGGACTACCGCGTGCAGCGCGGCGGCCCCGGCGCGCTGGCCAACCTGGGCGAGAACTTCATCGACGTGCTGGGCCGCCAGCAGGACTGGGGCCGCCAGCTGGTCGCCGCCGCCGACAAGGGCGACACCGGCTTCGCCGCCGTCACCGCGTGGCAGCTGAGCGGCGACAAATCGTATCTGGAAGCCCTGCATGCCGAAGGCATCCAGGCCAAGGCCCAGCGCGAGTACATGAACACCGAGGGCCACTGGTGGAGCGACCGCGTCGAGGCGCCGAGCGAATTCCTGCAGCGCCTGCGCCTGGGCGGCATCGCACTCAAGCGCAACCAGAGCTTCCCCGGGCACACCGTGAGCTGGCGCTTCGCCCGGCCCGGGGCCGCCGAGCAGGTGGCGCTGCTGGTGCACGCGCCCTCGCGCGAACGCTTCAAGGTGATCGCCTGGAACATGGCAGACGTGCCGCTGGAGGCGACGATGACCGGCTGGAACATCGCCGCCGGCACCTGGCGCATCAGCAGTGGCATCGACCGCGACGGCGACGACCGGATCGACGGCAAGCCGCAGGTGCGCGAGGTGGAGCTGGAGCGCAGCGCATCCACCGCCCTGCGTTTCGCACCGAAGCAGGCGCACGTGTTCGAGTTCGAGCGGATCGCGGCGGGCACGCCGGTGGAAACCCGCGCCGACCTGGGCATCGGCCGTGGCGACCTGCAGGTCGAGGACGGGCGCGTGCGGCTGACCGTGCACAGCCTCGGCCATGTCGCCACCCGGCCCGGGTTTGCATGGGTCGAGGATGCACGCGGCCGCGAGGTGGCGCGCGTTGCGATCCCGGCGCTGGAAGCGCCATCGGACCTGCAGCCGCGCACGACCACGGTGGAACTGGCGTTGCCGCCGGGTTTCCAGTGCAGCGGCGCCAGTGTGCGGGTAATGCAGGAAGGCGGGATCGAGGAAGTGACGCGGCTCAACAACCGCCTGCCGCTGCGGTAGGCGTCGCGCACCGCCGGCAATGCCGGCCATCCCCCTCTCCCGGCGGGAGAAGGGGGACCGGCGTCACCGCGTATCGGTCTGCAGCACCCGGCGCTCGCGCCGGTACCCGTCGGCGATCCCGGGCTCGGGAACGAACACCGTGCAGTGCTCCATCGGCCCCTGGTAGACATGCACCGAGATCGCGATCTCATCGTCGCTGGCGTTGCACAGCACATGGAACTCATCCGGCGGGATCAGGTTGCCGGCACTGCCGCGCGCGCCGTCCACGGCGGCAAGGGGCTGCAGCCGGGCGATGTCGCCGTGGTCTTCGCACAACCGGTACGGGGTGATCCGCAGCGTGCCCTGCCACACGCCCTCCACGCACCACAGGCCGTCATGGTCGTGCAGCGGCGTGCCCTGGCCCGGCCCCCAGGTCATGGCGATGATGCTGTAGCCATGGCGCGCGCTGCGGTACAGCTCACGGCGCGCGTAGTGGTCGCTGATCGGCTCGTGCACGCAATCCGGCAGCACGATCGCCGGGTCGGCGATGGCCTGCCGCAGCACCTGTTCGACCCGCGCCACCGCGGTGGCGACATCAGCCGTGGCCAGCGCGGCGTCGATGGCCGCCACCAGCCGCTCGCGCCCGCTGAAGTCGAAGTAACCATTTGCATCTGAAATCATGCCGCCAGTCTAGGACAAAACGGTGAACAAACCGTTCGCTGCCGCTCATGGCGGGGTGGCATGTGTGGCTCATGAGGTGCCGCGCTGCACGAACGGCACCTGCGCGTACAGCCGGCGCTCGCCGCCGCGCGGATCGTCCTGAAGGCGGCTGTCGTCGTCGAACACCAGGGTCTGCCGGCGTTGCAACGAGTACGGCGCCCAGTGCGGCAGCCCGCCATGGTTGGGATCGCCATGGCGGGCGAACGCCAGCAGCGCATCGCTCATCGCATCGGCCATGCGCGTGGCCGACGCGGTGGCACCGGTGCGCGAACCGGGCTGGCGGGTGTTGTGGAACACCAGCGGGATGTCCAGGGTGTGGAAGGCACGCAGCCGGTCGGCGTCGCCGCCACGGTCGTACCAGTCCAGCTGGTAGGCCCAGGTCGGCGCACCCTGGCGCGCGCGCGCCTCCAGTTCCTCCACCGCACCGCGCCACGAGCGTCCGGCGGTGGTCGCCGCGAAGAACACCTCCGACGCCGTGTAGTGCGGGTACATCCGCCGGTAGGCGGCGATCACCTCCGACGCGGGAAGGTCCACGAACTGTTCGCGCTCCAGCTTCGCCGGCAGCGCTTCCCAGTCCAGTGCGAAATTGCGCGGGTCATGGCCGAGGAAGGCACGGGTCTCGTCGCGGGTATTGCCGATGACCATGGGAATGGCGGCCGACTGCAGCGGCGCCTGCGGCCAGAACGGGTGCGTGGGCAGGTGGCGCGCGTCCAGCACCGGGCCGAAGTACAGGCCGGTGTCCTCGACCCACGACGGGTCGCGCAGCTTCACCGCTTCCAGCAACGCCTCCATGGGCAGCGTGCGCAGCGCCTGCGGTTCGCGCAGGCCGAAGTGCTCCAGCACCCGTCGTGCACGCTGCGTGGCCGCGCGCGGGCCGGCGGCGGTCACCTGCTGGCCGCTCATCGTCCAGGCGCGGTGGAACAGGCCCTGCGCCGCCGGCATCGCCATCAGCGTGGCGATCTTGGCGCCGCCGCCGGACTGGCCGAACACGGTGACGTTGCCGGGGTCGCCGCCGAACTCGACCGCGTGCTGGCGCACCCACTGCAGCGCCTGCACCAGGTCGAGCTGGCCGGCGTTGCCCGAATCGGCGAACGCCTCGCCGCCGAGCCCGCCCAGGTACAGGTAGCCGAACACGTTGAGCCGGTGGTTGACGGTGACCACCACCACGTCGCCGCGCAGGCACAGGGCACTGCCGTCGTACAGCGGGTCGCTGCCCGACCCGTTGTTGTAGGCGCCGCCGTGCAGGTACACCAGCACCGGGCGGCGGCCACCGTCGCGCAGGGCCGGAGTCCACACGTTGAGATACAGGCAGTCCTCGCTGCCCGGCCCTTCGCCGCTGGTCTGCGGCGCGGCCGGGCCCCAGGCCAGCGCGTCGCGTACGCCCCGCCAGGGGGCTTCCTGTACGGCCTGCTGGAAGCGCCGGGGGGCGGTGTCCGCGCCATACGGGATGCCGCGGAACACATGGATGCCGTGCTCCGTCTGCCCGGCGATACGGCCCCCGCGCACGCGGGCGAGCGGGCTCGGGGGCATGCGCGCGGCCGCGGCCGGCAGCGCGGCCGCCAGCCCGGCGCCGAGCGAGCACAGCGTGCCGGCGCGCAGGAAATGCCGCCGTCGCGGATCGCCGGGCAGGGCGGTCATGGCGCGTGCTCCGGCGCCTGTGCGGCGATCCAGTCGCGCGCCAGCCGCGGCCATGCGGCGGCGCCCAGCCCGGCGATGCCCCGGGTACCGAAGCCATGGCCGCCGTACGGGAACACATGCAGTTCCGCGGGCACGCCGGCCCGGTGCAATGCGGCGTAGAAGCCGAGGCTGTTGCCGACCGGCACCGCGGCGTCGTCGCCGGCGTGCACCAGGAAGGTCGGCGGGGTGTCGGCACGCACCTGGTGCTGCATCGAGTAGTGCCGCCGCAGCGCTGCATCCGCATCGGGGCCGAGCAGGCGGTGTTGCGAGCCGGGGTGCGTGTCGGCGCCGTCCATGTCGATCACCGGGTACACCAGCAGCTGGAAATCCGGGCGCGCGCTGGTGCGGTCGATGGCGTCCGTGGCCGGATATGCCGGTTGTCCGAAGCCGTTGCCCAGCCGTGCGGCCAGGTGCCCGCCGGCGGAGAAGCCGATCACGCCGATGCGCCGTGGATCCAGTTGCCATTCGCTGGCGCGGGCACGGATCAGGCGCAGCGCACGCTGCGCATCGGCCAGCGCCGCATCGCGGTCGTCACGGCCCTCGCCCGGCAAGCGGTAGCGCAGCACGAACAGGGTGATGCCGCCCTCCTCGACGAAGGCCGGCACCAGCGCCGAGCCCTCCTTGTCCAGCACCACGCGCTGGTAGCCGCCGCCGGGGGTCACCAGCAGCGCGGTGCCGTTGGGGCGGGCCGGCCGGTACATGACCAGATAGGGCGCGCTGACGTGGGTGATGTAGCGGTCCGGCAGCGCCGGATCGGCGCTGCGCTCGACGATGCGGGCGGCCTCCGGCAGCGCTTTGTCTCCCGGTGCCAATCCAGCCGGCCACAGCGCGATCCGCTGTGCCGATCCCGCTGCCGGTTCGCCGTCCGGGGCGGTGCCCGCGACAGCGGCGGAAACCCCGAAGACCAGGATAAAAGCCATGAATAACAATGATCTGCCGATTCTGAGCGGGGACATGGGTACTCTCGCGATGCGGAACGGGGATGGCCGTGATGCGTTGCGTATTGCCATATGACACCGGTTTACCATATACAGCACCCACAGCACTGTCGATGGGCGGTGCAGCAACGCCACCAGGAGAGCCACTTGAGCAACGATCAAGGCCGACAGGATCCGTCCGCCGCGCTGGACGACATCGCCCGCCAGTTCGTGGACGCGCGCCGCGCCGGGCGTTTGCTCGCCGCGTTCCCCGGCGGGATCCCGGCCGACCTGGTGACCGCTTATCGCGTGCAGGACCTGGCCATCGGCCGCTGGGACGATGCGGTGGTCGGCTGGAAGGTCGGCTATATCGCCCCCGAGCGCCGCGATGCGTCCGGCGACGAGCGCCTGCTCGGCCCGGTGTTCGCACGCCAGCTCTGGAATGCTACCGGTAGCATCGTGGATATCCCGGTGTTTTCCGGGGCCGGCGGGTTTGCCGCGGTCGAGGCCGAGTACGTGCTGCAGCTCGACGCCGATGCGCCTGCCGACAAGCTGGAATGGACCGCGGAGGAAGCCGCCGCCCTGCCCGCGCGCCTGTTCACCGGGGTCGAAGTGGCCAGCAGCCCGCTGGCGACGATCAACGTGCTGGGGCCGCGGGTGGTGGTGTCCGATTTCGGCAACAACAACGGCCTGGTGCTGGGCAACGCGATCGCCGACTGGACGCGGCTGGATGAGGCATGCCTGCTGGCGCGCACCGAGATCGACGGCGTGGTGGTCGGCATCGGCGGTGCCTGCAACCTGCCCGGCGGCCTGCGTGCGGCGTATGCGTTCGCGCTGGCACGTTCGGCGCGCCGCGGCCGGCCGCTGCGCCGTGGCGACCTGATCGCCACCGGCAACGCCACCGGCATCCACGACATTGCGGTCGGCCAGCAGGCCGTGATCCGCTTCGAGGGCCACGGCGAGATTGCCTGCAGGGCGGTGGCCGCCGGCTGACCGGCGCATACGGTGGACATGGGTGGAGGGGGTACGATGATCGATCGCAGGACATTTCTTGCCACCGGCCTGGGCGCGCTTGCCGCGCCGGCGCTGGTGGCCTGTTCGGGCGGGGCGCGCCAGGCGGTGGGCGACGGGCGCGTGCTCACCGCCACCGATGTCCACGTGGCCGACTACCCCACCGTCACCGCGGTCAGGTGGATCGGGCAGCAGCTCGAGCGCGAGACCGGTGGACGGCTGCGGCTGGCGCAGTACCACTCCGGCCAGCTTGGCCGCGAGTCGGAAGCGATCGACATGGCGCGTTTCGGCGCCATCGACATCACCCGCGTCTACTCGGGGGCGTTGAACAATGCCTTCCCGCTGACCCGCGCGCTGTGCCTGCCGTACGTATTCGATTCGGTCGCGCACATGCGCCGCGCGCTGGACGGCGGCATTGCCGACGCGGTGCTGGCCGGCTTCGAGCAGCGCGGCCTGGTCGGCCTGGCGATCTATGACTCGGGCGCGCGCTGCTTCTACAACACCAAGCACCCGATCGTGGCGCCGCGCGACCTGCACGGCCTGAAGCTGCGCGTGGCCAGCTCGGACATCTTCCTGCAGCTGATGCGCCTGTTCGGCGCCAACCCGACGCCGATGTCGCTGGGCGACACGTTCTCCGGCATGGAGACGCACATGATCGACGGCGCCGAGAACAACATGCGCAGCTTCCACTCCAGCCGCCATTTCGAGGCCGCGCACTACTGGTCGGAAAGCCAGCATTCGTACGCGCCGGACGTGCTGCTGATGTCGCGGCGCAGCTTCGACGCGCTGGCCCCCGGCGACCGCCGGCTGCTGCTGGACCTGGCGCGGCAGTCGGTGCAGGTGATGCGCACCGAATGGGATGCGTCCGAGGACAAGGCGCGGCAGGCGGTGCTGGCCCACGGCGTGAAGGCCAACGCGGTGGACATCGGCGCGTTCCGCGAGGCCGCCGCCCCGCTGCTGCGCGATTACCTGCAGCAGCCGGAGATCGCCGCCCTGCACCGCCGCATCCGCGATTTCGCCTGAGGATCCGCAGCGATGACCGAAGCCACTTCCCGCAGTACCCAGGCCGGCCCGCAGCGCGCGCTGGAAACCCTGGCCACCGTCGTCATCCACGTTGCCGTCGTCGCCCTGCTCGGGCTGGTGGTGGTGCAGGGCTGGCAGGTGTTCGCCCGCTACGTGATCAATGATTCGCCCAGCTGGACCGAGCCGGTCACCCTGCTGCTGCTGAGCACGGCGATGAGCATGGGCGCGGCCGCCGGCGTGCATACCCACCGCCACTTCGGCTTCTTCCTGCTGGCCGACCACCTCAACCCGCTGGCGCGGCGCGTGGTCGATGCGCTGGTGCCGCTGGTGGTGGCCGCCATCGGCGCGGTGATCGCCTGGTGGGGCTGGGTGCTGTGGATCGACGGCCTGCACATCAAGACCGCCGGCGCCAACCTGCCGCAGAGCGTGAACTACCTGCCGCTGAGCCTGGGCGGCGCGCTGATGGTGGTGTTCGCGTTGAACCGGCTGTGGCTGGCGCTGCAGCCGGCCGCCATCGAAGGAGACCGCTGAACCATGGGCATCGCAATCCTGTTCGCCGTGTTCGCCGCGCTGCTGCTGATCGGCGTGCCGGTCGCCTATGCGCTGGCCGCCGCCGCGCTGGCCACCCTGCTCTACCTGGACCTGCCCAGCGTGGTGCTGGTGCAGCAGATCTCGGCCGGCACCGGTTCGGCCTCGCTGATCGCCATTCCGCTGTTCATCTTCGCCGGCGAGATCATGATGCGCGGCGGCATCTCCGAGCGCCTGATCGCGCTGGCCGCGTCGCTGGTCGGGCGCCTGCGCGGCGGCCTGGGCCAGGTCTCGATCCTGTCCTCGCTGTTCTTCGGCGGCGTATCCGGCTCGGCCATCGCCGATGTGTCGGCGGTCGGCGGCACGATGATCCCGCAGATGGTCCAGCGCGGCTACGACCGCGATTTCGCGGTCAACGTCAGCATCACCGCGGCCCTGGTGGCATTGCTGGTGCCGCCTTCGCACAACCTGATCCTGTTCTCGGCGGCGGCCGGCGGCGGCCTGTCCATCGCCGACCTGTTCGCCGCCGGCGTGGTGCCGGCGCTGCTGATGACGGTGGTGCTGATGGTCACCGGCTACGCGGTGGCGCGGCGCCGCGGCTACGGCGTGGAAGCCTTCCCGGGCCTGCGCGCGGTGCTGCTGCGGCTGGTCGCCGCGCTGCCCGGCCTGGGGCTGGTGGCGCTGATCTTCGTCGGCATCCGCGCCGGCATCTTCACCGCGGTCGAGTCGGCGGCCATCGCCGTGGTCTACGCGCTGCTGGTCACCACCGTGCTGTACCGGCAGCTGCGCTGGCGCGCGTTCCTGGACACGGTGATCCATGCCGCGCGCAGTACCGGCGTGATCCTGTTCGTGATCGCCACCGCGGCGGTGTTCGGCTGGCTGCTGGCCTACCTGCAGGTACCGGCGGCGGCGGTGGCGTTCCTGCAGTCGTTCGCGCACAGCAAATTCATGGTGCTGCTGATGATCGTGGTGATGCTGCTGCTGCTGGGCACCTTCATGGACCTGGCGCCGATGATCCTGATCTGCACCCCGATCTTCCTGCCGGTGGCCAAAGCCTACGGCATCGACCCGATCCACTTCGGCCTGGTGCTGGTGCTGACCGGCGGCCTGGGCCTGGTGACGCCGCCGGTGGGCTCGGTGCTGTTCATCGGCACGGCCATCGGCAAGATCACCGTGGGCCAGAGCATGAAGACGATCTGGCCGTTCTGGCTGGCCGGGCTGGGGGTACTGCTGGTGGTGACGTTCTTCCCGCAGTTGTCGCTGTGGCTGCCGGCACTGCTGCGCGGCTGAGCCGGGCCGGCCGCGACAGCCAGGCGCCGTTTCCGGTCCGCGGCGCCGTCTCGGGCTAACATCACCGCCTGGCGCGGGTTCCCTGCCCTGCCGCCGGCGGATGCCGCCGGCAGCGACGGGAGGCCGCCGCGCCGCTCCCATCGCCGTGCCCCCCGGGCGCGGCGCCGCCAGAACCCGTTCCGCTGGATGGTTTGCAAGGACATGTCATTGCGCAAGAAGGCCGATTCCGACGCCACTACCCGGCCGCTGGGCAGGGCCGCGACCATCAACGACATCGCGCGCCTGTCCGGCGTGTCCAAAAAGACGGTGTCGCGGATCATCAACAACTCGCCGCTGGTGCGCAAAGACACCCGCGAGAAGGTCGAGGCGCTGATGCGCGAGGTTGGCTACGCGCCCGATCCGCTGGCCCGCGGGCTGGCGTTCCGGCGTTCGTTCCTGATCGGCATGGTCTACGACAACCCCACCGCGCAGTACGTGGTGGACATGCAGTACGGCGCGCTCGACGCGCTGCGCGGCTCCAGCTTCGAGCTGGTGGTGCATCCCTGCGACACCCGCAGCCCCGGCTACATCGAGGGCGTGAAGCGCTTCGTGCAGCAGCAGAAGCTGCACGGCGTGATCCTGGTGCCGCGCGCATCCGAGGACCAGGCGCTGGCCGACATGCTGGAGGAGATCGGCTGCCGCTACACCCGCATCGCCTCGCTGCCGCTGGACGACACCTCGCAGATGGTCATCACCCATGACCGCGACGGCGCCGCCGAGGCCGCCGACTACCTGCTTTCGCTCGGCCACCGCGACATCGCCCTGATCACCGGCCCCTCGGCCTACCGCTCGGCGCACGAGCGCACCGCCGGCTTCATCGACGCGCTGCAGCGGCGTGGCATCGAACTGCCGCCGGCGCGCATCATCGAGGCCGGCTACACCTTCGAATCGGGCGTGGCCGCGGCCGAGAAGCTGCTGCTCGGCAAGCAGCGCCCGACCGCGATCTTCACCGGCAACGACGAGATGGCCGCCGGCGTCTACAAGGTCGCCATGCGCGCCGGCATCAACGTCCCGCGCGAACTGTCGGTGGTCGGCTACGACGACAGCCCACTGGCCTCGCGGCTGTGGCCGTCGCTGACCTCGGTGCGGCGCAATACCCGCGATACCGGCCGCACCGCCGCGGCGATGCTGATCCAGCCCGAGGGCCAGGCCGCGCTGCAGATCGCCAGCGTGCGTCCGCACCTGATCGTGCGCGATTCCTGCCAACCGCCCCTGGATTGATCCCAAACCATTGTTCCGGAAAGGAAAGCCAGTATTCCGCGGCGCGGAATGCCACCGGTTACCCAATTGGCTATGATGGCCCCGAATCGCATCCGGCAGGTCCGTCCAGGACCCGCCAGGCGCCAGCGCCGCGCGGCATCGCCCACCGGGCAAGGCGCGGCACCGCAACCCACCCCCGTACCACCGCTCAGGGAGAGGAACACCATGACGAATCCATTCAGCCTCGAAGGCAAGATCGCGCTGGTAACCGGTGCCAATACCGGTCTGGGCCAGGGCATCGCGCTGGCCCTGGCCGCCGCCGGGGCCGACATCGCCGGCGCCGGCATCGTTCCGGCCGAGGAGACCGCGGCCAAGGTGCGCGCGCTGGGCCGCCGCTTCGTCAACATCGAGGCCAACCTGGGCAGCATCGAGCCGGTCGAGCGGGTGGTGCGCGAGGCCGTCGAGGGTCTGGGCGGGCTGGACATCCTGGTCAACAACGCCGGCCTGATCCGCCGTGCCGACGCGGTGGAGTTCAGCGAAAAGGACTGGGACGACGTGATGAACGTCAACATCAAGTCGGCGTTCTTCATGTGCCAGGCCGCCGGCAGGCATTTCATCGCCCAGGGCCGCGGCAAGATCATCAACATCGCCTCGATGCTGTCCTTCCAGGGCGGCATCCGGGTGCCGTCCTACACCGCGTCCAAGAGCGGCATCGCCGGCATCACCCGGCTGCTGGCCAACGAATGGGCGCAGCAGGGGCTGAACATCAACGCCATCGCCCCGGGCTACATGGCCACCGACAACACCGCGCAGCTGCGCGCCGACGAGGACCGCAGCAAGGCGATCCTGGACCGCATCCCGGCCGGCCGCTGGGGCAGGCCGGAAGACCTCGGTGGCACGGCCGTGTTCCTGGCCTCCAGCGCTTCGGACTACGTCAATGGCGCGGTCATCCCGGTCGACGGCGGCTGGCTGGCGCGCTGATCCGGCATCCCCCGGCGCGCGGCTACGGCCGGGCGCCATGCATTTCCCCCTTCGAACAGAGAGTGACGCAATGAAGATCGCCTTGATGCAGGAGTTCAGCCAGGCCGCCAAGAACCCGGTGGTGCTGGAACAGCTCCAGACCGTGGCCGCCGCGCAGGGCCACCAGGTGTTCAACGTCGGCATGGATGGCGACAACGACCACCGCCTGACCTATATCCACCTGGGCATCTGCGCCGCGCTGCTGCTCAACGCCAGGGCCGTGGACTTCGTGGTTGCCGGCTGCGGTACCGGGCAGGGCGCGCTGATGTCGCTCAACGCCTGGCCGGGCGTGTACTGCGGCTACTGCATCGAGCCGACCGATGCGTTCCTGTTCGCCCAGGTCAACAACGGCAACGCGCTGTCGCTGCCGTTCGCCAAGGGCTATGGCTGGGGCGCGGAGATCAACATCCGCTACATCTTCGAGAAGGCCTTCGCCGGCGAGCGCGGCCAGGGCTACCCGGCCGAGCGCAGGGAGTCGCAGATGACCAACGCCGGCATCCTGGCGCAGGTGAAGCAGGGCGCCTCGAAGGACTTCATCGCCGGCCTGAAGTCGATCGACCCGGCGCTGGTGAAGCAGGCCGTGGGCGGCGCGCGCTTCCAGCAGGCGTTCTTCGACAATGCGCAGGACGCGGAGATCGTGGCTTACGTGAAGGACGTGCTCGGCCAGTAAGGGCAGCGCACCCAAGCCGTGGACGAGGGCGCCTGCGGGCGCCTTCGTCGTTTCCGGCCGCTGCCGGCGATGCCCCGGCGACACCCGGCTGGTAGCATGTCCACCCCCGCAATCCAGGCGCCGTCACCCATGGCCGACTCCAACAACCCGTCCGTCACCCAGGCCCAGGCCGAGGAGGCCGTGCGCACCCTGCTGCGCTGGGCCGGCGAAGACCCCGCCCGCGAGGGCCTGCTGGACACCCCGCGGCGGGTGGCCGAGGCCTATGGCGACTGGTTCAAGGGCTACCAGGACGACCCGCGCGAGTACCTGGCGCGTACCTTCGAGGAAGTGGCCGGCTACGACGAGATGATCGTGCTGCGCGACATCGAGTACGAAAGCCACTGCGAGCACCACATGGCGCCGATCATCGGCCGCGTGCACGTGGGCTACGTGCCCAACGGCCGCGTGGTCGGCATCTCCAAGCTGGCGCGCGTGGTCGAGGCCTATGCGCGCCGCTTCCAGGTGCAGGAGAAGATGACCGCGCAGATCGCCGACGTCATCCAGGACGTGCTGCAGCCGCTGGGCGTGGGCGTGGTGGTGGAGGGCTCGCACGAGTGCATGACCACCCGCGGCATCCACAAGCGCGGCGTCAGCATGGTCACCTCGCGCATGCGCGGCAGCTTCCACGATGACGCCCGCACCCGCGCCGAGTTCCTGCGCTTCATCGAAGTGGGCCACGCGCGCCGCTGAGCCGCGCGCCAGGCGACCGGCAGGCGCGGAGCCGGCGCCCCGCATTCCCGCGAGCATCCCGGAGTAACCATGCATTACGTTGAGTTGGTGGCGTTGCTGGCAGTGGTCCAGTACCTGTTCTTCGGCGCGATGGTCGGGCGTGCGCGCGGCCGCTACGGCGTGAAGGCGCCGGCGGTCAGCGGCCACGAGGGCTTCGAGCGCGTCTACCGGGTGCAGATGAACACCCTGGAGCTGATGGTCGCGCTGCTGCCGGCGCTGTTCGTCGCCGCGCGCTTCTGGCCGGCCGCCTGGGTCGCCGGCATCGGCGCGGTGTACCTGGTCGGCCGCTTCATCTACTGGCGCGCCTACGTGAGCGCACCGTCCAGCCGCGCGCTGGGCTTCGCATTGTCGATGCTGCCGGTGATGGTGCTGGTGCTGATGGGGCTGGCCGGCGCGCTGCTGCGCTAGGGCAGGGCAGCCTGCCGGCGGGCCGAAGTGGTGCGGCATTGCCCGCCATCCCGGATGGACGCATCGATGGGCGGAGCGGCGCGATGAAGCAATGAGGGTCGCTGCGCCGGCACTGGCCGTGCTGCTGCTCGCCGGTCTCCGGGAAATCCGCGCCGACCTGCCGGACATCCATGACGCCACCGCGCGTCGCCTGGCTCAACTGGACGCAGCGCATCAGCATGGCCGGTAAGCGGCGGCCGTTGCGGAGCGGGGCAGCAAAAGACAAAGGGAGCCTGGTGGCTCCCTTTGTCGTCTTGTCGTCGTTGCCGGGGTGGCGGCTCAGAAGTCCAGGCTGAGCCGGGCGTAGCTGTAGCGGCCGGGCAGGTCGTACGTACCCGGGTCGTAGCCGTTGAGCGTGCAGCTCAGGCAGATCGGCGGGTTCTTGTCGAACACGTTGTTGACGCCGACGGTGATCTTCAGCCCTTTCATCCACGCGTCGGTGCGCCAGCTCACCTGCGCGTCGTGCAGGGTGGTGGCACCCAGCCAGTGCAGGTCGGCCGCGCTGTCGGTGCAGATCGGGAAGCCGTTGGCGCCGGCGCAGCTTTCGCGCAGGCGGTCGACGTAGCGCAGCGACCAGCTCGCGTTCCAGTTGCGGTAGTCCCAGTTGGCGGTCAGGTTCGAGGTCCATTCCGGAATCGAGCTGTCGTTGACTTCCACGCCGGGGCGCCTGGGCTCGGCCTGGCCGGATTCGTTGACCAGCTCGTAGCGGGTGACCCAGGTCGCCTTCCAGTCCAGTCCCAGCTGGCCCCAGCCGGTTTCCGGCAGCAGCCAGTGCGCGCTGAAGTCCCAGCCGCTGGTGTTGATCGTGCCCAGGTTGGCGAGGATGTCCTCGAAGCGGATGATCTGCCCGCGTTCGTTGCGGGTGTAGCTGGCGCAGGCCACCGCGTCGCGGCTGTCGATGCAGCGGTTGAGGATCGCCTGCGCATCCGGCGCCTGGATCGCGCCGTCGATGGTGTGGCGGTAGAAGGTCACGCCCAGGTCCAGCTTGCTGGCCCAGCTGCTGCCCTCGGCCCAGCCCGGGCTCCACACCGCGCCGGCCATGAACGAACGGCTCTTCTCCGGCTGCAGGTCGCGGTTGCCGGAGGTGACCACCGAGATCTGCGGATTGACCTGCTCATAACCCGGCGGCACGCCATCGGCCACGCACTTGGGGGTGGTGGAGGCGGCGTTGTTGCACGGGTCCACCAGGGTGGCGTCGAAGCGGCTCAGTGTGCCGTACAGCTCGCCGATGGATGGTGCGCGGAAGCCCTGCGCGAAGGACATGCGCAGCAGCAGTTCATCGGCCGGCTGCCAGCGCAGCCCGATCTTGCCGGTGCCGGTGCCGCCGAAGGTGGAATAGTCCGAATACCGGCCGGCCACGCTCAGGTCCACGCTCTTGCCCCAGAAGCCGCCGCGTGCCAGCGGCACGTCGAACTCGGCATAGGCTTCCTTCACCGAATAGCTGCCGATGGTGATGCCCGACGGCACGCCGTTGTACTCGCCGGCCACGGTGATCGGATCGGGGTAGTACTCGCCCTTGTAGCGGCGCCATTCGGCGCCGGCGGCGAAGGACAGCGGCCCGGCCCACAGGTCGGCCAGTTCGCCGGTGATGTTGGCCGAGGCCAGGCTGAGGGTGTTCTTGCTGCGGTCGCGCACCACCGGCGAGATCCACGCCAGCATGTCCGCGGTGATGGTTCCGGGGCCGCCGAAGATATTCAGCGGCACGCAGCCGGCAATGGCCGCGCACGCCGCCGGGTCGCCCAGCGCCTGGTTGATGTGCTTGACGTTGTAGCTGCCGGTGTTGGTCTGGGTGGCCTTGCTCTGGCTGGACATGGCGTTGATGTCCCAGCTCCACGGCCGGCTGTTGACCTCGAAGCTGCCTTCCAGCCCACCGGCGGCGTACCAGGTCTTCACGTCCTGCTCGTAGCGGCGCGGCCCGCCTTCGACCGGGCGGCGCCCGATCAGGAACAGGTTGGCGTCCGGGCCGATGGTGGTCAGGTCGAAGCCGAACGGGTTGTAGCGCTGGTTGGCGGGGATCACCAGCCGGGTTTCGGCCCACGCGTTGTACACGCCGGCATCGGTGCCCAGGAAGATCGGCTCCGGTGCCGCCTGGTTGGCCGACGTGCGCTCGCTGTACAGGCCGCGGAACCAGCCGCTGACCGCAGGGGTGAAGTCCAGGCGCACCTGGCCGAACACCGATTTGCGCTCGCTCGGCGTCAGCAGCAGGTTGTACGGCGCGAAGTTGAAGCGGTCCGGCGTCGCGAAGCAGTGGTAGTCGTCGGTGCGCACGCACCCGGTCTGGGTGGGATCGAAGCGCGGGCTGGTGACGCCCGTGTTGGAGGTGATGCTGTAGGTATTGCCGCCCGGGTCGGCGAACACCAGCCGGCCCTGCGGCGTGGCCGAGCTGCCGTTGGCCAGCCCGGTGCCCGGTACCGGCTCGCGTGCCCACTGGTACTCGGCCGAGGAGATTTCCTTCTGTTTGAAGTACGAGGCGCCGACCACCCACTGCGCGCGGTCGCCGCTGCGGCCGAAGCTGAAGTCCACGCCGGTGGTGCCGCCGCCCTTGAGGTTGTAGTCGCCGTACTGGACCTCGACGCGGCCACCTTCCACGTTCTTCCGGGTGATGATGTTGACCACGCCGGCAATGGCATCGGAGCCGTAGATCGACGAGGCGCCGTCCTCCAGCACCTCGATGCGCTCGACCAGCGCCAGCGGGATGGTGTTCAGGTCCACCGACGAGCCCACGCCCGAGCCGGAGGATTCATTGACCCAGCGGATGCCGTCCACCAGCACCAGCACGCGCTTGGGGCCGAGGTGGCGCAGGTCCACTGTCGCCGCGCCGGCACCGACGCCGCCGCCGTCGGGCGGGAAGCCGAAGTTGCCGCTGGAGTTGAGCTTGGTGCTCAGCGAGGCGCCGCTGGCGGTGAGGTGCTGCACCACGTCCGCCACCGAGGTGTAGCCGGTGCGGTCGATGGTCTCGCGGGTGAGCACCTGCACCGGCACCTGGGTTTCCAGTTCGGCCTTCTTGATGCGGGTGCCGGTGACCTGGATCGTGTCCAGGGTGCGGGCGGTGGTGGATTCCTGTGCGGTGGCGACGGCAGGCAACAGGCACAGCAGGGAAAGCTGTATGGCTCTGGTCAGGCGGTGCGGATGCAACGATAACGACGTCATCGGGAAGCTCCTTGGATTGCCGGACTACCTCGCCCGCCACCATGACGGGCGTGGGCGACATGTAAGCAATTCGTTAGGAGCGAACAGGTGAAGACGCGGGCGGACCCGACGGACGGCAGCCGCCGGGCCCGCGCCGCCACCGCCGGCCGCGGTGGTTCAGCGGGCCGAGAAGCCGCCGTCGACCAGGTGGTAGCTGCCGGTGATGAAGGACGCCTGCCCGGAAAGCAGGAAGCAGGTCAGCGCCGCCACTTCGGCGGCCTTGCCCAGGCGCCCGGCCGGATGCAGCGCGACCAGGCCGTCGTAGGCCGCGCGGTCCATGCCGGCGAGCAGCGGCGTGTCGATGAATCCGGGGCCTACCGCGTTGATGCGCAGCCCCCGCGCCGAGTACTCCAGCGCCGCGGTCTTGGTCATGCCGACCAGCGCATGCTTGGCCGCGACGTACGCGGTGGACCCGGCCCAGCCGTTGCTGCCGAGGATCGAGGCCATGTTGACGATGGCACCGCCGCCGCCGGCCAGCATCGCGGCGATCTCGTACTTCATCGAATAGAACACCCCGTGCAGGTTCACCCCGAGCACGCGGTGCCATTCCTCCAACGGGTAGTCGGCGGTGTCCTGGCTGGCGCCGCCGATGCCGGCATTGTTGACCGCCAGGTGCAGCCCGCCGTACTCGGCCACCGTGGCGTCCACCAGTTGCCGTACCGCGTCGGCGTCGCTGACGTCGAGCTGGCGTGCGCGGGCCTGGGCGCCGATGCTCGAGGCCACCTGCTCGGCGGCGTCGCGGTGGAGGTCGGCGACGACGACCTGCGCGCCGCCGGCGGCCAGTTGCCGGGCGACGGCCTCGCCGATGCCCGAGGCGGCGCCGGTGACCAGCGCGACCTTGCCTGAAAAATCCAGTTGCATGGTGGGTCTCCAGGGCGGCCGGGGAGAGCCGCCATCGCCCCATCATCCACATCCGCGCGTGGTAGCGGCGTTGTCCTCGATCAATCCGTCCTGCTGCGTTCAGCCAGCGAACGTGTCCCACGCCATGCGCGCGATCAGTACCACCACCAGCAGCAGGAACAGTTTGCGGATCAGCGGCGTGCCGCCGCGCAGGGCCAGCCGGGTGCCGGTCACCGACCCGGCGACGTTGGCCGCCGCCATCGGCACCGCGAAGGCCAGCAGCACGTTGCCGCTGGGCACGAAAAACGACAGTGCGGCCACGTTGGTGGCCAGGTTGACCACCTTGGAGGCGGCCGAAGCGCGCAGGAAATCCAGGCCGAAGAAACGGATGAACAGGAAGATCAGGAAGCTGCCGGTGCCGGGGCCGAAGAAGCCGTCGTAGAAGCCGATCACCGCGCCCATCGCCAGCGCGATGCCCAGTTCGCGGCGGCCGACTTCGCGCGGCCGGTGCAGGGCGCCGAAGTCCTTCTTCGCCAGCGTGTAGCCGAGCATCACGATCAACAGGGCCAGCACCAGCGGACGCACCGCGTCCTTGGCCAGCAGGCTGACCGCGGTGGCGCCGAGGAAGGCGAACACGAACGCGGTCGCCGCGGCCAGCAGCACCGGCCGCCACGGGAACCGCACCGAGCGCGCGTAGCGCCAGGTCGCCGCACCGGTGCCGAACACCGAGCTGAACTTGTTGGTGCCCAGCAGTGCGGCCGGCGTGTGCTGCGGCAGCACCGTGAACAGGCCCGGCAGCTGGATCAGCCCGCCGCCGCCGACCGCGGCGTCCACCAGCCCGGCGATGAAGGCGATGGCCAGCAGCCAGGGCAACTCGGTGGGCAGGAGTTCCAGCATGGTCGGACCTGAACGGGGGGCGCGACAGCATACGCCGGTGCCGGCTGGCCGCGGCGGTGGCGGGGAGGGAAAATACGCGCATGCCGATCACCCCGACCTCTCCTTGTCCCTGCGGCTCCGGCCACCCCCACGGCCGCTGCTGCGCGCGCTGGCATGCCGGCGAGGCCGCCCCCGATGCCGAGGCGCTGATGCGTTCGCGCTACAGCGCCTACGTCACCGGAAACAGCGACTACCTGCTTGCCACCTGGCATCCCGATACACGGCCGCAGGCGCTGTCACTGGACGATGCGCCGGGCCAGCGCACGCAATGGCTCGGCCTGGACGTGAAGCGGCACCGGGTCACCGGCGCCGATACCGCCGAGGTGGAGTTCGTCGCCCGCTACCGCATCGGCGGCGGCAGTGCCGTGCGCATGCAGGAACACAGCCGCTTCGTGCGTCAGGACGGGCGCTGGTACTACCTGGACGCGCTTGCCTGAACACTGCCCGGCGTCGATGACGCCGCGCTAACCGGGCATGGCTAAGCTCGGGGACATGCAGATTTCCAGTGCCGCATTGCTGAAGGCCTCCAGCGCTGCGACAACGCCGCCCACGCTGGCCGAGCGTTACCGCGCCGTGCGCCAGGCCAGCCTGGCGCTGTCGGCGTCGCTGTCGGCCGAGGACGCCATGGTGCAGAGCATGGCCGACGCCAGCCCGGCCAAGTGGCACCTGGCCCACACCACCTGGTTCTTCGAGCAGTTCGTGCTTGGCCGGCTACCCGGCTACCGGCCGCTGCAGCCGCATTGGCAGGTGCTGTTCAACAGCTACTACCAGAGTGTTGGCCCGGCGCATGCGCGCGCGCAACGCGGGCTGCTGTCGCGACCGGCACTGGCCCAGGTGCTGGCGTACCGCGCCCAGGTCGACGAGCGCATCGGCCAGTGCCTGCGCGCCGGCAGCCTGGACGAGGAGGGCCAACGCCTGCTGCTGCTGGGCCTGCAGCACGAGCAGCAGCACCAGGAACTGCTGCTGACCGACATCAAGCACGCGCTGTGGAGCAACCCGCTGCAGCCGGCCTACCGCGACGACCTGCCCGCACCGCCCGCGCTGCCTGCCCGTGCCGACGCGGTGTGGATCGAAAGCGCCGAACGCATCGTCGAGATCGGCGCGCAGGCCTGGCCCGCGCATGCGCGCTTTGCCTACGACAACGAGTCGCCCCGGCACCGCGCGCTGGTCCCGGCGCACGCGCTGGCCGACCGCCCCGTGAGCAACGCCGAGTACCGCGCCTTCATCGACGATGGCGGGTATCGCGATCCCCTGCTGTGGATGAGCGACGGCTGGGCGCAGCTGCAGGCAGGGCAATGGTGCCGTCCGCTGTACTGGGACCCGGCGCTGGAACGCGAATACACCCTGGGCGGCTGGCGCGCGCTGGATCCGGATGCGCCGGTGTGCCACCTGAGCTGGTTCGAGGCCGACGCCTGCGCGCGCTGGGCCGGTGCGCGCCTGCCCAGCGAGTTCGAATGGGAAGCGGCGGCCGCGGCAAGGCCGGTGGCCGGCAACTTCGCCGACGCCGGCCTGCTGCACCCGGCCGCCGCCGCGGCCACGGCGCCGGGCGTGCCACGGCAGCTGTTCGGCGATGTCTGGGAATGGACCGGCAGCGCATACACCGGCTATCCCGGCTTCCGCCCGCTGCCGGGCAGTGCCGGTGAATACAACGGCAAGTTCATGTGTGGCCAGTTCGTACTGCGCGGCGGCAGTTGCGCCACGCCGGCCGGGCACGTGCGCCCCAGTTACCGCAATTTCTTTCCACCCTCGGCGCGCTGGCAGTTCGCCGGCCTGCGCCTGGCCAGGGATCTTTGATGGGCAGCGCCGATCCGTTGCTGGAGGGGTTGGTCGACCACCGTCCCGACCGTGCCACCATCACCGCCGACGTGCTCGCCGGGCTGTCGGCGCGGCCGCGTGCATTGCCCTCCAAGTACTTCTACGACGCGCGCGGCTCGGCGCTGTTCGAGTGCATCACCCGGCAACCGGAGTACTACCTCACCCGCGCCGAGCTCGAGCTGCTGTCCCGGGTGCTGCCGGAGATCGCCGCGCATGCGGGGCCGCGGGTGCGGGTGGTGGAGTACGGCAGCGGCAGTGGCCGCAAGACCCGGCTGCTGCTGCAGGGCCTGGACGACGTGGTGGCCTATACCCCGGTGGAGATCTCGCGCACCGCGCTGCTGGACAGCATCCGCGCGCTGGCGGTGGACTTCCCCGCGGTCGAGATGCTCCCGGTCTGCGCCGACTTCACCGCGCTGCCGGCGCTGCCGCCGCCACGGCGTGCGGCGCGGCGCACGCTGCTGTTCTTCCCGGGTTCGACCCTGGGCAACTTCACCGAAGCCGCGGCGGTGGCGATCCTGCGCGGCATGCGCCAGGCGATGGGCGAGGAGGGGCTGGCGCTGATCGGCATCGACCTGGACAAGGATCCGGCGCTGATCGAGGCCGCCTACAACGATGCGGCCGGGGTCACTGCCGACTTCACCCTCAACCTGCTGGCACGGCTGAACCGCGAGATCGGCAGCGACTTCGACCTTTCCTGCTTCGCCCATCGAGCCCGCTACGTGGTGCCCTGGCGGCGCATCGAGACCTCGCTGGTGAGTCGCCGCGCGCAGGTGGTGCACGTGGCCGGGCATGCATTCGCCTTCGAACACGGCGAGGCCATGCACGTGGAATACAGCCACAAGTACGACGACGCGCAGTTCGCCGCGATGGCGGCCGCCGCCGGCCTGCGGGTGGCGGCCGCCTGGGATGCGCCCGCGCGCATGTTCGGCCTGCGCCTGCTGCGGCCGGATTGAGTTCGCACGGCGGGCGCCGCGCCTCTTATCATCGGGCTGCGTTCCAGGATGGCGCGAAGCAGGGAGCCGTTGCATGAAGTCGTTGCGGAGATTGCCGGCGCTGGCCCTGGCCGGCGCGCTCGCCACCGCGCCCCAGGCGCATGCCGCCCTTGCCGATTTCGGTCGTTGCGGTGCCGGCGTGCGCGATGCGGCGCTGGCCCAGGGCATGCCCGCCGAACGCTTCGACGCGCTGTTCGCCGAGGTCACCCCGGACCTGGGCGTGTTGCCCCTGCTCGATGCCCAGCCCGAATTCACCACGCCGATCTGGGACTACCTCGCCGCGCTGGTGGATGCGCAGCGCGTGGCCGATGGCCGCGCCATGCTCGACACCCATCGCGCACTGCTGGAGCGGATCGCCAGCGGGTACGGGGTCGATCCGGCCACCGTGGTCGCGGTATGGGGCGTGGAAAGCGACTACGGCCGGATCGCCGGCCGGCGCCCGCTGCTGCAGTCACTGGCGACCCTGTCCTGCAACGGGCGCCGCCAGGCGTTCTTCCGCAGCGAACTGCTGGCGCTGCTGCGGCTGATCGATCGTGGCGACCTGGTCGCCGATGGCCTCACCGGCTCCTGGGCCGGGGCCTTCGGCCAGACCCAGTTCATGCCGTCCACCTACGCGCGCATCGCGGTCGACGGCGATGGCGATGGCCGCCGCGATCTGGTCGGCAGCATCCCCGATGCGCTGGCCTCCACCGCCAACTACCTCAAGCAGTCGGGGTGGCGCAGCGGCCAGCCGTGGGGCGTGGAAGTACGCATTCCCGCCGGGTTCGACGCCAGCGTGGCCGGGCGCGGCAAGCGCAGGCCGCTGGCGGCGTGGCGCGCGCTGGGCATCACCGGGGTCGATGGTGGTGCAGTGCAGGCCGCGGCGCTGGCCGACGACAGCCCCGCCGCGCTGCTGCTGCCGGCGGGCAGCACGGGGCCGGCGTTGCTGGTGTTCCGCAACTACGACGCGATCTATTCCTACAACGCGGCCGAGAGCTACGCGCTGGCCATCGCCACCCTGGCCGACCGCCTGCGCGGCGGCAATGGACTGGTCGCGGCATGGCCCACCGACGATCCCGGCCTGGGCCGTGGCGAGCGCCGCGAACTGCAGTCCCTGCTGCTCGCGCGCGGCCACGACATCGGTAGCGCCGATGGCATGGTCGGCGACGCCACCCGCCGCGCGATCCGCATCGAACAGCAGCGGTTGGGCTGGCAGAATGCCGACGGCCGCGCCGGCAGCCGCATCCTGCAGGCGTTGCGCGATGCCCGGCCGGCGCCGCCCACCGTGTTCCGGCTGCCCGCCGACCATTCGCGGTTCGTCCACTCAGCGATCGTACGGAGCGAGGTTCCGATGAAGGATGTGCAGGGCCTGGACACAGGCGATTTCAACGGCTTCACCGCCTGGAAGGTGGAGACGCCGTTCTCCACCGCGGCGATCAGCGTGTTCGGCGGCCAGTTGCTGTCGTTCGTGCCCAACGGCGGACGCGAGGTGATGTGGCTCTCGCCCGCGGCGAAGCCACCGCCGACGCCGATCCGTGGCGGCAGCCCGGTGTGCTGGCCGTATTTCGCCAGGCAGGGCCAGGGCAGCGACGTCCCCTCGCACGGCTTCGTGCGCACCGTGCCCTGGGAACTGCGCGATGCCCGCCGCGAGGCCGATGGCAGCATGCTCCTGACCCTGGCGCCGCCCGTGCTGGAGGGCCTGTCGCTGCGCCTGACCATGAAGCTGCGCATCGGCCGCACGCTGGAGCAGGAGCTCATCACCGAGAACACCGGCAGCCAGCCGGCGGTCTTCACCCAGGCGCTGCACAACTACTTCAACGTCAGCGATGCGCTCAAGGTCGACGTCGCCGGCCTGGATGGCCTGACCTACCTGGACAAGCTCGACGCTGGCAACGCCCACGTCCAGCAGGGCGACTGGAACCTGCGCGACCCGCGCGATCCCGGCCGCAGCGACCGCATCTACACGCAGGCGCGCGGCCACTACGTGCTGCGCGACCCGGGTTTCGGCCGCAGCATCGACATCACCACCCAAGGCAGCCGTTCCGCCGTCGTCTGGAACGCCGGCGAAGCGGCCGCCGCGAAGATGGACGACATCGGCGCCGGCTGGCGCAACTACGTGTGCGTCGAAGCCGGCAATGTCGGCCCGGACCTGATCGAACTGGCGCCGGGCGGCAGCCACGTCCTCAAGCAGGTATTCGAGGTCCGGCCGTTGTAAGGCCGGCATGCGCCGGCACTGGCGGTGGCCAGCGCGCAACCGCTATCGCCGGCGCAGCGCCAGCAACGTCACCGCGCCCGCCACCAGCCCCCAGAACGCCGACCCGATCCCGGCCATCGACAGCCCCGAGGCGGTGACCAGGAAAGTCACCAGCGCAGGTTCGCGCTCGCCCTCGTCCTTCAGCGCCACCGCCAGGCTGTTGCCGATGGTGCCCAGCAGCGCAATGCCGGCCAGGGTGGCGATCAGCTCCCTGGGGAAGGCGGCGAACACCGCCGCCACCGTCGCCCCGAACAGCCCGATCACGATATAGAACACGCCCGCGCTCACCGCCGCCGGATAACGCCGCGCCCGGTCCTCGTGTACGTCGCGGCCCATGCAGATCGCCGCGGTGATCGCCGCCAGGTTCAGCGCATACCCGCCGAATGGCGCCAGCAGCGTATTGGCCACGCCGATCCAGCCCACCACCGGCGAGATCGGCGCGTCGTAGCCGGAGGCCTTCAATACCGCCACGCCGGGGACGTTCTGTGAGGCCATGGTGACGATGAACAGCGGCAACGCGATGCCGAACACCGCCGCCCACGACAGTGTCGGCAGGGTGAACAGTGGTCGTGCCAGCTGCAGCTGCACCTGGTCCATGTGCATCAGCCCCTGGCCGCCGGCGATGGCCACGCCCACCAGCAAGGTGGCGATCACCGCGTAGCGCGGCGCCAGCCGGCGTCCGCCCAGGTAGGTGGCGAACATCGCCAAGACCAGCAACGGCTGCGTGCCGACCGAGACGAACACGTCCAGCCCGAAGCGCAGCAGGACGCCGGCCAGCATGCCGGAGGCCAGCGACACCGGGATGCGCCGCATCGCCTTCTCGAACACGCCGGAGAAGCCGGCCAGCGTGCCCATCAGCGCGGCCAGCACGAACGCGCCGATCGCATCGGACAGCGGCAGCGCCGCGGAGCCGACCACCAGCATCGCCGCACCGGGCGTGGACCAGGCCGTCACCACCGGCATGCGGTAGCGCAGCGACAGGCCGATGCAGGTCACGCCCATGCCGATGCCCAGCGCCCACATCCACGAGGCGATCTCAGCCTGGCCGGCGCCGACCGCCTGCGCCGCCTGGAACACGATCACCGCCGAACTGGCGAAACCCACCAGGACCGTGATGAAGCCGGCCACCACTGCCGGCAGGGAAAGATCACGTAACAGGGAGCGCGGTGCGGAATCGGCCATCGGGCGGTGCAGGGCAGGGGAAACCCCCATTGTGGCCCAGCAGCACGGCCGGCCACCCGGTGCGGCCGCAATCGCGGCCTCCCACGCATGTATGTGTGGGAGGCCATATGTGAGACGGCAGCCGCGTGGCCCCTCCGGCAACGCCAGCAGGTGGCCGTGGCGGGTGGTGACCTTGCCGAGTCTGGCGCCAACGCACTTCCTGCGCCGCAGGCGCAAAAAGTGATTGCACATTTCACAAACATGTCTAGAATTCGCTCCCTCGCTTCACGGCGCCCGCCACTCCGGTGACGGCAACCACGAAGCAGCGGCAACTTCCTCGAAACAGGGTGTTGACGGCAACGAAAA